>PMBF01000018.1:0-42705 GCA_003152875.1 Ignavibacteriota bacterium | reverse complement strand
CTCAGAGCTTTTTCACGTTTGCCGCCAGAAGTCCTTTGGGTCCCTTCTGTAGATCAAACTCCACATTGTCGCCCTCGTTCAGGTTGCGGTAGCCCTCACCGGCTATGGATTTGTAATGCACGAATACATCCTCACCGTCGGGACGGGAGATGAATCCGTACCCCTTGGTTCCGTTGAACCACTTCACTGTGCCCTTCTCCATGGACCTACCCGGAAGTTGAACATAACCATTGACTGCCGTCCTGATCCGGCGAAGGCCCGCCGTCCGTCGGCTGTCTAGGTTAATTCGTTCCGGTCTAAAAGAGTTCCCGCAATCCCTCTTCCGGCAGCCATTCTCGCACGAAAAATCCCGCTGCCGGGAGCTTCAGGGGAGGACCACCTCCCCGTGCCGTGACTTGAAGCCCTTTACCATCCACTTCCGCGCCAGAAAGAGCCCGAGAGGGCTCACCATCGCGATAACCCCGTAGATCAACCACATGGTTTCGGTGTGCAGTTGGGAGGGTGGAACGCCGGCGGGACAAAACTTTTCCAGAAACCAGCCTGAATACAAGCTGGTTATGACCTTCGTGAGGAACCAGGGAAACTGCCCGATTCCCATGTATATCCCTGTCATGCCTTTTGGGGCGATCTCGGCCACCCATTGCAGGAACCGGGCAGACCACATGGCCTCCCCGACTGTCATGAACACCAGGAAGGCGAACAGCGTCGTGATATTGGGTCCAAGCGTGAGCAGGAAGGTGGGAGCCGCCATGACCAGCGTTCCGGCGATCATCATCGTATACGTACTCCTCTTTGCCGTGAGCGCTGTGGCCATTGGCGTCAGGATGAAGATCAAGAGGGGGCTGAAATTGACGAAAAACTCGTAGTTGTCGCTGACTACCCCGGTAAATGCACGGTTGCAATACTGCGGCAGGGTGAGCCAGTTGTGCGCAAAAAGAGTCTGGACGGGGATGAGAATGAAAATGAAAAAGAGAAACCTGAGATCCTTGAGGGGGAAATTTGCGACATAGAAGCGAAGCTGCTCACGGAGAGGCTTCTTCTCGTCAACTGGCTCTTCGTTTCCTCCCTCCGCCCGCGCCTGTTCCTGTGCGCGCTGCGTTGCCTTCCGGGTGAGAAGGGTGAGTATGACGACGATGCCCGCAACAGTCAACGCAACATAGACCCAGAAGACCCCTGGAATGCCGTAGACCTTTCTTACGGGGGGAGAGATCAGTCCCGGTAGGAATCCCCCCAGGTTCATGATCGCGTAGAGCATGGCATAGCCCATTGCCGCAGTCTTCGGGGAGGTGAACAGCTTCGTGGCCGCATAGCAGGCCGGCTGGTAGATCCCATACCCGGCGATGATCCCCAGGAGCCCAGCCATCGCGAGCAAATGACGGGTCGACCAGAGTCCCGTTTCGGCACCGGCTCCCGGACTGACCGTCAAGAGGATCCGTCCGATCAACATCAGACCCAGCGACAGGAGCAGGGCTTTCCTCGGCCCAACGAGATCCACCGTTGCACCGAAGGCCAGCATGGCGAGCGTGATCCCTGCGGTCAGGAACCCCACCATGTGCCCGGCGTCAATATCATTCAGCCCGATGTAGTCGTTGAAGAATATCGCCAGAAGTCCGACGACACCGAAGTACGTGAGCCCTTCAAGAAGATAGGACAGGTTGATGGCCCAGAGGGCCTGCGAGGCGTGTATGAGGTCGATAAAGGGTTGTGTGATTTCCTGCAGTGTCTTCCGGAGGACCGTCTCGTCCGGTTCGGGAGGGCGTTCGACTTCTGTGCTGGGCATAGGATTCTGTTTGGTTGAGACCGCTGTGGCTTGCCTGAAACGCAGGATACTCGCATGGTACTCAGCGACACAGAAAATAGCAAGTTTTAAGGCCGGTTTGATTCTGGCATAAACGCTCCGTACATTTCACCAGCTCACGATCGCCTTCCCAGCCATGGGCTTCTCTGCCCTCGATTATTCCATCGTCATCGCATATCTTCTCGGCGTCACCGGCATAGGCATCGTGATCTCCGGCCGCCAACACTCTTCGCTGGATTACTTCCTGGGGGGGAGAAACCTCTCCTGGTGGCTGGTGGGGATGTCGATCGTCGCCGGCGAGACAAGCGCACTTACGGTCATCAGCGTTCCCGGAATCGCGTACGCCGGGTCACTTCATTTCCTTCAACTTGCGTTCGGGTTCTTCCTCGGCCGGGTGATCGTGAGCCTCGTTTTCATCCCCGCGTACTATCGTGGATCGCTCGAGACCGCTTACGATTTTCTCGGGAAGCGCTATGGCCTCTCTCTCCGCCGGTTCACCTCGACGGTGTTCATTGTCACGCGGGTGCTCGCCTCGGGTGTGCGGCTCTTTGCCACTGCGATCCCGGTCCACATGATCACCGGGCTCGATTATGCCGAGAGTATCCTGGTCATCGGCGCCTTCACGCTGCTCTACACCGCCGTGGGAGGGCTCAAGGCGGTGGTTTCCTTGGACGCCCTGCAGCTCCTGATCTATCTTACGGGAGCAGCCGCATCCCTTGCGCTCATTCTGCACAGGCTCCCCGGAGGATGGCCGGATGTCGTGGCCGCCGCCGGCAGCACCGGCAAATTCTCCGTTGTCAACCTTCAGCCGGCCGGGAGCTGGTATTCTTTTTTTTCCTCACCCTACACACTGGCAGGAGGACTCATCGGCGGGACATTCCTCACAATGGCCTCGCACGGTACGGATCAGCTCCTCGTGCAGAGGCTGCTGAGCTGCCGCTCCCGGGCCGACAGCCAGAGGGCGCTCCTCCTCGATGCGGTCCTCATCGTGATCCAGTTCGCTTTCTTCCTTGTCCTTGGGCTCGCTCTCTTCGCCCTCTACCACGGGGCGCCGTACGAGCAGCTGGGACTCCAATCATCAGACGAGGTTTTCCCGTTCTTTATCATCCATGAGCTGCCCTCCGGCCTCGCTGGACTCATGGTCGCCGGCATCCTCGCCTCGGCGATGGGGACGCTTTCTTCGTCGATCAGCTCCCTTGCATCGTCGACGTTTCTCGACCTGGTGAAGCACACCCCCTACGGCCGGTCCCTTCCCCCGGAGAGAGAAATCGGATGGTCGCGGATGCTGACGGTCTTCTGGGGATTGATGCTGATCGGCGGGGCGATGATCTTCTCCGACACGAAGAATCCCGTTGTGGAGTTGGGACTGAAGATCGCCTCGTTCACCTACGGCGGACTCCTGGGGACATTCTTCCTCGGGCTTCTCTTCCCCCGTACCCGGCCCGCGGATGCCTTCGCCGGGTTCGTTGCGGGCATCCTGGCGATGACCGCCGTCTTGCGCTGGACGTCCATTGCTTACACCTGGCACACGCTGATCGGGTGCGCGGTGACGCTCCTGGTCGGCAACGCCCGCCCCTTCGTGATGCGATGGGTGCTCCGGCGGCCTGAGTAGCCTCATCCAATGTTCATGGAGCACTGTCCATGCAGCTGACCCTGGTCGATGCCCTCGTCATTGCGGCCTACTTCCTCTTTAACCTGGCCGTCGCCCTGTACCTGCGGCGCCGGGCGACGCAGAGCGTAAGCGATTTCTTCATTTCCGGACGCAACGTATCCTGGTGGCTCGCGGGGACATCGATGGTTGCCACCACGTTTGCGGCAGACACCCCGCTGGTCGTCACCGGTCTCGTTGCCCGCAACGGCATCGCCGGCAACTGGATCTGGTGGAGCATGGCCTTCAGCGGCATGCTCACGGTCTTCTTCTTCGCGCGGCTCTGGCGCAGGGCGGGTGTCCTGACCGACGTGGAGTTCGCCGAAATCCGGTACAGCGGAGCACCCGCCGTATTCCTTCGCGGCTTCAGGGCGCTGTACCTCGGCCTCCCGATCAATCTGATCATCATGGGATGGGTGAACCTCGCCATCGTCAAGATCCTGGTTCTGGTTCTCGGTATCGGCAAAATCGAGGCTCTCGCCATAGCCCTGGGAATCATGTTCATCACCGCGTCGATCTCCACGCTCTCCGGTCTCTGGGGAGTGCTCTGGACTGATCTCTTCCAGTTCGTCCTGAAAATGGGAATGGTCATTCTCCTGGCGGTCTTCGCCGTCAGGGCGACCGGCGGGATGGGGGAACTGATCTCCCGGCTTCACGCCATCGATGCGGGCCGGGGGTCGGCGGGCTCGGTCCTTTCCCTCGTGCCCGACGTGCATTCGGTCTGGATGCCGTTGATTACCTTCTTCGTCTATCTGGCGGTGAACTGGTGGGCCTCCTGGTACCCGGGCGCCGAGCCCGGTGGCGGCGGGTACGTGGCACAGCGCATCTTCTGCGCGAAGGATGAAAAAAACTCTCTCCTCGCGACACTCTGGTTCAATATCGCACATTATGCCCTGCGTCCCTGGCCCTGGATCCTGGTAGGCCTCGTGGCACTGGTGCGTTTTCAGGGGGACCCGGCGTTCGCCGCGGATCCCGAGTCAGGGTATGTGAAGATCCTGATGAGCGACCTGCCGGTGTCGCTGCGCGGGCTGATGCTCGCCGCCTTCGCCGCCGCCTACATGTCCACCATCGGCACCCAGCTGAACTGGGGGGCAAGCTATCTGGTCAACGACGTGTACCGGCGCTTCGTTTCCCGGGACAGGAGCGAGCGCCATTACGTGTTCTTTTCCCAGGCCGTCACCATGCTCCTCATGCTGCTCTCGGCCGTGGTCACCTTCTATATGGATTCCATCGCCGATGCCTGGCGCTTCCTCATGGCGATCGGGGCCGGTACGGGACTCGTCTATATCCTGCGCTGGTTCTGGTGGCGCATCAACGCCTGGAGCGAAATCTCCGCAATGGTCGCCGCCTTCACCGTCTCAATCGTCCTGCAGCGCGTCTTCCACTTCAATGAGAATGTTCCTGAGGAGTTCGCCTACCTCCTGCTGATCACTGTCTCCGTCACCACGCTGGTCTGGCTCACCGTGACCTTCCTGACACCCCCCGAGCCGCGCAGCGTGCTGCTTTCGTTCTACCGACGCGTCCGTCCGAACGTTTCGGGATGGAAGCCGGTTGCCGCCGAAGCGCCCGACATCGTGCCCCAGCGCGACGGACTGTTCAACCTGGTCAACTGGATCAGCGGGGTCGTCATGATCTATGCCTTTCTCTTCGGGCTGGGAAAAATCATCCTGGGTGATCCGCTCACCGGCCTGGCATTCCTGGTCGCCGGCCTGGTCGCCGGCACGATCATCTATCTGGGAATGGGCAGGAGGGGATGGCGTCTCGACTGATCCCGTGCGCCGGGACCGGCCTGGGCGCTGGAGAAGTACGGGCCCGCCCCGCCCGCTTCTGACGATGCAACACAATGCCCCCTGAGGGTGCTGTCCCGGCCCTCCCGTTTCTGGCGATGCAACACGAAGCCCCTTGAGGGGGCTGCCCCGCCCGATTCTGGCGGTGCAACACGATGCCCCCTGAGGGTGCCGTCCCCCTCACCTTCAGGAAACTTGCATGAGGTGCCCATGAACTCCCCCTCGTCCGGACAACGGCCGCCCCGGCTTCTCTCCCTTGACGTCTTCCGGGGCGCCACGATTGCAGGGATGATCCTGGTCAACAACCCCGGGAACGGGCCGGCGGCATACGCGCAGCTCCACCACGCGGCGTGGAACGGCTGGACGTTCACCGACATGATCTTCCCTTTCTTTCTGTTCATCGTGGGTGTGGCCATGACCTTCTCATTCGCCCGCAGGGTGGGAGAGGGAGCCGCCCGGCCGGCGCTGATGATCCATATCGTCCGCCGCTCCGCAATCATCTTCGCTCTCGGTCTGTTCGTGAACGGTTTTCCCTTTGGCCTCCTTCCGGGGAGTGAATTCTCCCTCTCCACTTGGCGCGTCCCGGGCGTGCTCCAGCGGATTGCGCTCTGCTATCTCTTCGCCGGCACGATTTTCCTGTACTGCGGAGTCCAGGCGCAATGTCTCTGGACCGCCGGGCTCCTCGCCTGTTACTGGCTGGCGGTATTCCTGATCCCCGTGCCCGGCTACGGCGCGGGATTCCTGGAACCAAAAGGGAACCTGCTCTGGTATGTCGATTCCACACTCCTCGCCGGTCATACCTGGATCTGGGCGCCGAGTCAGGGGTTCGATCCGGAGGGCATCATCAGTACCTTCCCGGCAATCGGCACGACCCTCTTCGGGATCCTGGCCGGCCACTGGCTGCGGACGGAACGGCCGGGGGTCCGGAAGGCGGGAGCACTCGTCGCCTCGGGGATCGTTCTCCTCATCCTGGGACTGCTGCTGGATCGCTGGCTTCCGATCAACAAGAACATGTGGACGAGCTCCTACGTGCTCCTGATGGCGGGATGGGCGTCGGCGTTCCTCGGCCTCCTCTTCTGGATTGTCGATGTCCGCGGTCTGAAGCGGTGGGCTTCTCCCTTCGTGATTTTCGGAATGAATGCGATCGCCGTCTATGTCGCCTCCGAAGTGCTCGCCATCGTGATTGCTGTCCTGGTCGTCGCGGGTCCGGACGGCACACACGTTACCCTGTGGGATTTCATCTATCGCTCATGTTTCCTGCCGTTGGCGAGTCCACCGGTCGCTTCACTGCTGTTTTCCCTGACCTTCGATTTGCTCATGTTCCTGCTGGCCTGGGGACTCTGGAAGAAGCATTGGTTCCTCAAAGTCTAATTCCCTACATTTCCGCCATGACCGGCGCAACAACACATGAACCCCTCATTGCCGTGGGCATCCTCGAAGCCCCCCGGCTCCTCCTGTCCCTTGAGGGGTCCTTTGTGATTGCCGACAACGGCCGGTCCATCAGCGGAGCCGCACAGGTGAGGCTCGAGGGGGACGGGCTCGCCCTTGAAACGGAGTCCGGCATCGTTGTCACAGCCCGCGAAGTGACCGTGACTCCAGGGGACCCGGGCGCAGCCTCGTTTCTTCTCCGCGGCGTCGTGATCGGAAAAGAGTTCCACTGGGAAAGAGCCGAAGACCAGCGTTTCAGGGGAGGCCTGCGGCTCACCAGAAACGGCCCCTCCCTGTCCGCTGTGAACGTCGTAGGAGTGGAAAACTACCTCACGAGCGTGATCTCTTCCGAGATGAGCTCCGGCGGCGCCCTTGAATTCCTGAAGGCCCATGCTGTGACATCCCGGAGCTGGCTCCTCGCACAGCTTGAGCAGTCCAACGCCCTGAAGGCCGGCAGTAGGGTGCGTCCTGCATCCATTGACCAGGGACCCGGCCGGCTTGTCCGCTGGTATGACCGGGAAGACCATGACCGGTTCGATGTCTGCGCCGATGACCATTGTCAGCGGTACCAGGGGATCACCAGGCCTCCGAATGCGGGGGTGACGCTTGCGGTCAGCGAGACGCGCGGCCTGGTGCTGATGAGCGGCGGCGAGGTGTGCGACGCGCGGTTTTCAAAATGCTGCGGCGGTGTCTCTGAGCTGTTCGAAAACGTGTGGGAACCGGACCCCCATTCCTACCTTGGTGCGGTGCGGGATGCCGAGAACGGCCCCGCTCCTGACCTTACTTCAGAGGCGGCGTCGGCAGGATGGATCCGATCGTCTCCCCCGTCGTTCTGCAATGTCTCGGACCCCGCTCTCATCGGGAGGATCCTTCCTCAGGTGGATCGCGAGACGGCGGATTTCTACCGGTGGACGGTCAGCTACACGCAGGAGGAACTGGCCGCGCTGATCAGCGGGAAGAGCGGTGTGGATTTCGGCGCCATCAAATCCCTCCAGCCGGCGAAACGGGGGACATCCGGGCGGCTCGTGGAGCTGAGGATCGTGGGGACGGGCGCCATGATGACGGTCGGCAAGGAACTGGAAATCCGGCGGCTGCTCTCCAGGTCGCACCTTTACAGTTCCGCGTTTGTCGTGGATACGCAGGATGAACGGAACGGGGTACCGGGACACTTCGTGCTGACGGGATCAGGATGGGGGCACGGGGTCGGACTCTGCCAGATCGGGGCCGGCGTCATGGGAGAGCGGGGATTCACCTTCGGACAGATCCTGGAACACTACTACCCGGGGACCCAGCAGTGCAGGTTGTATGCGTAGGCCGGTACATACCCGCTTCTCCACCTCAGGAGGGGTTCCCGTGGAAACTGCATCAGCCGGAGAAAGGTATATGATCAAGGACCGTGTGATACCCGAACCGGAGCTGCGAGCATTTCTTCCCGGACCCTCGCTCTCAGGCGAAGCCCAGGCACTGCTTCTGCAGCAGAAATCCACCTGGGAGCTGGCAAGGATAGGGTATAAGAGCCTGGAGAGCGTCAGGACCAATACGTTTGATTTCGACGGCGAGCCCATCCGCGTCCAGTTCAACCCGGGCCGCATGAAATCGACAGCCGCGCGGGTCGACGACCGGTCCATCAGAGAAAGGCCCTGCTTCCTCTGCAACGAAAACCTTCCTCCCGAACAGAAAGGCATCCTCTACCGCGAAGACTTCATGCTTCTGGTGAACCCCTACCCGATCTGCCCGGAACATTTCACGATCGCCGGCATCGACCACAAACCCCAGCGCATCCATGACGGGATCGAGACTCTCCTTGATCTCGCGCACGACCTGGCCTCTGAATTCGCGGCGATGTATAATGGTCCCCGGTGTGGCGCCTCCGCCCCCGATCACAGGCATTTCCAGGCCGGCACCCGGTCGTTCCTCCCGGTTGTCGACGGATTCTCCAATGTGCGGGAGAGGTTCGGACGCCTGCTTGTCGACACGGGTGAGGTCCGGGTGTACGGACTCGACCGCCATCTCCCCCCGTTCATCGCCCTGGAATCGTCCTCTCTTGCCGTCATGATCAGGAGCTTTGACACGCTCTACCGGACGTCGCAGGGTGTTTCCGGTTCAAACGAGGAGCCGATGATGAATCTGGTCTCCTGGTATGACGATGGGATCTGGACGCTGGTGGTGTTCCCAAGGTCGAAACATCGCCCGGCAAGGTTCTACGAGGAAGGTGACCGGAGGCTTCTGGTTAGCCCGGCCGCAATAGATCTCTGCGGGGTTGTCACCCTCCCGGCGGAAAAGGACTTCGAGCGGATGCAGAAAGCGGACGTTGAAGCGATCCTCGATGAAGTGACCCTCACACCCGAAATGTTCCGGGACCTCACAGGTGCCCTTGCCGAAGCCTTCGGATCCGAATGAGTCCGGCTCCCCGCGCCTAGGGTCTGGAGCCTTCACGGGACACGACGGTTGAATCCCCCTCGGTGGTGAATACCGGCGCCGTCGAGATCGGAGGGAATACCGCCTCCCCCCGTTCATCTGCTGTCTGGGTGAATGTCCTGTTTATTGCGATGCGCGCATACGGTACGGGCCTATGCCCCGCGCCGGCCGCGGTTCGGACTGCTGTCACTGAATCGCCGCCCCCCTCAGAAGCGAGTATCCCCGCAAAAATCCCCCAGGCGAGAGCATCAACGGCGCGTTCGAGCGGATTGTAGAATCCGGTCGCAACGGCCGGGAGGAGAAGGCCGGTCGTGGACATCGCCACGTCCCGGTAGAAGCTGTCAGCAGAGCCTGCGACACCCGCCGTGTCGAGTCCGGTCCACCGTCCAAGTGCCGTCACCAGCCTGGCGGCGAATGCCAGGTTGCTGGAGTTCGGATAGACCGTCCCCCGAACACGAAGCGCCGGTTCCGCGGCGTCGATACGAATGTAGCGTCCAGGCGGCATCAGAGTTGATCGCCGGATCCGCTCCCCTTCGGGAATATCTGCCGTGTCGGTGCGCATGAGCAGGGCTCTGGCTCCGGCCTGGCTGAGGAGCCCGGCAGCCCGCCGGGCGACGAGGTAATTTACCTGCGCGCCGGAGAGCCCCCCGGGTCCGCTGCTCCCGCCATACCGGGCATCGAACACGTATGTCTTCCCGAAGAGGATGCCCCCGGCGACAGGCTCGAGGACAATATCATGATGCAAGTCGGGCTCGTCCGGACGCAATGAGTCGTACCGTGAGAAAAAGCCGGACGCCCGAATGCTCAGCCGGTCGATCCCGCCTGCTGAGTCGCAGAGCACAAAACGTCCGTCCGGGCAGGTCGTGTCGGAGGCGAGGATGGCGGGGAGGGTCGAATCGGGTTCCCCGGCCGTTCCCCTGCGCAGCCCCGCCACCGCCCCGGCAAGAGGTCGCTCGGCTTTCCATGAGGCTTCCCTGCTCCGCCCGGTGAGGGGGAGAGGGGGGATCGTTGTCTCTGAAACCCCATACGCCTTGTGCGTGGAAGGCGCTGCGGATATCGACCCCGCGATGCACGTGCGGATTGTTGATGTTCGGGCAACGGCAACCCTTGAAATTGCGCTTCCGGCTGAAGCCGACACGTGCACTGTTTCCTGAGAGGCACTCGTTACCAGAGTCACGAAGGCCCCTCCTTGTTTCGCGGCAAGGAGTGTATCCACGCCTCCCTGCAACGTCACATGGAGCGGCGTGCGGTCGGCGACAGGCCGATCCTGCACGTCCCGGGCGCCAACGACGACACGCAGTGGGACCGGAAGCGCCGCAGGCAGGGCCGCGGGATGCAGAGCCACCGTGATTTGGGCGGCAGGAAGCATGATATTCAGGTACCGCCGGAACGGCCAGGAATGGTTTCCGGCGTTGTTACGGATGACCCCGGAAAGCAGATGGGCGCCGCTGGCCAGATCCGCGGTGGGATTCCAGACGACGGCGCTGTCACGAATCACGATCCCGCCGTGCTGGAGCTGGCCGTCAAGGTAGAGCTGGAATGATGAGGGATCCAATCCCCTCGAAGATTCGAGCCCGAGGCGAACGGTTGGTCTCGCACCAGCGACATCGGTATCTGAGCGCATCACAATACCCGGCACCCCTGCCCGGAAGTACCTTGAAATACCGATGAACATGCCCCACGCTTCGATCGTGTTGAATTCCTCCAGTGCAAGCCTCCGCTCTTCGGGCGGATAGGTGAAAAAGGAAGCCTCGATCAGCACCGCGGGAATGGGGTTGTCGCGAAGGACCCCGAATCCGCCGTTGGGATACACATCGAAGTCCGACAGCGTCCCATCAAACGTCGGCGAGAATGGGGGAGAAGGGTTTCGCATTGCGTAACTCATGTCTCGCTCGATATAGCGGGCGAGATCATGGTTCGAAGGATGATATCCGCTCACCCCTTCCCGGGCGTGATAGTAGACGGTGGAGTAGTTTGTTACATTATCGTCCGCCGGCGTGGCGTTGTGGTGGAGGGAGATGAAGACCTCGGCGCCGGCTTCGACCCCCATCCTGACACGGTCGCGAAGCTCAACCGATGTGTCCCGGTCTCGCGACATGAGCACGGTCGCCCCGGCCCCTCGCAGGTAATCGCGCAGGGCGATCCCGACCCTGAGGTTCACGTCTGCTTCGATTGCTTCTCCGGAAGGTCCTCGATTTCTGCGATCGTCTCCACCGTGCCCCGGGTCGAGAAATATCCTCCGCCCTGTCAGGACCGCCGAGGCGGACCGGATCAGGGAAAGACGCGTGCTGTCGGCGGACCACTCCCGGGGCTTCACATAGGTCACCGGTGAGGAGCAGGAGGAAATAGAGATGGCGAGGAGAAGTATGACCGGACTGTGGCGGCGGTCCATGGACTGTCCGATGGTCTGCACGGGTTTCGTTGATCGCCCGAAAATTAACTATGCTCCGGCTGAATAGCAACGGGCCGAATTGAAACATCGAGAATCGAGCCGAAAGGGTATTGTTGCCTGCGCTGTACGCGCCAGGGCGCACGGAGACCGCAGATCCCCGTTTAGTAGTTGATCCGTATCAGCGGTGAGACGAGCAGGTAGCTGTCATAGTGCCAGGGAGGAAGTCTGTCTGTATTGAGTGCCTTGTAGTATTGAATATCGATCCCGAATGCGCTGTTCAGAGTGATCATCGACTTGACGACGAAGAATGCGAACCGGTCCGTCAGGTCGCAGTTTAGCCTCGTGGAAACGGAGAATTGCACCAGCGGTCCGTCTCCGGAAATCCCCGCCTGGATGAACGGCAGGTAGTGGCTTTCCGTCGGTTCGACCGTGGTGAGATGCCGGTCCGGGGGCGTGATCTGCCTGTAATGAACGAGGTCATGCCACGATGCTCCCAGACCCAGATCGAAGATTCCTTCAACGTGCTTCCAGAAGGCGGATGCTGTGAGGGAGTTGCGTATGGAATAGAACGTCGGGGGGATGTCCGAGGCATACCGTTCCTTCTCGGAAAGGGAGAGGGAGGTCTCCAGACCGAGCTGGATGAACTGTCCCGCATCCGGCCAGCCGTAGCGCGGTACCCAGGTGCCCTTGAGGTACACGCCTCCGCCGGAGGATTGGAGAATGCGCGGCCTGATGAGCGGATTCGAACCGGCCGGATCGGCCAGTGGGACGCTGAAATTCACCGGAATCACCGGTCCCGCAAACAGAGTGAACTTCTCGTAGGTCCGGTCAAGGATCCTCAGATCGTCCCGATAATCCAGCCTGAGACCGGCAACAATCGAAGACGTGTACCAGAACGGAAGGTTGAGTTCTTCATTCCCCATGAGTCCGATGAGGGAGAGGCGGTACTCGCTCCCCGGCGCTCCGGCCGCCGGATGGTTGGTCCACAGCAGCATCTCTGCCCGGGAGGCGTGCAGAAGGATGTCACATCCCAGGAATCGGGCCGATTCGGTCTCTGCCCTGGTCACCTCGATATGGGAGTAGCGCTTGCTCTTGACTTCCCTGTATATGTCCGCAGGTTCGGCAAGTACCTCGGAGAGGTAGACCCAGTCCGAGACCGGGTCGGTCGTCACCGAAGAACCGAAGAGCTCAAGACTCTCGAGTTCGTCATCGAAGGCCCGGCGCCTGACGAGGATGCGCATCCTCCCGTCATACAGCTCCTTCAGCAGGGTCTTCATTTCGCTGCCCTGCAAGGGCGCGCCGTTCCGGAGAATACCCCCTCCGGCTCCCAACCGGTTGACGATGTCGCGGATGAACAGGGGGTCCGTGATGATCCAGGTCTCCTTCAGGTCGTCGAAGGCCTCTGAGGGGTACTCCAGATGTGCGTAGATGATTCTCAGGGAATCGGCAAGGCCTGCGGCGGAGGCCAGTTCCGCGTCAAGGGATTGCGCCCGGAGAATACAGGGAGCCAGAAGAATCATCAGGAATGCTGCTGCTCGCTTCATGTGAGATGTCTCCGCAAGGTCACAATCCGTATCTGTAGCGGAACTGAAGCAGATCCGCACTTCCCGCTTCCCACGGCTCACGCGCGCGCCCGAGCGGAGCGGTGATGCTCGTGTTCTCAATGCGCAGTTCGTGTGAGCCCGTGCGAAGGATCTTCATCCACGGCAGGACGGTGATCCTGTTGTCGAAGAAACGGAGCTTGAATCCGAAGAGCGTTTCCTGTCCCCTGGTCGAATACGTATAGTCCAGAGCAAGCAACGCCTGGACCCAGGACATCGGATGCACGTTCTCTTCCCGCGATGCGCGGCGAAATGAATCGTATCCGACGCGAGTAATGTTGTACGATCCTGCGCCAAGGTCCAGCCTGAACTTGTTGATCGCCGCGGCGTCGGTGTTGAAGTAATACGAAAGGGAGGTTTCCCACTGGTTCGAGGACCAATACCCCTCTTCAACCCCGTGATCCATCCGTGTCGCATACGGGCTGTCGAAATTCCGGTCGCCGAAAGAATAGTAGATGTTGATGTATGGCAGCTGCGGGGTGAATCTCTTGAGATTGAGCTCGAGGGCCATGCCGCTTGTGACATTGATCCTCGTCTCGCTCAGGGCAAAAAAGGGCTTCTGCCGTCCGAGACCGAGGCGGTCTATCATGGCGGGCGTGTTCAAGGGGGCCCGCCAGAGAGCCTTGAACTCGAAGAAATCCCGGACCCCGGCATCCTCCGCCGAGAGGCCGACTACTCCCCAGATTCCCACACCGAGATAGGGGGATTGGTATCCGAGCAGGCTCAAGACTCTGTCCCCGAATCCGAGCTCAACACCGAAGCCGGGAATGCCCAGCACTTGCGGGCTCGTCAGAATAGAATGCGAGAAACTGATCCGCGAAAACGATATGTCAAGGGTGTAAGGGGCCGTTCCCGGTTCCGGTGCCATCAGAGGGATGTACACTTCCCTCTGCCCGGCGCCCTGGACCGCCTCGGAATCCTGAGAATCGGGGAGGGAGGTGCGCGATTGTCCCCCGGCCTGTGCATCCCGGCCGGGGCGGTCAGCTTCTGATTCCGCCAGTGCGCCCTCGCCACTCCACTCGCGCGTCCTTCCCGCTCTGGCCTTGGCGGCCGGGCTCGCCAGGAATGTGTGGCTCCCGTTGATCTGGGCATAGGCGGTGTAGTCCGTGTTGTCGGGTGAGACAGAGCCATGGCGCTGCCTGATGCTCCGGTGTATCGCCAGGTCTTTTTCCATCCGGTCCTGATTCCTGAGGACGAATGAACACACCGAGTCGTACAGCTGCCTGTCCTGCCGCATGAGCGTGAAGAAGGCGCGGAAAGGAACCGCAACTACGGTGTCGTACAGCGCGGAGCCGAGTGTCCTCCGGTACAGGTCCAGCTGAACCTGTCCCTGAGACGGCCTTACCTCCACGACCATCACAGGGAGAACGGTTGTTCCTGCGGCGGACTCTTCACAGAGAACGTGGAGAACAAGCCGGCCGTTGGACGCATCCTCTCCGGTTTGCGCTCCTGCTTCCCCGAGGGCCCTCGCCAGGGCGCTGCCGGCCTTCAGATCTCCGGGTTGCAGCGAGATGCAGGAGAGCCTCGAATACGCCCGGTCGGAGGCGAGCTTGTGTTCGATCCGCTGGAAGAACTGTTCGCTGCTCTGTGCGAGGACGGACGTACAGGCCGAGAGTGCGGCCGCCACAATTCCAAGGCATCTCATTGCTCGACTCCCTCATGCAGGTTGTGCCGGTGTTCCCGTTGAAGCATCTCCGCATCACGGGGCGGGATAGAATCAGCCATCAATACACGCTTGCCATGAACGTCCTCGCTGTCCGCTCTCCGAATTGTGTCTCAAACTGGATGGTGATGGTCACGTCCCGGTATTCTCCCTGTCCGATCTGTTTGAGGAATTCAGGAGAAGGGTTCAGGTCGATGATATACCATGGCGCGGCGCTTTCATTCACCTTGAAACGGGCGCGTGAGAGAGCCGGGAGGAATTCCGGAGGTCTGGCGGTGATGGTGACGGCCCGGGGAGGCCTCGGAGGGAGGTGCAGCCAGGCGTTCCCCCGCCGGGCGAGAAGGACACACCGGAACTGCATCGGACCCCAGTCCACGCGTTGGTGCATGTCGAACAGCATCCCTCCGCTCCTGAATTCCTTCGGATCATCCCAGGAGGTGACGATGGTCAGCCGCGGTTTTCTGATCCTGATCGTCCAGACAGACGCTTCCACCGCGTTTGTGAGAGGATTGAAGAATCTGAATGACTTGCCGGCGTACAGTCCCCGGATGACAAAGGATTTCTCTTCGCTTGCATTGTGCTCCGTGATGAGGCTGTCAAAGGAAACAAAGGAGCCGTTTCCGCGCACCACAACGGCGGTATCGTCCCCCTGCGCACGAATATCGAAGCCGTACAGGGATGCCTCCTTGAATTCCCTCGTGGCAAAATTGATGAAGCCTGTCTCCCCGAAATAGTACGCCGTATCCACGGAAAGGGGAGCGATGAGCGTGGGAAACCCGACTCTCACACGCCATCGCCTCTCAAAAGGGAAGGGCCGGTGGTCTTCCCCCACGCCTTCGATGTTTAAGCTCACCAGGTAGTCGCCGGTGTCCGGGAAGGCGACAATGCCCCGGTACACGTAGGTGCTGCCATGGCTGCCGGCGGCTCCCCCTTCCGAACTCTGGATCGAAAGAGGGATTTTCAGTCTGTTTCCCGTCTTTCCGTCCTGCACAGCAAGCCAGGATTTCGAGCTGAGAAGATCGGCGATGACCACGCTGCCGCCGGGCGGGAGGGTGAGGGAGTCGTTCACCACGGCATGAAGCGGCGGAGCGCTGTCCTGTGACAGGACCGGTGCGGAGGGAGCCGCGACCAGGAGCATCACGAGTCCCCACACCAGCCTGCCCGTTTCCCTTGCCGGCGGGATGCCTGACGAGCGTTTCACGTCCCTGATATCACTCTTGGTTTCTTGATGTCGACGGCCACCCTTACGCTGAACCAGGCCGTATCGCTGGGAACCACCAGGCTGTCAATTCCCCCGGAGAGGAATTCCTTCAGCCGGGCATGGATCCGGTCTCTGGTCGGCGCCGGAAGGTAGCCGGGTATGTGGCGGCGGGTTTCACACCAGACTCCGACGCGCTCCAGTCTCCTGGAAACGTTGAGGTCGAGGACTCCGGACCCTGTCCGTTCATCCGTGAAAGCGGCAACCTGCCCCGCATCCTTCCGGGCCAGGCCGGTCCATCCTGGCGCGTTCTTCATCGCTCCCCCGGGGGCAGTGTGCTGCCACATACCGGGCTCCGCGACGACGATGTGGAACCGGAGGTCGCGCCATTCTTCGCGGGTCCAGAGGCCTGCGACCGAAATGATCTCCCGCGTTACGCGGGCCGGGTGACCGGGGACCTCAAGAGTATCCCGGACCGTGATCCTCAAGGGGCTGCTATAGTTCGCCGCAAGCGAGTCCGCAATCGTGTCGGACAATCCTCTCAGACTTTCTTCAGCATCGTCTCTCTCCACGATGAAGATCAGTAGCTCCATGATCATCGCGACGTAGAAAAGGAAATAGATGCCGATTTTCATTGCTGTGGTTTTCCGGTTCGTGTGAATCTGCACCCCTGGCACCCTCAGCCCAGGAGTCCTCCCCGGGCTTCTTCAGCCCAGAGAGTGGTCGAGCCTCTCCAGCCTTTTCCTGAACTCCTGGAAGTCCACGTCGATCTCCCTCGCATGCGCCTCGAGCCGGTTCCACCCCCTCCTCATCTCGGCAATCTGCGTGTGAGTCTCTTCGATCTTGATCACCGGAGTTCCCTTGCCTTCACTGCGGGAAACGGATTCGGATCGGGCAGGTTTGTAGAATTTCAGCAGAGCCATCAGGCCGATGATGGTGAACTCGAGGAAGATGCTCAGAAGGATCAGCTCGGGCGCATCCCTGGGAATATACCCGATCCCACGGAGCCCGACGACGACAATCAGAAATCCTGCTCCCAGGTACGCCAGTGCCTCGACGTTGTTCTCGTACTGCGGGACGATCTCCGCGATCATCCAGCTTGAGAAGGGCCGCTTGGCCTCAAGGTCCGTGGCGGAACCGTGAGCCAGGTAGCGCTCGACCAGGTCCTGCCTTAGCTCATCGAGCCGGAGTTGCTCGCTGGTCCTCCTGTCATCTGCCGGAATGCGGAGAAGGCTCTCGTATTCATACCAGGCAGCCAGTTTCGAGAATGCCCTGATCACGGTCGGGAAACCCCAGAAGAGGATCCTGGTCATTGCCGAACTAAGTCGGCCGCGGAGCACGGTGTCGATGCCCCTCATGAGGAAAAGAAGCAGAATGGACAATGCGAAAACAGCGGGGATGTGGCCTCCCGGAAATCGCCGGACTACGGAAGGTACCTGCTGCATGAGAGAGTCCATACCCCATCCAGCAACACAGACAGCCGCTGCGAGGATCATGAGTCCGAGAAAGGGATGCGCTCTCCATCGCTGATCAGCTGCATGATGGTGCTGCAGGATGAAGTTTACGGCTGACCTCGGGGTATCCATGGAGCGCTCCTCTTCTTTCTTGGGGGTGCANNGTGCATGGACGCAAAGGCCGTACCAACGGTGATAAGAGATAGGTGCCACCAGATTCGAGGGATTTGCTGAATTTCGATTGATTCCTCGCTTCTGTTGTCGCAATGTCCCAGAAATGTGTGGCTAATACTCGCCAGGTGGCTCCACATCTCGCCTTGCTACTTCCTCGATGAATCGGTACATTTCCTGACTTCGCGCGACGAAAGAACCCTTTCGATGTCACCACAACCAGTTCAGTGGGTAATCGGCGTTGATGGCGGCGGGACAAAAACCCTCGCCATTCTCGCCGACGTCTCGGGTACCGAACGTGTCCGCAGACTCGCAGGCCCCTCCAATCCGAACCTCATCGGGGTCGATAGCGCCGCGCGCTGCCTGGCTGAGATTCTGTCGGATTGCTGCGGCGCCGCAGACTGCACCCCCCGGGACCTCTCCGGGGTTGTCCTCGGACTTGCTGGAGCCGGGAGTGCGGAGAACCGTGCTGCTCTTGAAGCCCGCCTGAAAGAATGGTTTGGGGCCGGCTTTCCGCTTCTCATTGAGACCGATGCCCGGATCGCCCTTGAGGGGGGACTGGGTGGACGCCCGGGAATAGCCGTCATTGCCGGGACCGGATCGATCGTGGCCGCAAAGTCTCCCGCTGGTGAAATCTTTACCGTCGGCGGTTGGGGACGAGCTCTGGGCGATGAGGGAAGCGGGTTCAGTATCGGCGTTGAGGCTGCGAGAGCTCTGGCAAAACACCTGGATTGCATGCTGGAGACATCCCTGCTCCCGCAAGCGCTTCGCGAGCGGTTCGGCTGGGATTCAAGAGAAGCGCTGGTTCATGCACTCTATCGCGAGAAGGTCGAGCTCTCCGCGTGCGCGCCGCTCGTGATGGAACTTGCCGAAACGGGGGATGGTGTCTGCAGTCAAATTCTGCGACGCGCCGCCTCGGCGCTGGCCGGCCAGGTCTTCGCGGCATTCCAGCACATCGGGATGGATCAGGTGGCCGTGGCAACATGCGGCGGTCTGATCGATCGTCCGTCGGCCTATCGCAACATTCTCGAATCCGAGCTTCGCCTCCGCTGTCCCCACGCCACGGTCCGGATGCCGGAACGAACGGCAGCTGAGGGCGCTGTGCTCCTGGCCCTGAAGATGGCCGGGGGGGAGGGCGTATGGTGAAGATTTCCTGCCTGGTGCTCCTCTGTGTTGCCGGACTGGCCTGCCGGCCGGGAGAGACGGCCAGGGAATCTCCGCAGGCGGTGAGCGTCCCGCTTCCGCAACCGGCGCCGCATCCTTCAGGGCTGCCCTGGCCCGACAGCGTGCTTCAGGCAATGACGCTCGAAGAAAAAGTCGGGCAGATGGTGATGGTCATCGTCCCGGGCGCCTTCACGAGCGACCTCAGTGCCGAATCCGACCGCGTCGTGAGCCTCGTCCGCGACTGGCACGTGGGAGGGATAGTCATTGCGCGCGGAGACGTGTACGCGGCGGCGGTGATGGCCAACCGGCTCCAGCGGATAGCAGCATGCCCTCTGCTCGTTTCTGCCGATCTTGAGCACGGACTCGCCATGAGGTTCAACCGGGGCACAAACTTCCCCGGCGCCATGGCACTCGGGGCCACCCGGGATCCCGGACTCGCTATTGAGGCGGGAAGGATCACGGCCGAAGAAGCCCGCGCCCTGGGTATCATGCAGAACTTCGCGCCCGTGGCCGACGTCAACACGAACCCGCTGAATCCCGTTATCAACACCCGTTCCTTCGGCGACGAGCCGGGGCTGGTCAGCGCCATGGTGGCCGCCTTCATCCGCGGGACACATGAAGCAGGCTGCCTGGCAACAGCCAAGCACTTTCCGGGACACGGATCCACAGGCGAAGATTCCCACCTCATGCTTCCGGTTCTGGATTTCTCCCGCCCGCGCCTGGACAGCGTGGAGTTCGCCCCGTTCAGGAGTGCAGTGGACAGCGGCGTGGACGCCGTCATGGTGGGTCACATCGCCGTGCCGGCCGTGGATCCTTCCGGACTGCCCGCCTCACTCTCCCGGCCGCTGGTGACGGGTCTCCTGCGGGACAGTCTCAGGTTCAACGGGCTGGTCATCACCGATGCCATGGGCATGGCGGGAGCACGGGGGATGCCTCCCGGCCGGGCGGCGGTGGCCGCCGTCAGGGCAGGCATCGATATCCTCCTCCTGACGGAGGACGAACAGGGGACGATGCAGGCTCTTCGTGATGCTGTGCGGGGAGGGGAGATTCCGGTCCAGCGCATCGATCAATCAGTCCGCCGCATCCTTGAATCGAAGCTGCGTCTCGGACTCCCGCTCCGCCGGCTCGTCGATATCGACAGCATCAGCGCTCGCGTCGGGACTCCGGAGCACTGGGAGACAGCGCGCAGGATCGCTGAACGGGCCCTGACCCTCCTTCGTAACGATGGCAGCCTTCTTCCCCTGAAACGCAATGTCAGGCGGCATCTTGTGTCGCTGATCCTGACCGATGCGGACGACAGCCGATCGGAAGTGAACCGCCAGGGGACCAGCGTCTCCAGCGAACCTGCAGGCGCACTCCTTACTCGCCTCCTCCATCGCTATCGGGCAAGGCCTGCGACGATCCGCCTCTCTTCCGAAAGCTGCGCCGGGGAATTCGACCGGGCGATGCAGCGGGTCAAATCGGCGGATCTCGTCCTCGTCTCTCTCTTTTTTCGCGTGCGCACCGGGTCAGGCAAGATCGGCATGCCCGACGAGTTCGCGGAATTCCAGCACCGGATGAACGCTCTGAAGACGCCTGCAATCCTCGTTTCATTCGGGGATCCCTACACGCTCGCGGATTGGACTTCTCCCCGCGCCGTCCTCTGTGCATACACCGACGCCGAGGTCATGATGGATGCGGTCGTTGCCGCGTTGTTTGGCGAGCGCCCCGTGACGGGGAGGATCCCGGTCACCATCTCACCCGTCTTCCGGACAGGCAGCGGCATCTCCCTGGGCACGGTCCCCCCCCCGGGATCGGACACCCTGAAACGGGCCGAGACTCCTCCTCCGATGGGGTCTGTGGACCGGCTGGTCAGGCAGGCCATTCACGACTCTGTCTTCCCTGGCGCGCAGCTTGTGATCATCAGGGATAATACAATCATCCTCCAGAAGTGTTATGGACGGCTGACGTACGATCCCGGATCGCCCCTGGTGGACGATTCGACGTTGTACGACCTCGCCTCGCTCACAAAAGTCGTGGCAACAACCCCGGCGGTGATGAAGCTCTGCGATGAGGGACTGCTCGGCCTGGATGACACGGCATCGGCCCTCCTGCCCGGCCTCGGCCCGGGCGCTCGAGGCGGTACGACGATCCGCCAGCTCCTTCTGCACAGGGGAGGGTTCCCTCCGTTCCGGAAGCTCTGGGAGCTTGCCGCTACGCCGACTGCGGCATTCGATTCCGCGATTGCAACTCCCCTGGTCGCCTCGCCCGGTGACACAACGATCTACAGCGACCTGGGAATGATCGCGCTCGGCCGCATCGTCCAGCGCCTGGCCAGAACCACATTGGACAAGTTCGTCCGTGAAGAGTTCTACAAACCCCTCGGCATGCATCTCACCTTCTTCAACCCCCCGTCAGCTCTCCGGAGCCGGGCCGCGCCGACCGAGCTGGACACAACCTGGCGGAAAACGCTCGTCTGCGGCAGCGTGCATGACGAAAACGCCTTCCTGATGGGAGGCGTCTCGGGACATGCGGGCCTATTCTCAACAGCCGCGGATCTCGCCCGGTATGTTGCCATGCTCATGAACGGCGGTGTCTACCGGGGGGTGGAATACCTGAGCGCCGGGACCGTCAGGGAGTTTCTCGAAGACAGAACTCCCGGACAGGAACGATGGCTCGGCTGGGATATGAAGTCTGAGGAAGGCTCATCGGCCGGCAGCCTTTTCTCAACCTCCTCGTATGGCCATACCGGGTTCACGGGAACCTCGATCTGGGTTGACCCGGACCGGCGCCTGGCAGTTATCCTCCTCACGAACCGCCTCTACCCGACAAGGGCAAACACCCGCATCATCCGGTTCCGACCGCTGCTCCATGACGCCATCGTACGTGCCCTGAGCTGAACCCCCGCATGCACTTCTTCCTTCATTTCATAGTGCAGTTCAAGTATGCCGCCATCTTCTGCCTTCTGATGCTCGGCATCTTCGGCCTCCCGGTCCCGGATGAGACACTCCTGGCGTTCTGTGGATTCCTGGTATTGAATGGCAAGCTTGAATTTACGGCCACCCTGGCTGCGGCCTTCCTCGGGAGCTGTATGGGAATAAGCCTGAGCTACATCCTGGGACGAAAGCTGGGACCCAAAGCTGTCCGGCAGTTCGGGAAATTTGTCCACATCGATGAAGAAACTCTCGATCGTGTTCACCGGTGGTTTGCGCATTACGGTCGCTGGTCTCTGACGGGAGGTTATTTCTTCCCGGGATTTCGCCATCTTACGGCAATCATCGCGGGCGCCTCCGGCCTCGAGTTCAAGGTGTTCGCCCCCTTTGCCTTCGGCGGTGCCCTTCTCTGGTCTGCCGCGTTCGTTACCCTCGGTTACACGGTGGGCGCTCGCTGGGAAAGCATGTCGGACTCGATGCACAGGCTATTGCTCGTCATTTTGGCCGTTTTTGTGTCTCTTGCACTCATCGCCGCCGGCGTGCGGAGGATCATTCGAAAAAAGTCCGCCGGCAGGAGGAAGTGAAACCAGACGGGGAGTGACCGTGTTAAAGAAATAAGTGGGAGCGGGAGGTGAAGCATGCTGAAAGCGGTGGTGACACTGTCGCTCGAAGGATTGGTGGAGGATCTGGCAAGCCAGAACCCGGTGATCCGGCATGAGGCCCGCCGAAAGCTCACTGTCATGGGACGCCCGGTCATCGGGCGCCTGCGGCCCCTCCTGAAGTCGCCCAGCGAACAGGTTCGCTGGGAGGCTGCAAAGACCATGGCGGACATCGGAGGACCGGATTCCGCAAACGCCCTTGCCGAAACCCTTTCGGATTCGAGCAGGGACGTGAGGTGGGTGGCGACCGAAGGACTCATCGCTTCGCACTCAGATGCCCTCGAGCCGATGCTGCACGAGCTGATCACCCGGTCAAGCCTGGTCTGGGTGCGTGAGGCGGGCATACGTGTGCTTGATGCCGCCATTCGCGAGGAGCACAATCATTTCCTTCGTCCGGTCATGAAAGCGCTCAAAGACAGGGCTCCGATCTTCGGTGTACCCATCGCCGCGTACGAAGCCCTCGTCACCATCCAGAGGAACAGACTCCGCCTCGACTCCCATCACGCCACCGGAGCCTGATCGAACTTCATGAAGATGTTCACCGCCAGGGGCATTCCGGCCGGCGCGCTGCGAGTGCTGGTGCGGCCATTGCCCGTTCTTGCCGCGATCGGTGCAGCGGCGCTGAGCGCTGCCGCGCGGATTGACTCTCGGGCCACGTTGTGCTATATTCGTCCAGGTTTGATACCCCGGTGTCCCGCGTGAAGGCGGGATGAAAAGGGAATTCGGTGCAATCCCGAAGCTGCCCCGCAACTGTCAATGGCAGAAGGTCCGGCCGTCACTGTCCCGCCATTCGGGATGGGAAGACGTCCGAACAGTGACCGCCATGAGCCAGGAGACCTGCCAGGGTCCTCTCCACGTACCTTCGCGGGAAGGAAATGGACATCGTGCGTGTGCCATTCACACACCCCTGTCTTCCATCCGAAGGCAGGGTTTTTTTGTTTGCGCTCCTCCTCCTCGGCGCCCCTTGCGCCCGGGCCGGGCTGCTCCTCGCAGGGGTCGTCCACACACGGACCGGCGACCCGGTGCAGGGCGCGCTGGTAAGCTGGACCCGGGAAGCCCCTCCGGCCATCACGGATCGCCGGGGTGGGTTCGAGCTCTCTGTTCCTGATTCCGGGACTATCACCCTCCATGTCCGCCANNATAGAACTCACCGAACTCTTGTATCCCCTCGGTCCGGTTGTCACCACCGCGACCCGCTCGGCCGCGGAAGCAGGGCGGGTCTCTTCTTCGGTCGAGGCCGTGCAGTTCTCCGACATCAGGCTTCAGACAGCCGCCGACGCCGGTGAACTGCTTGCCCTTGTCCCCGGTGTCGTGACGCGCTCGTACGGCGCGCTTGGAGACGTCCGCACGCTCTCCATCCGCGGGTCGACCTCTGCGCAGGTCCTCGTCCTGCTCGACGGTCAGCGCCTGAACCAGGCACAGACAGGCGAGGTCGATCTCAGCATCCTCCCTATGGAACAGGTGGAAAGGGTGGAAGTGGTTCGCGGCGGGACGTCGGCACAGTACGGCGCAGACGCCGTTGGCGGCGTGGTGAACATCATCACAAAACAGGACCGGACGGACGGAGCGCACGGAATGGTGGAAGGGACCATCGGATCGTTCGGCACGAGGGGAGTCCGCCTGGACGGATCGTTCGGCCACCCCGGGGCCGCGGTGTCACTTTCGTATCGCTTTCTAGAGAGCGCCGGCGACTTCCTCTTCCGGAACCAGTCGGGTTCGGAGGATGTGCGCCGGAATGCCGATGCCAGGTCACATGCGCTCTCCACGAGCGCGGTGGTGGGTCTGGGCGATGCGGGAGGCTCGTTGCGGTTCTCCGGCCGGTTCTACGACCAGCATTCCGGAGATCCCGGCATGCTCGGGTTCCCTCTGGCGAAGGCCCGGAAGCACAACAACGATCTCCTCGCCGATGTGTCGTACCTGCAGCCGGTCCGCAGCCACCTGGTCCGCCTCCAGGCCTACCTGCACCGGTTTGCATTCAGCTACGACGATCCCCTCGCCTCCATTCCCATCTCGACCGATACCTGGAACACGGCCTGGGGAGCGGAAGCACAAGACAATCTGGACCCTGCACCATGGCTGCGATTGACAGCAGGGTATGCGGCCAGGCTGGACCATCTGGCAGGGAACGCGGCCGCCCTCAACCAGGAACGGTCCACTCACAGTCTCTACCTGCAGACCGAACTGGCGACGCGAGGGGATGGAGACGATGGAGCCGTGCGGAGTTCGGTCTTCCCCGCCATCCGTTGGGATCACTTTTCGGATTTTGGCTCCACCATCAGTCCAAAACTCGGTCTGGTACTCTCCGCCGGCGGCGATCCCCAGGTCACGCTCAAGTCCAATGCCGGCCAATCCTTCCGGGCGCCGACATTCAACGACCTGTACTGGCCGAGGGACAATTTCTCCGTGGGAAATCCCTCCCTGCACCCGGAGAGGGCGACAGACATCGATGCGGGGATCCATGTACGGACGTCCTTCGGCCCCGGGGCGCAAGCCGGGATCACCTACTTTCAGAACAACGTCCATGACCTTATCCTCTGGCAGCCTGGACAGGCGGGTGTCTGGAAACCGGGCAACGTCGGACGGGCGTTCATCCGCGGAATCGAGACGGAGGTGTGGCTGGGACCGCTGACGGTCTGGTCTGAAGGCGGGATCGTGCGCTTCGGCTGGTCGTATACCTGGCTGGACGCAGTGGACAGGTCCGGGATTGTCAACGTAGATGGGATGCAGCTTCCCTACCGGCCGGAACACCTCCACAAGCTTGTCGCGGAAGCCGGTTCCGGTCCGTTCAAGGCAACTGCCGAGCTGGTGTATATGTCGCGGCGCTATACCACGGCCTCGAATACCGTGTATCTTCCGGCCTGCCACACGACGGATCTGTCGCTGGGATACAGCTTGAACATTGGCCCGGGATCGCTCCAGGCGCGCATGCTGCTGCGCAATCTGGAGGACACGCAATACCAGATGGCCGAGGGCTACCCGTTGCCCGGCCGGGAAGTGCGGTTCTCGATCCGCATTGAATACGGCGGCGCCGAAGGAATCCGCCGGGAATAGCCTCCTCCTCGGAGCCTTGACCAGGAGGGAGGGGCGGTGGCGCGCACGCCCTGTGATGAGTGGGCGGGAGGCACTTCCCCCAGGTGCACTACTCACGGCTGGAATCGAGCGCAGTTGGCGGTGTTTGCAGGAGCCTTTGACGCGGCCGGCCCGCAGCTTCCATGAAGTTTCACTTGAGTCGCAGACGGTGCGCAACAATCGGGGAGGATCAAAACATGTCTTTCGGCAGACTTCGCAGAACCATCCTGGGCGTTTCAGGTTTCCTGACATCCCGACGATTCCACTCGTCTCCGCGTTTCCGCGGGCCGATCGGGAGCTGCATTTCACTCGCATTCACGATTGTTGTTCTCCTCGCCGGCCCGCTCCTGAGCGGATGCGACAAGAACACGGGCAACCCTCTTTCGGCCGGAGCAACCGGGCCGTCGATCCTCCTGGCGGTGAACTCCCTCGGCAATACCGTCTCGGCGATCAACCTTTCAACGGACAATGTGACCCTCAAGGCGTTCACGGTCGGCAGGTCACCCAACCAGGTAAAGGTTGCAGGGGGGAGGATCTATATCGTGAACTCTCTCTCGAACAACATACAGGTGTTTGATACCGCCTCGTTTGCCCCGCAGGGCACCATCGATCTCGGCGACGGCGCCAACCCGATGAACATCGCCTTCGTGGGCGACAAGGGCTATGTCTCGTGCCTTCTGACGCACGACGTCCGGGTCGTGAATCTTGCCACGCGAGCCGTGGTCAAATCAATTCCCGCCGGGTCGGGGACCACCGGGATCGCGGGCGCCAACGGCAAGGTGTATGCGACGAATACGGGGTACAGCACTCCGGCCTACCTCCCCGGGTCGGTAACTGTCATCAACGCGGTCACGGATGCCATTGTCGATACTGTTGCAGTTGGGACGAATCCGCAGGCCGTGGAGGTGGGCCCGGATGGACGGGTGCATGTGGTGTGCACTGGCGATTACGTGGGGATTCCGGGAGTCGTCAGCGTGATCGATCCTGTGAGCGACGCGGTCGTGATAACAATTCCCATCGGCGGCACGCCGGGATCGATCGCTTTCTCGTCGAACGGGACCGCTTTCGTCGGGTATTTCTCCGACGGGGTTGCGACATACAACGGCAGGACCTATGCCATCATCGATTCGTCGACACACAAGCTCATTGGCACCGGCGGGGCAGGGATGGCATCGGACGGGAATGGGTTCATGTACGTGGCGGACTTTACCAATGACCGTGTTGTGAAACTGGATGCTGCAAAGAGCGTGGTCAAGACCTACACGGTCGGCGACGGTCCCGTATCGCTCGCCGTGAAACAGTAGCAGGCACCACTGTGCCGGAGTGTCTCTCCCCCCGGAGGCGCTGCACCGGAGTGATGGTCTCGAACCCGGAGGTTGCAGCTGAGTTCGTTACGCCATCTTGGGCAACGGGGAAAGCCTTGGAGTGCCCTGCGCTCGAACGCGTTCGCCCCGGTCCTGACCGTGGCAGCGGACCGGGGCGAACATGGGTCTCTCAGCGAATCGGAAAGCCGGGTGCCTTCCATCCGTGCGGGCCATACGGAGAGAAGAGTAATGTCCTCCCCCCCCGCCGGTCTCTCTAATCTCCGGTCCCGGCGGCTCCGCTGCCCTGGTACTCGTCATACGTTGTTTCGGTGAATTCAGCATACGGAGTCGGGGCCGGACTCTCGAATCGAAGGGCGGCAACAGCCTCCGCGACCGCGCTCGCGTTGATCTTCGGGACAGCGTATTCCATGTAATACCAGGCCGCCAGGCGCTGGACTTTCGGACTTGGATCGAACTCCACGGCGCGCCTTACGGCGTACACACCGCGTCCGTCGCCGATGCGGGAGAGGGCAAGCGCCGCGACGATCCTCTCCTCCTCAACACCGTTGTGCAGCATCTGCATCAGCGGGATGACCGACCGCTCCGTGCCCACTTCAGCGAGGATGGAGGCAGAGCTTGCCCGCAACCCCAGATTGTCGGAAGCGAGACCGATCATCAGATTGGTCTCGGCGAGTTCCCTGTTGTAAGGCACGTCCGGCATGTTCTTGTCGCCGGCTTGACTGGACAGGGCGAAAGCAGCAACCAAAAGGGCTGCAGCAACGATGCGCATCAACGTCTTCATGACTTCTCCTCCCGCGGATGATATGTTACTCGACTCCAACCGCACTCGCCGGGCCGCATGCCGGCATTCTCTGTGGCGTCTTCTGTGCGGTGGTACGGTCCCATCGCCAGGGGGTTTCGCCGGAATCGCCGCTTCGCCCGTAAATGCGACGAGTTGCTGTCAGGACGCGACGAACGTCACCGGATGGAAGGGGACATGCTTTCCGGCCCTTGCAAGAAGCGGACGGCTTTTCTACATTTGGTATGCGAGGCGGTATTCTGCGGGAGAGCGAGCATGGGAGAGTGTGTATGATTGTCCAGGCACCCTATCTGCGTCCCTGGGTCCGGCGCGCGCTGATTCCCGGCATCTGGCTGTTGTACGGCGCTGTGATGGCCGCGCAGACATATTTCGCCTACACGAGAGAGGGGAGGGCTATCCCCCTCTGGAGCGGGGCCATTGTTCCGTCGCTGATCTACAGCGTCCTGTACATGGCCATGACCCCGTTGATCCTTTTTTTGGCCAGGCGATTTCCTCTCGAACGTCCCCGCCGCACCCGGAACATTGCGTTCCACATTGTCTTCAGTTTTATGCTTGCCATCGTGCAGAAAATCCTGGCCGATGGCGCCAGCCTGCTTGTGCAGAGTGCCGGCCGGTCCCCCTTTCCCTGGGACCATCTCCTCAGTTCGGTGATCGGCTATTTCGACTATGGAATCCTGATCTACTGGATCATCCTGCTCATTCACCAGGCGCTGGAATACGCGCAGAGGATTCAGGCGGAGCACCTCCGGGCGTCGCGTCTTGAAACACAGCTGACACAGACACGGCTCGACGCGCTCCGGACACAGTTGACCCCGCACTTCCTGTTCAACACGCTCAATTCCATCTCCGTGCTGATGGATGAAGACACCGCGGCGGCTGACACCATGATCGCCCGGCTGGGAGATTTCCTGCGCCTGACGCTGGAAAATGCGGGCGAACAGTTTGTCCCCCTCGAACGGGAGCTGGAATCCCTGAAGACCTATGTTGCCATAGAACAGATACGCTTTCAGGACAAGCTGGACCTTCGGGTGGAGGCGGATCCGGCCGCCCTCCCGGCCCTTGTCCCTTCATTCCTCTGGCAGCCGCTGGTGGAAAACGCAATCCATCATGGAATCGAAACTTCGGGCGCAGGGGGTCGTATCACCGTAAGGGCCAGCGCGTGCGACGGCGTGCTTCAACTGCAGGTGCAGGACAACGGATCAGGACTCCTGCGATCCTCAGACGGCGAGCCGCGTGTCAGGGAGGGGCTGGGTCTTTCCAACACGCGAGCCATCCTCGAACACCTTTACGGGCCGGCTCACCGGTTTGAACTTGCCAACGCGCCTGAAGGCGGGGCGATGGTGACGCTCGAAATCCCCTTTGTGAGTGCGGAGGATCATGAACGAAGCAATTCGCACAATGGTGGTGGACGACGAGGCGCTCGGCAGGCGGAAAATCCTCAGGCTGCTGGAGGAAGATCCTGACGTCGAGCTCCTTGGCGAATTTTCCGGGGGTGGAGAAGCGGTGCAGGCGATCAGGGAGCGTAAGCCGGACCTCCTCTTCCTCGATATCCACATGCCCGGGATGGACGGGTTCGAAATCCTCCGGGGCGTGGCGGACGTCCACACGCCTACGGTGATCTTCGTCACCGCCTATGACCAGCACGCTGTCCGCGCCTTCGAAATCCACGCCTTCGACTACCTCCTGAAACCCTTCGACCGGAACCGCTTCCGCGATGCTCTGGGCCGTGCCAAGCAGCATGTCAGGAAGGGACAGGAAGGCGAGCTGAGCAAGAGGCTCCTGTCCCTTCTTGGTGATTCCGTCCCCCGGCAGGCCGGGACATCCGCCGTCCCTCCGGCCCGGAACAGATTGATGGTGAAATCCAACGGCAGGATCAGCTTCCTGCGGGCCGAAGAGATCGATTGGATCGAGGCGGAAGGGGATTATGTCTGTCTCCACTCACAGGGGCGGAAGTTCCTGGTCCGCGAAAAAATCGGCGAGCTGGAGACGGAATTTGCCCCAGACCATTTTGTCCGCATCCATCGTTCCACCATCGTCGCCGTCGATCATATCAAGGAGCTGCAGCCGTTGTTCTACGGTGAATACTCCGTGATGCTCCTCGATGGGACGAAACTCACCATGAGCCGCTCCTACCGCGAAAAGGTCTTCCAGCGTCTGATGAAAGACCAGCAGCCGGGCTGAACCTCTCAACCTCTGGCTTCCCATCCCGGTGTGCTCTGCGGTCCGCACAGCGCAACCGGTTTCGTCTTGTCTCCGGTCCGCAACTCCGTGCTTCAGGGTCTACAGTACCTCCCGTCGAAACGGCGAGAACGCCCGGCGGCGCGGTCTTGTTCTCACCCGCTTCCCCCGCCGCGGGGCCGAAGCAGGTGGCCGGCGGAGGGAAGAGCGGCCTGACGCGAAGAACAAGCACCTCAACGTGTTTTTCTGAATTCTGGCGCTAAGAGGTTGGGAAACTCCCCTCCGGAACCTATCATTTCTCAGGGTGTTTCGGGTTGTGCTGAGCAGTTTCAAGGAGTGGACGGTACTGCTGGCCGCGCTTGTCGTTGCGGGTGCCGCGATCGGCGCAAAGACCGTGGAAGGCTTGCCAGCGGACCGTCCATTGTTTTCCTCCATCCATTCCTCGGTCATTCATCCCGCGTGTATCCGCCCCGCATGGTTCCATCCCTTTTTCACNNTGATGGGAAAAGAATGCTGGGCGGCTCTTGACATTGTGCCAATGCCTTGTTAGCTTTGTAATGCAAAGTACTTTGGCAACCCTTCTTGCTTTATACGGGGACACACCATGGGCCAGCTGGAAGATGGATTGAATGACCTCAAGGAAATCCGCTCTATCATGGAGAGGGCTTCACGGTTTCTGTCGCTGAGCGGGCTCTCGGGGGTCTCGGCAGGGACCGTGGCCCTCCTCGGGACAGCGGCGGCACAATGGTATCTTGTCTCAGGCGGGTTGACTCTGAACGATCGCGCGGCCCGGACGTTCCTGATCGCCGACGGTGTGGCGGTTCTGCTGGTTGCTGCTGCGCTCTCCATTCTCCTCTCCTATCAGATGGCGGTCCGGCGGAAGCTGCCGTTCTGGGCTCCGATTGCCCGCGACGTCCTTGAAAGCCTCCTCGTCCCGTTTCTTGCCGGGGGTGTCTTCATCCTCCTCCTCATCGACAACGGTAAGATGGACCTCGTCCCGGGAACGGCCCTGATCTTCTACGGCCTCGCCCTCTTTGCCACCTCCCGGCTCACCGTCCGAGACCTCCGTCAGCTCGGTATCCTTCAAATCCTCCTCGGCCTTCTCGCGGCTGCGGTCCCGGCGATCGCACTGCTGCTCTGGGGCCTCGGCTTCGGGGTTCTTCACGTTGCGTACGGCATGCTCATGTTCCGGAAATACGAGCGATGAAACAGATACTGACGGGGCTCGACCGGCTCCTCGAAAACCGCATTCGTCTGGGGGTCATGTCGCTGCTCGTTGTGCGCAGGGAGGTGGATTTCAACTCGATGAAGGAGCTCCTGGGCGTCACCGACGGCAATCTGGCTTCACATACTTCCACGCTCGAACGGGAGGGATACCTGCACGTGAAGAAAGCTTTCGTCGGGAAGAAGACCCAGACAACCTACAGGATCACCGAGGCCGGCCAGAGGGTGTTCGCGGAACATGTCCATGCGCTCGAGCGCCTGCTGAAAGGGGCCCGGCCGTGACTCCCTTTTTTTGCGCTATTACTCTGTAGCACAAAGTACTTTGGCAACATCTGCTCACTCCCGTACCCGCTGCGGAGGTTTGAAGGGAACGGGACCGTGCGACCTCGCCGGACCCCGGAGGGTGATGACCGGTCAGGGCGAAGGCAGGTTCGCTTCACCGGACAGACCACATCATAAGGAGCATCGAATGAACCGCAGAAGCGCTGCATTGCCCGTCCTTTCCGCCTCCCTCGCCCTCGGCCTCCTGGCAGATCACCTTCTCAGAGCCGACTCCTGGGGCTTGAACGTGCCGGCCGGAGCGGCAGCATTCGCCGTGGTGCTTGCATGGATCAACAGCCGGTCCACAATACCCCTGGCCCGCGGATGGAAGACCACTCTCGCAGCCGGCCTTGCATCAGCAGCACTCGTCGCCTGGAGATCGTCCCCCGCGCTCCAGTCTGCAGACCTCCTCTTCCTCCTCGTTTCGATCCTCACGGCATCCGCTGTCCCCCTCCTGGGGTCTCTGCGGTTTGCCGGGATTGCGGATGCCGCCCACGCCGCCCTGGTGTACGGCGTCCATGCCCTCATCGGTCCCGTCTTTCTGGTGACAAACGACCTCAAACAAGAGGAGCCCGCACCGGCAGCGCCGGCACTCCGCACGGTCATCCGGCTTGCCAGAGGCGGAGCCCTTGCCTTCCCTCCCCTGTTCGTGATAGGGGTGCTGTTCATGGCTGCCGACCCTGTCTTCGATCGTGCCGTCCACTCGATCGTGGATGTTGATTTTCGAGCGCTCTTCGGCCATCTCTTCCTGACTGGGGCCGTGGCATGGGCCATCACAGGGTTCCTTCGCGGAAGGTTTGCCGCGGAGCCCGTTCCCTTTCTGGTCCGGGCGAAAACTCTCCGCCTTGGTCTTGTCGAGCTCTGCATGGTGCTGGGATCGTTGATCCTCCTCTTTACCGTCTTCATTGCTGTCCAGTACCGCTACCTGTTCGAAGGAGCTTCCCTCGCCGGGCTGGTTCCGGGCCTTACCTATGCCGAATACGCAAGGAGGGGATTCTTTGAGCTTGTCGTAGTCGCAGCATTCACTCTCCCCCTGTTGCTCATAGCTGACTGGCTCTTCGTCGCTCCCGGCCGGGCGGCCCGATCGATCTTCCGTGTTATGAACCTGATGCTTCTCTGCCTGGTATTCCTGGTCTTGGTATCCGCATTCCGGCGCATGAGCCTGTACCAGCAGGAGTATGGACTGACGGAACTCCGCTTCTTCGCCACCGCGTTCATGGGCTGGCTTGCGATCGTCCTCCTCTGGTTCTCCCTCACGGTTCTGCGAGGGAGGAGAGATCTCTTTTTTTCCGGCGGGCTTGCCGTTACGTTTGCCGTGCTGGTGTTTCTCCACTGGATGAACCCCGACGAGTTCATCGTCCGGACGAATTCGTCCAGGATTTCTGAAGGGAAAACTTTCGATGTGTGTTACAATGCGAGGCTCGGCGACGATGCTGTTCCTGCCCTGGTGAGGTCCGCTCCCCTCCTCAGAGAGGCCGACCGCAAAGCCCTGATGGGAGAACTGCACAGACGTTTTGTCCGTGATGCAGACTGGAGAAGCTGGACACTGTCGCACTGGACGGCAAGGGCGCTTCTCCAGGCCGTCCCTGCCTCTACAGAATCATCAACAAACGGAGGATCACCTTCATGAACACCAACATCTGGTTGACCGTCGGGAGCTTTCACGCTCTCGTCCTGCTTATCCCGGTCTCTCTGGTCACACTCTACTTCAGGCCCGGCTCGTGGCACATCCTTCTTGCACTCAGTGCCGGCCTGCTTGCGGGGTTCATCAACCTCCACACCGATGAGGTGCAGGTCCCAGCAGCACTCCTGCTCCTCTTCGGTATCCTCCTCGGATTCGTCAAACCAACCCGCGCCTGGCTCTGGGCCCTCCTGATCGGAGTCTGGGTCCCGGTTGGACAGTTCGTCGTCATCCTTGTGAACGGCCATCCAGGAATCCTGCAGGAAGGTCTCGGCTCCCTCCTCGCATTCGCGTTTTCGTCCGCCGGCAGCTTCATGGGCGCAGGCATAGCGGCACTTGCGAAACGCGCGTCAACAGGTAGCTGAATTCGGTTCTTGAGGTGTTCCTTTTCACAATATCTCGTTTCCACCTGAGGCCCGGCGATAGCCGGGGCCAGGGGGAATTCGTGATTTCATGAGCGCGCATGTGAAGGAGGGCTGCTGGCCGGGTCAAGATTCACCCCTGTTTCCTCTCCTCATCCTCAAGCCGCCCGCACGTTGCCTCTCTCCGCAATTCTTGGTAAATTGCGGATGTGTGTCGCGACAATTGGTTCCCCCCCTCATTCCCTTCGGCGATCTCCGCCCTAACCGCCGGCAGAAGTCGACGTTCCAGGGTCCACCCACGGGGCGTCAGGGCAGAGGGGAGCTCTCGCCTGCTTCGCGATCATCCAACATTCCGATCCTCTTCTCTTATGACAGCTCAACTCCGCGGCTTCGGTCTCCTCTGCTTCCTCCTGCTTGTTTTTCCCCTCAGGGCGCAGGTAACACCTGCCAGGCTCTCTGAGGACCCCCGAACCGGACACGCGATCGACTCCATCATTGCGAGCCTGACGCTCGAGGAAAAGATCGGTCAGCTTGTTCAGTTCACCGGCGAAGTGAACACTCCTCCCGCCGGGCCAAGGACGCAGGATGAACAGCGGGCCTTGATCAGGGCGGGCAAGATCGGCTCACTCCTGAACGTTGTCGGCAGCGCTCAGACCCGGGAACTCCAGCGGATCGCCGTCGAAGAATCCCGTGCAAAGATCCCCTTGCTCTTCGGCCTGGACGTCATCCACGGCTTCCGGACCACGTTCCCGATTCCTCTGGCCGGGGCGGCCACATGGGATCCTGATGCAGTCGAGATGTCCGCAAGAATCAGCGCGGCCGAGGCAGCATCGGCAGGAGTGCACTGGACGTTCGCGCCGATGGTCGATATTGCCCGCGACCCCCGATGGGGACGCATCGCCGAGGGCTCCGGCGAGGATACCTTCCTCGGCTCCGTGATGGCCGCCGCTCGCGTGCGCGGATTTCAGGGGACGGATCTCGCAAACCCGTCATCTCTCATGGCCTGCGCGAAGCATTATGCCGCCTACGGGGCCGCCGAAGGGGGAAGGGACTACAATACTGTGGACATCTCGGAGCGCACGCTGCGTGATGTCTATCTGCCTCCCTTCAGGGCGGCCGTGGAAGCCGGTGCCGGAACACTCATGGCCTCGTTCAACGAGATCGGCGGCGTGCCAAGCAACGGCAACAGGCATCTCCTCACGGAGATCCTTCGCGATGAATGGAAGTTCGACGGTTTCGTGGTCAGCGACTGGAACTCGGTGGGTGAGCTCATCAATCACGGGTTCGCTGCTTCCGGTGCGGAGGCTGCCGGGCGCGCGATCAGTGCCGGTATGGACATGGACATGATTTCCGGATGTTTCCTTGAAAACCTTCCGACCCTCGTCAGAGATGGGCGGGTCAGCACCTCGACGCTCGACGAGGCAGTGCGGAGGGTCCTCCGCATGAAGTTCCGGCTTGGGCTCTTCAAGGACCCCTACCGGTCCGTGAGTCCGGATCTGGAAAAGAAGACCGTCCTGACTGCTTCAAGCCTGGAAAGCGCACGTGACCTTGCCCGCAAAGCCATCGTGCTCCTCAAAAACGAGGGGAGCGTCCTTCCCCTCAGGAAAGACCTGCGCTGCATCGCAGTGATCGGACCCCTGGCGTCCAATCGCAGGGATCCGGTAGGCCCCTGGGCCGGACCGACCGACACGAATAACGTCGTGACCGTCCTGGAAGGGGTCCGCAGTGCGGTGTCTCCGGGCACGAAAGTTCTCTTTGCCGGGGGATGCACGATTAACGGCACTGACACGAACGGCATTGCCGCAGCCGTCAGTTCGGCGCGTCAGGCCGATGCGGTGCTCCTCATCACCGGAGAATCAGAAGAAATGAGCGGCGAGGCAGGAAGCCGGGCCTCGCTCGACCTGCCAGGCCGGCAGGAGGATCTGGTGCGGGCCGTCCACGCCACGGGGAAACCGGTGGTCCTCATCCTCATGAACGGACACCCGCTGACCATCGCCTGGGAGGCCTCTCACATCCCCGCCATCCTGGAAACCTGGTTCCTCGGCCTGAAAGCGGGCAGTGCCATCGCCGACGTGGTATTCGGCGATTACAATCCCTCCGGCAAGCTGCCTGTGACGATCCCCCGCACCGTCGGACAGATCCCTCTCTACTATAATCACAAGAACACAGGCAGGCCTCCCGATACCGCGGATCGGTTCACGTCAAAGTACATGGATCTTCCTTCCACGCCGCTTTACCCCTTCGGGTACGGCCTGAGCTATACGACCTACGGGTACAGCGGACTGGCAATCCGCTCCGCCCGCCTCGGCACGACCGATACGCTCCAGGCAAGCGTAGTGGTGACCAACACCGGGAAGCGGGCCGGAAGCGAAGTGGTGCAGCTCTACGTCCGGGACGAAGCAGGGAGCGTGACACGCCCCGTCAGGGAACTGAAAGGCTTCCGTACGGTCCGCCTCGATCCCGGTGCAGCCGCCTCCGTGACCATCAGCGTGCCGGTCTCGAGCCTGGCCTTCACCACGCTCGACATGAAGCATGAGGTGGAACCGGGAACGTTCCGGGTGTTTATCGGCCCGGACAGCGCGCACGGACTTGAAGGTACATTCACGGTTTCAGGCGCCGCGCCGCAGCACTGAGCAGGAACTGGAAGACTACCGGTGATCCCCGCTCATCTCACCCGGCCGGAGAACGCATGAAAAGCGCTTGACGCACAACTCCCAAGGGGGGGCGGGAGCGGAATATGGGACACGGCAACCAACAAAGGAGTATACGGGAATGGCAACAGGACCTGCAGTCGCCCCCGGTGCAACCCGCGCCGCCGAGGCTAACAAAAGCTATTCGTTCGAACTGACTGTCCTCACCTCCCTTTTCTTCATGTGGGGGTTCATCACCTGCCTGAATGACATCCTGATCCCGCACCTGAAGCGGGCGTTCGACCTGAACTATGTTCAGTCGATGCTGATCCAGTTCACCTTTTTCACGGCGTATTTCATCATGTCGCTCCCTTCGGGGACGATCGTGGAGAAGATCGGATACAAGCGCGGCATTGTCATCGGACTCGCGGCTGCCGGCATTGGCTGCCTGATGTTCTATCCGGCGGCAGGCACGCGGTCGTATCCGCTCTTCCTCGGGGCCTTCTTCGTCCTTGCCTCGGGCATCACACTTCTCCAGGTGGCCGCCAACCCGTACGTGGCTATCCTCGGATCGCCGAAAACCGCCTCAAGCCGGCTCAACCTTACTCAGGCGTTCAACTCGCTCGGAACAACTATTGCACCGCTCATCGGCTCCGTGCTCATTCTCTCCGTCGCTTCGCTCACTGTCACGGGTCTCGCGCAGCTTACGCCGGACCAGCAGATCGCCTACAAGATCGCTGAGGCCTCCTCCGTCCAGGTCCCGTATCTTGGTCTTGCTGCCGCATTGTTCATCATCGCCGCCGTCTTCGCAGTCATCAAGCTTCCTGCAATCGAAGCGACGGTCGACACCAACGCCGGAGGAGAAGCCTATCACGACATGTACCCCAGCGCCTGGAAGTTCAGACACCTCGTGCTCGGCGCCATTGGCATCTTTGTGTATGTCGGGGCAGAGGTGTCGATTGGAAGTTTTCTGGTCAACTATTTGAGCCAGCCATTTATAGCCGGACTCAGGGAGGCGGACGCCGGCAAGTATGTCGCGCTCTATTGGGGCGGGGCCATGATCGGCAGGTTCATCGGGTCCATCACGCTGGCGAACCTGAGGACGGGCCGCAGGAATCTCCTTCTCTTCCTGGTCTTTCTCTTTGCCGCCTTCCTCGGCTACTATATCACAAAGGACGTTACCGAATCCGTCATCTATCTTGCGTTTGTCGCCGCCAACCTTGTCGTGTTCCTGACCGGCGCCGGGAAACCGGGCAAGACCCTGGCCTTCCTCTCGTTCGGGGCGTCAATTCTTGTGATCTGCACCATGCTCTTCTCGGGAGCACCGGCCATGTGGACGGTCCTTGCCGTCGGGCTCTTCAATTCCATCATGTTTCCTACGATTTTCACGCTTGCCGTCGATAAACTGGGACCGCACACGGGCCAGGGATCGGGTATTCTCTGCATGGCGATTGTAGGCGGGGCAATCATCCCCGTCCTGCAGGGCTTCTTCGCTGACACCATCGGCATCCACCATGCGTTCTTCCTGCCGGTGATCTGCTATCTGTACATCGCCTATTACGGCCTCAAGGGGCACGAGCCGGTAGCGGGGGTCGCACGCTGATGATGCGGCCGGGTCCGCATCCCCCGGCCCGCGGCACAGCAGGACCCGGCGATGCCCGTCCTCCGGCACCGGCCATGACTGGCCCTGCCGCTCAGCATGCGGACAGGCCGTCCGACAGCAGGAGGGCCGAACGCGGGTGCCGGCATGGTGCCCCGGCGGCCTGACTGCACCTCAAGACAAAGGAGCATCTCATGATCACCAGCACACTTCGATGCCTGTTCACGATTGCCTGCGCATTCGCTCTTCTGACCGGAGGGACCGCACTCATGGCACAACAACACACCGCCACACAGCCCGGGGATGACCCTCGCATTGAGCGGCTGCTGTCCCAGCTGACGCTTGAGGAAAAGGTCAGCCTCCTCGGCGGCACCGGGTTTGAGACCAAACCGATTCCGCGTCTGGGGATCCCCCCGTTGACCATGACCGACGGGCCGCTCGGGGTTCGATGGAAGGAGTCGACAGCTTTTCCTGCCGGCATCATGATGGCTGCCGGCTGGAACCCGGAGCTGATCGAGAAGATGGCCGCTGCGATCGGCCGCGAGGCAAAAGCCAAAGGGCGGTACATGCTCCTTGGCCCCTGTGTGAACATCCACCGCGTCCCTCAGGGAGGGCGCGATTTTGAAAGCTACGGCGAAGACCCGTTTCTGGCGGCCCGGACTGCGGTCGCGTTTGTGAAGGGAATGCAGGGTGAGAAGGTGGTCGCCACCGTGAAGCACTTTGCCTGCAACAACCAGGAGCATGAGCGCGATTTCACGAATGTGACCGTCAGTGAACGGGCGCTTCGGGAGATCTATCTGCCGGCATTCGAAGCGGCGGTGACGGAAGGAGGGGCGATGTCCGTCATGTCCGCCTACAACAAAGTGAACGGCGCCTGGTGCAGCGAGAATCCCCACCTGCTTACGGAGATCCTGAAGGAAGGGTGGGGTTTCAGGGGGTTTGTGGTGTCGGATTGGGGAGCGGTGCACAGTATGGCCCCCACCGCCAATGCCGGTCTGGATGTCGAAATGCCAACCGGCAAATACCTGAATGACTCCACGCTCCTTCCTGCCGTTAAGAGCGGTGCGGTGCCGGAGGCGGTGATCAATGACAAGGTCCGCAGGCTCCTCCGCGTCATGGTGTGGGCAGGGCTCCTGGACGGCGCGCACAACGACAAGGGGGCCCTCGATACCCCGGAGCATCGGTCGCTGGCCCTGCAGGTTGCCCGCGAAGGTCTCGTGCTCCTGAAGAACGAGCGGAATGTCCTTCCGCTCGACCGCTCGTCGCTGAAATCCCTCGCCGTGATCGGCCCGAACGCGGGCATTGCCAGGGTCGGAGGGGGCGGAAGCGCACGGGTTGTTCCACTCCGGGCGGTCTCGCCGCTCGACGGGTTCAAGAACAAAGCCGGTGCGGGGATTGTCGTCACCTTCGCGCAGGGATCCCGGGTCGGCGGAGAGGTCGATGCCGTTGAATCGTCGGCGTTGATTCCTGCGGGAGGCCAGCCGGGTTCGCACGGCCTCAAGGCGGAGTATTTCGCCAACGCGAATCTGGAGGGGACTCCGGTCATCACCCGTGTCGACAAGCAGATCGACTTCAACTGGGGAGGTGGCAGCCCGGATCCGGCGGTGCCGGTAGACAATTTCTCCGCACGGTGGACGGGGAAATTGGTCCCCCCGAAAACGGCCGCCTACATGCTCCATGCGAGGAGCGACGACGGTGTAAGGGTCTATGTTGATGGCAAACTCGTGATTGAAAACTGGAGTCAGCACGCCCCTATGACCAAGAGCGCACAGGTCAGCCTGGAAAGCGGGAAACAGTACGATCTCCGCATCGAATTCTACGACCATAACGGCGACGCATCGATGAAATTCGGCTGGTCTTCCATCAACAATCCCCTTCAGGCCGAGGCGGTGGAGGCTGCAAAGAAAGCGGACGCCGTGGTCCTCTGTGTGGGATTGAGCGATCAGGACGAGAGTGAAGGGTTTGACAGGATGGCGCTCGACCTCCCGGTTGACCAGGTAAGCCTGATCAAGGCGGTCCTGGCTGCGAACTCGAGGACCGTTGTTGTGTTGAATTCAGGCGCGCCGGTCCTGATGGATCAATGGCTCGGCCAGGCGCCCGCGCTGATTGAGGCCTGGTATCCCGGCGAGGAAGGCGGGAACGCGGTCGCCGAGGCGGTCTTCGGAGACGTCAACCCGTCCGGAAAGCTCCCTATGACCTTTCTCCGCCGGTGGGAGGATGCGCCCGCCTACGGGAACTACCCGGGCAGCGGAGCCGTCAACTACGCGGAAGGGATCTTCGTTGGGTACCGGCATTACGATCAGAAGAACCTCGAGGTGACCTTCCCATTCGGATACGGTCTCTCGTACACATCGTTCGCCTACTCCGGTCTGACCGTGACGCCGGTGAAAAAGGCGGCCCCCGTCGCCGCGACTGTGACTCTGGATGTCAAGAACACTGGAACACGCGAAGGCGAGGAAGTCGTGCAGCTCTACGTGCATCCGGTTTCACCGGGCATCGAGCGTCCTCTGAAGGAACTCAAGGGGTTCCAGAAGATCACGTTGAAGCCTGGAGAATTGAAAAAGGCCGTGTTCACGCTGAACGATCGTTCGCTTGCGTACTTTGATGCAGGCCGGAAGCAATGGGTCGTGGAACCGGGGAAATACGAGGTCCTTGCGGGAAGTTCTTCCCGTGACATCCGTGCGCGAGGGACGCTGACGATCGAGTAGTGTTGTGCCTTGAAAGCGGTCGAAACATGTGCGCCGGCCTGCTCGCACGGGATGGCAGGGCGAGCCGGCCCCCGGCATTGGGGCTGGGCTTCGCCCTTTGAAACCCGGCAGGAAGAAGGCGAGAGAGGCCCTTCGGTGCGCGCTGCAATACCGCGCGGGGTCCCGGAAATCTGAATGCAGTGCGCCGCACTCTGGCCTACTGGTGATGCCGGACATACTGTCTTGGATGCCGCCGGCCATACCGGGGTGCTTCACCTTCCGATGAGTCCTGCGACAAGGACACCCGTCACGATCAGCGACGCTGTGGTGTAGATCCAGTCGCGCCTCCGGATGAATCCGAACAGGGAGAGAACCACCCGGAGAAGGGGAGTGGCAATGAGCAGAACAAGGCCGAGCTGCACGAGTGCCTCCGGCTGAAACGCCGCCGCCCCCCTGAGGATTCCCGGTACGGACCGCAGGGGCGCGCGGACACCGGTGAAGCTCGTCAGAAGAGGAGTCACGTACGCGCGGGACGCCAGCAGAAGAACCCCTCCGAGCCCCACAACTGCGGCAGAGGTGAACACCCCGATCTGAAGTACCCGGCCGAGGGTTTGCTCAAGACGGTGATCAGCAGCTTTGTCCGGCATGGTGTTCTAAAACCTTCCCATCAGTCCGTTGAATATCATCTCGGCGGCCAGCAGAATCACGACTGCCGCGAAGACCCTGCGCAGCACGACCGTGCGCGCGCGTGCTAGGTACCGCGCTCCCAGAAGGGAGCCCGCCAGCACCCCCAGCATAACCGGCATCGCAAGTGCAGGCTCGATGTAGCCGCGGCCCAGGTAGATCCCGGCACTTGCGCATGCGGTCACCCCGATCATGAAGTTGGACGTGGTGGTCGAGACCTTGAACGGGATTCTCATGATCCGGTCCATGGCCAGGACCTTCACCACTCCTGAGCCGATCCCCAGAAGTCCCGAAATCAACCCCGCCCCTGCCATCAGAAGAAATCCGGGCACGACCCCCGTAACGTTGTACGGCTGCATCTTGCCGGCGACCGGATACTCCCCGTTCAGCCGAAGCCGGACGGAGAGGGAATCAGGCCGATCCGCGCCCGAAATGTCGTGTTGAGCCTGGAGGCTCTGAATGGCCGAAAAGAATATCACCGCACCGAAGACGACAGCGATGATGCTGGGCGACAGGAGGCCTGCCAGGGCTGCTCCCCCAACGGCAGCGAGTGTCGTTGCCACCTCAAGAAAAATGCCGACGCGGATGTTCGTGAAACCTTCGCGTACATAGGCCGCCGCCGCCCCCGAGGAGGTGGCGATGACTGAGACAAGGGAAGCTCCGATTGCGTAGCGGATGTCGACGCCGAAGACCAGCGTCAGCAGGGGTATGATGATCACTCCTCCCCCCAATCCGGTCATCGAACCGAGAAGGCCGGCGAGAATCGAGCCACATGCCAGGATGAGGCAAAACAGGGGGTAGGGCACAGGCGGCGTTGTGTGTGCAACGGACAGGGAGCTACTTGATGAACATCCGCCGGTCGGCCGCTGTTCCCCCGGCAGCCGGTTCCTGCTCAGCACGGGTCTGGTTTGTGCTGTCGCGCATGTCCGGCGCCGGGGTGAACATTGGCAACAACGTCAGGACTGGATCGCAACGAAGAACGAATTCTTGCCGCGCTGGACCAGGAGCGCGATGCTGGCGTTCTTGCCGGCCCTGCGGACGGCCTGCTCGAACTCGGAAGGCGAAGCGACTCCCTTCCGGTTGACCTCCTTGATCAGGTCCCCCCGCTGCAGCCCCGCATCTTCCGCCGGGGTGCCGGGAGTCACGCCGGCGACGACCACCCCGTGCTGTCCCTTGTATCCGAGCTGATCGGCAATCTCAGCGGTGAGAGCCTGCACCGACACACCGAGCTTCTGGCTGGATTGCTCTTCACCCTCCCCTTCGCCGTTGCCCCCCTTCCCGGATGCGTCCGCGGGCTTTTCGCCCAGCTTGACGGTGAACTCCATCGGCTTGCCGTCCCGCAGAATGCCGACCTTCGCCTCCGAGCCCGGTCCGGCTTCGGCAACAAGATTGCGCAGCTGCGTGCTGCCGGTCACCTTCGAACCGTTGAATCCGGTGATGATGTCTCCCTGCTTGATGCCTGCCTTTGCGGCCGGGGCATCAGGTGTGACGTCGCCTACCAGGGCGCCGTCCGTGGTCTTCAGGTTGAGCGCCTTCCCGAGGTTCTCGTCGATATCCTGCGGCAGCAGGCCGAGAAACCCGCGCGAAACCTTTCCCTTGTCGATCAGCGAGCGCATGACACTCTTCGCCATGTTGATCGGCACGGCAAAGCCGATGCCGATATTGCCCGTGCCGTTGGGACTGACGATGGCGGTGTTGATGCCGATAACGTTGCCGTCCAGGTCGGCCAGTGCGCCGCCGGAATTGCCCGGGTTGATCGACGCATCGGTCTGGATGAAATCCTCATAGTCGGCGAGATGGGTGTCGGAACGCCCCTTGGCGCTGATGATGCCGGCCGTCACCGTATGCATCA
>PMBF01000048.1 GCA_003152875.1 Ignavibacteriota bacterium | reverse complement strand
AAGTAAGTCTTCGCGCCGGTCAGCATGACCACGCCGTTGCTTTCGCCCCGGCGGACGATGGACCCCGACGAAAGCACATCGCCGGGGGCCTTGTCTGCATCTTGTGACTCGCCCGTGAGGGCCGACTGATCGACGCCCAACGCTCCGGTGGTCAGTTTCACGTCCGCCGGGATGATGTCACCCGGACGCACACGGACGATGTCGCCCGGGACCAGATCCCGGGCCGCAATGACCTGCCAGCTAGCATCGCGCAGCACGCGTGCCCTGACCTGCAACCGTCGCCGCAACGTCTCGACAACGCCGGCGGCCCGATNNCCCAGAACTTGCCGAGAAACATGAGGGCCGGGTGCCCTTTCGTTTCGGCCACTTCGTTGTAGCCGTGCTCCTTCCGGCGGGTGTCCACCTCGGCGTGGGGGAGCCCTGTCTCGGGGTTCACGTGGAGCGCCGCAAGCGTGTCGGGAACCGACGCGGAGGCCATGTCAGGGGGTGTGACGTTTGCTGGCTTCGAGGGCGCCGGCTCGACTTCGGATGTATTTGGGTTCGTCCGCATAGTGAACATCCTCTCTGGCGCCTGGCCGGATTACACCGTTTTCCCTGCGTTCGTCGCGCCCAACTTCCAATGGCAGATTTCCGGCAGCTCTTGGCCGTATTTGTCGATGTATTGTTTGTGCTCTATCAGCGTGTTCTTAAGCCGCTGCTTCAGGTAGATGCCCTCGTCTCCGGTCTGCGGCAGGCGATCGATGGTGTCTATCCCGAGGTGGAAGCGGTCCATGTCGTTGATAGTGATGCATCTGGAACAATCCAGCGTGGGGAAGACCTTGCTCAGGCCAATCATGATCCGGGTTATGCGACGNNATGCGAAGTTCCTTTAGCGTTTGTGTGGCCTCCGCTTCGGGGGGGAGCGCACGCCTCACCAAGCTGGCATGTCCCTTTTGGTGCTGGGATCGCCCGACCATATTTCGAGCACTTCACCGACTTTGACGTTGCCAATGCTCTTCTTGGCCTCTAGCAAGGGACCAGGGCAAGCCATCGCTCGGGCATCCGCAGTCTTTGCGGCATGGAGGGAGGTTAGTTCGACAGCAGTCATAAGAGTTTCCTTGGTGTCTGGTAGTGATATCCAAATTCCACTCATTTCACCTGAAGTGGCTCCGGCAAGAAGTGCCGTTGGCTCGGCTGATCGCGGGAGTCCGTAGGGCACAGGACGAGAATCGCCCGGGCGGGCACTGCTTCGACATTTTGCCAGCGATGCGGCAGATGTGACTCGAACAACAGGCTGTCACCGGGCTCCAGCAGGTAGGTCTGGTCTTCGATCGTGTACACCATCCGACCCTCAAGACAAAAGACGAACTCATGCCCCGTGTGGACAATCGGCTGTGCCCCACTGTTGGCACTCGGCTTCATCGTAACGACAAACGGACCAACTGTCCGGTCGGGTAGTCCGGCCCCCAGATCTTCCAGGGAGCCATGAGCAAACGCTACCCCACAACGCTGGCTGGCTTTGGTGAACGCAACCCGGCTCTTGGGTGAGCCATTCTCAAAGAACGCCGTAATGGGTACTTCCAAGGCAAGGGCGAGCTGCTGCAAGGTCGCAACGCTGGGTGAGCTTTTGTCATTCTCGATGAGGCTAAGGGTATTTACTGCCAATCCGCTTTTCTGGGCCAATGCACGGATGGATAAACCATGTTTGGCGCGCAGCGCACGCAGTGCCAATCCGACGTCCACCTCATTGTTTGATTCCGGTCGTTCGACGGGGCGGTCTTTGCCCTCGCCGGTGGGCAACCCCATCGGCCTGGTGCCGCCGCTAAGGGTTTTCGTCGGAGCGTGGTTATCTATCAAGTCTGACCCCATTGTATTGTTGACTAACAACTAATAATATAGTACATTGAGCAGGCGTAATCAAGCTATTCAACTATAATTAAGTAACAATATCAACTTATATGTGTAGTTGCGCCTTTCTCGACGGTTTCGAGTTCGGGATGGAGAAGTTGTGGTACGACATTTGATCGCCGCCTCTTTGCCTCTCTGGCTGCATCTTATCGTAACAAACACCACAGAAAAGGAGAAGAATCATGGAGACAGAACGCAACACATCCCAGCCCGCCACCTCACTGCCACGTCTCGGCCAACCTGCGCCGATGTTCGAGGCAGTGACCACGCACGGCGTTCTCAAGCTGGAGGACTTCAAGGGAAGCTGGCTGGTCCTTTTCTCGCATCCGGCGGATTTTACTCCCGTCTGCACAACGGAGTTCCTCGGGTTCACACAGCTCTATCCTGAGTTCAAGAAGCGCAATGTGGCACTGCTCGGCCTCAGTATTGACAGCATATACGCACACATTGCCTGGGTGCGGAACATCGAAGAGAAATTTGGAGTGAAGGTTCCGTTCCCGGTTATCGCCGACCTGAACAAAGAAGTTGCGACGGCCTACGGCATGATCATGCCGGGCGAGAGCAAGACGGAAACCTCACGCTGCGTGTTTGTCATTGATCCGGAGGGAATCGTCCGAGCGATGATCTACTATCCCCTCACCACCGGACGCAACATGAACGAAATTGTCCGCCTTATCGATGCCCTGCAAACAGCCGATAAGTACAAAGTGGCAACTCCTGCCAACTGGCAGCCGGGAGACAAAGTCATTGTTCCGACTCCAAACACGCAGGAGATGGCCGAAGAAAGAGTGGCAAAGAAGGGCGAGTACGAGTTGGTGGATTGGTACTTCAGCAAGAAAACGCTCAGCAAAACCGGCGTTTGACCGGAAGATTCAAAGGAGAAAACCATGGCTTGTGTCAACCCCGATGGCACGCTTACAGCATCGGCTTCCTCAATCCTGCGGGCCCTGACATCGCCGGCCACGCCCGATCAGGTTGCCAGGGCGACTGACCTCCCTTTATACCGCGTCCGGAGCGGACTGAGGGAAATGGTTGAGGCGAAGATGGCGACCGAGCATGAAGGACTCTACGAAAGGACAGATCTGGGGGCGGCAAAGTCACACGCCTGAAGGTACGAATACTGTACACGCATCTAACCGGCACAGCCGTGCCTGCAAAAGCTGGAATCAAACGGTTTGGCCATTGGTTGAGTTACGTGCCGTAACCAAGAAGACTATGGCACCCGAGCCCGACACCCTCTGCCAAGTAAACCATCGCGGGGATGAACACGTTCTCGTCCCCGCGTACCGATTGCACAATGTGCTTCACTGTTGGTCCGGGTGGTGTTGATGGATCCGGCGGGCATCATGATCGAGTGAGCCGGCCGCTATCGCATCGACAACTTCATCGATTGTTTGCAGGCCGGTGGGGATAGGAAGCAAGTTTGATTGACGGAGGTGGTCCACAGGGCCCTGGCCCATCCCGCGGGAAATCACGGCCATGCAATCCATGACGGGCGAAATCATGGTTCGATGGCGTCGCTCGTGTGATTCGCCGTGATGGTGTTCCTGTTCGTCGGGTCCTTCCTGCGATGCGAAGCTGTGATGCCACCGGCATACCGTACATCTCTTCTGCCTGGCCGCCCCCTTTTGAAGAATGTGGCATCTAATGTACAGGAACTATGTGTGTTTCGCGTACAACGCCCTACATCATCTTTGAGGCTCAATCATGAAGATCGACCGAATATTTCTTGGCACCATCGCTCTGGCGGCGATACTGCTCACCTCCCCATCATCCTCTGCCCAGCGTGGCATGGGCGGATCTGGCGGCCGCGGGACGGGACGCGGCTACCAAGGACTCTATGATACGACGACAGTGCAAACAGTAAGTGGTGAGGTTATTGCCGTTGACTCGTTCAATGGCGCACGTGGTATCGGTGCTGGGATCCATGCGATGTTGAAGTCCGATTCCGGATCAGTCAGTGTCCATCTTGGTCCAAGCTGGTATCTGGACAAGCAGAGTGCGAAGATCGAAAAAGGGGACAAGATCACCGTCACCGGTTCCAGAATCATCTTCCAGGGCAAGTCCGCTCTTGTGGCTGCGGAGGTCAAGAAAGGGGATAAGACTCTGAGCCTGAGAGACAAACAGGGCTATCCTCGTTGGTCCCGCAGACAACGATAGCGTGGGCCTTGGCAGGGCTATGAGCCGACGCGACCCCTCTGCGTTGCGGCCTCGCGGCATAGTTGCAAGGGCAGAAGGAATCAGGTCCAGCCCTTGGTACATGTGGCTCGTGAAGAGGCGAAGGATTGAAAGGTTTATACCGTGAATGAACGCACTTTTCGACCACATGATGCACACAAGCTGGACGATCCCGAACGGCTAGTTTGGCTGCCGGTTGATGAGATCATCAGTCATCTCCATATCAAGCTGGGGTCAACGATTGCTGACATAGGTGCTGGTACGGGATACTTTTCGGTTCCCTTTGCGAAAGCCGTGGGGAATGCCGGAAAGGTCCTTGCCGTCGACTTCCAAAAAGAGATGTTGGCCCTCATTCGCGAGAAGCTCGGGCGGCTAGGCACTCCGGCGAATATCGGGCTCGTTGAGGGCGACGCTGCCCGCACCGGGCTCGCAAACGAAAGCTGCGACGTCGTGTTCATGGCAAACACCTGGCATGAACTCGATGATCATCCGGAGGTTCTGAAGGAGTCTGCCCGCATTCTCCATGCTGATGGGGTCCTGGCGATCATCGACTGGAGGGCTGACCTACAATCGCCCCCAGGGCCGCCCCGTGAACACCGGGTGTCCCTGAAGGAAGTGGAGAGCACACTTCTACACAACGAGTGGTCAATCCTGAGTGCGACTGCCGTCGGCAGGTTCAGCTATCTGATTCTTGCCTCAAACGCGCGAAAGCCACTTGCTGTCCCTGCACTAAGTTCTTTCCACACAGATATCACGGAGGACATATGACCAAGAACATGGGTACTCCCGACCGCCTTGCGCGAGTGATTGTCGCACTAGCCATCGGGGTTCTTCTCCTTACTGGCACACTCACCGGGACGGCCGCGTGGATTCTGGGCATTCTGGCGGTCGTATTCCTCCTTACGAGCGCGGTAAGCACTTGCCCACTCTACATTCCATTCAAGATTTCCACAAGGAAGAAGGACGCAGTTCAGTAAACCGCAGGAGTCCCCCATGGAAGACATTCGCCCGGGCCCGTATTCGCCCAAGCAGGAAGAATTGATACGCAGATACTGTGAAGAGGCGGAAAAGGTGCTCTCGAGTGCTGCGAATTATCCCTCCGCGGTTCGCATGAAACAATCACTCTGCGAGCGGTTTGAAAAGGAGTGCGACAGCAAGCTGGATGTGTCTGCGACCAGACAGTTCATCGAGAATCTTCTAAAACAACGATGGGAATTACGCAAACGTGGAAGCAGTGCGACGCTCGATCAAGATTGAGGACATGGCTCGTGACAACCCATCCGCAATTCGCCTTATGATTGAGAATGGGTTCCCGTGCATCATCTTCTGAGAGCCAATATGGGAGACATTCGAGGAAGTTGCGCGAAACAGCGGGAAGTCTGAGCCGGAGATCGATATGCTTATTGAAGAACTAGAATTACGGATTCGCACTGCCGAGGAGAGATGAAAGCACACGGTTGGAGACGACTCGCGTGGATTGCTGGCGGTGGGGTGGCTGGGTTTGCGTGGTACTATTTCGTAGGATGTGCCGCAGGTTCGTGTCCGATCAGTTCTAATCCCTATGTCAGCACGGCCTACGGTGCGCTCGTGGGTACTCTTGCATCATGGAATAGGTCCAAGCCGGCCAAGAAGACCACTGCGAAAGAACCTGTCGCCCGTGAATAAAAGAGCGTGGGGAGTACTGGCGAGATTATGTGGGGGATCGCTTTGAAGGCCGGCCGATCCTTCGACCTTTTTTCCGAGGTGACTGAATCTCGTGGTGATAAGAATCTACTCGACAACACAGAAAGCCCAGACATGTCCACAAAAGTTGCTGTAGTGAAACAACTGCGGGGGATCAGCCTCGCGGGGAAATCGGATTCGAATCACTGGGTGATGATGGACGGGCGGAAGGAGACCGGTGGTGAAGATGCTGCACCCAGTCCCAAGGAGCTTCTCTTGATCGCCCTTGGGGGATGTACATCTATGGATGTCCTTCCCATTCTGAAAAAGAAAAGGGTTCACATCGATGGGTTTGAGGTCCGACTCAAAGCGAACACGCGCGATGAGCATCCACAGGTGTTCACCGACATCCACATCGAATACGTATTCTTTGGTGATAACATTCCAAAGGCCGATGTGGAAAGGGCAATAGAACTTTCCACGACGAAATACTGCTCTATCTCAGCCATGCTCCAGGGGAGTGTCAACCTTTCTCGTGCGTACACGATTGCGCCGGCGGCAGACATGACAGCCCCCGGGCGTCCGCCTGAAATCCCTGCAGAAAATCTCAACGGTTCGTCTTCCCTGTAATAGGAGTTCCAAAACAACAACGCAGATAATGTGAGCCTATCGCAAAGGGAGCTATCCTATGGAGACAACAACATATGCATACAAGACAACGGTGAATCTTTCTTTTGAGGAAGCGGTTCAAAAGGTCACTGAAGAGCTGAAACAAGAAGGATTCGGAGTTTTGACGGAGATCGATGTGAAAGACACGCTCAAGAGGAAACTCGACGTGGACTTCCGCAAGTATAAGATCCTGGGCGCCTGCAATCCGCCAAATGCGTACAAAGCGCTTCAGGCGGAAACCGACATCGGACTGATGCTCCCGTGTAACGTGGTCGTGTATGAAGGCGAAGAGGGTGCCAGCGTTGTTGCGGCCATTGACCCTGTGGCTTCGATGCGGGCTGTGGAGAACATCGGGCTTGAAGCAACGGCACTTGAGGTCAGAAGGAAGTTACAACGCGTAATTGAAGCGATGGAGCGATAGTCTCCAGAGAGTTCGTTGACCCTAGCTATGCAATGCACCCCTCTCGGAAACATTACTTTCGCGTTCGGCATCGGAGGAGGACGATATCATAAGCGCTGTTTTCGGCACTCTATGCGTGGAATGAATCCTACCATCATCGGCTTCGATCGAAGACATCAGTAACTTGTGAAATCCACTCTCTTCTCGATCTCAAACGAGTTGGATGAGCAAGAAAGATGTTTGGCTGGATCACTGTATGGTGTTGACTAAGCCCCTACCGGTCCTTTCCAGTTGAGCTTCCATCTGGATGTCCCCGCTTCTATCAATGAACCCGAGGGCGAAGGATTCCATCCGTGCTACAGTATGGGACTTCTTGGCGATGACGATTGCATGATCGTATTCGAGGCGTGCCAGTCGTGTGTGTTGCATGTACTCGTCATTGGAGGGGCCGCAGAGAGTCACAGGTACAGTCGAATATAACGTGTCGATTCTGGAGAGGGAATAGTACCACGTTTCGAATTGGTCCCGATCCTTCAATTCCACTTCGATCGCCGCATGCCCATTGTACGTTGTTCGTGTGAGCGTAGGTATCCCGTTGACAATCAAATGTGGTTCGCCGGCCGTTCGTTCAGCGTCGTCTTCGTTCATTCCAGGATGGACAAAACGCGGCCTCTCATCAGCGCGTGGCGGCGGGATCACGCGCGCGTGGCTCTCAATCGCATTGCCGCAACCGCTCAGGAACAGACAAAGTACCAGAAATGAAAGAAATGCGCGGCACTTGTCGACACGGCATTTCGCATCCATCGGAGATTGGATGAAAAGGGGCGGTGGATCTGGGATTGAAGGATGAAAAAGTATCATTCGATGAAACCTTATTCCCCTTGTATAGTCTAATATGTGCGACCGTGCAAAACGCGGTGTTTGTGCGGATCCGTTGATGAGTGCGGCGCAGCTCCTCTATCAACTAACAAAAGTTGATTGTGTGAAGTTTCCAGAGAGAGATTGTGCCTGATCAAAGCAAGAACGCACTACACCAGATGTTTCCTTGTCGGTTGAACCCACACGCCATGGTTAGTCGCTCTGCATACCTCTTTGTTTTTGCCGTGGCGCTGCTCACGGTGTCATTTGCCGTTCAGCACGTCACGCCGCCCTTGCAGAAATCCTGTCCCCGGGGGAGGGCCGGGGTTGCCTTGGCTTCAAGTGAAGAGCCGGGCTTGGCAATTGACGCGAAGCGAACACCGGTCGTGTGTCACTCGGATGCTGGCGATGGGTCGTTCGTTGGGACTGCTCTACGGGTTGCCCGATTGGTACAGTTCAGAAAGGTTTCGCAGGTTTCATCTCAAGCGTCCATTTTCTTGACAAGCCTTCTCCTCCGCACGCAGTATTCCTCCTCTTCGATATAATCTTCCCTTGTCTCTAATCCGTTGCCGATTGCCGCTTTGCGACCGAGGATCTCCGGGCGTGCGCTGTATCGTGATCCGGTCCGCGCCGGCAGTGTGGCAGATCGAAATGACAAGCACCGAATCGAGGAGGGAGAAATGTCATCGACATATTCGCATTGTCATCTGAAGTCCTGCTCGAGCGCCGAGGACATCGCGCGGCTTCTGACGAAAAATGAGTACGCCAGCATGATTGAGGAGTATCGATCGATTCTCGACGATGATCCCGGGTACCTTGAGTTTCATCACGCTAGCGCAGTCCTTAAGGTTCAGTTTGCATTGAAACTCCACGATCTATCGACCTTGGAGATCGGGCTGTGCGAAGGTTCGGGAGCATGCGGGTGCTGCGTTCTTGCGGCGTTGAGGAGCGCGATTCGACTCCGCGCAGGATGTGCAACCCGGGACGGGAAGGCGGCGGTGACTGCGACGAATCGTGAGTGTGATCCGCTTGTGGTCAATGCGAGGCAGATCACGGGGAGATCATCCTGGTCCGCCCAAGATGGTCATTGACCCTGAGTCTCCTGGTTGAGGAGACACCGGGAAGAGCCTCTGTTCAGTTGAGGGACCGAGTTCGTGAACACGGCGCGGCCTCGCCTGTTGAAGAATTCCCTTGACTTTGTCAGGGCTGCCGAGTATTTTATTATGCGCGTATGCGCATAATTATCCATGCCTCGACCGAAACGTTTCAGACAGCTTTCATGGATTCCGCCCGCGACCCTATTCCTGCCCCAGGGGGTTGAAGAGGGGAGCCCCCGGGTTTTGACTTTGCGTTTGGAAGAGGTAGAAGTCATACGGCAGATCGACCTGGAAGGACTGGAGCAGGAAGATGTTGCCGATCGGATGGGGGTATCCCGCGCGACGGTGGGTCGCATTCTTGCTGCCGGGCGGCGCAGCGTCGCTCAGGCACTCGTTGGCGGCCATGGAATTGCCATCCGGGGCGGCGTGTACCGTTACGAACGAGCCGGCGTCCTGACCTGTCCCCTTTGCCAACACCGCCAGCCGATCGTTCCGGGAACACGCCGCAGCGTGCCATGCAGGAAGTGCTGTCATCCGGTCCAGGAATATCTCGAACCATCAACGCATCAACAGAACAGAGAGGAAATAGTGGATCTTCACAATGCAACAATCGCTATAGCAAGTGACGACGGGAACACCATTACATCGCACTTCGGCCGTGCTCCATTCTATACCGTTCTGACATTCAAGAATGGGGATATCGTCCACCGTGAAACACGATCGAAATTCGCCCCCCATGCAGCTGGCGATGGGCACCACGGTGGCGAGGCGGGAGAGCCCCATGCGGCACACTCCGCGCGGCATGTGGCAATGGCAGAGTCGATCCGCGACTGCCAGGTAGTCATTGCCCGGGGGATGGGTGACGGGGCCTACGTGCATCTCACCGAGGCTGGATTGACAGTGATCATGACGGAGCTGCACAAGGTGGATGAACTGGAAGGGGCTGTGAAGTCGGGAGCGTTGTTGCACCAGCCGCAACGCATACACCAGCACGGGCAGGGGCACTAATTCAGATATTGCGGCGCTCGCGTGATGTTGAGATCATGCTCTTCTGGAGGGGGACATTGCCTGGGTTTGTTCGCCAGGCAATGGTGATTACGCTGCTGCAAGATGGGGAACTGAAATTGTGGATCGCGCGTGAAGCGAATAGGGGGATCCGTGTTGAGGCGGGACCCCTCTGCGTTGCGGCCTCGCGGCATAGTTGCAAGGGCAGAAGGAATCAGGTCCAGCCCTTGGTACATGTGGCTCGTGAAGAGGTGAAGGATTGAAAGGTTTATACCGTGAATGAACGCACTTTTCGACCACATGATGCACACAAGCTGGACGATCCCGAACGGCTAGTATGGCTGCCGGTTGATGAGATCAATTGAGAATCTACTGAAACAACGATGGGGAATACGGAGACGTGGATCCAATGCGACGCTCGCTGACGATCCACCATCTTGAGTCCCAAACAACAAGGCGACGTTCATAATCGGGCGGCCTTTCTTATCAATCATTAGTGTATGCAGTACACTTGAGCGCCGCCGAAGGATTCACCAGTGCCCGTGGTACGTTTCCCTGTGACAAGTCTCCTAATGGCGAGTCCCTCCCCTTGACATTGCGATCGAGATGGGGCATCTTGTATGAACGTGGGCTTCGTCCATCCCCCGGACTCCGGCCATGAAGCCATGACGGCCGGTTGAAGTTTCCACGCTCGAATTTTGACTGTCCTTTGACGCTGCACTCCTGCAATCCCCACCGATGAACCTCGAAAGTGAACTCCTGAGGGAGAATTCCAGGCGTCAGGCCGACAGGGTTGTTGCCTGGGTGGGCGGCGACCGGCGCCGGCTGAAGGAACTGATGCGTGTCTTCCTGACGGGCGAAAGGGTACCCGCCCAACGGGCTGCCCATGCCGTCGGGATCTTCTGGGAAAAGCATCCGGAAATGATCACGCCCTACCTGGGCCGGATGTTTGCGAGGATGCAGGAAGAAGGTATCCATGACGCCGTCAGGCGGTGCGTGGTGAGGGGGCTGCAGTGTGTTGAGATTCCCCCGGGGATGCTCGGCCCTCTGGCAAATGCGTGCTTTGAGTATTTGTCGGCCGTCGAGACCCCTGTTGCTATACGGTGCCTCTCCATGACAGTTCTTGCAAGGATTGCGGAGAAGGAACCGGATCTGTGGGGAGAGCTCCGGTTGGTCATCGAACAGCATCTGCCCTACGCGGGCGCTGCGTTCCGGGCGCGGGCAAAACAGGTACTCAAAGTGTCGTTGCTGCGACAGGAATCGATTGAACGCGAGAAGAGAGAGCGATCATAGGCCATTTATATCTCAGACGGGAGACTCAAGAACCAATAACCGACGATCCAGGACGTCATCACCATTCCGAGGAAACCCATAAACCGGCAGGAGATCATCAGATGGAGGAGCACGAACATAGGCCGGGTCATCCGGCGGCTTCACACCAGGCCACCCTGTCTATCTTTGTGCTCGGCCTTGCCGCGGTGATCTGGATTGTGGTCCGGCTCCTCCCCATGCCGGACCGGGCCTCGTACCCCAGCTTGAGTGTAGCCGTATCGCTCGCTTCGGGACGCGATCAGAGACGGAATCGGCCGCGTTCCACAACTATGTACAACCGTGAGTTTCTTTGTAGAATATTCCATACGGCTGTGTTGCACGGCTTCGGCGTGCTCTCCGGCGAGAGCCGATTTGTCTGCGTAATCCTCATGTCCTTTCATGCTTGACACGGCACAGTTATTGATCCTTATCTTCATGTTTTACGAGGAAAAGGATCTCTGTGCCGACCGCGATTTACTTGATCACACTACTCTTTGCGAGGCTCCACGGGGCAGATCCCAATGGCGCGCTCCCTGTTGCAAGAGCCTCCCACATTGCTCTCTGCCGGGTTCTCTCCAGCTCCCATAAGCCTTCCCGGGAAGGCACGCTCGATTTCACGATCGCCCGCACGCGCCGCGGTCTTTCCACCGTCTATGCGAATGCCGTGGCGGACCTCAACGATGACGGATCGGTTGCGGCGTATGTCAACGCCTCGGGGCGAGACCAGCAGGAGTGGATCGTTCGGAATGTACCGCTGCCGGTATCCGGCGAAGGCCGTGTCCAGCCGGACTTCAGCATCTGGTTTGAGTTTGGTGATCTTTCCGTGAATGATGGTCAGGCGAGAAGCGTTGGCGTTATCCTGACCGACCATCCCCTCGACCTTGCTGCCGTTCAGTCGATGAACGAGCTGGTGGCGTGGGATATCGAGAGCCTGCCCGTTGTGGCGACGGGATGGGGTGCAGAAGATCAGCGAGGACAGAGGGTGACCGTCCACGCTTCCTCCCCCTCGCATTTGCGGGCTGCGAGAGATACAGTGTTGAGCGCCTCGGCTTCGGGGCCCGCTGTGCCCGACATTGGGCAAATGTTCAACGAGTGCGGGCCGACATCGGCGGCCAACTCCCTTCTCTGGCTTGCCGAGCAGCACAGGTTTCTGAGCAAGCTTCCTGCCGGTTCCGACGGCGATCCTGACACTGCGCAGCTTGTCCTCGACCTGATGAAGGCGATGGGCGGAACCGTCGAACGCCCTTTCAAAGGCCTCAAAGGGAACCAGATGTTCGCAGGACTCAAGGCATATGTCGAGCTTCGCAAGCTCCCCCTGGTGGTCGACGGGGGCAACGCCGAACCGGCATCCCGCGGCCCCGCCGCGTTTGATTTCGTTGCACAGCATCTGAGCGAACGGGAACCCGCGGAACTCCTGATCTGGTTGGCCGATGGTTCCGGGCACTGGGTAACGGTAACCGGGTATGCCCGGCAGGAGGGCCGCGCCCTTCTCTTCGTGCACGACCCTGACGATAAGAAGAGTGCGACCGCGGTCTGGGAACTTTCAATCGGAGAGGGGGGAAAGCCCGACGGAGATTTTATCGTTCCCCGGCACTGCTCTCTCGGCTGGGCTGTCGCGGAAACGCCGGTGCAAAGCCGGATGCAGGCGGCCGGTCAGGTTCCCTCCCGGGGTCTGCCCCAGTTGGGCGAAGAGCAGCCCATACTCTTCTCTCTTGATGTGAACTGAGGCTGGGCCGGGGAGTCCCCCGGCCCCGTTCCAATTGCTGTGGACACAGCAATCAACGGGACCCCTTCGACAACGGATCCTTCCGCTCACAGCTCTCCACTCACCGCATTCTCCTCGGTGTTGCACCACCTGCCTTCTCTCAAACCCGAAAGACTTTTTTTAACCGGGATCCGACGCCTTACGGGTCGTTGATCTCTTCAGGTTGAGTGCAACGGCAGCACTCGAGTGAACGTTGTGAGCCCTTTGAGGTAGATACGGCAGCCTGCCGAAAGCCTCTGTCGCCGGGTCCGGACCGCTCCCTGTGGCCTCAACTTGCCCTAGAGCCCGGAGGGGCGCCCCTTATCAGCTTGCTCCTGACCGATGTGTTTTACTTTGGCGGCTCGACCGGCTTCAAATCGAACATGCCGGGCTGTTCTATGAAGAAGATGCTTTCAGATTCGTCGACACCACCGCTTTCATGCTTCTCACCACCTGGAATGAAGAGATACGAGCCAGGGCCATATTTCTTGCCCTTGTACGTGTACGCTCCCTTGAGGACCACCATCTTTATATCATAAGTGTGGTAGTGCAGGGGCGCCTTGAGCCCTGCCGGGAACTTCGTTAATCCGCCGTACGCCCCCTTGGTCTGGTCACCCCACAGGTCGACTTTCATGATGCCCGGAGGCGCACCGGGCAACGGTTCCCACTTCATGTCTTCAGCGGTCCATAGCACCTCCGCCTTCTTCATCTTCTTTTGAGCGGAGGCCTCTGTGGCCCCGATGAGCACAAGTCCGGCAAGGACCAGTACGATGTACGATGAGATTCTTTTCACTGCAAATCCTCCATTACTGTTGGTATTGTGGATAGCGATTATCGCGGACGGCCACATCTCCGTCACTTCTTGTGTGATTTGAGCTCAACCACGATGAGTTCATACGGCTTGTCCCCGATGTTCTCCGGCAGATGTTTCGCTGCAGGCGTCCAGAGCGTCTGCCCTGCTTTCCCGGCCATCTCCTGCGTTTTCCCGTCAGCAAATGTGAATTTGCCATTGAAGTCGGACAGGAACACCGCCACGGCATCCGGGTGTTCGTGCATGACGGACTTCTCACCCGGGGCGTACGTCACTCTCAGTATTCGTACCTTGCTGTTTTCAAATTCGACCTTGTAGTGTTTAGGGTCGACTTTTGCGGCGTCCTGGGCAAGGCAAGTTCCGGACAGGAATATCGCGACATAGAGCACCGCGAATATTGAAGGTACCTTTCTCATCGTGCCATCCTCCGTTGTTGTTGTGTGGTTGTTGGTGGTCATTACTCTCAATGGTTTCGTGAGATGTCGAACCCGTCGAAGCGATGCTTCGATGTCCTGACACGTACTACAGTACACTACTTGCTTTTGGCCTTTGGTTGTGACGGCGGCATCATCGAAAAGCCGAGCTGCTCCAGGTAGGATTGATTGTCGAATGCAAGCCACTCTGCGGTGATCTTGCCGTCGGCATACTCAAGAAGTGATATCCCCCATAGCTTGACGGGCTTGCCGGTGGGAGGCATTTCGCCTGGACCGGTATTGGTCCCTGTCAGCGTCCAGCGGACCGCGGATCTGTTCCCGGAATAGAGTTCACTCTCCAGGACTATCTTGAGGTCGGGATATGATGCTCTGAAGCCTGAAATGATTTTCTTCAGTCCATCAATACCTTCGACCTCAGGCAATAGGTTCGAATGGTACACAAAATGCGGGTCGATGATTGCGTCCAGGTCATTCACGTTTCCGGTGTTCCAGACTGCGACATATCTTTCCCCGACGGGCTTCAGTGTCTTGGAAGGGTCTGGTGGCTGCTGGCATCCTGGCGCAAGTGCCAGGGCTATGACCAGAGCCAGACTCCCTGATTTGAGAATGGTTTGAGCTCGTTGGTTCATGACATATACTCCTTCGTGGTTGTACTTGGATGACACATCGTCTATTTCTTCTTCCCATGCTTCACTTCGATAAGAAGCGACTTCATCTCCGTCGTGCCGATGTTCTCTCCGGTGTGTGTCACCGCATCGCGCCACATGACATCGCCGGCCTTGTAGTCAATTTCTTTCACCGTGCCGTCTGCTGAGGTGGATCTGAGCTTTCCGCCCTGCAAGACAATCAGCAGAATCGCAGGATGAGAATGCATTGCTTCCTTCTGGCCGGGTTTGCTGGAATATTCGAGCACCCTCACCTGGTCGTTGTTCAATCGCTCCGTGAAGGCTTGCGGAGCGGCTTTCAGCGGGTCCTGTGCCAGTGCGGGCACTGCAGCAAACATGAACGCAACGGCGGCGAGACAAAGAACGGACGCGTGTTTCATAGAAGTTCTCCTTGATATGATGGAACGTTTAGTGATATGATGGAACATTTGGTGATATAGTGGAACGAAGGCATGGTTGTACAAAGGCCAATGGATATCACTGAAGCTATCTCAGTAGAGCTTTGGTTCAAGGAACTCCAGGGAGGAAGTGCTTGTGAACCGTGAGAAGGGCGAGAAATGCAGAGCGTGTTCTGGTCGGCGTGCTTGAGGGGAGGAGCGGCCTGTGAAGCAGGAACCGGGCGTGGGCTGCTCATTGCGGAGGAACGATTCGTCGAGCATGATATCCCGCAGCGCAAGGAGGCCTCCTGTAGGCGGTGATGATCTTCCCGAGTGGGGTAGATCTGGTTACTCGACGATGGCGATAGCAAAGAACAGTTCCGGTGCAACTATGTTAAATACAGAGAAGTGGGCTAATTGTCAAGTAAAATCGCAAAAATCGATCCTCGAGGACTCGCCGGTCATTATCCGTCTTGAGGCATCCCGGGGTGGCTTTGGCGGGTTCTGGCAGCCGGGGGGTGCATCACAAATTGCTTCTCCGCCGCACCGGTTGTATTTTGTCGGTCAGCCCCGCCCCGGCGGGTGCGTCTGCAAGCCATGCGCCAATCATCCGGAGGTCTCCTTGTCCCGCACTCTCGTCATGCTGCTCCTTCTCGCCATCGCAGTTCCGGCGTCAGGCGGAGTCGATGTGTATGACCGCTGGTTCACAGGTTCCACCATGAGGATTGACGTCTACCACACGGGAACGAAAGGAGAGGAGGTCATCAGTCTTGACCGGGTCTACCGCGAGGGGGACTGGCCGGGGAGCATGGTGAATCTTGTCGACACGCTCAACCTTGGAGAGTACCTTGCACAGGTGTATGACCGCTCCTCGAACCAGCTCATCTACTCGCGCGGGTTTTCAACGATGTTCAACGAGTGGCAGACGACCGACGAGGCGCTTGCCGGCATCCGGCGGAGTTTCTCGACCACCGTGAGGCTTCCCTATCCTCGCCGGGAGATCCAGGTGGTGATCGCGAAGAGAGACAAGCGGATGATATTTCACGAACTGTTTTCGACGGTCATCGACCCCGCCTCTCCCGCGCAGGTGGACCGGGAACAGCGGCCGGTTCTCTTCCCGGTTCGCGCGCTCGTCCAGAACGGTCCGCCATCAAAGAAGGTCGATATCCTGATCCTCGGCGACGGGTACACGAAGGCGGAGATGGACAAGTTCAGGAACGACGCCCGGCGGTTCAACGAAGTCATGTTCTCGACTCCGCCGTTCAGCGAGAGGAAGAAGGATTTCAACGTGTGGACGATCGAGGTGGAATCGCGTGAGTCCGGAATCGACGTTCCCGACAAGAACCTCTGGAAGGGGAACGCGCTCGGGTGCTCCTACAACACCTTCGGGTCTGCGCGTTACGTGCTGACGGAGTCCAACAGGGTCCTGCATGACATCGCCGCGGCTGCCCCGTACGATTTCATTTGCATCCTGGTGAACGACACGCGGTATGGCGGGGGGGGGATCTTCAATCTCTATGCGACGACGTACACCAGGGAGCTGACCAAGGGTCAGGAATGGCAGATGGAGTACGTCTACGTTCACGAGTTCGGTCACTCGTTCGGGGGCCTTGGTGACGAGTACTATACTTCATCGACCGCCTACAAGGATTTCTACACTCCCGAGGCCGAGCCGTGGGAGCCCAACGTCACTGCGATGCACGACAAGGGGAACCTGAAGTGGAAGGCGTTCCTGACGGCGGGGGTGCAGCTTCCCACACGGTGGGAGAAAGCGAAGTACGACAGCGTTGAGGGTCAGATCGCCAGGTTCGACAGGCTTGCGCCGGATTTCTATGAGAAGCGCGAGCCTCTGCACCGGGCGGCTATGGCCATCCTGAAGAATCCACAGTATGCGGATGAGGTGGGTGCCTTTGAAGGGGCAGGGTACCAGTCCGCAGGATTATACAGGCCCGCCCTGGACTGCCGGATGTTTTCCCTCAGCCTGGTCGGCTTTGACCCCGTGTGCAGCGCCGCGATCGGCCGCATGATCGACTTCTACGCACGATAGGGCGAAGAAAAAGGGGAGAAGAGGGCTTCGTGCCCCCGTCTCCCCTCCGGCAACACGGTGTCGGGGCGGGTCAGACAGTCGAATCAGGCGGAGCCGTTTTCTTCCCCCTGCGGGAGAGCATCCACCAGACAGCCGCGGCGATGATGAGGATCCCGGCAATGTAGAGTATCAACTTCAGGTCAACGGTTTTCTTCCCCAGCTCGCTGACGGCCTGATCGAGCGATGCATACTCGGCTTTCCCCAGCACCGAGTCCCGCGTCAGGGCATCTCGCCACTCCTTGTCGACGCGTTCTCTCCAGACCTCATTCACAAAGGGGTCGGGATCGGCCCCGCTGCCTTTGTAGCCGGCCACCAGTCCTCGGATGGAAGAGGAGAAAGAGGGCCCGTCCGTAAAGTGTTCGATGGAGATTCCCTTGCCGGTGAACTCCTTCTCGAGCCCCAGCCAGAAATCGGTCATGAGCAGGCCGTTCCACAGGTGGATGACAGAATCGACCTGCGTCACCTTCAGGGGTGCCGAGGAGGCCAGGTCGCGGGCTTCCTGGTCGGCCGGTGCTTTCTTGCCCCGTCCGGCGCGCGGTTCGCCCGCCGTAATGCGCCCGGTCGCAGCGACGACATCATGCATCTTGTCGCTGAAGCCTGTCCAGCGGGACCTGAATTGCTGGTACTGATCGATGAGGCTTCCGTAGTCCTTGGGCTGAAGCTGGGTGGCCTGAAGGAACCTGACGTTGTCGGCAGCCACATCGTGGACGCGCGTGAGGACATTGGCCTGCTGGAGCTCCCCTGCGATGTTCTCCTTCTCGATGTCGGAGGCCTGCCGGAGATTCCGGTCGTAGGGGAGGAAGATGGAGTCGATCAGGGAGAAGAGCAAGCGGTCGTGGGCCTGGAGGTTCGCGTTGAGGCGCTTGACGGTCTCGCGCAGCGAGGCAAGCGTGCGATTGGCGGTCTGCAGGTCTGCGAACAGTTTTGTCCGCTCGGCACTGAGGGTATCGAGATGCCCGGTCAATCCGGAAAGTGCGGTTTCCAGCTCCGTGATGCGCGTCACCTGAGTCTGTATCGTGGTTGTCCTGGTGTACGACCGGTTGAAGAGCTGGCGGAGCGCCTCGATCCGTCCGTCGAACGTATCCGGATAGAGCGCTTTGTCGAGGAACTCCTTGTGGTCCTGGAACTCGACAGCCAGGGCATCGATCTGGCCCTTGAGCCGATCGAGTTCCCCGGTCGTCGAGGCTGAGTCCACCGTATGCCGGAGACTGAGATAGCGCTGCTCGAATGACTGCTGGACGTCGTAATCAGACTGCTGTGCGGGAGCCAGAGCAGTCACGAGAAGAAGGAAGAGAGCGAGAAGGAGTGTGCGCGTCATGGATTGGACCCTTCCTGGATTTCACTTCGCGTGAGCAGTTTGTGGAATCCCTCGCCGTCAAGCAGCTCGACAAATGGAGCGCGGAGGTTCAGGCGGGGGTCCCGGAGACCCGTTTGAGAGACTTCGATAACGCTCTCCTTCACAAGAGCATGTTCGTCGCAACGGAAGACGTAGACATGCTTGAATCTGGGGCCGGTCAGGAAGTAAAAGCCTTCATTGCTTCGCAGGAGACGGATTTGCGATCCAGCCAGCGCCGAGGAATCCTGGAATTCCGCGGCAGCGATGGTTGCGACTGAGAACGAGAGGCCGTAACGGTCGGCAGTAACCATGTTGGATTGACTGGCGGGGGAGACGAATTCCACCGGCCAGCCGTAATCGACATGCTCGATTCTCAGCGACGAGCAGGAGGCCAGCGCCAGGGATAACAGACCGCAGGCGGTAATTTTGCGCATGGGACTCTCCAAACTGGATGGGAATAGTGGGTGAGGGCGAGTAATAGTAGCAAGAAAATACGAATAATGCAAATCTCAATCCGGTAATGTTTGCATTCGAGTTAAAAACGCAGTATGTTTCGGGAGATTTCCTCCCCCACGCTACCAGTTCAAGCCTGAGCAGACCGCATTATGCCCAAAACGACCCGTTCATCCGCTTCAAAGTCCATCCTTATCGTCGAGGACAGTCCCGATTTCTCGAGTCTTCTAAAGTTCATTGTGGAAGACGATGGGTTTGAGGGCATTCAATTCCCCCTGGACACAGCCAACATCGTGGAGTGGGTGAAGGAGCGCAAACCGGCCGCGGTCTTGATGGATCTGACACTCCGGCGCAAGCCAGGGATGGATTACATCGAGGAGCTGAAGGCGGATCACGATACGAAGCACGTACCTATCGTGATCATCTCCGGGCGTGACTTATCGCCACGGGAGGTGGTTGCATTCCAGATGCGCGATATCAGCTACTTGCGCAAGGGGAGAGTGGAGCTGGATGAGATCCGCGCTCAGATCAGGAAGGCTGCTGGTTTCACCGCTCCCAGCACACCGGGCCCCAAGACGCAGGGTGGAACCTCCCGCACCTCATGAACCTGATATGCCCCGCCCTCCTTTCGGCGAAGTTTCTTCCCGCGAGGTCGATGAATCATACCGTTGCGGGGGGAAAAGACGTCTCGCCGCCTTTCCTCTGGGGCAGCATCCCTCCCGGTACGAAGTCCTTCGCCCTTTGCATCACGGATCTGGATGCGGAGCGCGGTGTACTCTGGTTCGTGGCAAACATCCCCGCCGAGCTCCGCGGGCTGAACGAGGATGTCTCCGGAGCGTTGGACAGGCTCCCCGCGGGGTCTCTGGAGTTCAGGAACGTCTATGGCGACCTCCGCTATGGAGGTCCCATTGTCCGGCCCGGGGACGAGCCGCACCGGATCGGATTCCAGCTCTGGGCCCTGAGTATTCCCACGCTTGAAGCAGGCCCCTTCACCCCTCACCCCGACCGTCTCTCTTCGATTGGACCCTTCATCATCGAAACTGCAACCCTTGAGGCGATCGCCACGCGGACCGTCTGATGCTGCGGCGCGCATCATCCATCAGGCGTTCATTCCGGTTTAGCCCTCAGGCTGTCCCACACGGCGTAGCCTGCCAGCAGCAGGAACATCACCAGGCCCGTGATTTCCCCGGACGGAGACTCCGCCCACGCGGCGCTCATCCAGTGCGTCACACCCAGCCCCAGCATCGGATCCAGGAACCGGAGGAACGCGTACAGGACGCCGAACAGGGCGCCTCCTGCGATGAATCCTGATGCGATCAGGGTCCCGCGGGAGAAGCGCGCGTTGTTCACCTTTTCATCCCGGGATCTGGATGTGACGAACCAGGCCACGATGCCCCCCGCGAGGAGAGGCGTGTTCAGTTCCTGCGGAATGTACATCCCGAGCGCGAAAGCCAGCGGAGGGATCTTCACCATCGTGAGTATCAGTGCGATGACCGCGCCGACGACATAGAGCATCCATGGGGCAGGCGTGTTCGACATGAGCGGTTGGATGACCGCCGCCATGGCGTTGGCCTGCGGAGCCACCATGGCTCCTTCCCCCTTGAAGCCGTACGTCTGGTTGAGGACGAGGATCACCCCTCCCACGGTTGCCGAGGAAATGACAACGCCGAGGAATTTCCATGTCTCCTGGTTCCTGGGGGTAGTGCCGATCCAGTAGCCGATCTTCAGGTCGGTAATGAAACCGCCGGCGACGGACAGCGCCGTGCAGACCACGCCGCCAATGATCAGCGCGCTCACCATCCCGGTGGGTCCCGTGAGGCCGATCTGGACCAGGATGAACGACGAGAGGATCAGGGTCATGAGCGTCATACCGCTGACGGGGTTCGTCCCGACGATGGCGGTCGCGTTCGCAGCCACTGTGGTGAACAGGAAGGAGATGATGATCACGATCAGCAGCCCGACGAGGGCATGGGTCAGGGTCACAACCACGGCCCCGGCGAAGAACACGAACACCAGGAGGGCGGTCAGGATGATGAGGAGCATGGTGTAGAGCATCGGGATGTCCCTCTGCGTGCGCAGAGCGGTTTCTTCGCCCCCCGATCGCCGCTGGAAGATCTCCCTGTACGCCAGCGAAAACGCCCCCGCAATGATCTTCGACGACCGGACGATGCCGACGATTCCCGCCATCGCGATCCCCCCGATCCCGATCTGCCTCACGTAGTTCCGGAAAATCTCCTCGGCGCTCATCTGGCTGATCAGCTTCGAGGCCGTCGCGCCGAGCGGCGCGGTCAATCCCTGGCCCACCTCGTGGAAGAGCGGGATCAGCACGAACCAGGAGAGGAAGGACCCGGCCGCGATGATGGCGGAGTACTTCAAGCCCACGATGTAGCCGAGGCCGAAGACCATGGCGGAGACGTCGAGCTTGAACACCATCTTCGTCTTGCTGGCCAGGGCGGCCCCCGCCTCCACCATGCGGCTGGTCACCACCTCGGACCACCAGCCGAAGGCCGAGAAGATGAAGTCGAAGAACCCTCCGATCAGCCCGCTGACCACGAGGACCTGGGCCTGCTTGCCCCCTTTCTCACCGGCCACGAGAATCTCGGTGGTCGCCGTCGCCTCGGGGAAGGGGAGCGTTCCGTGCATGTCTTTGACGAAGTACTTCCGGAACGGGATCATGAAGAGGATGCCGAGGAACCCGCCCAGGGTGGAGGCCATGAAGACCTTGAAGAACGAGGAGGGGAGATCCAGGATGTAGAGCGCCGGAATCGTGAAGATCGTGCCGGCGACAATCACGCCGGAGCTTGCGCCGATGGACTGGATGATCACGTTCTGTCCGAGCGCCCTGCTTCTCCGGCCCACGGTCGAGATGCCGACGGCGAGGATGGCGATGGGGATTGCAGCCTCGAACACCTGGCCGATCTTCAGTCCTGAGTACGCGGCCGCCGCGGAGAAGAGGACGGCCATGATCATGCCCCAGATGACGGACCACGGCGTGACTTCCGGATACGATGTCCGTGCCTCCAGGATCGGTTTGTATTCCTCCCCGGGAGGAAGTTCCTTATAGGCGTTGTCCGGCAATCCGCCGGAGGTGGGGGTTTGCTCCATGGGCATGCTCCCGAGTGGTGTGCACGAGGGACCCCCGGCCGCGCGCCGTGCGCGGCGGGAGGAGACTGGTGGCGAGATACGGGCGATGAACGGCGGTGAGGCCTGCTACTGTGAGCACAGTTCGACCCAGACCTGCGCGAGATGAACGACGGTCCTGACCGAGGAATTCATGCCATCGACGGAAAGCCATTCCGTCGGACCATGATAGTTCTGTCCTCCGGTGAAGATGTTCGGGCACGGAAGGCCGCGCTCGGTGAGACGGGAGCCGTCGGTCCCGCCACGGATGGGTACCCATTTGGGCTCCAGTCCCGCGCGGCGCGTGGCTTCTTCCATGGCGTGGAGACCGCGCTGATCCTTGTCGAGCCAGTAGCGCATGTTCCTGTAGGACTCGCTGATCTTCAGTTCGATTCTCGCCTTGGGGTGGAAGGGTTGCACCTCTGCAATGATGGCCCGGAGCATCTCGGCTTGTTTGGCGAGGCCGTCGGTCTTGAAGTCGCGCAGAAGCAGGCGCAGCGTGGACTTCGCCTCTTCACCCTCGATGATGTGGGGATGGATGTACGGTTCGTACCCTTCGGTCGTCTCGGGGGCCATCGCGCGTGGGAGCCGGGCGATGATGTCCGCGAGGGCCCGGATCGAGTTGACCATGATGTCCTTGGCGCTCCCCGGATGGATGTTGCGGCCGTGGACGGTGATGGTGGCCCCGTCTGCGCTGAAGGTCTCCTTGTTGAGCTCCCCGGGCGTGTCCCCGTCGATCGTGTAGGCGAAGTCGGCGCCGAACGCCTTGATGTCGAAGTACTTTGTGCCGTTGCCGACCTCTTCGTCGGGAGTGAACGCTATCCTGATGTCGCCGTGGGGAATGCCGGGCGAGTTGACGAGGGTCTGCGCGAGGGTCATGATGATGGCGATCCCTGCCTTGTCGTCAGCCCCCAGAAGGGTCGTCCCGTCGCCGGTCACGATTTCCTGGTTCAGGTTACGGGCCAGTTCCGGGTTTTCGTCCTCCAGGATCACCACCGAATTGTCGCCGGGGAGGACGATGTCCCCACCCCTGTAGGTCAGCACCTGTGGGTTCACCCCGGTGCCGCTGGCGGAAGGAGACGTGTCGACGTGCGCGATGAACCCGATCTTCGGCACTTTGCCGGCGGCCGGATGGCCGGGGGGCAGGTTGGAGGGGACCGTTGCCATCACATACCCGTGCTTGTCGATGTCTGCGTCCGCGATGCCGAGCTCCCTGAGTTCCCTGAGAAGGAGGTTCAGGAGATCGTACTGCTTCTTCGTGCTGGGGTACTCGTCTGCCTCGTCTTTCGATTGAGTGTCGATCCGGGCGTAGCGCAGGAACCTCGAAAGCGCGGTCTCGTTGATCATCGATTCCTCTTGGAGGTAAGAGAAGTGAGGCCGGGGAGTGCTAGCTCCCCCGGAACGGATTCGGGATGCATCTTCTTCAACGGCTCTTCCGGGTAGATCGGCCNNATCCTGCCGGGTGAGGAAGAGATGGTCCGGTATGGCCGGGAGTCAGCCAAGATACATCTTTTGAACCGAAAAGGGAAGAGAAGCCCGGCGAACAACGAGGGGCGAACAAAGAGGGGCATCCCAGTTGTTATAAGCCCAGAGAGCTTTCAGACACACAAGACAGGAGGAGGTCGATCGATGCGATCAGCAGCGGCCCTTGCATGCATTCTTGGATTCATCCCGGCGGTCGCCGTCCAGCAGCGCGGAGAGGCAGCCGGAGATCCCTCCCGCGGGGAGTACATCGTGGAAAACGTGGCGATGTGCGTCCAGTGCCATACTCCAAGGAATGAAGCCGGCGATCTGCTTCGGTCCCGCCTTCTGCAGGGGGCCGCAGTGCCCTTCCAGTCCCCCTATCCGGGGTTGAGGTGGGCAAACACTGCTCCCCCGATAGCCGGACTCCCCCAGTACACGCTGGAGGAAGGGGTCCGCCTTCTGACCGCGGGGGTAACGCGGACCGGGACGCCGCTCCGGCCACCTATGCCCCCCTTCAGGATGCGCGAGCAGGACGCGAGGGATGTCGTGAGCTATCTCAAATCGATGAAGTAGTCAGGGTGGGTGGTGAGAGCCGAAGGCGATGCTTATGGCGTCGATGAGCGGCGATTGAATTGCAGAAGGCGATCGGTCTGTCCAGGCCTGACCTGTCATGCGCTGCGCCCGCCCTCGTAGTGCAGCGCGGCAGCAACAATCCTTGGCGATCCTGATCGAAGTGCTCATCCGGTGGCCGGCAGTCCGGGCGCGGCCGGGGAGCCTTGCTGCTGCCGGGCGGGAGGTACCTCCGCGCCGGGGACGCAGCACAGTGAGGGCAGGGCCGGAAGACGAAGCCGGGGTTCGATGCCCTTGCCGGTGGTCCGCTGGGTCCGGACGCACAGTCCGCTCCTTCAGGGTTGGCGGTCAGGCTCGATCGCGCAGCCTGAAGCGGATGCGGAGGACTCCCTCCTGGTAGACCGTCGACGTGATGCCGACCCCTTCGATCTCCGAGGTACTCGCGACGTGTTCACCGCGGCACGGGCAGGCGTCATACTCGCCGATCCTGATGATCCTGATGCGTTCTCCCGCGCCCTCGGGCAGCTTCTCCAGGTTGAAGGCGGCGCCGGCTTCCTGTCGCGAGAGGTACTCCTCCGAAACCGGCAGGTCCTCTGCGATGACGGCGTTGATTCTTTTCTCCAGCTCGGCGGTTTCCGCGGGTGTGAGGTTTCGGTCGAAGCGGTAGTCGCACTTCGATTTCTTTTTTTCAATATGGGCACTGAACGAGCGCCCGCGGCCGAACATCCTCACCATCGTCTGGTTCAGGATGTGCTCGGCCGAATGCATGCGGGGATCGTACTCTTTGGCCATTCTCTGCGATCTCTCTGCTCTTCCCTGGCGCGGGCGCATGGCGCCCGGTTCACTTCATGTTCTTCAGGCTGTCCAGCTCATTCTCGGCCTGGGTCTCGACGCTGGACTGATGTTCATAGTCGTCGTAGTTGTCGACGGCCTCGAATGCCCGCCGCGCCTCCTCGTATGCTCCCAGCTTCTTCTCCGTCAGCCCCAGTTTGAGCAGCGCATGGGGAATGATCCAATTCTCCCTGACGGGGGAGAGCTGGACGATCCGGTTCCCGGTGGCGGCGGATTCCCGGTTGAGCCCCCGTGCATCCTGGCTCTGCTGCACGCCATAGAGCGCCTCTGCCAGCTGGTCGGGGTCGCTGCCCGCCTTCTGTACCGCCTCCTCGAAGAGCTGCTGCGCCGCCTCGTAATGTTTGAGAGCCAGCTCGTTGTTTCCCCTGATGATGCCCTGCTCCGCGGGAGCCATGGAGCGCTCAGCCCGGTCTCTGCAGTTCTTGAACCAGGTCGCTTCGAAAGCCTTCTCCTTGTCGTCCACGGGGCGGGCCATGCGGTACAGTTCGACGGCTCCCGCCCTGTCCCCGAGGATCTCCTTTGCGACCCCGTACCGGTAGAGGATCCAGTTCGTTACGAGATCCCTGCTGGCCACACTGTTCATATAGGCGGCAAAGTTGTCGCGTGCGCCCTGGAAGTCGTTCATGGCATACTGCACCGCCGCAAGGGTGCTGTAGGCAAACTCCTCCCCGTACTTGAGATTCACACGCTTGTTGATCTCGACCGCGCGCCGGCTTACCTGGAGCGCCTCGTCAAACCTCTGGAGCCGCCTGAACCAGTTTGCTTCCGTCAGCAGGAAGAGCGTGTTGTCGGGATATTTCCTTGTCAGCTCCTCCATGAAGTGAAAGGCCTCGTCGTACCGGTGCTCATTGAAGAGGAACTGACTCAGGAAGAATGTGGCTTCGGTGCGGGCGTAGATCCCCTGCTCGGCGGCAAGCCGCAGCGAGGCAAGGCCTCCCTCGATGTCGCCGTTGAAACCGAGAATCCTGAAAACCCACGAAAACGATCTGGGTGTTTTTGCCACGAGATACCGGAACAGGCCCAGTCCCATCTGGGCATCATGCAGGCCGGGGTCGAGCCTGGAGGCCTCCTCCATGTTCTTGTACCCCTTGCGGCCGTCATAGACCGCCTTCAGAAGTGATCCGGCGGTCTGGTACGCCATGCCCCGGTACCCGTAGATGCCCCCCAGGAAAAAGTGGGCCGAAGCGTTGGTCTCATCGTTGTCGAGAACCTGCTCGCACACGTCGATCACGGTATCCGCGAGAGCGAAGAATCGCTCATGCGAGGCTTCGTCGCGCTGAAGGTTGTACCTCCAGAAATAAACCATGCTGCGGAAGAAGTGACCGCGCGGATCATCCGGGGCCATCGCCGTGACGCGCTCGAATGTCGCAAGGGCGCCATCGATGTCCATGTTGTACAGCTGATCGATGCCCCTGACGGTCAGCGAATGGACGGCAGTCCAGTCTACCGTCCCGGACGCACCCGCACCGCTCCCTATGCATGCAAGGGTCAGGAGAAGGAGTGCCGTCAATCGAGTCATCGGGAGGCGCTACGGTTTTTTGCTGTATTCGTCGTAGGTGGCCTGGTGATTGGGGTCGACAAGGGCGAGGCGCCGGTAGATCGTCCGATCTGTGTCTGTGGCAAACAGTTGAGCAAGCTCCTGGTACTTGGCATCGAAAAACGCCTTCATCAGCAGACTTCGCGTACCGTAGTCGTTGCGCACCTTCAAGATCTGATCCAGCGCCAGCAGGATGTTCTTCTTTGCACGGTCGGGATTTATCGAGAGCGAGTCCAGACCGTCAAAGTGATAGAGATAGGAAGCCAGCCGCACCGGCTCTAATTTCGGCATGAGGATCTCGTCGATGAACTGCTTGCGGCTGTACCCCGTTGTGGCGACCTGCCAGCCTTTCTGTCCGCTCGAGTTTCCCATGCTGCAGATGTCGGATGCGCGCTGAAAGGAGGCGTTTCCGCCGTCGCGGTCATACGTGTCGCTGTCGAGGCCGACGACGACGGACATGTAGAAATCAAGCAAGCTTGCCAGGTCGTTGAAGCTGTAGAGATTGTGGCTGATCGGGCGGCTCTTCACATAGGTGAATTCCCAGGCGTCATCTTTCAGCCGGATGACCGCGGTGCTGTTCTTCGACTTGAAAACGGGCCTCTGGCTGCCGACGAAGACCTGAGCGAGGTACTTGTTGTCGCCGGTCACTCCCTGGATAAAGATATCCAGGGTGCATTTGACCTTGTCCGGGACGTTTTCCGCGCCCCACTGGAAGTTGTTGACATACTCTTTGATGTCCGACGCAAAATCGCGCAAGAGGTCCTTGTTCGTGTTCTGCACGGCGTCGTAGTTGACGGAGACGGTGCAATCGACCATCTGGGCATGGAGGGGCGACTGATGGGAGAACGCAGCGAAAAGGAGAGCGGTCAGGGAGAGAGCGAGAAAACGTCGCATGGGGTCGACCCCGGTTCGTGATCGGAAGGAAAAAGCCTATCCTGAATATAGATGTTTTCACGCTCGGCATCAAGGAAGTGCATCGGAAAACCCCCCAGCCGGCCGTAGTAGGTGTAGCGCCCGCATCTCAACTCGCAGAACGAAGGACAAAAAGGCTTCAGAAGGGGGTAAGAAGCAGATCCTTCTGAGTTTCAGGAACGCAGCCAGCCCCCTGGAGCGTGCATGCGGCGCATATGTCTTTACGGAAGAGAATCTGCGAAGTTTCCTCATGGGACTCTGGTCCCGCGGAGCGGGATCGCCATCATGCTCATCCTGGTCCTTTCGCATGGATCCTCACAGGGGGCCTTTGAGCGCCTTCCGGCCGGAGCGCGCAGCGCCGCGCTCTGCGACGCTCTCCAGGTGTCTCCAGGCGAGCTGTACGCCCTCGAAGCCAATCCATCGGTTCTCTCGGGTGTCAAGGCACCTTCGGTGGGATGTTCGTATGTGCCCGGACTCTTCGGTCTAGCCGAATTGAGAAGGCTCGAGCTCGCCGCGGCCGCCCCTCTTGGCCGAGGCGGAGCCGGAGGATTGATCAGGAGCTTCGGAAACGATCTCTACCGTGAGATTTCCATCACGCTTGGGTACGCCTTCGATGCGGCGGAAAGGTGGAGTGCAGGGCTGGGGATCACTGCGTACAATCTTACCATCGCGGGCTACGGCCGCGCGTGGACCCTTGGCATCCATGCCGGCGCTCGGTTCAGAATTGCCGAAGGCCTTCTGTTCGGCGCATCGATCCGGAACATGAACCGGCCCACGCTGGGAAGATCCAGGGAGCCTATCGGAGCGGAGCTCCTTGCGGGGATGCAGTATGCTCCGGTACCGTCGTTCAGGCTGATGATCGGCCTCTCCAGGGAGGAACGATCCGTCGAGGCCGTCTCGGCGGGAGTGGAGATGGAACCGGCGGAGTCCGTGACGCTCCGCGCGGCGGCGGCGGCATCGAGTTACGGATTGGGTGCCGGAGTGCAGGCAGCGGGTTTCCGTCTCGACTATGGACTGGTAACGCATCTGGAGCTTGGGATGACGCATCACTTCTCCATCACGTTCGAACTTCCTCTTTCCCCCTTCTCGCAATGACACCTGACAGAAGTCAGCTTCCCGAACGTTGCCGAACCATTTCCCGGCCTGCAACGGATCGCCGTCAGAGGTGCGATTCGTTGATCATGCCCGAAATCTGAGGGGCGGCGATGCGGGTGTATGTCTTTGTGCCGCTTCTTCTCTGCATTGCCGCGTTCGGGGGAGAAGGACTGGGACAATCTCGCACGGGAGGGGACGAGTATCCGCGTCCATTACTGCGCGAGCTCATCACGGATATCGACGAGGAAGGGCAAGCCGATGCTGCTGCGGAAGAGGTTGACTCCTCCCCGCTGGTTCCTGATGTCTCCGGCCTCATCCCGTCGAAGCGGTTTGAGCTGGAATCGCTGACCTTCCGGCTCAGGGGCCCGGACTCTGCGCACAGGGAGGTGGTCGACCCATCGGCGCTGAGTCCGGATGAATCAGACTTCATCCCTGCTCCGCGCTCTGAGGAACTGCCAAGGGCGTTCCAACGACCGGCCTTACGAAGAGGTTTCCCCGACTCCGGACACATGGAGATGATTGACCCGTCTCCACGCCTCCCCACGGCTCAACGCCGTGTGGAAGAATCTCGCACTTCCGGGGAAGGAACACCGCAATCTTCACGCCCCCTGACGGATGCTCCGGGATCATTTCTGCCTGCGCGGTCAGGACCGAAAGGGGAATGGACCGTGAGGCTCTCCCGGAACGTGGGAGAACGGGACGCGAGGGATGACTCAGTTTTTGCCGGCAGCCTCGCGGCGACCATCTCCAGGGTCCGTCTGGCAATCGGCTCCCATCTCCACGCATCGTTTGCCATGGCAAAGCAGCGGGGGGAGGCGTGGCGGGACGGGTTCCTGACGGGATCGATCGGCTATACGGGGCGAAAGGGTGTGAACCAGCTGGTGGCCGGAGATTTCACCATGAATGCCGGAGAGGGACTTGTCCTTGCGGGGACAAAAGGGCGCGCGGGGAACAGGGCGCTCCGCGCCAGCCGGGGAGCGGGAGGACTGGCTCCCTATCACGGGACTGGATCGCAGGGGTACCTTCGCGGCGCCGGCCTCGCGCTCCAGTGCCCGTTATCCGGAGGGATGCTGAGAGGCACGGTCTTTTTTTCCCAACGTCAGTTGAGCGCAGCGGTGAGGGAAGACGGTACGGTCTCGAGCTTCGACTGGACCGGTCTGGTCCGCACTGCCGTGGAGCGATCGCGGCAGGGGAATCTGAGCGAGCGCCTGATCGGCGGCCGCGCGGTGGCCGCGTTCCCGCGCATCCGCCTTGGTGCCACCTGGTACCGCTCGGTCTTCGACCGCACGATCGTTCCATCGTCCGGGACCGGATTCAAAGGAGACCGGTGCGAGATCCGGGGAGTGGACGCTGCACTGCAACTCGGATCACTCTTGCTCTTTGGCGAATATGCCGGTACTCACGGGGGCGCTGCTTCGGGACTTGCGGGTTTGCTGCTCCGACCGGCCGCGATCACCGCCGTGACGCTCTGCATCCGATCCTACGGGAAAGATTTTGCGAATCCACACGCCGCTGCATTCGGCGAGCACGCCGACGGGTCCAATGAACAGGGAATGTACATTGCATGGTCTGTGGGAGGGAAGGGGAGAGTCGCAGTCGACGGAAGCATCGACCTCCGCCGCCATGCTTTGGGAAGCGCGAGCGACCCGCTCCCCTCTCAGGGAATGTCGTTAAATCTTCGCTGCATCGCGAGCCTGGATTCCGCCGTTTCAGGCGTGGCCCGCCTGCGGGTGAAAAGGTGGTCGGAAACCCGGGCGATCGCATCCGAGCCGGGAGGGGAAATCCGCTCCAGGGTGGATGCCGGCCGGACCGAGATTTCGGGAGTATTTGTTATCCGCATGGGGCAGGCCTTTTTCTTCCGGAGCCAGCATGCGTGGAAGACCCTCCAGTTTTCGCGCGGCTTTCAGGGAGGGAGGGGACTGATGATGTCGGCGGGAATTCTCTTCCGGTCTGATGCATTCAACGCCGAGCTTCGGTGCGGGCTTTTTGACGCCGACAGGTCAGAAGTGTCGCTCTACGACGCGGAGCCTGATGCAGGCCGCTCCCTGACGAGCCCGCCGCTCTGCGGGCGTGGAGCACGGTATGCGGCCGGGCTGGAATGGCAGATCACCCGGGGTGTCAGACTCGCGGGAAAGTGCGGTGCAACGGTCCTCGAGGCCGGTCCCGCGGCAGGGACGGGTGAAGCTTGTGGTCCCGTCCTCCTCTCTCTCACGGCAGCGGCCGCCGTGTCGTTCTGATGTTGGATGTTGTCGTTGCTTCTTCCTACATTTGGTCCGGGGCCAGACCAACGCGGATGCTGCTCATGGTGCTCGACGCCGGTCAGTGCAAGATTCGTTCCTGGCAGTTCTCCGACCTTTCTTCGCTCGTCCGGCAGGCCGACAATCCGGCGATCTGGCGGAATGTGCGCGATGGGTTCCCATCGCCGTACACGGATTCCGATGCTGAACGGTGGCTTCTCCATGCAGCCTCGGCAAACCCGGAAACGAATTTCGCCATTGCCGTGAACGGGGAAGCAGTAGGGGGGATAGGGATCACCCTGCAGGCGGACATCCACAGGGTCTCGGCGGAAATGGGCTACTGGCTCGGCGAGGAATACTGGGGACGCGGGATCATGACATGCGCCGTGAGCGCCTTTGCCGGCTACGCGTTCTCCACGTTCGCCCTCAGTAGGGTCTTCGCCTGCGTGTTCGAGTGGAACAGGGCTTCGGCCCGCGTCCTGGAAAAATCGGGGTTCGTCCTCGAAGCCAGACTCAGGAGAAGCGCCGTCAAGGCTGGACGCATCATCGACGAGTTCCAATACGCGCTTGTCCGCTGACGGGCGCGATTCATCCTGATCATTGACATGGGGCTCATGGGTACCGGCAGAGAGGGTCGGATCGTGGTGGCGATGAGCGGGGGAGTGGATTCCTCCGTTGCCGCGGCGCTCCTCGTGCAGCAGGGATACGAGGTGGTCGGCATCACCCTGAAAACCCATCGATACGAAGACGTCGGAGGGAAGGAGTCGGGGGAAACCAGCTGTTGCTCGCTCGACGGGATCAACGACGCGCGGGCGGTGGCCTCGCAGTTTGGCTTTCCCCACTACGTCCTGGACTTCAGTGGACGGTTCGAGCAGGAGGTGATCGCCCCGTTCGTGGCAGAGTACCTTGCCGGGCGCACCCCGAACCCGTGTGTCCTCTGCAACAGAATCATCAAGTGGGAGGAGCTGCTGAAGAAAGCCCGGGCGCTCGGCGCCGGGAAGGTGGCCACCGGCCACTACGCCCGTCTGTGCAGCGATGCCGGGCGCTACTGGATCGCGCGCGGGAGGGACAAGGGGAAGGATCAATCGTACGCCCTGTGGGGGTTGACGCAGGACTCTCTTTCCCGCACGGTGTTTCCGCTGGCCGACCTGACCAAGCCGAGGGTCCGTGAGATCGCGCGGGACCTGGGACTCGCATCCGCGGGGAAGGGGGAAAGCTACGAGATCTGCTTCATCCCCGACAACGATTACGGCCGATTCCTCAAGGAGAGGCTGCCCGGACTTGCCGGATCCGTGGACGGCGGGGAGATGGTGCGGGACGGCAACGTCATAGGGAAGCACCGGGGTTATCCGTTCTATACGATAGGACAGCGCCGGGGACTCGGGCTTGCGACCGGAGAGCCGGTCTATGTGACGGGGATCGACCGTGAACGGAACACCGTGCAGGTTGGATCGGAGCGGGCCCTGTACCATCGCGGGCTCTTCGCGCGCGACGTCAACCTCATGAAATACGAGAGGCTGCCGGACGGGTTTCAGGCAGATGTCAGGATCCGGTACAAAGACGGAGGGGGCCCGGGACGGGTTTGGATGGAGACCGGCGGGCGGCTCCGAGTGGAATTCGCTGAACCGCGCCGGGCCCCTGCACCCGGCCAGTCTGTGGTTCTCTACGAGGGGGACGATCTCCTGGGGGGAGGGATCATCGCCGAAGTGACTGGCTAATCATCCATAACTACACGGAGGCTTCATGGTCGTCAACCAAAGAACAGCCAACGCCTTCGGTTATATCAGCCTGGTCGTCCTGCTCTTGCTCTTGATCCTGGTCCTGCTCCGAATCCTGCCAGATCCTCTCCGGCTTCCCCTGTTCTTCCTTGCGCTGGCGCTGTTCATGGTGCGCATCACGCTCAGGCTGCTGATCGAGCGTCAGAAGCGCGCGGCCGGGAAGAACGAGGCGGAGTCGCCTCACTGAATCTCGGTGTGAAAGCGGAGTGCACTCTGGGGGTGGGGGGGCAAGGAAGAGACTGGCGGGTGCGACAGGTCATGAGGGCGGAAAAGGCGAGGGGGCGCACAGAGCGCCCCCTGACCAGGTCGATCGATCTTACTTTGCGGGCTGCTCCTTCTTGGCGAAGAAGTAGAAGGCCAGGAGGCCGATTCCTCCGCCCAGCGCCATCATGCCGGGGATGAATCCTTCGTCCATGTTCTGTATGTCGCGCAGCCAGAGGCCGATCATCAGGGCCGCCCCCACCGTGATGAGCAGGATTCCCCATTTCAGGGACGAGAGAGGACTCGGGGCCTTGCCGAGGTTGCCGTAGAGCGATTTCATCTCCTCCGGGCTCAGTCCTTTCTCGATGATGGCCGCATGTTCCTTGTGCCGGATGATGATCCAGGTGAGAACGACGGGAAAGGCGAAAACGATTGCGACGACGATGGGACCTTCCATGGTGTCCTCCTTTAGGGGTGTGATGACCGGGTTCTGTCTTTGTCGGTTTAGACGCCACGGGCACAAGAATTGTTTCAGGGAGGCATTGAAACAATCCGGGCGCGTGGAGGCGTCCAAGACATTGAACAACCTGCATGCGGGAATGTGGAAGAACTCGATCGGAAAGCCATAGAGGAAATCCGGCGCGGCAATCATCGCTGTTTTGGCGATATTGTCGAGAGGCACAAGGACCGGGCGATGACACTGGCCGTCCGCCTGCTTCAGGACCGGAGCGATGCGGAGGAGGCCGTGCAGGACGCATTTGTGCAGGCGTTCAGGAGCCTCGAGCAGTTCCGGGGCGATTCCGCATTCAGCACATGGTTCTACAGGATTCTCTACAATCGTTGCATGAGCCGGAGGCGCCGGCGCCGGGGGGCGCCGGACACGATCGCGTTTGCAGATGGAGAGGACGGAGACTGGCCGGACGACAGTCCGGCAGTGGACGACGAGGTCGGGCGGAGTGATTTCCAGGATTTCGTGGCCGGCGAGCTTGAAAGGATGCCGGAGCATTTCCGGACTGCGTTGACGCTCTTTTACGTGCAGGAGATGAAGTACGAGGAGATCGCCGCAACCATGCAGGTCCCGCTCGGATCGGTGAAAACCTATCTCTTCCGTGGAAAACAGCAGCTCCGCAGGCGGCTCCAGAAGCGCCTGCAGGCGGAGGTTCGGACTGTATGAACAGTGACATGATGCATCTGACAGACGAGGCCCTGGAGGAATACGCCGACGGGGTTATGGAAGGTGGGGCATTTGCCGGAGCCGGACGCCATCTCGAGGAGTGTTCCCGTTGCGCGGCGCGGCTCCATTCCCTTCAGACGACGGGGGAATACCTCAGGTCTCTGCCGCTTGAGCATCCGGCGCCCGGATTCACGCGTGCCATCTTGGAGCGGATCGATGAGGCCGGCTCGGCGCGGGCATTGAGCCTTGCCGGATGGCTTGCTGGAATTTTCGGAATGGTCTGTGTCGGGGGAGCGATTCTGGCTGTCTTTGCGGCTACAGGGGTGCTCTCCCTCGAGGGGACCAGAGAGAGCACGTCGGTCCTGCAGCGCTACTGGGTCGAAGGATGGGGAGCGGTCTCGGGGGCGCTGCCTTCGACGGCCAAATGGTTCGGCCTTCACGAGCCTGCCTCACGCACCCTGACCATCGTGCTGCTGACGCTTGCGGTGCTGGTCTTCCTGGGGGGGGTCGACCGTTTGCTGGGGAGGCGATTGCGGCGGGACCACCTGAGCGCCTGAGAGTGCGAACACGCTTGACAAGCGGTGCTCCCTTCCAATTCGGGACGCACCGCTTTTTTCGTTCAGCTCCGGAACGGCCCGGTGGCCGGAAGGCTCATCATCACCCCGGACCGGAGGGCGTCGATCCGGGAGGGAACGAGACGAATGAGCCGGGCTGACTCAGACCGCCGAAGTCAGATAGCAGACCGGTTTCTTCCCGGTCACTTCGGCCCAGTGGGATGTATTGGCCGGGATGTCGATGCGGTCGCCGGGTTTCAGTTCCCAGGTGTGCGACTCGGTCCCGAGACGCATGGTGCCGGAAACAATCACTACGAAGTCATCGAAATAATGCTTGTGCATCCCGTAACGGGTGCCGGGGGGATCGGTGACGACTTCACATGCGCAGCCGGACTTCTCCATCATCGTCTGGAGGGACTGGAGCGATGCGGTGCCCGGATCCATCATCCGGACCACGTCCACAATATGCGGCATTGATTTCCTTTTTCTCTATGGAGAAGCGGGGGCGGTGTGCGAAGCCGGCGAAGCCGTTGAACCCAGGCATTGCCTGTAATAGTCCTCATACTGGTCGACAATCTTTTCGACATCGAAGTGTTCCACGGCGCGACGCCGGCAGGCGGCGCCGAACATGGCCCGCTTCCCGTCGTTGGTCAACAGGTCAATCGCGTACCGCGACATCCGGTCGATGTCGCCGATTTCCGCGATGTAGCCGGTTTCTCCATGCACTTGCAGCTCCGGCAGCCCTCCGACGCTTGAGGAGATGACCGGCACCTCGCATGCCATCGCCTCGAGGGCGGAGAGGCCGAAACTCTCCGACTGGCTCGGCATTAACATGAGATCCGAGCACGAGAGGAGTGGGACGAGCTCGATCTGCTTGCCGAGGAACGTGACGTCTTCCTGCATATTGAGCTCGCGGACGAGTACTTCGCACATGGAGCGGTCGGGCCCGTCGCCGATCAGGAGAAGCTTCGAGGGAACCTTCTTTCTGACCTCCGCGAAGATACGGACAACATCCGTAACGCGCTTGACCATGCGGAAATTCGAGACGTGGACGAGGATCTTCTCGCCTTGCGGTGCGAAGCTCTTGCGGACGTCATCGCGCTGGATCCGCCGGTACTTGGAGGTCTCCACGAAGTTCGGGATGACGGTGATCTCCTTGTCGATTCCGTAGTTCGTGGTGGTCTTCTCCCGCAGGAAGCGGGAGACGGCGGTCACCCCGTCGCTTTGCTCGATGCTGAACTTCATCACGGGCAGGAACCCGGGCTCGAGGCCGACCAGCGTGATGTCGGTGCCATGGAGCGTGGTGATGATCGTGAGGTCCCCGTGGAGTATCTGCTTGGCCAGGAAGGCGCTCACGGCGTGCGGGATCGCATAGTGGGCGTGGAGGATGTCGAGCTTTTCGTAGCGGGATACCTCCACGATCTTGCTCGCAAGGGCAGGCGTGTACAGCGGGAACTCAAAGAGGGGATACCGGGCCACCTCCACTTCATGGTAGAAGACGTTGCCCAGGAACCCGTCCAACCTCATGGGCATGGCATAACTGATGAAATGAATCTGATGTCCGCGCGCTGCAAGTGCCTTGCCAAGCTCTGTCGCCACCACTCCGCTGCCGCCGTAGGTCGGGTAGCACACAATGCCGATTTTCATGAGGTTGTTCTCCATTCGGGGAAGATACAGAAGCCGGAGTACTCCTGCAAGTGAGAAGAGAAAATGATCGAGCAAAAAAATGATCGAGCGAGAACAACCATGATCGGGCTTCGACAAGAATGATCGATGACGCCTACTCCACGATCGGGACCGCGGCCCGGGCAGAACTGAAGGTGCAGGGCTCGCGNNGAGTACCACGACGCAACTCATCACTGCTATGCGTACCGGCTCGGACGAGAAGGGCTCGACTTCCGGAGCAGCGACGACGGCGAGCCTTCGGGAACGGCCGGCCGGCCGATCCTGAGCGCGATCGACCGCCGCGGATTGTCGGATGTGCTCGTCGTGGTCGTAAGGTATTTCGGCGGGACGAAGCTGGGAATGGGCGGATTGGCGAGGACGTACGCTGAGGCGGCGGAGACCGTGCTTGCGGTCTCGGCACCGGAAACGCGCTACGCGCAGGAAGTGCTGCACATTGCGTTCGACCACGCCCTGACTCCGCGCATCATGCGTGCGGCCGATGCGGCCGGAGCAACAGTGGCCGGGTCTGAGTATGGAGAGTGCGCCCGGCTCGCCCTTGCCGTCAGGGCTTCNNGGCCGGCAGCCCAAAGGTGGATCCGGGCCTGTGAGGCCGGTTGGCTCTTGCTGCATGTCTGCAGGCGATGGGAAGTGGCGGAGTCCGGGAATCCCCGCAGGCGTATCCCCGCCGCGGTCCGATCGGTGCAGGTGACGCAAGGGGAGGGGAGAGGTAGCACGCCGTCTGCGGGCAGGCTTCGCTGAACAGCCGCGCCGCTGCCGCCGGAGTTCTGCCCTTGAGCGGCCGCTCCGGGTGTACTGCCGGAGGTTGGGAGACCGCGATCTCATCGGTGCAGATGACCTGGGGAGCGTCTGGGGGAGACGCAGCGCCTGCGGCAGGTACGGAGCGCGGGGTGGAGCATGATCAGGTGTGGGGCCGTCGATCAGGGCGGCGCGCAGCCGTGCTGCGGTTCAGGATCTTGTCGCTGCCGGCTCCGGTCTCAGGGTCTTGACGATCTCCATGGTGTCCATGGCGATCACCAGCTCTTCGTTCGTCGGGATGACGATCACCGCCGTCTTCGCCCCGTCGGCGGAGATAAGCTTCTCCTTCTCGCTTGAAACGTTCCGGCCCTCGTCAACATTGATCCCCAGGAATTGAAGTCCTTCGCAGGACGCCCGGCGGACGTCGGGGCTGTTCTCACCGATCCCCCCGGTGAACACGACGGCATCGAGGCCCCCCATGGCGGCGGCATAGGCTCCGATGTACTTCTTCACACGGTACGTGAACACGTCGAAGGCATAGGTCGCCTTCTTGTCGCCGTTCTTCATCTCGCCGATCACCTCCCGCATGTCGCTCCCTACTCCCGAGATCCCCTGCAGTCCGCTGTGTTTGTTCAGCAGCGTGTTGGCCTCTCCAAGTGTCAGCCCCTCCTTCCCCATGATGTAGAGGATCACGGAGGGGTCGATGTCTCCGGATCTCGTCCCCATGAGAAGCCCCTCGAGCGGAGTGAACCCCATGGAGGTGTCTATGGAGACACCCTGGTCCACCGCGGCCATGCTGCATCCGTTGCCCAGGTGGCAGGTGATGAGTTTCAGGGTGTCGAGCTTCCGCCTGAGGAAGGCCGAGGCCCGCCAGGCCACATACCGGTGGGAGGAGCCATGGAAGCCGTACCGCCTGATCTTGTACTGCGTATAGAGAGAATAGGGGATACCGTAGAGATAGGCTCGTTTCGGCATCCCCTGGTGGAAGGCCGTGTCGAAGACGCTCACCTGGGGGACGCCGGGGAGATTCACTTCGCACGCCGCGATGCCCCGGAGGTTGTGGGGATTGTGCAGCGGCGCCAGCTCGATGTTGTCGCGCAGGGTCTTGATCACCTCGTTGGTGATCAGGACCGACTGCACGAATGCCTCTCCGCCGTGCACGACCCGGTGGCCTACGGCATGGATCTCCGACTTGTCGGCGATGACGCCGTGATTGCGGCTCAGGAGCACGGCGAGGATGTATTCGATGGCGACCGTATGGTCGACGATCTCCCCCGCGATCTTGATCTCGTCCCCGTCGTGGCGCAGGTTGGCCAGCGTGGCGCCGGTCATGCCGATGCGCTCGACACTACCCCGCGCGAGAGTTTTCTGCGCTTCGGCCTCAATGAGCTGGTACTTGACGGAAGAGCTGCCGCAGTTCAACACCAGGATATTCATCATGCGCGTTTGCCGTCCTCGTTATACTTGAAGAAGCCCTCTCCCGTCTTTTTCCCGAGCTTTCCTTCCCGAACCATGCGGCGGAGGAGGGGACAGGGGCGGAAGCGGGGCTCTCCGAGGTCGTGGTAGAGGGTCTCCATCCACATCAATACCTCGTCCAGCCCCATCGAGTCGGCCATTTCCAGAGGGCCGCTTTGCATCCCGTAGCCGAGCCTCATGGCCGTGTCGATATCCTCCGGGCTGGCATTTCCTTCCATGACAAGGTGCATCGCCTCGTTCAGGAGCGGAAGGATGGTCCGGGTCGTGATGAACCCGGGGTATTCGAACACTTCGACGGGGGTTTTCCCGATCCGGCGCGCGAAGGCCCTGACCAGGTTGAAGGTCTCGTCCGAGGTCTTCATGCCCCGGACAATCTCCACCAGCGGGACCTGCGGCACGGGATTCAGAAAATGCATGCCGATGATCCTTTCCGGGTTCTTGCTCGCTACCGCAAGTTTGCTCAGGCTCAGCGTTGCGGTGTTGGAGATGAACACCGCGTCGCGATGCGCGACCGCGAAAAATGATTCGATCAGGCGGCGCTTCAGTTCGAAATTCTCGTCCACAGCCTCGACGACGATTTCACAATCCTTCAGCTCCCCCAGATCGGTCGTCGTGCGGACCCTGGACATGATCGCGCGTTTTTCGGAGGAGGTTTTCGCCCACCTCTTGATCTCCTGGTCGATGGACTTGTTGAGTCCCTCGACGCTGGCCTGGAGCGAGGCGTCATTCTTCTCGACGCCGATCACCTCGATGCCGGAGCTGGCGATCGTCTCCACGATCCCCTGCCCCATGACGCCGAGGCCGATCACCCCCACGGTCTGGAAAGCTCCCTCCCCCCTGTGCGGTGCTAGAATCGGTGATTCCAGGTCCTCAAACTTCAAATTCTCTGGCATGGTACTCGTATCCTCAGGATGAAACGGATGTGGCGGCGCCCCGTCCCGGGCCCTCGGCGGCCCGCCTCACGGGGCGAGATGCAGGAAACCGAGCATCATCCGGAGCAACCACAGGTGTGCAAGCATGGAAAGAACCCACGAGGTGGCGGCAAAGATGAGGGAGCATCGAGCGGTGCAGTTGAAAAGAACGCGGAGACCTGCGCCAAGGACGAAAAGATACCACAATGTAAGAACATTCACCGTGCGAAGCAACGCGAAGAACACGAAATCCTGAGACCCCGCGGCCAGCCATGCGAGTCCCGGTGCGCCCAGGGAGAATCCCGCTGCATTCCGCCACCCGGCTGCGGCGGAGACGAGATCGCCCGCGGCGGGGATCATTGCGGCAGAGGCAGCAAGCGTGAAAAGGTGAGGGAACCGGGGTTTGCCGGGAGATGGAACGGTCCGCCCGAGCAGGTGGAGCAGGAGAGAGAAGCACGAGAGTTCCGCGAGCACGAAGAAGGGCTCCATGGCGCACCGCAAGGGGAGTCCCTTCCCCAGGCTTTCCAGGACCCATGCCCGGTCTGCCGCCGTCGCGGAGGCGGGGAGATGGGTGACGACCGAGTCCAGAACGGCGGGCCACTCCAGCAGCAGCGTGCCTGCGCGGATGGCTGCGAGGATCAGCACTGCAGGCCAGAGTAGGGGATGCTCCCGCATGCCGAGGGCAGACCGGGCCGGGCGGAAAGGGAAAAGGAGGAGTTGATCTGTCATGACAGGAACTCAGGAGGAATCTTGCGCGCCGAAGTCGAGACAAGCTCGAGAAACACCGCTTCAAGGTCGCCGCCGCCGGTTCGTTCAAGCGACGCGGCCCGGGGGCGCAGCTCCTCAGCTCCGCACTGCAGAGCGATGCGGCCGTCATGAAGAACAGCAATGTCCGTGCAAAGCCGTTCAACGGTGTCGAGAATGTGCGAGGTGACCAGCACCGTCGTTCCCCGTGATGACATCACCTGGAGTGTTTCACGGATATCGCGGGCCGCGAGGGGGTCGATCCCCTCGAACGGCTCATCGAGGACCAGAAGCCGCGGCCGGTGAAGGACCGCCGCCGCGAGAGACACCTTTTTCTTCATTCCTGTCGACAGTGTCCTTATCGGCTCGTGGCGCCGGGAATACAGATCGAAGAAGACCAGGATCTCCTCCGTCCGCTCCGCCGCGGTCCGCCTGTCGAGTCCCCGCAGCCTTCCGTTCAGCACCAGAAAGTCGCGAGGGGAGAGCCAATCGAAATAGAGCGGCTCGTCGAGTACGGCCCCGAGCAGATTTCTGTGACCTGGCGCGGGGGGATCGATCCCGGCGCCAAAGAGTGCAATGCTACCGTGCTGGAAGGGGGCCAATCCCATGACGACCCTGAGTGTGGTGGTTTTCCCGGAACCGTTCAGCCCCAGGAGCGCCATGATGCTCCCTTCGGGCACCGGCAGCGTTACGCCCCGGAGGACCTGGCCGGTTCCCGGGTAGGATTTTCTGAGGTTGACGATCTCCAGCGCATTCATGAAGATACTTCTCCGTCGGGAAACTGGGATCGGAGCGCGGCGGCGGCGTGCGGGACGCCGATCCCGCGGAGGGTGATGCCCGCAGCGGCAGCGTACAAGGCGAGGAGGACAGTCGAGCTGCTGACCGCCATGAGGACCAGGGGTGGGATGAGGCACAGCCCGGCGCTCACGAGCATCATGATCCCCCGCGCGAGCAGATCGAGCGGTCCTGCCGCGGGATAGCGAAGCGCCCTTGCGGAATACGACATGCCGAAGTGCACGAGAGGGATAATTACGGCGAGAAATTCGACCAATGCACCGGCGCCCTCCCGGAGGCCCGGGGGAGAAGGAAGCATCCAGCAGAGAGGCAGGCTGCAAGCGGCGGCGATAAGGACCCCGAGGATGATCATGGCGGCCGCCTTCCCTGCAAACACGTCCTCCCAGCGCACGGGGAGAACCGACAATTTCATGAATTCCCGCTCCCGGACGGGGATCATGTCCATGATACTGTGAAGCATCAGGATAGAAATCACTCCGGCAGCGAAGAAGGGACCCGGGAGGAGTGTGGAGAGGGCTGCCGGGATTGCGGCGAGCAGAAAAAGGATGACAAAGAGGTGACCGCGGGCGGAGAAAAACCGCTTGACTTCGTATTCCGCGATGAGGATCCGGACCCTTGTTCCCGGCTTCATGGTTTATCCTCGTGTCCGTGCGCAGAGCGCGCAGGCGGCACCGAATGCCAGCGAGGGGATCAGCCAGAGGGCTGCATCACCCGTGTTCCCCGCAGCGGCGGCGGTCATCGTCCACGCGGTCCAGCCCGAAACGGGCAGAGCCTGAATCACCCTCTCGGCCAGTGCGACCGGAGGGAGCGTCAGGAGGAGGAAAAGGGAGATGCCGCCTGCAATCGCAATGGATTCGAGGCTTGTCCCGGACGATCGTGCGAGGAGGATGAGCGCGCTCCCTGAAGCGATCATGACTCCCCACCAGCAAGCCGCGGCGGCGAGGATGGCTGAGGTCGCGGGCATCTGAAAATGAACCGACACCATGGCGGCGAAGCCGAAGCTCGCCCCCAGGGCGATGAGCCGGAAGTCGGTAACGAACTCGATGAAGAGGAAAGCGAACTTCCGGCTCCCCGGGAGGCCTGCGTGTTCTGCGCGGTCGAGAAGCGGATGAAACTCCCTGACGGAAGCGGCGAGCATCAGCGCGAGCATGGCGATGGTTTCCGCAAGTACAAGCCATGAAAGATCCGAAGAACCGTGTCCTGTCCGGAAGGCGTCCTCTCTCCAACCGCAGACGAACAGATTGAGGACGGCGAGTGTGATGGGGACGATCCGGATGCCGCCGGCCCGCCGGCGGCGGGCAGACATCGCCCGGAGGGCCAGCAGCCGATCATCCTCGATACACTCCGGTCTGAACTGGCTCACTTCCATGGATCCTCGGGCATCGACCAGTCGTCCGCCAGCTCGATCGCCATGGGCGGGCTCCTGTAAAAGAACAACGAGGGGGGAAGGAGGGAATCGGTTCCGGCGGGTGTGACCGGGATATACAGGTAGAGCGGGCGGTGGGAGAGGCGGAATTCGACCTGCGCATTCATGCGGATGAGTGAGCCGAGTGCGGCGGCTGCGTCGAGGCGGAGAAGGCCCGCCACGACATCTGCGTATCCGGCCCGTTGAAGTGCACGCCGGGAGGCTTTCCGTTCCTCAAGCGCCGGTTTGCTGAAAGACCGCACCGCGCGCGAGAAGCCTGTGGCCGTGCTGTCAACCGGCGAAGCCGGAGGTCCGGTACGTGGGATTGCCGATTCTCCCGGTTGCCTAAGCGGAAGCAACAGCAGTGTGATTGCCAGGCTCGCGATGAAGAGAAAGATGAGGAATCGCATTCCTGATCAGACTTTCGATGAGCGCTCGTCGAGGAGCCGCGAAGGTCGCTGACACAAAGCACCCCGCGCCTTCTCCGGACGAAAGCACCCCCTGTCCCTGTTTCAAGTGCCCGGTCCCTCGGGCGTTGCTGGGGACTGGATCCAAACCCCTCAACTGCCTGCCGGCCTGCGGCGCGATGATTCGATGTCGAGAGGAGGGAGCATAGCCAGCCCGGCTCAATGGACTAATAGTCCGACCGCTCCATGATCCACCACCCCGCGGCAAACCACCCGGCGGATGAAAGGAACGCCGTGGCGATCGGTTTCCACTGAATGGCCGATCCCGACACGAACCCGGTCACAGACTCCTGCACTCCTCCGGTCTGCGGAAAGAGATAATACGCTCCGTCGAGGATCCGGTGGACGATCTCGCTCGACGTGAGCGGATAGAGAATGGCAGCCCTGTTCTGGAGGACATGCACAATGACAAACTGGTAGATGAACGCACCTATGACGGCGATGGCGGTATTGCGCGAGAGAATGCCGAGAAACGAGACAAGAGCGTACAGGCAGAGGAAGCCATAGGTCATTCCGAGGGGCGCCGCCAGGAAGTGAACATCCCACACACCTGTCCGCAGCCCAAGGATGAGCCAGAGTCCTCCGAGGAAGTACAACGTGTTCAGAAAGATCGCTGCGGCGGCCCCTGTCGTCCGGCCGGCAAGAACCTCCGCCCGCGCAAGGGGCTTGGAGAGGTAGATATCCACCGTACCCTTCTCCAGCGTGTCGGGCAGGAGTCCCGCCGTTGCCAGCACCCCGAAGAGGATCACTCCAGCAAAGAGCCCGCTGGCGGAAGACGCTTCAAATCCGCGCACGAACACGGCAAGTGCCTCGCCGCTCAGCGGAGGGCTTCCCTGCTGTCCGAAAAGGACTATCGACGTACCTTCGGGCGTGGTGACGGTGCTTACCCCCGCAAGCACGAAAAGAAGGATTACCGTGGAGATGCCCGCAAGGACGAGCATGGTTGCCTTGAGGACAAGCTCCCGGGCTGTGAAGGCCGCCAGGATGAGGGTTTTCATGAGGCGGCCTCCCCCTCCCGCTTCAGCAGGGCAAGGAAGGACTCTTCGAGAGTGGTCTTCTGCTGATGGAGGGAGGTGATCATGACGCCGTGGCGACGGAGCAGGTCGATGATGTTGTTCAGTTCCCGCGTCGTTCCCGCATCCGCGACCAGGGTGCCCGGTTGCATCGTGAATTTCACAACCATGGCCTTCGCTTCCATGAGCGCTGATTCGGGGAGTTCACCGTCGATGCCGATCGTGTACTGGGCCCCTCCCTCGGTCATCTCCGCGATCGTTCCGATCTTCAGGAGGGAGCCTTTGTCGACGATCGCGACCCTGTCACACACAAGCTCCACTTCGGAGAGGAGGTGGGAGTTCAGGAATATGGTCTTCCCCTTCGACCGGAGATCCCGGAGGATATCGCGGATCTCTTTTCTCCCCACAGGGTCGACGCCATCGGTGGGCTCGTCCAGAAAGAGGAGGTCCGGATCATTGGCCAGGGCCTGAGCGAGGCCGATCCGCTGGAGCATCCCTTTGGAATAGCGCTTCACCTTCATGGCTTTCCACTGCTCCATCCCCACCAGCCGGAGGAGCTCGGGAATTCTTGAATCAAGGACGGGGCGGGTCACGCCGGAAAGCCGGCCAAACAGCCTCAAGACTTGCTCGCCTGTGAGGTATCCGGGGAACCTGTGATTCTCCGGGAGGTAGCCGATGCGCTCGCGGACACGCGTATCGGGGAGCCTCGTATCCAGGAGGGATGCCTGACCCGCCGTCGGGCGGACGAGAGAGAGAAGGACCTTGACGAGAGTGGTCTTTCCGGCCCCGTTGGGGCCCAGGAAACCGAACACTTCTCCTCTCTCGACCGTGAGGGAAAGATTGTTGAGGGCGGTGACCCCCGTTTTCCCCCTGAAACCTCTCCTGTAAATCTTCGTGAGACCCGATGCGTCTATGGCTGACATGGTCCGCGATGACGGTGTTTGGTGGGAATTGCCTTATTGCGAGGCAAAACTCAATGTAGAGAAAATTTCAAGTGAATCCAATCCAGCGCCCCTTCATCGTATGACTTGCACTCCGTAAGTTTCCCTTCCCTCCCCCGCCAGTTATGCGGTTCGAAGGGGCAATTGGAGAGAGCGGAGACGTCGCCTTGCCTTTCGCACGGATAAGGAGTACGTTGTCTTCAGGAGACACAGAACAGGTCTTTCCCATAGGCTTCTTTGTCGGAAACCCTCGAGGGAAAACGACGAAGGAGCCCTTTTTTTTACCTCCCGAGAGAGTTCAGTTGGCATTTCAATTCTCAATTCAAGCGGGACAGTGTGATGATCACGAGAAGAACGTTTCTGCAGTCCGCTTCCTCGGCGGCGCTCTTGTTGTATGCCCGGAAGGGGAGGGCGGCATCGAAAATGGACGCTACATGCTTCAGCGTCCATCCGTTTGTCGAAAACCACCCCGACGCCGTTTTTGTCCTCCGGACCAGCATCACACAGAAGACCGATTCCGCAGATATCTGGACGGCGGGGTTGGGCCTGGGACGGTCGCTGTTCGGTCTCTCCGACCCCGGCCCGGGAGCCGTTCCCCTGGATTCGGAAATCGCGATCAAGCCGAACATCACCTGCAGGGATTCCTCCGATTCCCGTTACACGACGCTCGGGACCATGGGCATCGTTACGGACTCGAACTTTGTGGGCGGCCTGATCGACAGCCTGAAGGAACTCGGTGTGGCAGGCTCAAGGATCTCGATCAGGGAGGTGAATTGCTCCTCGGAGTTTGCCGAGGGTGGCTACCCGCAGATGTGCGAGAGGACAGGCGCACAGATCGGCGACTTCAGCAATCCCGTTGGAGTGCTTCCTGAAGATTCGATCATCTGGAAGGATGTTCCTGAGGGCGTCTGGTTCAACAGAATCCCCTATCTCCGGCCTGTGAACACTCCCGGTTCGTGGCTCCTCAATGTGGCGAAGTTCAAGACGCACGCGATGGGGTTGACGCTCTGCGCAAAGAATATCCAGGGGACCATCGTCCACAATTACCAGGCCCACTGCACGGCTCTGGGTGATGCCTGGCCCATCCGGCCCGCGGACATACGAGCCGGAGCTGAAGAGACAATCCGCGCGATGTACGCCCGTCATTGTGCCGCCGGCATCCCGAGATGGGACAGGCCGGAGGCGAACGGAGGCCTCTGGATGGAGGCCTGGGCGGCACGCTGCCTTGACAACAACTCGGTCACCGTGCCGGGGCTGCACATCGTCGAAGGCATCTATGGAAGGGACGGACATTTCATCGATGGACCGGGTCCCGGCGGCCTGGCCACAGACTACATGACCAACATCATCATCTTCGGCAAGAACCAGTTTCATGTCGACAATATCGGGCACTGGCTCGCCGGGCATGAGCCCGGGAACTTCGGCCTGTTTCACCTGGCAATCGAGCGGAAACTCGCGACCATCCTGAACCCGTCCGGCATCCCGCTCTACGAGTGGAAGTCCGACGGGAGCGCCGCGAAGATTGATCTCGGATCTCTCACACGGACGCCGTTGAAAACCGGCTACCTGAGACGAGACTATAACGGGCAGCAGGAGGACCAGTGGCACCTCGTGAATGAGCCGTATCTCTACGGGACAGACGCCGTGTCCATCCAGCCTTCACGGCCTCCAGAGGCAACCGTTCTCGCTCAGAACTACCCCAACCCATTCAACGGGACGACCTCGATCCAGTACTCGATTCCGGAAGGGGGCAATGTCTCGCTCCAGATCTTCGATGCCCAGGGAGCACTCGTCGACCGGCTTGAAGGAGGTTACAGGATGGCAGGAACTCACCTTGCAAGATGGACGAGCAACGAACGCCCTTCGGGGATCTACTTTTGCCGGCTTGTCTATAAGGGATATACCGCGGTAACGAGAATGATACTTATTCGGTGAGTCCGCGTCGGAAATGTCGGCGGTATAGTGAATTCCATGGTGTATGGGCGGATGCGAGTCTTCCGGGGAAGACCGTGCATGAACGGTCAAGTCAGGAGTGTGAAGGGGAGTCGAGGGACGGTTGAGTCAGGACCGTTCAGGGACAGTCGAGGGACCGTCGAATCAGGACCATGCAGGGACAGTAGAGTCAAGGCAGTGCAGGGCCAGCCCCCTCAAGAGTGAGCAGGAACGGTCGAATAGTCTCCGCGATCGCCGTCGACTGCGACGAGTCAGTGTTGTATGGCTCATCTCGATGAACATACGATCGACCTGTTCATCATCGAGCCGGATATGCTCGACATCCAAAGGGCCGAAATCGAGGTCCACCTTGCCGAATGCGCCGGTTGCAGGATTCTCATGGAAGAGTTCGCGGAGTTCTATCGTGAGGCCGAGAAAGAGTATCGCCATCACCTCGAAACGGCGTACCGGGGGCCGTCCTGGCTCAATAGCCCGGTTGGTCGGCCTTCATCGTTAACCTTCTTCGATGTCCAACTTCGATGTCTCTTCGAGTATTGACATTTCCCTGCTCTTTTCGTACTTTTGAGAAGACGAACGGAACGAACTTCTGGTCGAAAGCGTTAAAAAGCTGAGCATATGAGCTCCTTTTTTTTGATTGTAAGTCGGACTCTTTTGGTCGTATTTATATGGTGAGACTCTCCAAGAAGGCAGAATACGGACTGATTGCCATCCGGCACATCGCGGCCCAGCATCAGAGCGGCGTGGTGACGGCGAAGGAGATCTCCACCCTTTACGGTATTTCGTTTGAGCTCCTTGCGAAAGTCATGCAAAAGATGGCCAGGGCCGGGCTCCTGTTTTCACACCAGGGAGTGCACGGTGGCTATACGCTCGCAAAGCCGCCCGCGGAGATAGCCGTCGCTTCGATCATCCACAGCATCGAAGGGACAACCCCGGTGATTGCGCAGTGCATGGCGGAGGGGGCGGACACCTGCACGGTATTCACGGTCTGCACGATAAAGTCGCCTTTGAGCAAGGTCCAGGCAAACATCGAGCGCGCATTCAGCTCGATGACACTCTTGGAGATCGTTTGATGACGCCGATCTACCTGGACAACCACGCGACAACGCGCGTGGATGAGAGAGTTGTTGCGGCGATGCTTCCGTACTTTTCGGAAATGTATGGGAATGCTTCGAGCCGCCAGCACGAATTCGGATGGAAAGCCGAAGCGGCCGTGGAACGGGCGCGGGCGCAGGTTGCTGCACTGATAGGGGCTCAGCCACAGGAGATCGTATTCACAAGCGGGGCGACCGAATCGATCAACCTGGCACTCAAGGGCCTGGCCGAAAACGCCCCACCGGGCAGAACACATCTTGTCACGGTGGTCACCGAGCACAGTGCGGCGCTGGACTCATGCGACCGGCTCGAGCGGGCAGGCTTCGAGGTCACCCGGGTGAAGGTGGACGGCTGGGGCCTGGTGGATCCCGACGATATCCGGCGGGCGATCACTCCGCGGACTTTCGCCGTGAGCGTGATGACCGCGAACAACGAGATCGGCACGATTGCCCCGGTCGGCGCTATTGGGTCGCTGTGCAGCGAGTCCGGGATCGCGTTCCACACCGATGCCACGCAGGCCGCGGCGGCCGTGCCTCTGCACGTCGGCCCGATGAACATCGACCTGCTCTCCCTGAGCGCCCACAAGTTCTATGGCCCCAAGGGGGTCGGCGCACTGTACGTTCGATCCGGCATCAGGCCATCCCCCCAGATTGACGGAGGGGGGCATGAGAGGGGTTTCCGCTCCGGCACGCTGAATGTCCCGGGGATTGTAGGACTGGGCATGGCAGCCGAGCTGGCCAGGAGGGAAGGGGCGGGCGACGCGAAGAGGGAGCAGGAGCTCCGCGATGATTTTGTGGGCAGGTTGTCTGCGGACCTGGAAGGTTTGACGGTGAACGGGCATCCGGATCTCCGCCTGCCAAACAATGCGAGCATCACTGTCGAGGGTGTAAGGGCGGACAGGCTTATGCTGGATGTGAGGGAGGTGGCCATGTCGACCGGTTCGGCGTGCAGCTCATCCTCGCCTCGCCCATCGCACGTCCTGGAGGCGATCGGTCTGGGTCCGGCAGGACTTGCGTCGACGGTGCGGTTCGGCCTGGGCCGGTTTACCACCAGGGAAGAAATTGAAAAAGCCGCGGAGTGTATCATTGCCTTTGTTCGTCGTGCGCGCGCGGGGCAAATGGCCGTGGAGATACATCCTGAGCAGTAAGAAAATGGGGAATCGATGGGAAGTGATTTGCTTCAGAACAAGGAAGAGGTACTGCAGTATCTCAAAGGCCGGTTTCCGATGTTTCATCAGTCAAACGTCTTCTTTCGGGACATCCAGTACGGGATCCAGCTCCTGTTGAAGGAGCGGGGTTCTGATGTGAACTACGCCAGTGCCGAGCGCCATGCGCGGGATTTCACGTCGGCACTCGAGAAGGATGGCGTGCTTGTTCCCGTGGATCCTCAGACCTGGGTCTTGAATTACCCCCCGTTCAAGACGCCTGTCGTCAAGACGTCTGGACCCGTGGCACCGTCGGCGACGCCGGGGGCGATACCTGCCGGGACTGCTGGTGTGAAACCGTCGCCGTCGGGAGCAGGGCAGGGACCGGCATCCGGCGCGCAGCCTCCGGTTCAGGGGAAAGGGGCGGTCCCAGGGGTGCCGGGGATTCCATCGCCGGCGAAGCCGCCAGACCCGGACAGGAAGGAACATCCTCCCACGCCGGAAAGCTGACAGCCGGCCTGCGAGGGACAAACAGCGAAAGCGATGAAGCAATGAGCACCGAGCAAAACACGATAGAAGAGCTGGCGAACAGGGAATACAAGTACGGGTTCGTGACCGATATCGAGGCCGATACCGTTCCCAAGGGCCTGAGCGAAGAGGTCATCCGGACGATCTCCATGAAGAAGGGCGAGCCCACCTGGATGCTGGAATGGAGGCTCAAAGCATTCCGCCACTGGCTCACGATGACGGAGCCGGGCTGGCCGAACGTGAAGTACCCGAAGATCGATTATCAGGATATCCGGTACTATTCCGCGCCGAAGAGCACGAACCGCCCGAAGAGCCTGGAAGAGGTCGACCCGGAGCTCCTGCGGACGTATCAGAAGCTCGGCATCTCGCTCGAGGAACAGATGCATCTGGCCGGAGTGGCAGTCGATGCGGTGTTCGACAGCGTCTCTGTGGCCACGACCTTCAAGGAGAAGCTGAACGAGCTTGGGGTCATCTTCTGCTCGTTCTCCGAGGCAGTCAGGGAGCATCCCGATCTCGTCCGGAAGTACCTGGGGTCCGTTGTGCCGCCTACCGACAATTACTTCGCGGCGCTGAATTCCGCGGTGTTCACCGACGGGTCGTTCTGTTTCATCCCGCCCGGTGTCAGGTGCCCCATGGAGCTCTCGACCTATTTCCGGATCAATGCCGCCGAGACCGGCCAGTTCGAGCGCACGCTGATTGTGGCGGAGGAGGGGGCGTACGTGAGCTACCTCGAAGGGTGCACCGCCCCGATGCGTGACACGAACCAGCTTCATGCGGCGGTAGTGGAGCTGATCGCGCTTGACGATGCCCGGATAAAATACTCGACGGTCCAGAACTGGTATCCCGGCGACAAGGAGGGGAAAGGCGGGATTTACAACTTCGTGACGAAGCGCGGCAAGTGCGCCGGAGTCAACTCCAGGATTTCGTGGACTCAGGTGGAGACCGGATCGGCAATCACCTGGAAATATCCCGGAGTGATCCTCCAGGGGGATAACTCGGTCGGGGAGTTCTACTCGGTTGCAGTCACCAACAACCGGCAGCAGGCCGACACCGGCACGAAAATGATCCACCTCGGCAAGAACACACGGAGCACGATCGTCTCGAAGGGGATTTCCGCGGGACACGGCAACAACTCCTACAGGGGGCTGGTGAGTGTCGGAAGGAATGCCGAGAACGCGCGCAACTTCTCGCAGTGCGATTCGCTGCTCCTGGGCGACCAGTGCGGCGCGCACACGTTTCCGTACATCGATGTCAGGAATCCGAGCGCACGGGTCGAGCATGAAGCGTCCACCTCAAAGATCGGCGAGGACCAGATTTTCTACTGCAAGCAGCGCGGCCTTTCGGCGGAGGATGCCGTCAACCTGATTGTGAACGGCTTCTGCAAGGAAGTGTTCAGGGAGCTTCCGATGGAATTCGCGGTGGAAGCGCAAAAGCTGCTGGGCGTGAGTCTGGAAGGGAGTGTCGGGTAGCGCTGCATGAATCATCAACGTGATAAAGGGACAGGTATGCTGACAGTCAGGAACCTCCATGCCGGAATCGACGGCAATGAGATTCTGCGGGGGATCGATCTGGAAGTGAACGCCGGCGAAGTGCATGCAATCATGGGCCCGAACGGCTCGGGCAAGAGCACGCTGGCTGGAGTGCTTGCCGGGCGCCCGGAATACCAGGTAAGCGCCGGGGAGGTCACCTACGAGGGAAAAAACCTGCTGGACCTTGCCCCCGAAGAAAGGGCGCGGGAAGGGCTCTTCCTCGCTTTTCAGTATCCTGTCGAGATCCCCGGGGTGAGCAACACCTACTTTCTCAAGGCGGCGCTGAACGCCATCCGCAAGCACCGCGGCGAGGAAGAGCTGGATGCGATGGAGTTCCTTGCCCTTATGAAGAAGAAGATGGGCCTTGTGGAGATGGACCAGGACCTCTTGAACCGTCCGGTGAACGAGGGGTTTTCGGGCGGAGAGAAGAAGAGGAACGAGATCTTCCAGATGGCGGTCCTGGATCCGAAGCTTGCCGTTCTGGACGAGACGGATTCGGGGCTGGACATTGACGCTCTGAGGATTGTGGCCGCGGGAGTGAACAAGCTGCGCAGGCCGGAAAACGCGGTGATCCTGGTGACCCACTATCAGCGCCTGCTGAACTATATCATTCCGGATTTCGTGCACGTGCTCATCGACGGGCGCATCGCGAAATCGGGGGGAAAAGAGCTCGCTCTTGCGCTGGAAGAGAGGGGATACGACTGGATCAAGGAGCAGGGTCTTCCGGTGGGGGCCTAGCACGGAAGGAATGTCTCATCCGGGGCCTCGCCGAGACTTCCGGGAACGCTTGTCTATGCAGGGGAGCAGTCAGCCTCTGGCAGGGCAGGGTGGGTGATCTCGTCGACCGGGAGAAATTCGGCACCGGGAAGGGCGAGAGTCATTTCCGGCATTCGAGAACAGGAGAAACGAAGAACATGGAGGATCAGCAGTACAGGGGGAGTTACATTGCCGGGTTCGAGCTCTTTGAAAAGAGCCTGAACGGCGAGTCTGCCTCGCCCCTGCACGCAGTTCGCCGGGAGGCGATTGCACGGTTTGCTTCGGTGGGCTTCCCGACGGTACGGCATGAAGAGTGGCGGTTCACGAACGTGGCACCGATCGCGCGCACGGCGTTCGCTCCCGTTCTCAGGTACGACGGCGCGGGTGTGACGCGGCAGGTGTTGAACCGTGTCGGCTCCGCGGACGGGGATCCTTTCATGGTGGTCTTCGTCAACGGGTTCTGGTCGGAAGAGTTCTCCCGTTCTGCGGGACTTCCCGCAGGCGTCCGCATCGAGAGCCTGGCCTCGGCGCTCGCGCGCCGCGACGAGGTGGTGCTCTCCCGGCTGGGGTCACTGGTGGCTGCCGGCGAGAACGGGTTCACGGCGCTGAACACGGCCTTCCTCCGCGAGGGGGCTGTGATCACGGTCGAGGACAGGGTGATTCTCGAAAGGCCCATACAGGTGGTCTTTCTCAGCCGTCCTTCGGCCGAGCCGCACGCGTCGTATCCCCGCGTTCTCGTGACGGCGGGACGGGAGAGCCGCCTCAGCCTGATCGAGACCTATGCGTCGGTGTCGGAGGGCGTCTATTTTGACGATGCGGTGACCGAGGTCGTGCTGGGGGAGGGGGCTGTGGTCGAGCATGACAGGCTGCAGATCGAGAGCACGCAGGCTTTTCACATTGCGACCATGGCGGTGCGGCAGGAACGCGGGAGCAACTTCTCCTCAAACGCGGTTTCTCTGGGCGGCGCCATTGCCAGGAATACAGTGACCGCTGTGCTCGCCGGAGAGGGATGCGAATGCACGCTGAACGGCCTTACGCTGGCCGCGGGGACCCAGCTCATCGACAACCACACCGTGATCGACCACGCGGCTCCGCACTGCACCAGCCACGAGCTCTATAAATCGATCCTTGACGGCAAATCCAGGGGCGTCTTCAACGGCAAGATCTTCGTGCGGGCGGGCGCCCAGAAGACCGACGCAAAGCAGACGAACAAGACGATCCTGCTCTCGGCCGATGCGACGATCAATACCAAACCCCAGCTCGAGATATTCGCCGACGATGTGAAGTGCACCCACGGGGCTACCGTCGGCCAGCTCAATGAGGAACAGCTCTTTTACCTGCGCGCAAGGGGAATCGGCGAGGAGGAGGCCAGGGACATGCTGACGTTTGCCTTTGCCGCCGATGTCGTTTCCCGCATTCACGCCGCGCCATTCCGTGACCAACTCGACCGGCTGCTTCGCGCGAGATTGCAGGCCGGCCGCATAGCGACCGAATCATGATCGAAGCCACCCTGAATACCGCTCAACCCCAGGTGGACGGAAAGGCCCGTCTGGAGCTCTGCCGCCACCATTTCCCGCTGCTCCGGCAGCGCGTCAACGGGAAGCCGCTGGTGTACCTGGACAACGCGGCCACCAGCCAGAAACCGCAGGTCGTCATCGACACGATCATGCGCTACTACATGGAGGAGAACTCAAATATCCACCGCGGTGTGCACTATCTCAGCGAGAAGGCCACCGAAGCGTATGAAGGCGTCCGGGCCACGGTGCGGCAGTTCCTGAACGCCGGTGACACCCGCGAGATCATCTTCGTGCGGGGCACCACCGAGGCGATCAATCTGGTTGCGCACAGCTACGGCAGGGTGCACGTCGGGAAAGACGACGAGGTGCTTATCTCGGCGATGGAGCACCACTCGAATATCGTCCCGTGGCAGATCGTGTGCGAGGAGCGGGGAGCGCGTCTCCGGGTGATCCCCATGAACGACGCCGGCGAGCTGCTGGTCGAGGAATACGAGAAGCTGCTCACTCCCAGGACGAAGATCGTGGGGCTCGCGCACGTCTCGAACGCGTTGGGGACCGTCAACCCGGTCAAAACCATGGTGGCGATGGCGCATGCCAGGGGAATACCGGTGCTTCTCGACGGCGCGCAGGCAGTGCCGCACATGCGTGTGGATGTGCGCGATCTCGACTGCGATTTCTACGCATTTTCCGGCCACAAGGTGTTCGGTCCGACCGGGATCGGGGTCCTCTACGGCAGGGAGTCGCTGCTGAACGCGATGCCTCCCTACCAGAGCGGAGGGGACATGATCAAGTGGGTAACATTTGAGAAGACCGTGTACAACGACCTGCCTTACAAATTCGAGGCCGGGACGCCGAGCATCGCGGGCGGTGTGGGTCTCGGCGCCGCCATCGAGTATCTGACGAAACTCGATCTCGACGCCATCGGGCTCTATGAGCACGATCTGCTGCAATATGCGACGGCGCGGCTGTCGGCGGTTCCCCGCGTCAGGATCGTCGGAACCGCGAGAGAGAAGGCGGCCGTGCTCTCGTTCACCGTGGAGGGCATCCACCCCCACGACATCGGGACCATCCTCGACCTGGAAGGCGTGGCGATACGCACGGGCCATCACTGCGCTCAGCCGGTGATGCAGCGATTCGGCATTCCCGCAACGGCGCGCGCGTCGTTTGCGTTTTACAACACGAAAGAGGATGTCGACGTGCTTGTCAAGAGCGTCGAAAAAGTCATTGAGGTGCTCGGCTGATGGCGATCCTCCGCGATCTGTACCAGGAAGTGATTCTGGACCATAATAAGCACCCCCGCAACTTCCGCGTGATGGATCATTGCACCCGGAGCAAGGAGGGTTATAATCCGCTGTGCGGGGATCACTACACGGTCTATGTCAGGCTCGAAGGAGGGGTGATCGCCGACGTAAGCTTCCAGGGAGCCGGGTGCGCGATCTCGAAGGCGTCCGCATCGGTCATGAGCCAGGTGCTCAAGGGGAAGACTGTGGAAGAGGCGAACGCGCTGTTCGACGAATTTCGGGGACTCGTCACCGGGCGGACTGATACCGAACGGGAGGCGGAGCGGCTGGGGCGCCTTGCCGCGTTCTCAGGGGTGAGCGAATTCCCCGCGCGGGTGAAGTGCGCGAGCCTTGCCTGGCACACTCTGAAGGCGGCTCTGGAGGGCGGTGAGGGCCGGGACAAGGTGACAACGGAATAAGAGGCGGAACGACGACATGCAGGACCCCATAAGCACGGTGGAAAAGAAACTGATCGAGGAACGGGTCATCGACGCGCTGCGGCTGTGCTACGACCCTGAGATCCCCGTCAATATCTATGAGCTCGGTCTCATCTACGATGTGCAGGTCGACGAGCAGGGCGCGGTCGCGGTCGCGATGACGCTTACCTCGCCGCATTGCCCGGCCGCGCAGTCGCTGCCGGGCGAGGTGAAGCAGCGCGCCTCCCAGGTCCCCGGCGTAACATCGGTCAAGGTGACGGTGGTCTGGTCGCCGCCCTGGAACCCGAGCATGATGAGCGAGGCCGCGAAGCTTGAGCTTGGATTCATGTAAGGCGCTCTCACACGAAGGAGGGAACGGCATACCATGGCTGAAACCACAATCACCAAGCAGGTGTTCAATGAAGAGATCGCCCTGACGTCAAAGGCGGCGGCACAGGTTGCGAAGATCAAGGCGGAAAACAACATCCCGGAGACCCACGCCCTGCGCATCGGGGTCAAGGGGGGCGGATGCTCCGGACTGTCGTATGTGCTTGGCTTCGACGAGAAACCCGGCGAGAAGGACAGGGTCATGCAGAGCGAGGGAGTGACCATCTATATCGACTCCAAGAGCCTGTTTCACCTGTCTGGAACGGTGCTGGATTTCAGCGACGGCCTGAACGGCAAGGGATTCGTCTTCAACAATCCCCAGGCCTCCAAGACGTGCGGTTGCGGCCAGTCGTTCGGCGTCTGACCTCTCCGGCTGAGCGCGGGAGGCTCCGGGCTGAGGTCCGCCCTCTCCGCGGTTCCATTCCGTGACATGCAGCTATGACCAGCGAGGCACCGGTGAAAAGACGAGACTTCATCCGGGCGGCAGCCGCCGCCGGCGCAATGAGCGCGCTTCCGGACTTTGGATCCACAGAAATCACTTCTCTCAACTCACACTTCAAGGAGCCACCATCGATGGCGTACGAATGGAAGTTCAACCCCCGGCCATATTCCGATGAAGAAGCGAAGAAGCTTCTTTCTTCCGTTGTTGACGCGGAAACGACCGATTGGCACTACAACACCCATCACAAGGGTTACGTCACCGCGCTGAATAATATCGAAAAGGCGCTCGAGAGCGCCGACCGCGGAGCGGCGAACGGCAATTTCAGTGTCGTGGGTGAATTGAAGCGCAGGACGACGTGGAACCACGCCGGCGCGCTGCTTCACGATGTCTACTGGGAGGTTCTCGGGGGTGACGGCGATCCGGCGAAGGGCCCCGGGATAAAGGCAGCCATCGAGAAGGAATTCGGATCGATCGATGCCTGGAAAGTGGATTTCAAGGCGACAGCGGTGTCGGCCAAGCTGAGCGGATGGGGCGTCCTGACCTATGACATGCTCTACAGCCACCGGCTCCTGAACGTTCTTGTAGACGAGCATCATTACGGCGCGATGTGGGGAGGGATCCCGCTGATCCCCGTCGACGTTTTTGAGCACGCCTATTACCATAAGGACGGTCCCAAGCGGGCTGCCTACATCGACAACTTCCTGGGCAACCTCCACTGGGGCCGCGTGGAAGCCCGCTACAAGAAATACGCGAAGTGAGCTGTGGGCCTGGCTGAATGGGGACGCGAACCCCCGGCTGGTCACATGTCGGCAGACTCTGCCCGGTGCTGCAGAGGTTCAGGGCTGCAGGGAGGAAGGTTGCCGTCCAGCGTGCAGGGAGTGATTTGCCCTGCGTCTTTTGAATACCAGGCCCCTTCATTTGATGTTGATGGAGGGGCCTTTTTCTGTGTGTGACCCGGCAAGCGGACTCACGGTCTTCATGTTCGGGCGACGCGGGCGCATCCGGCCATCGAAAATCTCCCAAGTGGAAAGGCTCATGGCTCTTTCTCCCGGATTTCCCACCCGAGGAGGCTGGTGAGGGTTACTCAACGAACTCCCGTATGGGGTGGCTGGAGACTTAGCAGCCTGCCATGGCAGCCCGCCGGTGCAGCCCGGTATGGCAAGTGATGGCCGGGGGGTTGGAGTCTTGCTGTTTTTCGAAGCAATGCGTATACTGAAGTGCAAGTCCACAGGAAAGCAAAACAGGAGGCTGGATGAACAAGAAGACACGAGTTGTCCGCAAGAAGCACAAGAAGGCCGTCGAACGAGCTAAGGCAAAGCGGAGAGCACAGATAGCGAATAAGAAATCGCACCCGTAGCGCGGAAAGGTGACCTCACGGTCACCTTTTTCGCGCAGTACGCCCAGTCCCGCGAAGCGGGATACTTGAGAGGCCGGTGTCAGGTCTTTTCAGCCCCGATGGGGGCCAGTCAGGGAAAACGTCAGTCCGAACGGCAAGGATGGCGACTCGCAAAGACGGATTTCCTCTCCTGCCCGTGTACACGATTGGCGGCAGGGAGTTTGACTTCAACACCCGCACATTTCTGATGGGTGTTCTGAACGTCACGCCGGATTCGTTTTCGGACGGCGGACGGTTTCTGTCGCCGGAGGCAGCCATCGAGCGCGGGCTCAGGATGGCTGAGGAAGGCGCGGACATCCTTGACGTGGGAGGGGAATCCAGCCGCCCCCGGGGATCGACATACGGGGCCGGGGCGAGCGCCGTTTCCCCCGATATCGAGATGGCGCGTGTCGTGCCGGTGATCGAAGCCCTTGCCGCACGGACCGCCACCCCAATCTCCGTCGATACCTGGAAGGCTCCGGTGGCCGAGGCTGCGCTCAGGGCCGGGGCAGTCATCGTCAACGATATCAGCGGTTTTCATTTCGACCCCGCACTGCCGGCGGTCGTAGCCTCCGCAGGAGCAACCGCAATCCTGATGCACACCCCTTTCCCACCCTGGGAGATGCCCGACCGAGTATCGTATCATGACCTCATGGAAGAGGTTCAGGCTTACCTCCGCCAGGGCGTCGGGGCTGCTGAGCGGGCCGGTGTTCGCCAGCTCCTGCTTGACCCGGGGCTCGGATTCGGCAAGAGCCTTGGGGAGAACTACGAGCTTTTGCGCCGGCTTGGAGAGCTCCGCGCGCTTGGATATCCTCTGCTTGTGGGGGCGTCGCGAAAGTCCTTTATTGGTAAGATCCTCGATCTCCCGGTGGAGGATAGGCTCGAGGGATCGCTCGCTGCGCTGGCTGCCGCGGTCATCGGCGGGGCGAGCGTGGTGAGAGTCCACGACGTGGATGCATCGCGCCGCGCGGCGGCGGTGGCTGATGCGGTCCTCCGGGGGTCGTAACGCGTTGCGAGACGATCTCCGCGGCCCGCCCGTGCCGCGCCCTGGGGACCGGTCAGCGGCGCCCATTGGCCGCAAATCAATCATTGTGATGCGGGAATTCTCCCAAGGAAATGGCCGGACTTCAGGAGCGTGCTCCCCGATGTGCTGGCGGGAGGTCGTCCCCTGCCGAAGGCCGCCGCCGCACGCAACGTCAAGAATCTTCAACCGGATGGATTGAGAAGTGGAACTCTTTCACATCGGGTTTCTCAGCGTCAGCATTTCCGATGTCCTTGACATCGCCCTCGTGTCGTTCATCTTCTACCGCCTCTATCTGGCGATGCGCGGGACGATCGCGATCCAGATCTTCGTCGGCCTGATCCTGATCGTCGCCTTCTCCTTTGTCGCGCAGACGCTCAACTTCAAGGGGATGAGCTGGATCCTGCACACGTTGAGGGATATCTGGGTCATCGCCTTCATCATCCTGTTCCAGCCGGAGCTGCGCCGCCTGCTCGTCCTGATCAGCCGCAGCCCGCTGATCAGGATGTTCGTCAAGCTGAACGTCGACGAGTCGATCGACGAGGTGGTGGGCGCCGTCACGGAATTGTCGAAGAAAAAGTTCGGGGCGCTCATCGTTTTCGTCCGCGCCACCGGAGTCCGGATGCATGCGGAGACCGGCACGCGGATGGAGGCACTGGTGAGCAGGACCCTGCTGCTCTCGATCTTCAATCCCCGCTCCCCCCTGCACGACGGGGCCGTGATCATCAAGGACCGCCTGATTGAAGCCGCCAGATGCACGCTCCCTCTTTCGAACATCACGGCGTGGGAGGGCCAGCTTCTGGGGACCAGGCACCGCGCGGGCCTGGGCATTTCGGAACAGGCCGACGTCATCGTGGTGATCGTGTCGGAGGAAACCGGCACGGTGTCGATTGCAGAGAACGGCACGCTCCTGCGGAGCCTGACTCCCGCCGTCCTGAGGCGGGAGCTGAAAGGCCGCCTCACACTCGAGACAGAGCAATCCGTCTGGAAGCTACTCAGGACGCGAAGGTAGGAGGCAGGACCGTGGGCCGATTCGAGACTGAACGCAATGAGATGGTGGAGCAGCTCCGCGAGCGGGGGATCACCGACACGCGCATTCTGCGGGCGATGGCACAGGTCGAGCGTCATCTGTTCGTCCCGGAGCCGTTCACGAACAAAGCCTACGACGATAGCGCGCTCCCGATCGGCAAGGGGCAGACCATCTCGCAGCCCTTCACGGTGGCGTTCATGACGCAATGTCTCGGCGTCCGGCGGGGGGAGAAGGTGCTTGAAGTGGGGACGGGATCGGGGTACCAGGCGGCGGTCCTCGCGGCCCTCGGCGTGCGGGTGTTCACCATCGAAAGAAACCCCGAACTGCTGGCGGGGGCGCGCCGGATCCTCGACCGCCTCGGTTTCAGGGTCGTTTCAAAGGGAGGCGACGGATCCATCGGGTGGCCCGCGTTTGCTCCCTTTAGCGGGATCATCGTCACTGCCGCCGCGCCCGACGTCCCTCAGCCCCTCCTCAAGCAGATGGACGAGGGGGGGAAGATCGTGATCCCGGTCGGGAGCCGTGACATCCAGGCGCTCGCAGTGATCACACGGATTGGGGAGAGGTATGATCGCCGTGAGGTGGAGAGCTTCAAGTTCGTCCCACTGATCGGGAAGATGGGCTGGGAGGGATGAAGACGCCTCAGGGTCGGATCCTGGTTCTGGTTGGCCCCACCGCCTCGGGGAAGACCTCGCTGTCGATAGAGCTTGCGCGCATCCTCAATGCCGAGATCATCTCGGCAGATTCCCGCCAGGTCTACCGCTACCTTGATATCGGGACCGCGAAACCCACGAAGGGAGAGCTGGCGGAGGTACCCCACCATTTCGTTGACATCCTCCCACCGGATGCCGGATTCAGCGCGGGATTGTTCGGTGTGCAGGCGAGAGCGGTCGTCGAGCAGATCTTCTCCCGGGGGCGCATTCCTCTGGTTGTGGGAGGGTCCGGCCTCTATGTGAAGTCGCTCATCGACGGGCTCTTTTCCGGCCCGGGGGCAGACCCGGATCTCCGGGCGACGCTCGAAGACCGAATGCGCAGCGAAGGAGCCGCCGGGCTTCTTGAGGATCTGCAGCGGCTCGACCCCGAGAGCGCTGCTCGCATCGATCCTACAAAGCCCAGGCGGATCGTCAGGGCACTGGAAGTATGCCTTCTCACGGGCCGGCCCATGTCGGAGCTCCACCGCACCGAAATGCCGGTCATCCCGTTCGAAGCGGTGCAGGTCGGCCTCCTCTGGGAGCGCGCCCTGCTGAACGGGCGGATCGACGCGAGGTGTGATGGGATGCTGGAGGCGGGATTGATGGAGGAGGTGGACCGGCTGGCCGGGCTGGGGTATGACCGGCGGCTCAGCGCGTTGAATACGGTGGGCTATGCTGAAGGGTTTGCCTGCCGGGCGGGGGAGATTGGCCGCACGGAGATGGTCAGGCTGTTCAAGCGGAACACGCGCCGCTATGCAAAGAGACAGATGACGTGGTTCCGGTCCGACAGCCGGATCAAGTGGACGACGATGCCCGGCGAGGGGTCCGCCGGCAGGATTGCCTCCCTTTTTTTCGGACGCCTGCCTTGATGGGCTTGAGGAGTTTTCGTATATTAGAGGCCGTCAGTTTCATCGGGGCGTAGCGCAGCCCGGTCAGCGCGCCTGGTTCGGGACCAGGAGGTCCGGGGTTCAAATCCCCGCGCCCCGACAGCTTCCATCTCACGATTCACCGCTTGTGTTTTTTCCTCCACTCCAGCTGCATCTGGCGGAAGGTTTTTCCCTCCTTGAGCGATCTCTCGATGTGCTGAATTCCCTCATCCTGTGTCGATGTCTGGCCCTCCGGCGTTTCAGCGCAAAGAAGGCCGGGGCTGGCCGTCATCCGATGGGGAAGGTGACGGGCATGCACATGCGACCGCCGTGGCGTGTCGTTCGGATTCATGACGGTAGACCTTGGAATGAACGGAATGATGAATGGAGGGGAGCAGGGCCTCAAAAATCGTCAACAATCTCACCGCCGCAAGGGTTCCCACACTCCCTTGACTTTCCTGCGGTCTCTGGGTATCATGAGGCAACAAATAAGGATTGGACGCGCCCTTTCCGCGCTCCCCCCATGATGCGGTTCCTGATTATCCTCTCTTTGGTGCTTGTTCTGGCTCCTGCTTGCCGGAAAGCCGATGAACAGCCACCACCCTCCGGGCGCAAATGGACGGAGAGGGAAATCCGGACACTCCAGGGGAAGACCCGGGAAGAAGTGAAGGACCTGCTTGGACGGCCTGATGGGTTCTACACGCGGAGCGCTGAGGGGCGCTGGCACTATTCGAACATCCTTCTGGACAATGAGGGGGCCGGGCCGCCCCGCCGGGTCTGGGTGATCGTCTATTTCAGCCAATTTGGCGAAAGGCGGGCAACGATCATCGAGATACACGAGCACATAGAGGGGGAGTAGCGACCGGGCGGCCTGTACTGGCTGCCCCGTTCCACCGCAGGGGCAACACATCGGTTTCCCACCTTGTCACATCCGGAGAGCATCGGGCTCTCCTGAGGCGGCCGGAGAGGGACTGAGTCAGCCGGCCGCAAGCAAGCTCACGTCTCCCGCGCCCTGCCGCACGACCACCGGGAAGTCGCCCGTGAGGTCGATCACCGTCGACGGCTCGCCGGGAAGCGTTCCGGCGTCGATGATCATGTCCACCTGGTTCCTGAAATGCTCGGCGATGCGCTCGGGATCGTTCAAGGCCCCTTCGTCCCCGATGCTGACGCTCGTGCTCAGGATCGGGTGGCCGAGCTCCTTGACCAGAGCCAGCGTAATCCGGCTGTCCGGCACTCTGATGCCGACGGTCTTGCGCTTTGAAACGAGGATTTTCGGCAGCCCCTGCATCTTTGTCGCCGGCAGGATGAACGTGTACGGGCCGGGGATCAGTTTCTTGATCGTCCTGAACGCTGCATTGCTGACTCGGGCGTACTCGCTGATGTGGGTGAGATCGGAGCAGACGAAGCTGAAAGGCTTGTCGGCGCGCCAGCGCTTGATGAGGTAGATGCGCTCGATGGCGCTCTTGTCGATGATGCTGCAGCCGATTCCGTAGACCGTGTCCGTGGGGTAGATGATGATGCCGCCGGCGGCGAGGGTCTCCGCGGCTTTTCGCACGGTGCGCTGCTCGGGGTTGTCGGGGTGGATCCGGACGATCATGAAGCCTCCCTCATGGTTGGTGTTGCATGAGATTCCTCCGGAAACCATACACATTCCCCGCTAAAATGGCAATTGCATTTCCAAAAAATCGGGGACGCGATGCGCGGGCCCCGGTTTCACAGGTATCCCGGGAAAAACCATGGTGGAGCACCTCGTAGCAATTGTCGGCAGGCCAAACGTGGGGAAATCCACGCTCTTCAACCGTATCGTCGGGGAGCGATCGGCGATCGTGCACGACCTCCCCGGCGTCACCCGCGACAGGCACTACGCCCGGGCTGAATGGGCCGGGAAACAGTTCTCCCTTGTGGACACCGGCGGGTTCGTCCCGGCTTCGGAAGACGTGATGGAGACTGCCATCCGCGAACAGGCGCAGATCGCGATCGAGGAGGCGGACATCATCCTGTTCCTGGTCGACGCGAAGGACGGACTCCTTGCCTCCGACCGGGAGATCGCGGCGATCCTACGAAAATCAAGCAAACCTGTCATTCTGGTCGTCAACAAAGTGGATGGGGAAAAAGGGGAGGCGGGGCTCGGCGACTTCTACTCCCTCGGCCTGGGGGACCCCTATCCCGCATCGGCCCTGGGGGGAAGGAGGATCGGCGACCTCCTGGACCTGATTACCGAGAAAATATCCCCCGGTAAAGGGGGAGAGGAGGAGGATCCGCGGCTGAAAATCGCCATCATCGGAAAGCCGAACGTCGGGAAATCGTCGCTGGTCAATGCACTGCTCGGGAAGGCGCGCCACATCGTGACAAGCATTCCCGGGACGACCCGCGACCCCATCGACGCAGTCCTCAAGTATCAGGGGGATGAGCTTATCCTGGTGGACACCGCCGGACTGAAGCGACGGAGCAAGATCAAGGAAAGCATCGAGTTCTACAGCACGGTGCGGACCCTGAAAAGCATCGAACGATGCGACGTCGCTCTGGTCCTCCTCGACGCCGAGCAGGGACTGGAACACCAGGACCTGCGCATCATCGAGACGGCGGTGGAGAGGAAGCGGGGAGTCGTGATCGCGGTGAACAAATGGGACCTCATCGAGAAAGACGCGCTGACGGCGAAGGCGTACGAAAAGGCGCTGAAGGAGAGGCTTCGCCAGTATGATTTCCTTCCGGTCATCTTCATCTCCGCGCTGACCAGGCAGCGGATCTTCAAGGTTATCGACCTGGTCAGGACGGTCGACGCAGAGCAGCGCAAGCGCATCCCCACGAGCGATCTGAACGAGCTGCTCGGCACCGAGATCCGCCAGCGGCCACCGCATAGCAAGAGCGGGAAAGAGATCAAGGTGAATTACGTCACACAGGTGAAGATCAAGCCGCCCGTATTCACGTTCTTCTGCAACAACCCGTCCCTCATCGACGAGGGATACCGCCGGTTCCTGGAGAACCGGATCCGCGACCATTATGCGTTCATCGGTGTCCCCCTCGTCCTTGCGTTCAAGCGCAAAGGGCGCGACCGTTGACAGGCGGGTCTCCCCATCCCCGAGTTCAGGACGACCATGAAAAACCTGATCCTCATCGAACACCCGCTCATCAAGCGCGACCTCTCCGTGCTGCGAAGCCGCTCGACGCCCAATCATCTCTTCCGCACAACGCTCCGGCGCATCGCAACGGTCATGGCATTCGAGGTCACGAGGGATCTGCGGCTTCGGGCCACCTCGGTCCGGACTCCGCTGGAGAGGACGGAAGGGTATGTCCTTAAAGATGACATCGTCATTGTGCCGGTGCTGCGCGCCGGGCTGGGGCTTGTCGACGGCTTCCTCGATTTCCTGCCGGAGGCGCGGGTCGGGCATGTGGGACTGTACAGAAACGAAAAGACACTTGAGCCCGTTGATTACTATTCCAAATTCCCCCGGTCGCTGGGGCGGTCCATGGTGCTGCTCCTGGACCCGATGCTGGCGACCGGCGGGAGCGGCGCCGCCGCCATCACCTTTCTAAAACAGAAGGGGGCAACGCAGATCCGATTCGTCACACTCCTTGCGGCTCCCCAGGGTGTGAAAAAGGTCGTGGCAGCGCACCCCGATGTGAAGGTCTTCTCTACGGTCATTGACCGGACACTCAACCGGAAGGGGTATATTCTGCCCGGCCTCGGCGATGCGGGAGACCGCATTTTTGGGACGGAATGAGGGATGGCGTTCCTTCCGTTTTCCCCCTGCACCGATGTATAGACATAGGTGAAGGGTATACCCAGAATTCCTGTCGTCCCCCCGGAATTCTGTCGTATCCATTCGAAATCTCTCCTTATTTGACGAGTTGCCTCGCCTTGCCGTGGAAGTGGTGGCACGATGTGTGATCATTCCTGAGCGGCCACACCCCGGCTCCTGACGGTGTTCACATCACCCGGGTCCGCACATGCAGGGCCGCGCCAAAGATTGCAGGCCGGCGGGGCTTGAGCGGGGCGTCAGGGAAGAAAGTTGGGGCACGCGAAATGGCGCGGAAAGGGGTGTGCGACGCGGAAGGGAGTTAAGTTAATGGAAAAACCTGACGATAATGAGGAAAAGAGCGGGGCGCTGAGGGCCTGAGAGTGACCGGCCGACGAGGACGGAACATGGGGAGTGACGCGCGTTCTTTGGTGAGCCCCCGCGCATTTGTGGTATCTGCGGTCCAAGGAGGTTGATACTCGTGCCAAGAAATTCCATTCACGTGCCGAACATGGCAAGCAGGCGATCAGGCTCTGTGGCACTTTACGTGGCATTGGTTCTTGTGCTGGGGTTGTGCACCACGTCTCCGCTCCTTGCTCTCGATCCCCAGAAAGCCATCACCCAGTACCAGCTCGCGAGCTGGTCCAGGCAGAACGGCCTTCCGGCGAACACCATCAATGTGGTTCTGCAGACGAGGGACGGTTACCTCTGGCTCGGCACCGCGGCGGGATTATTCCGATTTGACGGCGACCGGTTCGGAAGAGTCAGCACGGATCAGGAAGATGCCGAGAACAGTGCCTCCATCACCGCGCTGTGCGAATCCAGGGACGGCAGCCTCTGGATCGGTACCTCGTTCAACGGCCTGTGCCGCCTCAAGGATGGGAAAATCCAGCTGTACGGAGAGAATGAAGGGATCAGGAGTCACAACATCAACGTGATCTATGAGAGCCGGACAGGTGAGCTCTGGTGCGGCACATCCTATGGCCTCTACCTCCTGAAGGATAAGGTCTTCACGTCGATCCCCATCACCCCCAGCTTTGTCACGTCGATCGCGGAAGACACACACGGCAGGATCTGGTTCGGGACCTACGAGGGGGTCAAGATCTTCAAGGGCAGCCGCAAGGTGGAGGAAATCATTCCGGCTCCCGGAATGCAATTGATCAGCACGATCTGCCGGGATCACAAGGGGGCCATGTGGATCGGCACCTTCAAGGGCCTGGCCCGGTGGCAAAACGGCTCGATCAGCACGTACACGGAGGCGGACGGCCTCTCTGATTCTCACGTCACGGCGATCACCGAGGACCGTGAAAGCAACATCTGGGTTGGGACGAACAAACGTGGTCTCAACCGCCTGAGCGGCGGCAGGTTTACGGTCTTGACTGCCTCCGAGGGCCTGTGCAGCAATCATGTCCAGTCTCTGACGGAGGACCGCGAGAAGAGCCTCTGGATCGCCACGCAGGAAGGACTGAACAGGGTCAAGGACGTCAACGTCACGCCTTACACGACCAGGGAGGGACTTGCAAGCGACAACATCTCGAGCGTTGTCGGTACCACCGATGGAGCGCTCTACTTCCTTAGCGACGAAGGTTCAAGCATCAGCCGGTTGAAGGAAGGCCAGGTCAGGAAATGGACAACGCCGGTCGGACCTAGTTACCTGGCGCGGGACGGCAGCATATGGATTGGCCAAACCGGTTTACTGTGCAACATCAGGGGAGATCAGATCAAACTCTACGACACGACGTCGGGTTTGCCGGCCAGGTGGATCTCTGCGATCACCGAAGACAGCGTCGGTTTGATCCTCTACCTCGATGTGATAGGGATCCGCAGATACGACGGCAGGGCCCTCAAGCCCTTCCTCCTCAAAGGGGGGAAACCCTACACGTCGACGGAATTCGTCGCATCCTTTCTGTATGACTCTGCAGGGGTGCTCTGGATCGGGACATCGCGCGGCCTGGTGAGGATCCGGAACGGCGAGGAAACGATCTATGGAGGGACGGTTGGGGTGGACAACTTCTGGGTCAACTCGATTTTCGATGACCGCAAGGGGAGCCTGTGGATAGGGTCTCCGCACGGCGGGCTGACGCGTTTCCGGGATGGTAAATTCACCTCGTACACCACGAAGAACGGACTCTTCACCAATGAGATCTATTCCGTCCAGGGAGATGATAAGGGCGATCTCTGGATGGGAAGTCCCAAGGGCATCGGCATGGTCAGCCCGAAGGATCTGGATGATTTTGACGGGGGGCGCACCGGCTCCTTCCAGACTCACGTCTACACGAGCGAAGACGGGATGAAGACCGAGGAATGCTTCGGCCACTGGCAGCCCTCGATCTGGAAAGACCGCAGCGGACTTCTCTGGTTCGCGACGAACAAGGGGGCCGTGTCGATCGACCCGAGGGGCATCAAGCTCAACGCTCTTCCCCCTCCGGTGCTGATCCAGGAAGTGGTCGTCGACCAGAAGGCGCAGCCGCTGGACCAGCCGATTGTGCTGTCGCCCGGGAAGGAAAAGCTGGAGTTCCACTACACGGCTCTCAGCTTCCTCGTGCCCCGCAGGGTGCTGTTCAGGTACAAGCTCGAAGGCTACGACAGGGAGTGGGTGGAAGCGGGCACGCGGCGCGTGGCCTATTACACCAACCTCCCGGCCGGGAACTACACGTTCCGCGTCATGGCATGCAACAACGACGGTCTGTGGAACGAGAGCGGAGCGGAGGTGGGCTTCTATCTGACCCCGCATTTCTATCAGACCTTCTGGTTCTACGGAGCATGCGCGTGCCTGCTGGTTCTGGCGACCATCGGGATCATCACGCTGCGGGTAAAAAGCCTGACGGCGCGCAAGATGCAGCTTGAGTCCCTCGTACTCACACGGACCAGGGAGCTGCAGGAGCAGCGAACCCTTCTGCAGGACAAGCAGTCGTTCCTGCGGAAAGTGATCGACCTGAACCCGGGCCACATTTTTGCCAAGGATGCAGAGGGACGCTTCACGCTGGCCAACCGTGCCCTGGCCCAGGCCTACGGCGCGCCGAGCGCAGATGAGCTGCTTGGGAAAACCGACGCCGACTTCAATCCCAACAAGGGAAATGCGGAGAATTTCAGGAAGGACGACCTGGAGGTCCTCACGTCGCAGACTGAGAAGTTCATCCCCGAGGAGGAGTTCACCGACTCGGACGGGGAACGGCACTGGATGCAGACGATGAAGATCCCCATCGTGTCGGATGACGGAGTCGCGCGCGAGCTCCTCGGTGTGGCGACCGACATCACGCTGCAGAAGAAGGCGGCGCTGGA
>PMBF01000029.1:11467-11673 GCA_003152875.1 Ignavibacteriota bacterium | reverse complement strand
CCTTCTCCCAGGGCATATCCCTTCCTGGGGTCGTTTGCCGTAAATACGGCTGCGATCCTCTCCATCCCCGGTTGGGAAAAAAAAGGGCGCCCACCGTTCAAGAGAGGGGGCACATCCGGCTCCGGACGTCCCCCGGGAGGATCCGGAGGACATTCGGCCGGCCCCACCAGTCGAAGGCCAGGGACGGGGGGCCCGCCCCTTGGGCG
>PMBF01000029.1:0-11404 GCA_003152875.1 Ignavibacteriota bacterium | reverse complement strand
GAGCGCGGAGGCAAGCTGCAGCGCGTTGGCCACTGCCTTTCCGCCGCTCGTGTTGTTGCAGATCACGACCACGCGGCGGCAGCGGCCGGAGAGCGCCGCGATCCGCCTGCGGAGTTCCATGATCTCGCGCCCGTTGTAGAGGTAGTCATACCGCGTGTCCATGCTGTTCAGCAGCCACCCCTTTTCGTTTCTCCCGTGGAGCCGGAGGTAGGCCACATCGCCCGCCTGGCCGGTGAGGAACGGCATAAGCTGCCTGACTCTCGGGAGATCAGCGCTGACGGAGCGGAGGCCGTTTTCGGTGAGGAAGGAGAGGAGGGAGGGCGTCTGCCACGAATCGTGGCGGAACTCCACGTGCACGGGGAATCCTGTGAAGACTTCAGCCAGTTTCACCAGGTGATGGCGGCTGGCGCCGGTATTGGTGAAGCCGTAGGGGAACTGCATGAGGAGGGCCCCCAGCCTGTTGTGTCTGGCAAGCTCCTGCAGAATCCCGCGCACGTTCCTGGTCATGGCCGGACGGATTTCGCGCCGGTGAGTGAATGCCCGGTGCAGTTTCACGCTGAACAGGAACTCCCGGGCTCCGCTGACCGCCTCCACCCACTCCCGGGCGTCATGGGAGGAAAGGGTTTCGTCCCAGAACGTCGGCCGCACCTCCGCAGCACCGAAGATGCCTGCATAATAGGCGAGCTTCTCGCCCGAGGCCATACCCGCCCTCGGATAGAGACAGCTGTCGAGCACTTCATGTTCCCACCCTCCGATGCCCACGAGATATTGCATGCGATGTGATTCCATAGTTCCTCCGGCCTCTTGACTTCGTCGAAACTGTTCCGTATACTTGATGCCGAAGGATACGACAAATATGTCGTAGTGTCAAGTCCAGGATAGACAAATGTGTCCGGGAGGGTTGTTATGAAATCCACGATCGGGGACAGGCTTCGCGACGCGCGCGAGCTGAAGGGGATGGAGCAATCGGCACTTGCCCTGAANNCTCTCCCTGACCACGATCGCAAAGGTCACGGGTGTCCAGCCAAGCTGGCTCCTGACGGGGGATGGGGAGATGTATCCGCAGCCCTCGCGTCCCGAGAATGTCTATCCGATGCCGGGATCACTCCGCCGCAAGGCCAGGCTGGTGGATCTCCCCCTTATCTCCGCGGTGCCCGCAGGCAAAGTCGCGACGATCTTTCACCCCGATTACGCCGACTCCTATGTCACGGTTGATGACGTCAAGGATCCCGGGGCTTTTGCCCTGAAGGTCAAGGGAAACTCCATGTCCCCGCGGATCGAAGACGGTGACGTCGTGATTGTGAGTCCGCAGGCTGAGGCCAGGAGCGGCGATATCTGCGTGGTGAGGGTGAACGGGGAGGACACGCTGAAGAAGGTGAAGTTCGAAGGGACCTACATCCACCTGGTCCCGTTGAACCCGGACTTTGAACCCGTGACGGTAAAGAAGAAGGATATCAACTTCGTGTGGAAGGTCGTGAAGCTGATCAAAGAGCTCTGAGGGACTGGAGCGGGAAGACGCGTGTGTTCCCCGCCCCCGACCGTTACGTTACCATATGGATCACCACTCCGTCGCGCAGCTTCGGCTCGAACCAGGTCGACTTCGGCGGCATAATCCTCCCCGCGTCGGCGACTGCAAGCAGTTCCTCTATCGATGTAGGGAAGAGCGAGAAGGCCGCAGCCATCTCCCCTGAATCCACGCGGCGCTCAAGTTCCTCCAGTCCCCGGATCCCCCCCACGAAGTCGATCCTCTTGCTCGTCCGCGGGTCACCGATCCCCAGGACGGGTTCCAGCAGCTGCTTCTGCAGGATGGAGATATCCAGACACTCGACCGGATCAGCTGGCGGCATGCTCCGCACCTCCAGGACGTACCACGAACTCTTCAGGTACAATCCGAATTCCCCCTTCCTGGAAGGCCTCACGCGCCCGGTTGCCGCACGCACGGTGAACGGCCCCCCCGTCTCCGCGAGAAACCGTTCCACCGACAGACCGTTCAGATCCCTGACCAGCCTGTTGTAATCCATGATCCGTAGCTGATCGTGCGGGAACAGGACNNGCGGCGGACCGGTGATGGCCGTCGGCCACGTAGAGGATCGGAATGCGGGCGAACGCCCTGGCGATTCGCTCGATCGTTGCGGGGTCGGGGATCAGCCAGAGGCGGTGGCGGATGCCGTCGGAGGCGACAAAATCGTTGGTGGAAGGGTTTGCCGAGACCTGGGCGGTGATCCTGTCCAGCTCCGCGTCGGCCCGGTACGTCAGGAAGATCGGTCCGGAATGGGCATTCGTGACCTTCACGTGCTTCGTCCGGTCGTCCTCCTTGTCCCTGCGCGTCTGTTCATGCTTCCTGATGGTGCCGTCCAGGTATTCACACACGGAGGCGCACCCCACGATGCCGTACTGCGTGTGGCCCTTCATCGTCTGCGCGTACAGATAGAACATCGGCGAAGGGTCCTGTCGCAGGACCCCGTCGCCGATGAACCGGTCGAGGTTCTCCTTCCCCTTGAGATAGACGCGTTCGTCGTAGAGGCCGGTCTCCCTTGGCAGATCGATCTCCGGTTTCCCCACATGAAGGAACGAGTAGGGGTTGCCCGACGCTTCCGCGTGAGCCTCGTCGGAATTCAGCACGTCGTACGGCCGTGCCGCCACTTTGGCGGCCAGCTCCGGTAGCGGCCGGTAGCCCCGGAAAGGTCGGATGGTGGCCATAGATGGACCGCCCTCAGGCTTTCAATGTGGGGAGGATGGTTTCGATGGCCGAAGTAACCTCCCTGACGTCGTTCATGGTCAGCTCGCCCATGTGGGCGATGCGGAATGTTTTCTCCTTCAGGTCTCCGTAGCCATTCGAGATCTGCATCCACAGCTTTCCAAGCTCGTCGTTGAGCGCCTTCACGGAGATGTTGCGCGTGTTCGTGATCGTGGTCAGGGTAACCGACGCGTGCTGCTCTTCGGGGAAGAGCGCAAAGTGCTTCTTGGCCCATGCGCGCATGAACTCGGCCATTTCCCGGTGGCGCTTGAATCGGTTCTCCATGCCTTCGGCAAGGATCCGGTCGAGCTGGTAATGCATGGCGAACATGTGGGGAAGCGACGGCGTCGCCGAGTACTGAAAGTCCTTGGTTTCCACGTACTTGTAGATCTCGAGGATGTCCAGGTACCACCCGCGGTGCTTGACCTGCTTGCCGTGCTCAAGCGCGCGCGGACTGACCGACGCCACGGCCATTCCCGGAGGCAGGGCGAGAGCCTTCTGCGTGGAGGCGATGCAGACGTCGACGCCGAGCTTGTCCACCTCGATCTTTGCTCCGCCGAGCGAGCTGACCGCGTCGAGGAGCCAGAGGACGTCCGGGTACTTCTTTTTCACCTCGGCGATCTCTTCCACCGGGTTCATAACGCCGGTGCTGGTCTCGTTGTGCGTCACGGTCATGACATCATACTTGCCGGTGGAGAGGTACTTCTCGACCATCTCCGGTGTCGTCGGGTGCCCCCATTCGCTTTCGCACTTGTCCGCCGCCACATTGTTCGCCTCGGCCATCTTGAACCAGCGGTTGCCGAACGCGCCTACCGAGAAGACAATCGCCCGCTTCGCCGTGAGGGAGCGGATCGAGCCTTCCATCAGCCCCGATCCGGAGCTGGTCGAAAGAATGATGGGGTTCTTCGTGAACATCACTTTCTGGAGCTTCTCGCTGATCTCGCGCTGTAGTTTCGAGGCGTCCTTCGACCGGTGTCCGATCATGGGAGTGGCAAGTTTGGCGAGCACCTCCGGGGCCACTTCGGTGGGGCCGGGGATGAAGAGTTTCTTGTGCATAGTCACCTCATTTGAGGATGGGAGTGGTTCAGACCCTGCGGCGGAGGAGGAAACAATCGCGACAATGTACGGATTCTTCCACGGACATGAAAGTCCTCCGGAAACCGCGGAAACAGAAGAAAATGGAAGGCTGGCGGGGAGACGTTCCTCCTGCCCGCGCCGCCGCCCCCGGGACAGAATAATGTTCTCATCATGCCCCCGCTGTCTTGACCTTGCCGATCCGGTTGTGTACTTTGTCGGCGCGATTTTGCCGTCCCCCCGGGGGACGGCGGTCCGGAAGCACCCATACCCTTCAACCCGGCTGTCCTAGCCAACTTTGATCCGCTGTTCTAGACGCTCACAACTCACCATCTTCAGGAGGCACATTCATGAGACATGCTATCGGCGCACTATGCCTGTTATTGTTCGTGCTCCTCGCATTGCCGGCGACGGGGAACTCTCAGGGGATCACGACCGCTGCGATCAACGGCAAGGTCATGGATAAGAACGGCCAGCCGCTGCCTGGCGTGAACGTTGTCGCCCTCCACACTCCAAGCGGTTCCGTCTACGGTTCGTCCACGCGGCCCGACGGAAAGTACAATGTGCCCAGCCTTCGCGTGGGCGGGCCCTACACGATCACCGCAACACTCGTCGGCTACCAGAAACAGATGAGCACAGGGGTCTACCTCAAGCTGTCCCAGAATCTCGACCTCAACTTCACGATGTCCGAAGAAGCCGTCCAGGCCGCGGAGGTTGTCGTGACCGGACAGCGGGCTTCGACGTTCAACTCCTCGCACATCGGCGCGGTGACCAACGTGCCGCGCGCCGAGATCGACCATCTCCCCACGATCTCGCGCAATTTCCAGGACTACTACAAGGTCTCTCCGTATTTCTCGCCGACCAATGTTACCGGAGGCACCGGCAACGTGCTGGGCCGGAATTCCAAATACTCCAACATCCAGATCGACGGAACCAACTTCAACGACCTCTTCGGGCTGGGCTCGACGGGTGCGCCTGCCGGGCAATCCAACGTCACCCCCATCAGCCTTGATGCCATCGAGGAATTCAACATCGTCGTGTCTCCGTACGACCTGCGACAGTCGAACTTCACCGGGGCGGGCATCAACGCCATCACCCGCAGCGGAACGAACGACTACAAGGGTTCGGCCTTCTACTACGGGCGCACCGAAGGGTTCGTGGGGAAGAGCCCTGACGCGCTGAAGAAGGACTTCGACACCTTTACCGATTTCCAGACCGGCGGCCGCGTGGGGGGTCCCATCGTGGAGAACAAGCTCTTTTTCTTCGCCAACGGTGAGATCACCCGGTTCAAGCAGCCGTTCACGCGGACCTTCGGCAACCAGACGCTCGGCACCAACGCACATGTCGCGAACGCGGACTCTCTCGCGATGGTCTCCAATCTCCTGAAGACCAAGTACGGCTACGATCCCGGGTCCTTCACCAATATCGGGTACAACCGGGAGAGCGACAAGCTGTTCCTTCGCTTCGACTACAACCTGAGCGAGAACCACAAGATCACGGCCCGCTGGAACTACCTCCGTTCCTCCGAGGACAATTCCCCCTCCCGCGGCCGGAGCCTGACCGACATCTATTTCGACAACGGGAAGTACAAGCTCGATGACAAGACCCACTCGGTCGGCGTCCAGCTGACCAGCGTTTTCGGCAATACCGCTTCGAACGAGCTCATCCTCGGCTATGTGGACCAGAAAGATGTGCCAACCTACTACGGTGCGGCATTCCCGACTCTCTACATCGCGACCAGGGGGACGAATACCGTGTACACGGGCACGGAAAACCTCGTGCTCGGGGCCGAGGAGTTCCGTCACTACAACCTGCTCGGACAGAAGTACTTCGAGCTCACCGACAACTTCTCGTACTACCTTCCGAACAATGTGATCACGGTGGGCGGGCGTCTCGACGTGTTGAAGTTCCGGAACCTCTTCATTTCGGATGCGTTCGGGGCGTACACCTACAATTCCATCTCCGATTTCCTGAATGACCGCAAGGCCGCCTCGTATTCGTTCCGGTATTCGGCCACGTCGAATCCCCAGCAGGAAGCGAACTGGAGTGCGAACGCCTTCGGCTTCTACGCCCAGGATGAGTGGTCCGTCACGCCGGCGTTGAAGGTGACGGGCGGCGTCCGCATCGATATTCCGACCTACCCCACTCATCCGAATGAAAATACCGCCATCTTTTCGGATTTCGGATATCACACGAGCGCGCCGCCGAAGACCTCCGTCGCGTTCTCTCCCCGCCTCGGATTCAACTTTGCGCTCGACGAGCAGCGGGTGAACCAGCTCCGGGGCGGCGTGGGCGTGTTCTACGGGAAGTTCCCCTATGTCTGGGTCTCGAATCAGTACAGCAATACCGGCGTCGACTTCTATACCGTCACCAGCGCGCCGGCACACTTCATTGCCGATCCCTACAACCAGCCGAAAATCGCGAGCGGGCTGCCGAGCGCGGAGGTCGACCTCACCGATCCGAACTTCAAGGCGCCATCCATCCTGCGGTGGAACATCGGCTTCGACCGCAAGCTTCCCTATGACCTCACGGCGACGATCGAGGGGATCTTCTCGTTCAACCAGAACGAAGCCTACTACCAGAACATCAACCTGAAGGGGCTGCAGGATGACGTGAACGTGCTGCCGGGACGGTCCTCGCTGACACCCGGAGGCAGGATCGTCGGCGAAGGGCGCGAGGTGTGGGGGAAATACGACACGTCCAGAAGCACCTTTGCGACCCAGTGGGTTGATGCGGCGCGGTTCTCCCCCGGCGTGTTCCTGATCAGGAACACAAACAAGGGAAGCAACGCAAATATCACGGTGCAGGTCTCCCGCGCCGTCCCCGAGGGTCTGAACGGGACCGTCGCCTATACCTGGGGCATGGCGAAGGACATCAACAGCAACAACTCCACCACTGCCAGTTCGGGGTGGCGGTTCAATCCGACATCGGGAAACCCGAACGAGCCTCAGCTGACCTATTCGCAGTGGGACCGGCGCCACCGGATCCTCGCGGCGCTCTCCTACCGCCTCGAGTGGAGCGAAGGTAGCGCCACCACGTTCGGACTCTTCTACAACGGCCAGTCGGGCCGGCCCTTCTCGTACATGGTGAGCGGTGATATCAACGGCGACGGCCGGACGGACAACGACCTCGCCTACATTCCCAGGGATGCAAACGACATCCTCCTCACGAACGCGTCGGGCACCGTGCTTCCGAAAACCAACGCCGCATATACCGATCTCATGAACTATATCAATGCCGACTCCTATCTGAAAGACAACAAGGGGAAGATCTCCGAGCGCTCCGGTCCCCGCGAACCCTGGTCGCAGCAGATTGACTTGCGCATCAATCAGGAGATCCCCCTGTTCGCGACCCACAGGCTCGAGCTCACGGTGGACATCCTCAACGTCCTGAACCTGATCAACAGCGATTGGGGATGGGTCCGGAATGTGGGCATCAACCAGACCGTCAACCTCTATACCTTCAAGGGTCTCGAGAAGACGGCCGGTCCGGACTACGGGAAGCCCAAGTACCAGTGGGCCGGCCTGCCGATCATCGACGGCAAGGCCGATCCCTCCGTCCCGGACAACGTCTTCTCCCGCTACCAGATTCAGCTCGGCGCGCGCTACACCTTCTAGCGCTCTTGCCGCCGGGTGGCCGGGTCCCGCCGAAACCGGCTCTGCTGAGACACACGAAGCCCCGTCCCGCNNTGACCACGCGGAAGCTCAGGCGGGGGGGACGTCGCGCTGCACGGGCTTCTTCGCGGTGACCGCCAGCTGCCTTGACCCGAGAATCAGCTTCTGGCTGTCGACCGCTTCCTCGCCGTCCGACGGCCTGATGCGCACGTACGTGCCGTCCGGCTCGAGGAGGCGCGCCTGCCGGTTGTCCCGCAGCGCCAGGTCAAGGACCTGGCACCGGACGGTCTCGGCGAGCGCTGGATCGTCGATAGGGAACATCAGCTCCACCCGGCGGTCGAGGTTCCTTCCCATCAGGTCCGCACTGCTGAGATAGGTCTCCGGGTGGCCGTTGTTCAGAAACGTGAAGACGCGGCTGTGCTCCAGGAACCTGCCGACGATGCTGATCACCCGGATGTTTTCGCTGATCCCCTTGATGCCCGGCCGGAGCGAGCAGATTCCCCTGACGATGAGGTCGATGCGAACCCCGGCCCGCGAAGCTTCGTACAGCTTCTCGAGCATCTCCACGTCGGTCAGGGAGTTCATCTTCAGGATCATGCGCGCCTTGTTCCCCTCGCGTGCAAAGCCGATCTCGCGGTCGATGAGGCTGACCAATCGGCTCCGCAGGTTCAGGGGCGCGACCGCGAGTTTCCGGTAGGCGTCCCGCTGGGAGTAGCCGGTCAGGAAGTTGAAGACCTCCGTGACGTCGGCCGTCATGTCCTCGCGGCACGTGAACAGGCAGAGATCCGTGTAGACCCTTGCCGTCGTGGGGTTGTAGTTGCCGGTTCCAAGGTGCACGTACCGCCTGAGACCGTCCTGCTCCTTCCGCACGACGAGGGCGATCTTGGCGTGGGTCTTCAGACCTACCAGTCCGTACACGACGTGGATCCCGGCTCCTTCCAGCTGTTTCGCCCAGCCGATGTTGTTCTCTTCATCGAATCGCGCCTTGAGCTCGACCAGCACCGCCACCTGCTTGCCCGCCAGGGCTGCCTCGATCAGCAGGGGGATGAGCGGTGACTCCTTGCCGATGCGGTACAGGGTCTGCTTGATGGCAAGCACACTGGGATCCTTCACAGCCTGCCGGAGGAACTGCACCACGGGCGTGAACGAGTCGTACGGGTGGTGCAGGATGAGATCCCCCTGACGGATCCGGGCGAAGATGTCCTCGCTCTCTTCCTCCGTGAAAGGGAGCGCGGCGGTCAACGGCGGGTCCTTCAGGTCCGGCCGGGGAAGCTTCAGCAGGGCCAGGAGATGTCCCAGGCCGAGCGGCGGGGTCACCGCGTAGACATCCTCCTGTGATACCTCCAGGTTCTCGACCAGGATGTTGCGGATCCTCTCAGGCATGGTGTTCTCCACCCCGACGCGGACAACCGAACCGAACCGCCGCATGCGAATGGACTCTTCGATCGAGTGGATGAGATCCTCCGCCTCGTCCTCCTGGATCTCGATGTCGGCGTTTCGCGTCACCCGGAACACGTATGACTCCCGCACTGTCAACCCGGGGAAGAGAAGCCCCAGGTTCTCGGCAATAAGGTCCTCGAGCCAGACGAAGCTGACGCTCCTGGGGTCGTTCCGCGGGATCTCGACGAGGCGAGGGAGGACATCGGGGACCTTGACGCGGGCGAAGCGCTCTTCTCCCGATGGAGTCGATACCACCACCGCGAGATTCAGGCTGAGGTTGGAGATGTACGGAAACGGATGGCCCGGGTCGAAGGCAAGCGGGGTCAGGACAGGGTAGATCTCGCGCTCAAACAGGCCCGCGAGGAGCATCCGGTCAGCTTCGCCGAGTTGCTCCATCCGGAGCAGGTGGATCCCTGCCGCTCCGAGGTCCGGGTGAATCTCCCCCCAGAAGCAGGCTCGCATCTCCTCGAGCATCCGCGCAACCCGCTCATGGACCCCCCGGAGCTGAGATGTTGGAGTGAGCCCGTCGATCGAAAGCTCCATGATGTCGGCCGAAACCTGCTCCTTGATCGCAGCAACCCGGATCATGAAGAATTCATCCAGGTTTGAGCTGACAATCGAAAGGAACTTTGCCCGCTCGAGGAGCGGATGGGTTTTGTCCTTGGCCTCCTCGAGCACCCGCTGATTGAACTCCAGCCAGCTCAGTTCGCGGTTGATGTAGAGCGACGTATCCAGGGCGGGGCGGTTTGACGAGGGCTTTCTGGCATCGGCCGGCGGTGTCCGCCGCTTCCTGCGGGCTTTCTGCCTCCCCTTTGACCGAAGGGCCGGGTTGGAAATGTCGGGTGCAGGGTCATCCGGCGTTCGGCCGGAAGGAGACGAAAGGTTCTGCGCCGGAGCCAGGGCGGAGGGGTGTTCCTCTGTTTCTGCCATTAGTACCCGTACAGGATTTAAGAGAGCCAATTCTGGCCCGGACGCTGACGATAGAGCCGGGACCGAGATACCAGGGGACGGCCCATGCCTGAGCCCCTGGAATTCCACACGCAAATCTGTGTATATATAGAAAGGTCGGCGGCAAAATTCAAATACGGCGGTCCGGAAACATCCCCCCCTAAACAACAACGAGGGTGCATGGGCATGAAGTCTATTCTTCGCNNGGAGGGTCTTTCGTGCCCCGGCACTGGTGGAGCTGGTGAAGCTTGATTCAACCATCCGGCTGGACCTCCGCTATGCCTCATCGAACAATTTCATGGGGCGGCCCATGTATGGCTCGGCCCGCGCCTTCCTCCAGCGCCCGGCCGCGGATGCCCTGGTCAGAGTGCACCGTGCGCTGCGCCACCGGGGACTCGGGCTCACGATCTTCGATGCTTACCGGCCCTGGCGCGTGACGAAGCAGTTCTGGGATGAGACCCCGGCGGCCAAACGCGCGTACGTCGCCGACCCGCGCAGAGGATCCATCCACAACCGGGGCTGCGCCGTCGACCTTACACTGTGTGATCAGAGAACGGGGAAGGAGTTGCCAATGCCCAGCCCCTTTGATGACTTTTCGTTACGCGCATCGCCGCGGTATGGGGGGGGAACCGTACAGGAGCGGGCGAACCGGGAAATCCTCAGGAGGGCGATGGAGGCGGAGGGGTTCACGGTCAACCGGGGGGAATGGTGGCACTTCGACTACCGGGAGTGGAGAGAGTACGGCATCCTTGACATCCCGTTCACCGCTTTCTGACCGCCGAGGGTGTCAGCTCCACCATCAGCTCCACCGCCCCTGTGCCGGGGAACATGTCAAACGGGATGATCCTCCCGGCAACGTACCCGCCGTCGTGCCATCGGCCCAGCTCCCGGCCCAGGATGTCGATGTTGCAGAAGAGATGGACGATCCGCTTCATGCCTCTCGCGGCAATTGCCTCGATAACCCCCGGTCCGGCCCCGTTCCGCGGGGGGTCGAGCAGTGCGGCGTCTTCCGGCCCCGTCTGCCGGATGAACCGGCTGACGGTTTCCCCGTTGATGTCGTCACGGAAAAACCGGACATTCTTGACCTGATTCCTGACGGCATTTTCCTCGGCCGCCTGAACCGATGCGGGGGAGAGCTCCACACCGGCAACTCTTCCTCCCTTGTCCGCGAGACATACGGCAAACACCCCGTAGCCGCAGTAGAGATCCATCAGGATCCTCGCCGGCTCGGCGCCGAGCAGCTCCCCGGCACCTGCTACGAGATGTCCCGCGAGAGAGAGGTTTACCTGCGAAAACGAGAGAGGCGAAAAGAGGAAATGCCTGCCTGCCACCTGTTGATAGATGCTCTCTTTCCCGAACACCCTGCGGATGACCGGCTGCCGGCCGCGATCCGATCCCATGTAATACTCTCCCCCCGAGTCGTCCTCGAACAGAAAGAAACCGACAACGGAGGGACATCTCTTCGTCAGAGCCTTCGAAAGGGCGGTGGCCGACTTCAGGAGGGGCCCTTCCAGGGAGCGGACGTTCAAAACGACTGTGAACTCCCTGTAATTGCCTTTCACAATCACATACTGGAGGGATTCGGCGAGCG
>PMBF01000031.1:9768-10196 GCA_003152875.1 Ignavibacteriota bacterium | reverse complement strand
TCATTGAATACCACGGGGACACCATGGTGATACCATGGCGACTCCATGGGGGTGCCATGGGAACACTCAGAGACGACCCTGAGAGGGCCCTGAACTCAGCGCCCCTCGATGACCACCACAAACTCACCTTTCATCTCCCTGGCTGAGAGGTCCTTGTACAGCGCTGAGGCGGTGCCGTGGAAGATCTGCTCATCGGGCAGTGTCAGGTTGTAGGCTATGCAGATGCGCCGCTGGCTGAACACCGCGGCCAGATCCCGCAAGAGGGGAACGAGCCGGTATGGAGTCTCCATCACCACGATCGTCCGGCGCTCGGCCTGCAGCTGCCGCAACTCGGCCATGCGGCGCTCCTTCTTGGGAGAGAGCCATCCGTAGTAGAGAAACTGGTCGAGGGAGAATCCGGAGACGATCAGCGCGGGAAGAAGCGAAGA
>PMBF01000031.1:9085-9673 GCA_003152875.1 Ignavibacteriota bacterium | reverse complement strand
AGCGTCGACAGCGCCCGGATGGTGATATCGTCGAAGTTCCCGATCGGGGTGGCAACCAGGTAGAGTGTGCCGGCCATGAAGTGCGATCGTTAGGGCGCGAGCCTGGCCCCGGTGAGGGCAGCCCGCGCAGGAATTCCGAACAGCATCGTTGCACCGCGATCGGTGCGGGAAGGAAGGCATATCGCGCACGCGACCGGAGGCGCCCTGTCAGGTGCCGGTGTGTCCGAAGCCCCCTGCCCCGCGTCCGGTGGCATCCAGGGACGGACGTTCTTCCCACACAGCCCGGACGAAGGGGGCAATCACCATCTGCGCGATCCGGTCCCCGCGGCGGATGAGGAAGTCCTGTGTGCCGAAGTTGGTGAGAATCACCTTTACCTCCCCCCGGTAGTCGGGATCGATCGTGCCGGGAGAATTCATGATGCCGATACGGTGCTTGACTGCCAGCCCGCTGCGGGGCCGCACCTGGGCCTCGTATCCTTCGGGAAGGGAGATCGCGAACCCCGTGGGGACGAGGGCGGTCTCGCCTGCCCGCAGCACCATCTCCCCCTCAAGCGCGGCGCAGAGGTCCATCCCCGCAGAACCTGCTGT
>PMBF01000031.1:0-9013 GCA_003152875.1 Ignavibacteriota bacterium | reverse complement strand
ACCATGCTCTGCACCGGCCAGGCTGCTGCATCTCCCAGGGCGCAGATGGTATTCCCTTCGATGTTGTTGGCCACGTCGAGCAGGAGATCGAGGTCCGCCATCGTCCCTTCCCCCACCTCGAAGCGCCTCAGGATCTTGGCCATCCAGCCGGTCCCCTCGCGGCACGGCGTGCACTGTCCGCACGATTCGTGGTGGTAGAACTCCGTGATCCGCCTGATTACGCGGATCAGGTCGGTGTCCTCGTCCATGACGATCAGGCCTGCGGTACCGACAGAGGAACCTGCGGCCTTCAGTCCGTCCGCATCCATCGTCACCCCGGCCAGCTGCTCGCCGCGGAGGATCATGGTGGAGGACCCCCCGGGGATCACGGCCTTGATCTTCTTCCCCCCCGGCACGCCCCCCGCAACGTTCTCGATGATCTCCGTCAGCAGGACGCCTGTCGGCATTTCATACACCCCGGGCCTGTTCACATGCCCGCTCACGCCGACGAGCAGGGGACCAGGATGCTTGGGGACGCCAATCCGGGAGTACGCTTCCCAGCCGAGCCGCATGATCACGGGGACGTTGGCGATCGTCTCCACGTTGTTGATCGTGGTGGGGCAGCCCCAGACCCCCGACTGTGCGGGGAAGGGAGGTTTCACGCGGGGGTATCCCCTCTTTCCCTCGAGGGAATTCATCAGGGAAGATTCTTCACCGCAGATGTATGCCCCCGCACCCCGGTGCAGGTAGAGATCGGTGCTGAACCCGCTCCCGAGGATGTCCTTGCCCAGGTATCCTTTTGCATAGGCATCGTCAACCGCCGTCTGGAGCATCCTGATCCACCTGTTGTATTCGCCGCGGATGTAGAGGTATGCGGTCTGGATGCCCATGGCGTAGCAGGCGATGACACATCCCTCGATCAGCAAGTGCGGGTTGACCTCGAAGATCCGCCGGTCCTTGAAGGTGCCCGGCTCGCTCTCGTCGCCGTTCACGCACAGGTACTTCGGCAGGTCGGTCTTCTTCGGCATGAAGGTCCACTTCAGACCGGTGGGGAAGCACGCGCCACCGCGGCCGCGGAGGTTCGATTTCTTCACCTCGTCGGTCACCTCCTCCGGCCTAAGCCCGAGCGCCTTGCGGAGCATCCCGTATCCTCCGGACGCCTCGTAGACATCGATCCGGTGCAGACCGGGGGTTTCCGGAAGAATCAGCGGTTCCATGTCATTTCAGTTCGTTCAGAATCCTGTCGACGGCGGCGGGGTCGAGATTCTCGTGGTATTCGTCGCCGATCTGCATCGCCGGGGCACCGCCGCATGCACCAAGACATTCGGCCTCGACAAGCGTGAAGCGGTTGTCGGGGGTGGTCTCGCCGACATTGATCTCAAGACGCTTCCGGATGTGATCGAGAATCCGGTCGCTGTTCCTGAGCATGCAGGAGACGTTTGTGCACACCTCGATTTTGTGCCTCCCGACCGGCTCCTTGTTGTACATGGTGTAGAACGTTACAACGCCGTAGACGTGGTGATACGGAAGGCCGAGCAGATCCGCGACCTCCCGCAGCCCTTCCTCGGAGACCCACCCGTGCTCGTCCTGCCACATCCAGAGGGCCGCGAGGACCACAGCCTGCGGCTGCCGGTACCTGGCCTTCAACAACTCGATTTTCTGCCTGCTTGCTTCGGATAACATCGTCGTGCTCTTCCTCCGGAACGCGCCGGGCTATTTGTCCGCCTCGCCCATGACCGGGTCCACGCTTCCTATGACGGCCACGATATCGGAGATCATCCCCCCCTTCAGCATAAGGGGAAGGGCCTGGAGATTCGTCATGGAGGGGGAACGGATCTTCATCCTCCAGGGATGTCCCGTGCCGTCGCTGACGATATAAAACCCGAGCTCCCCTTTGGACGATTCCACTCCCTGGTACACCTCGCCCACTGGCGGGTCGATACCGATGTTGACCAGCATGAAGTCGTGGATGAGCTCTTCCATTCTGGTATAGGTGCGCTCCTTCACCGGCAGCACCTTCTTCGCCTCATCGGCCCGGAACGCGCCTTCGGGCATCTTTTCGAGGCCCTGGCGGAGGATCCTGGCGCTTTCTTTCATCTCCTGGAGACGAACATAGAAGCGCGCCAGCGCATCGCTCTCATTCAGGGTGATGACATCGAACTCCAGCTGGTCGTAGACCAGGTACGGCATGTCGCGGCGAAGGTCGCGCCCGACGCCGGCAGCCCGGAGGATCGGCCCGGTGAGCCCCAGAGCGATCGCGTCTTCACGGGAGATGATCCCGACGTCTTCGCACCGGTCGATGAAGATCCTGTTATTCTTCAACAGGTTCTCCACCTCCGCCACGTCCTGCTTGAACTCCTCCAGAAAATGCCGGAGCATGGCCGTGCTCTGCGCCGTCCAGTCCTGCTGGAGACCGCCGATGCGGGTGTAGCTGGTGGTGAAGCGGGCACCGCAGAGCACGTCGTAGATGTCCAGAATCTTCTCCCGTTCGCGGAAGGTCCAGAGCAGCACCGTCAGCGCGCCGACGTCCATCGCCATGCTGCCAAGCGCCACCAGATGCGACGCGATCCGCGACATCTCACAGACGAGGACGCGGATGTACTTCGCGCGCGGAGGCACGTCAAGCCCCAGCAGTTTTTCCACCGCGAGGACATAGGCGACGTTGTTCGCTATCGGCGACAGGTAGTCGAGACGGTCCGTGTGCGGGATGAACTCGTGGTAGGTGCTGTTCTCCGCGATCTTCTCGTAGCCGCGATGGAGGTAGCCGAGTTCGGGAACTGCCGCGACAACGGTTTCGCCGTCAAGACGCACCAGAAGGCGCAGCACGCCGTGGGTGGCGGGATGCTGCGGGCCCATGTTGAGAATCATCTGATTCTCGAGCGGGTCATCCACCACCACCGTCGTGTCCTGATCCTCCAGAGCGGTCAGGATGCGGCTTTTGTGCGCCTCATCTGCTTTGGGAGCCATGGGTCGTCAGTTGTCGCGTCAATGTCATCGCCGGGGCAGGGGGAGCGAATCGGGGATTCCCATGAGGGGAAAGTCCTTGCGGAGCGGATAGTACTCGAACTCATCGGGCATGTACAGCCGCCGCAGGTCCGGGTGTCCCTCGAACCGAATCCCGAACATGTCGAAGGTTTCCCGCTCGTGCCAGTTGGCTCCGGGCCAGATGCCGGTTACCGTGGGAACAACCGGATGTTCTTCTTCCGCCGGCACCTTCAGGCGGAGATAGCGCTTGTGAAGGAGAGACCAGACGTTGTACACCACCTCAAAGCGTCCGGCGGCCCGGAAGTGGTCAACGCCCAGGATGTCGATCAGCAGATCGAACCCCAGGTCTCGCTTCACAAACCCCGCGATCCGGAGAAGATCCTCCTTGCGGATAAGGAGCGTCAGGTCCTCGCGGAACTCCCCGTGACCGAGGATGCCGTCCGGGAACGCCGCGCCCACCGCCTCCAGGATCTCCTGGTTTGTCATGAGGACAGGCCTTCCATGCTGCTCTGGGCCGGAGGCAGGGCGGGCGCGGGGATCCGTATCGGTTCCCCGTGAAGCAGCCTGCCGATGGTCCGGTCGCCCGCGATCTTTCTCTGGAGCTCCATCAGACCCTGGAGCAGGGCTTCAGGCCGGGGAGGACATCCGGCCACGAACACGTCCACGGGAATGAACTGGTCGATGCCCTGCACGACCGAGTAGGACCGGAACATGCCCCCGGATGAAGCACAGGCCCCCATGGAGATCACCCATTTGGGGTCGGGCATCTGATCGTAAATCTTCCGGACCACCTTCGCCATCTTGAAGGTCACGGTCCCCGCGACAATCATCACGTCGCACTGGCGCGGGGTGAAGCGCATGACCTCCGAACCGAACCGGGAGATGTCGAACCTCGGAGCCGCCGTCGCCATCATCTCGATGGCACAGCAGGAGATGCCCATCGGCATGGGCCAGAGCGAATTCTTGCGCGACCAGTTGATAACCTCATCGAGCCGCGTCGTCAGAAAGCCGTCACGCTGCAGTGTGTCTAACGCCATTCCAGGGCACCCTTCCGCACGATATACACATACCCCACAAGGAGAATGAAGATGAACACCAGCATCTCCACGAACCCGTCGACCCCCAGCGCCCGGAAATTCACGGCCCAGGGATACATGAACGTGATTTCGATATCGAACACGATGAAGAGCATCGCAACCAGGTAGAATTTTACCGAGAAGCGCTCCCGGGCCGAGCGGACCGGCTCCATCCCGCTCTCATACGTGGATTGCTTTTCCTCTCCCGGGTGGTGGGGACCGATCCACCGGTTGATGTTCACCAGGAACACGCCGGCAGCGACCCCGAGGATCATCATGATGCCGATCGGGAGATATTGTTCCATTGGGTCCACTGTATCAACACGCCGGGAAGGGGGGAAAGTTTTCCGTTACCAGTCTTCAAAGTTACTCAAAAGGGGCCTGAATGTCAAAATTTCACTCCCGGTACATCTCCTCGATGAGATGGGCGTAGCGCTCTTCCACGATCTTCCGCCTGACCTTCTGTGTCGGCGTGAGCTCCCCCTCTTCGACCGTGAAGGGCTTGTCCAGGAGCGTAAACCGCCTGACGCGCTCGTAGCTCGACAGGTCTTTCTGAATCTGTCCGATGTCCTGCTCGATCAGCATCCTGATCTGCGGATGTTGTGCCAGCTCGGTGTTGGAGTCGAAGCGGATCTTCCGGGCTTCCGCATACTCGCGCAGGGCCTCAAAATCGGGGACGATCAGGGCCGTCAGGTACGTCCTCCGGTCGCCGACCAGCATGAACTGCTCGATGAACCTGCTCGAAAGGAAGAGGTTCTCGATCGGCTGAGGAGCGATGTTCTTGCCTCCCGAGCTCACGAACAGGTTCTTCTTGCGGTCAGTAATATAGAGGAACCCCTTGGCGTCAAGCACGCCGATATCGCCGGTGTGGAGCCAGCCCTCCCGGTCGACGGCCTGGGCCGTCGCCTCGGGCTGCTTCCAGTACCCCTTCATGATGTTCGGACCGCGCGCCAGGATTTCTCCGTCCACGTCGATCTTCACCTCGACGTCCGGGATGGGCTGACCGACGCTGCCGAACCTGTGGTGGCCGAGGCGGTTCACGGCAATGACCGGAGATGATTCCGTCAGCCCGTAGCCTTCAAGGATCGTAAGCCCGACGGCTTCGAAGAACTCGCCGAACTCCCGGGCAAGCGCCGCGCCTCCCGACACGAAGAAGCGCATCCGGCCGCCGGTCCGCTCGCGCAGCTTCGCAAACACCAGCTTGTCGGCCAATGCACGCTTCGCACCGAGGGATGGTGTCACGGAGCCCCTGCGCCGCGCCATTGCGTACTCCCTGCCGATCCGGATGGCCCACCGGAAAATCCTCCGCTGCACGAAGGGGCCCGCCTCCACCGTCTTGATCACACGACCGTGGAGTCTCTCGAAGAGCCGTGGAACAGTCGTGATAATAGTCGGGCGGACCTCGAGCATGTTCTCGCGGACACTCTCCACGCTTTCGGCGAAGGCAACGGTCGCCCCGCATGCCACGGCCGTGTAGTATCCTGCCATCCGCTCGAAGGTGTGGCTCAGAGGAAGGAAGGACAGCAGGACGTCCGACGGCCCGAAATCAATCACCCTCGCGGACGCAACAATGTTGCTCACCAGATTCGCGTGCGTGAGCATGACCCCTTTGGGGTTCCCGGTCGTTCCGGACGTATAGATGATGGTCAGAAGATCCGAGGGTTTCACCCGGTGCCGGGAGCGGGAGACGCACTCTGGGTCTTTCCGGAGGAGGTCATCGCCGCGCTGCATCACGGCGGAAAAATCCATGATCCCGGACTCGGTTGCCGCTCCCTTCCCGTTCATCACCACGATCAGCTCGAGCGATCCCACGTTTTCCCGCAGGCGCATCACCTTGTTGAGCTGGAACTGGTTCGACACGATGGCGAAACGGATCCCGGCATCTATGAAGATGAACTCCGTCTGCCTGGTGCTCATGGTGGGATAGACAGGCACGCTGACGGCGCCGAGAGCCGCGATGGCCTGATCGCTGAGCACCCACTCGAGCCTGTTCTCCGCGATAATCGCCACCCTCTCTCCCTTCTTGAGACCGAGAGAGGCCATGCCAGCAGCGAACGACTCCACACGAGAGCGGACCTCCGCGTAGCCGATTCCCGTGTACGACCCGGAGATTTTCGAGAGGAACATCGGCCGGGTTTCCCGCCCGTACTTTGCGGTCAGGTGGTCAAACAGCTCGGCGATAGTCGAGAACGAGACTGCGACTGCCATATGGGGGTTTGCCTGATTGGAGGGAAGGAGGTTGCTCCTCCCAAGGTAGTCCCCCGCCGGACGAAATGCAACGTCAGGCACCCTCGGCGGAGAGCGGTGAGAGGCCCGTGAGCGGAGGTTGCGGCACACGGGGGCGCTCATGCGGACACCGGGGCGCAGATGACGGGCGGCTACCAGGGAGTTGGGGAAAAAGGAGCCCCGAAGCTCTCTCCCGCCGGGCGTCGCGGAGAGCCTCTTTTGCCTCCTGCCGGGGAACCAGCGCAAGAACCTAAGGCGTTGTCACTGTGAGAGTAAGGCTGTTTCGGAAAAATTACTCTTGACTTCTCAGAGGGTCCGTTGTATATTCAACCCCGATATTCACCGTTGGTTCAAGTAATCGCATAGGCGATTCCCCCAACGGTTTGCCGGTTCCTCTGTTACCGCATACGCCCGTGGTGATCGGGATGCAGGAAGAGAAGATAGCCGATGCGGCAACCCCATAAAGAAAGCCCAATGCGAGACGCATTTCCTCGGGCTTTCTTTTTTTTCTGACATCGTAAATTCCAGACCTCCGGCACCATGCCGGCAGGATTCTATTTTTCAGGCGGCTTTCAAAGCGTCTCACAGGGGAGGATTTGTGCTATGGCCAACAAAGAGAACCACCCAGCCACGCCCGTTTCCGCTCAGGGCAGTCATCCGGCAGGTGGAACACTCAACGAAACAATCACCGATCTTGCCCTGGACTGCCGCGACTATTACGGCGACAACGACCTTGCGGCAGACGTCCTGCGGTCCAAGTACCTCGCCCCTACCGAAAAGGGGCCCATGCACATGTGGAACCGGATCGCCCGTGCAATCGCTTCAGTCGAAGCGGACAGCGAGCAATGGTACCAGAAATTCCTGGCCCTTCTGTTTGATTTCAAGTTCGTTCCCGGAGGCCGCGTGATGCACGGCGCCGGCAGGGAAGATGCCCGGCGGCGCCCCACGCTTTCGAACTGCTATGTTATTCCGATCACCGAGGACAGCCTCGAAGGCATCTACCAGTGCCTGAGCGAATCGGCGCTCGTCTACAGGACCGGCGGGGGTGTTGGAACCGACCTCTCAACCCTGCGTCCGGAAGGAGCGGCGGTCAACGCCACCATCGACCATTCTCCCGGCTCCACTGCCTTCATGAACCTGTTCAGTGAGAGCACCAACACGGTCTCCCAGGCAGGACGCCGCGGCGCGCTCATGCTTACGATGCGGGTCGACCACCCGGATATCGAGAAATTCATCACCATCAAGAACGACGCCCGCAAGATCAAGGTCCAGTACGCCAACATCAGTGTTCTCATCACCCATGAATTCATGCAGGCGGTGATGAACGATGCCGACTTCCAGCTCCGCTGGGGAGGCAAGGCCTACCGCACGGTGAAGGCGAAGGAGCTCTGGTTCAAGATCATCAAGAACGCGCACGCCTCGGCCGAGCCCGGCATCATCTTCTGGGATACGATGCGCGACTACCACAATGTAGAGTATGCCAACCCCCTCGTCAGCACCAACCCGTGCGGCGAACAGCCCCTGGCCGCCTACACGGCCTGCAACCTCGGAAACATCAACCTGAGCCGCCTTGTCGATGAGCAGGGCCGCTTCAATGATGACGAGCTCGCCTCCGTCGTCCGGATCACCACGCGCTTCATGGACGACATCATCGACTACAACATGGACAACCACGCACTGGAGAAGATCAGGAACGCGGTGGCGTCCGACCGGCGCATCGGACTCGGCATCACCGGGCTCGCAGATGCCCTTTTGATGATGAAGATCCGCTACGATTCCGAAGAGGCGCTCCAGGCTGTTGAACGCATCATGCGCATCATCCGGGACGAGGCGTACAAGACATCGATCGAGCTCGCCAGGGAGAAGGGGGCCTTCCCCCTCTACGAATGGGAAGGATATTCGCGGAGCAAATTCGTCGGCTCGCTGCCCGACGAAATCCGCGAAGGGATCAGGAAATACGGCATCCGCAACAGCACCGTGCTGACCGTCGCCCCCGTCGGCACCGGCTCCATCGTCGCTCAGACCAGCTCGGGCATCGAGCCGATCTTCTGCACAAGCTACCGCCGCAGGGTGAAGAACTCCGACGGCGAGACATTCTCCGAATACAAGGTCTATCACCCCCTCATCAAGAGGCTGTTCGGCGGTGACGAGGAACTCCCGGAACACGTTGTCACGGCCCATCAGATCGACCCCTATTTCAGGGTGCGGATGCAGGGTGTCATACAGAAATACGTCGACAGCAGCATTTCCTCGACCGTGAACCTGGCCGAGGACGTGAGCATCGAGACCGTGGCAGACATCTATCTCACCGCGTACAAGGCGGGGCTCAAGGGCATCACGGTCTACCGGGAGGGAAGCCGCGAGGGCATTCTGCAGACGGAGGAATACGCGAGGAAGAAGGAGGCGGAGATGGCGAAGCCGCCTGCCGAGGCGGTCCCGGCGCCCGTGAAAGGGCCCCGCCGCCGCTCCCAGCGGACCTTCGGCGTCACCGAGCGGATCCGTACGGGAGAAGGATATCTGTACGTCACGATCAATGAAGACGAAGACGGTCTATGCGAGGTGTTCACGACGATCGGGAAGGCGGGCGGCAACGCGGCGGCGCAGTCTGAGGCCATCAGCCGGCTGATTTCCCTGGCCCTCCGCTCAGACATCGAACCGCGGGAGATCATCAAGCAGCTGAAGGGAATTTCCGGGCCCACGCCTGTCTGGGACGGGCAGGGCGGACAAATCCTCAGCACACCCGACGC
>PMBF01000055.1 GCA_003152875.1 Ignavibacteriota bacterium | reverse complement strand
CGTGGAGGTCAACGTCACCCGGCAGCTTGATGCGATCGTCTCAGGCGCAGGAAGTATCGTCTATTCAGGCAATCCGCAGATCGTCAATAAAACCGTCACCGGGATCGGGAGTATCAGGCCGGGATCGTAGCGAATCGGAGGCACTTCCGAACAGCACGGATCTTGCGGGGCGCGTCTCTCGTGAGCGAGGGGAGGGTCAGAAGCGGTCGAGCATTGCCGATGCGGGGCTGACATGCAGGGTGCAGACGCATTTCCGGCACCGGTCCAGCGCCATGGCCCTGACATCCCCCCGGGTTGCCCGAATGCCCGGACCGTTCAACAGCTCCTCGAGGGGTCCCTCCCTGAGGTTGGCATACTGCGGGAGAAAGAAGCAGGGGTGCAGATTCCCCGTCGACGTGATGACCGCCGAGACCATCGGAGCATTGCAGTGGGTAGGGGGGAAAGGACCCTTGCCGAGAAGCGCCTCATAATAGCCTGCGATCCGGAGGAGCTTCTCAGGAGATTCGGCAATGAACCCGGATCTGAATTCCTCCTCGAACAGAATTGCCATCCGTCCGACGATGTCGCGGAACTCCGCCGTCTCCTCTTCTCCGAGTATGATCTTCTCATCAGCAGCTGCGAGCCCCAGCCTCTCCCTGCCGAAACTGTCGGAACGGATATCGGCTGCCAGGAATGAAATCCGGTCGACTCCCAGATCACGGGCGAGGCGGACCATCTCGATGAGAACCCTGAAATTCTCCCTCTGAAGCACCGTTCTCAATGAGAGCATCCTCCGGCACGGTGAGCAGGCCGCCTTCCTGATTCCTTTGAGGATTTGGCCGAAAGAGTCTCTTCCCCGGATTGCATTGTGGGTCTTTTCGTCCGGACCGTCGACCGAAACAATGATCTCTTCGAGGAAGGGCGCAACTTCTTCCAGACGCTTCTCGAGAAGCACGCCGTTCGTAAGCAGGGTCTGGCGGACTCCAAGATCGCGGTACACCCGGCAGATCTCGTGAAAATCCCTCCGCATCAACGGTTCACCGCCGGAGTATACGACGTGGCGCAATCCGAATTCCTTGAGCGCCCTTCCAAGACGGCTAATGTCCTCCAGGCTCAGCTCCCCAGGGATGGGATTCCTGTAGGAGCATGTCATGCAACGGAGGTTGCACCCTTCCGTGACGTACAAGATCACCAGGGGGAGAGTGCGGCATCTTGTCCCAAGCGTATTGAGCAGCGCGGGGAGATTCATCGGCCTGTCCGGATGGTAAACTCGTAGATCTTCAATGTTTCGAAGAACCGTTTCCTCGAGACTGCCAGTCTCGGCGTGAAGCCGTATGAGGCAATCCCTCCGACGATCGCATCAACATCCGTATCCGTGGAAAGAATGATGATGAGGTTTCCCTCCGGACGCAGGCGGCCGGCGGCCTGCCGGGCAAACCGGTCAATGACCTCAAACCGGGAGCCGGCGTTCCAGGCCCGGCTTGCATCGTCGGTCGGTTCCTTTGCATAAAACGGCGGGTTCCAGACGATGTGATCATATCGGGTCTCCGCCGGGAGACCGCCAAACAGATCGCTGTGCAGAACCCTGATCCTGTCCTGGAGCCGGTTAGCCCGGGCATTCCGGAGTGTACACTCGACAGCCACAGGATTGATATCGACAGCCGTGACGTCGGCACCCTGCCGGGCGGCGACACACCCCAGAATCCCTGATCCGCACCCCATGTCCAGGAGCTGGCTGCCACGCAGCTCAATGGTTTCAAGATACCCGGCGAGAACCTTGCTCGTGAGCGTGAAGCGGGGATGGAAGACCGACGGAGCGATTTCAAGGGAAACGTCATGGAAGTAAACCCTGTCTCCTGCCTTCGCGATCCGGGCGTAGAGGCGATGGGCAAACGAGTGGGCGGCCCGCCTCAGGAGGCGCCTGGCAACCGAGGGTTCCGTGCGGGCACCCCGCGCACCAGCCTCGCTCATGGCAGTGCCTTTCTCTCAAGCTCGATCACGTAGTGATCGCAGAGAGAGTAGAAGGGGAACCCGGAGAGGTTCTTCTCGAGCCGCTCGGCCAGGCGGAAGATCCATTCCCACCTCCCGGCGGGAGGCGCAAATCCGGCGGGAGGGAGCAGGAGACCATACCCGGTGATCCGCCGGACAGCGAAGTCCCTCGAGAGCTTACGGGCGAACACCCCAGGCCGGTACAGCCTCAGCGCGAGCGGGGCCTGGCCGGCCATCAACTCCTCGTTCCGCCGCGTCATCCTCCTGAAAGCCCGCACGGGCTTCATTGTTGCCGCGAAATACAGGACCTCCCAGAGACAGACCCTGTTCAGGAGTGTGCAGATCAATGGGGCTCCCGGCCTCAAGAGACCTCCGATGCGATCCGAGAACCCGTCGAGATCGTCAAGGTAGTTCAGGACATTAAAATTTGAAAACGCTCCGTCGAACATATGTCCGCCGAGGTTCTCCAGCCTTCCTGCATCAACGACCGCAACGCGAACCAGTGCCTCGACACCTTCCAGGCGGACCTTCCTCGCCGTCAGTTCCGCCATGGCCGGCGAAATATCGGTGGCGGTGACAGAGACCCCGCTCTTCGCAAGCATCACCGCGTCGGTTCCTGTGCCGCAGCCGAATTCCAGGATACGGTCGCCCGGTCTGAACCTCTTCAACAGAGTCTCCTGGACCCTCCGCCTCATCCAGTCGCCGCGGTCCCCGTGTCCGAAAAGCCCGTCGTACCTGGGCGCGAGTTCGTCGAGCTGCTGCCGGGACAGGGTCTGACGGGCGGTGTCTTTCAATGCGGTCTCCTGAGGTTGAGAGGACGCGTGATCGGTCAGAACCCTTCCACTTCCGGCTGGCGGTAGCGGAAGAGTCTTTGCATCAACGCAATCTCATAGGGAATGGTGTAGAGGGAGAGCCTGTAGCGCCACGAACCCAGGAGTTTCAGGACATTGCGGCCAAGAGCCCGCAGCTTCAGATCGGACACCGTCGGATAACATGCATTCAGCACCCGCTCGAAGTTCCTGATGCGGTCGATGTCCCGTTTGCTGAGCCATGGCGTCACCGGGCTTTTTCTCAGGTCGTGGAGCTGCCACTCGGGAAGAAGCCAATCATCGAGCGATTGAGGATAGCTGAAGTTGTGTTCTCGCGCGGCATGGAAGAGGTCGGAGTCCTCGAAGTGGACGGGCGAATACACATACATGACGATCTCGCTGCGGGGGTTGATCGCCTTGATTCTCTTGATGAACCGGATGTCGCGCTCGATATCTTCCTGCACGTCGGCGGTCGGACTCCCGAGGACGAAGGAGAATTCGGGAACGATATTGAACGAGCGCATCTTCCCGGCAAGCTCGAGGACGGTGTCCGGGGTCTGAGTTCCACCCTTGTCCATGAGTGCCAGGACCTCCGGTGAACTCGATTCCGCACCCATGAAGATCATCTTGCAGCCTGCCCTGCGCATCTCACGCCATGTCTGATCGTCGTAGGCCAGAAGCGTGTCGGGCCGGGCCTCGCCCCACCAGGTGAACTCGCCGTCCCCCAGGCGCTCCGAGAACTCGCGTGTCCGCTTTTCGGAGGTGAAGAAGTTGTTGTCGTGGAACTCGATCGCGTTGACGCCGTGGTGCTGTGCAAACCAGCGGAGATCGTTCACCATCCGTTCAGGCGTGAGCCCGAGCCAACGGGCTTTGTACGATGCCGCCACCGCGCAGAAACCGCACAGGAACGGGCAGCCCACGCTGGAGTGATAGTTGACCGTTCTCGTTCCGACATAGGTCCTGCCGATATACCGCCGGAGATCGACCCTGTGGTAGGGGAGTGCAGGCAGTTCATTGGGGTCGATCAGCTTCTGTTTCTCATTGTGCCGGATCCCATGCTCTTTGTAGGAAAGTCCGGGGATGGACCCGGGTGAGCCGCCGTGCTCGAGGCAGTCGATGAGCCGCTTGAACGCGTAATCACCCTGGTCACGGACGACATAATCGACATAAGGCGCATTGAGCACGACCCCGGTATGCAGCGTGGGGAAGTACCCCCCCCAGATGATTGTGACATGCGGGAATTCCTGCCGGATGAGCCTCGAGAGCAGGATCGACTGCTCCAGCTGGGGCCCAGGCATGACAGTGAAAGCGGCATACCTGATCCGCTTCTCACGGATGAGCCTCGGGAGTGTGGTGAAGATCTCCCTGTCGAGGTTGCCGTCCACGATTTCGTAGTCGTAGTGACCTTCGAGTGAGGCCGCTATCGCGAGCACCGAAAGAGGGATCCGGTATCTCCAACGTGTTGAGGACGGGTTGACAAGGCAAATCATGATTCTCAGCCTTTATGGACGACGATGATCTGGAAGAGCGCGGGTTCCCTTCTCCCCAGCAGCCTCGCGGCATACGGGCGGAGGGCCCAGCGAAGGCCATAGCCGGGGTCAAGCAGCTCCGTACGGAACCGCCCCTGAATCTGCCGGACGATATTCGCGGTGATGAAACCGGACGAATGCTCCTCCAGCGGCGCGATGCCGAACTGCTTACTGAATCGTTCATTGCGCTCGCGTACCATCTGTTCCCCGGCCTCCTGAGTTCCGTACACGGGCGAATCCAGGATATACAGCATCCCCCCTCTCCTGAGGACCGCCAGAAGGCCTTCCAGCGTGTGCATCACATCCGGCGAGTAGTGCAGCGACGCATTCAGGACTGCGAGGTCGAACGTCTCGCTCCCGAACGGCAGAGCATCGAACTCCGCTCTGACAGGGACAATCTGCGATCGCAGGTCGGGGCTCATGAGGGCAAGAGCGCCGAGCCCGTCCTGAGAATCATCATTGATGTCGAGGGCGGCCACATCAAAGCCGCGCTCCGCCAGCCGCGCAGAGAGCCAGCAGTTCCCGGCTCCCGCATCCAGGACGAGCCCTGACAGAGCGGACCTGTCCCGAGCGAGATGCCGGAGAAAACAGTCGAATGTGCGTGCACGTATCCGCCAGACGGAGTCATGGTTCCCCGTCCGGTCATGGTACGGCAGGCCGCGGTAGTATTCGGCGCTGCTGCTCCCCCACCCCTCGCTCGAGCGGACCCGGCGGTAGAATTCGAGGAATCCCGCCAGCGCGTCTCGCCGGTGAGGAAGGATGAAGGTGGGGATCCCGTGTTCCATCCCGAACCCGAGGTCTTCGGCGGAACAGCGCCAGCTCCCATCGAACGATTCAAGTGTCCCGTGACATGACGGACAGACAAACGCTTCCAGCGGTGTCCGGCCTCCAGCCTCCGCGGAAGCCGTCACTGCGGCCGCCGGGAGCGCCGTTCGCCCATGATCCATCCCGTTCATGCCGTGGCCCATTCCCTTTCCTGCGTTCCCATCCCTTGACGAGCCCTCAGGAGGCTCCGGTAGAGCTCCGCAAACCTGGCGGTGGTCCATTCGGCGGTGTGCTCTAGCGCCCAGTTGCGGCCCTGTTCCCGGAGCTTGTTGATCCGTGTACCGTCGCTCAACAGGCCGATGGCGGCTTCGGCAAGTGCGTCCGGATCACCCGGTTCGACCGTTGCTCCAAGCGCATCGCCAAGGTCTGCAAGCAATCCTACGTGGGTCCCGCATATGGGGAGGCCCGAGGAGGCCGCTTCGGCAAACACCACTCCCTCTCCTTCATAGAGGGAAGAGTGGAGAAGGAGGTGCGCACAGGCAAGGTGACGATGCAGGTCTTCGTGGGGGACAAAACCCTCGAACGTCACCTGCGGGGAGATCCCGAGTTCTCCGGCCAGCCGCTGCAGTGAGCCGTTCATCGTGTCCTGGCCGATGATCGTAAGCCGGCAATCGACTCTCCGGGCGATGTTCTGAAATGCTCTCAGCAGTGTCGCCTGATCCTTCACCCGGTTCAGATGTCCGATGTGGAGGAGTCGGTACGGAGGAGATTCCGGTCTTCTGTCTGAGTAGGGGAAGAGGCTGTCGTCTGCTCCAAACGGGATCACCCGCGTTCTCCGGAACTTCCTGCCGCTGAACCGTTGAAGATGGTCGAGCTGGTAGCAGGTCAGTGCCGTGAGGGTGTCAGCGTGACGGCATGTCCAGAGTGTCGCGGCCCTTGGTCCGGTCTTTCGCATGTTCCCGTACCCGATCTCCGGAAAGCAGGCGGCCTCTCCGCCCAGCATCGTCACGATGCTGGGGATGCGTGCTGTCCTGCCGGCAAGGACGGCTGTGAGTCCTCCGGGGAGGGCCCAGAACCCGTGTACCAGGCCGAAGGGTTTGCGCCGATGATCGTACCAGAAGGCGTGCAGAAGCCGGGGGGCGGTCTTGACGATATGGTCGTCTTCACCTGACCGGACCACCCGCACGCCGGCGTTGCCGCAGGAGAACGGCTCGCAGTCTCCGTCTGGCCTCTTGAGCGTGTAGACGGTCACTTCAAAAAGCCCGGCAAGTCGGCTCACCAGGGCGGCGATGGCCGGCACGTCTTCCCTTGAGAGCTCAGGCGCCAATCCCCCGTGCATGAACATTGCGACGCGCGTCATACCGCTCTCGCATGTGTCGCCGGTATCAGGTCCACGGCAATCTTGAACACCATTGCCGGCGTGTATCTCGTGAGACAGTGGATATCCCCGAACTGGCATCGGGGGCTCATGCACTGGCCGCAGGGGAGGTCGCCCGAATGCAGTGAGCGGCTCCTGCTTCCTGTCGGGGCCGACCAGACGTGCCTGCTGGATCCGAAGAGGGCCACGATCGGCACACCAAGGCTCCACGCCATGTGCATCAGTCCGGAGTCTTCGGTAATCATGGCGGATGCGCACGAAAGGAGGGCAAAGGCCATCTCAGTGTTCGTTTTCTCCACCAGGTTAACCACCGCCTTGCCCGCGCTCCCGCTGATGGCGGATGCCTTTTCCCGTATCCTCCCGGTGCCAATGATGAGGAATTGTGCCTGCTCGTGAGCCAGCCACAGATTCACCAGCGATGCATAATTCTCCAGGGGCCAGTTCCTGCTCTCCCAGAGTCCCGCAGGGTTAAGGACGATCAGGGGGAACTCAGGACTACCCCCGTAGTCCGCCAGGAGCTTGAACGCCTCAGTGCGGAGGCGGTCCCGGATGACCAGCGATCGGGCAGGCACAAGATCGGGAAAGCCGGCAGCCCGGAAGGCGTCCAGGACGCGGTTGGCAGCCGGCTTGGGGGCGTACCGGTCAAATTCGCTCCACGCCTTGGGCAGCGCAAGACGGCGAATCGTCCGGCTGATCCAGTTGCGCTGAAGGTCGATGACCACCTCGTAGTCCTGCCGGCGTGCGGCACCGCCGCAATGGAGAGCCTGTGTGAACCAATCCCGCCTGTTTGAGCAGGCGGGAATCCTCAGGACCCGGTCAATGGCCGGAAGAGAACCAGGGAGGGGAGCGTTTTCCTCCATGGTGAGGAAATCGATCTGCGCCGAGGGGTAGAGAGCGCGCAGGCCGGCGGAAGCGGGGAGCGTGACCGCGACGTCACCGAGAGCGTGGAGGCGAATGATCAAAATCTTCTTCGGATCGGTCTTCCGGGGCCAGGGAAGGCACGACTGTGTTTCCCTCGGGAATTCTCCATTGGTCATGGTGAGTCCGTCACCTTTCATGGAGAGCGGGGAGGAAATGGAGGACACCGTTGTCCAGGCGAGCCATGGTGTAGATGGCCGGGATGTGCTCAGAGTGATGGCTGAAGATGATCGTGGTCCGTTCCGCACGCGCCGCCGCGAGGTTCATCCAGAGTTGCCGCTCCAGGTCCTCCTCGAGCGCCGCGTTTGCCTCGTCGAGAATCAGAACAGGCGGATCATGGAGAATCGCGCGCGCGATGGCAACCCGCGTCTTCTGGCCTGCGCTCAGGGTGTACCCTCGTTCTCCGACAACCGTGTCAAGCCCGCCGGGCAGGGAACTCACCAGATCGCCGAGGCAGCTGAGGTCTATGGCCCGCGCAAGCTGCTGTTCGGTAGCCGGTACATCCAGGAAGAGGATGTTCTCCCTCAGGGTCCCGTGAATCAGCAGCGGATCCTGTCCGACATAACCGATTTGCCTCCGGAGGCTTCCCGGCTGCCAGAAGGGGAGAGGGATGTCATCCACGGTGATAGTGCCATGCCCGGGCCGGCAGAACCCCATGAGCATGCCGGCAAGAGTCGACTTGCCGCTGCCTGAGGCTCCGGTGATCAGCTGCCACTCCCCCGGATTGACGGTCAGCGTGACGTTCGTCAGGACCGGTCTCTCGGTCTCATAGGCGAAGGCCACGTTGCGGAACGCCACCTTGCCGGCCATCGGACGGCTGACGATGCCCTCTGATGGAGATTCGCCGGGCTCTTCCAGGAGATCCATGACACGGCCGAGGGAGCCCGAGATTTCCTGGTACGTGAGGTACACCCTTCCGACAGAGAGAACAGCAGTCGTCATGGTGTACGAATAGAAATAGAACGCGATGATGTCCCCGAGTGTCCAGTGGGGGAAGAAAGTCCTTCGGGTTCCGGTGTAGAAGATCGCCAGCAATGCTCCGGAAAAAAGCATGTAGATCACCTGATTGATCTTCACGTGAAGGTTCGACGCGGCGATTTCAGTACCCAGGGCCCTGTCCAGGGAATCCGCATAGCGCCTGAACTCCAGCTTCTCCCGGGCGAATGCCTTGATTTCCCGCATGGCCACGAGAGATTCCTCCAGGAATGCGTTGGCGTGCGCATGATGCGCCTGGCCGCGGGCGGTCAGGGTCCGGATTTTCCTGCTGGCGACCCAGACGAAGGGGATCGGGAGGACCACAAGGCCGACCACCATCAGTGTGGCGGTCGCGTTCAACCATGCCATCATTGCAAGGCAGCCGGACAGAAACAGCGTGTTCTGGAACGCGGGAGAGAGGAGGCTGGAGAAGAGGATCTGCATCCGCCCGATGTCCTCTGTGGCCCGCGAGGTGATTTCGCCGACGCGGGTCTGCCGGTGGAAGCTCATCGGCCTCGAAAGCAGGGCCGCGTACAGGGCTATGCGCATGCTGTTGCGAAGCCGGTAGCCAAGCGTCCTCATTTCCACCTGCTGGTAGTATCCTGCCACTGTCGAGAGAAGAAAGACGACAAGGAGGAGGGCGCAAAGAGCGTCCAGGGATATGGCCGGGGAGGTCCGCCCGCTGAACTGGTCCACCATCAGCTTCAGAAGCCAGGGATAGAGCAGCGATGCCACGGAGACAAACGTGAGCCCGAGCAGCGAGAGGAGAATCCGGTATTTCCATGGGCGTGCATAGCGCCACAGGAACCGGAGGCGTGGGTCCGGGCCGGTCATTGCGGTTTCCTTCTCAGCACGGTGACAAAGTGATCGCCGATCGAGGGAAAGGGCGGCATTTCGGCCGCCAGGTCGTCCAGGTGCGCCAGCCACCCTGCTGCCCGGCCGAGCCTTGCGTAGGCGCGCGCGAAATTGGGTGGCGGAAGAAATATGAGGAGACCCATGGTCCTCACATGGTCGAACCGTGCTGCAAAAGCGCTGAAGAACCTGCGCGGCGAATGGTACCAGGTCCGGACCACGCCGCCGTGAAGATCGGCCTTGACGCCCTCTCTGGACAACCTGCGGAATGCCCTGCGCCACTGGCCCCGGGCCGCAAACGCTGCGGTCTCCCAGAGGCAGAACGAAGGCATGAGGGTAGCAATGAGAATGCCGCCCGGTTTTACCACGGCCGCAAGCCCCTCTGCCACTCGGGAGAGATTGCGGGTACAGTTCAACCCTCCCAGATTCGAATATGCGCCGTCGAACTCCGTCCCGCCGAGCTCTCCGAGCCGCTCAAAGGAGAGGCAGCGGGTCACGATCGATCGCCCGAGTCCTGCTGCGGCCGCCTTTCGCTCCGTCTCTCTCAGCATCTCAGGTGAAAGGTCGGTGGCGAGGATACTCATGCCCCGGGCGGCGAGAAAAAGGGCATCGTTGCCGGTGCCGCAGTTGATCTCGAGGAGGCTGCTCCCCGGCTGGAAATGGGTCATGTAGAGTCCCGCGGTGATGGACCGGATCCGTCTGATGCCGGGGAGTCTCTCGTAGGCCGAGTCGTAGACGGGCGCGGCGGCATCGAAGGCGCGGCGGGTCATGTCCGTATCGATGCCGGTCATTGCGTTGCGGTCCGGTGCGGCTTCCATTGTCTCTGGGCCGGCCTGCAGAGGGCTGGCGGCCTGCCGCGCGGTCATGGGAAGGTCCGGTCTGTTTGCCTCGACTGCCGTGGTCTCACTCTGGATCATCTCCGGAGGAGCAAGGCAGGTTTTTGGAGACCCCTCAAGCGCCCTGAGCCGTGTTTCAAGCCTCGAGAGCGTCAGGCGGTGATAGCATCCGGAGGCAAGCCTGCGGAAGACTCCCGGACGGAGAAGCCCGAACCCGGGACTGCGCAGCAGATCGGAGGCCTGCCAGATACGCAGCCGTTTGTGAGTGATCCTGTGAAGAGTCCGGTAAAAATCAGGCATGAAGGTGCCGTGAAACATCAGGGCAAGGTCCTGACTGTCCACCCAGTTCTGCTTCTCGTCCAGATCTCTCCGCACATCCTCGTAGAACTTCGTCCCCGGGAGAGGGTAGGAGACCGAAATCCCGATGTCGTCCGGTCTGCACTCCCGTACCATCTGCAGGGTCAGTTCGATGTCTTCCCGTGTTTCTCCGGGGTACCCGTATTGAAGGAAGAACCCGACCCGTATCCCGGCGCGTTGAAGGCGGCGCGACGCCTCATGGATCTGGGCCACGGTGGTACCCTTCTCCATTGCATCAAGGATTTTCTGCGAGCCCGACTCCGCTCCCACCCAGACATTGACGCAGCCCGAGCGTGCAAGCTGCTGGATCGCATCCTCATGCAAAAGCAGGTCCACCCGAGCCTGGCACTTGAATGGAATCCGGGCGTCGCAGCGCTCCACCTCGTCGGCAAATTCCCGGATCCATCCCGGCCTGAGGCCGAAGATGTCGTCGCAGAACCAGAGGTGGTCCGGAGAACATGCGTTCTTGAGCTCCCGCATCTCCTGGGCGACGGCTTGTGGAGACCGCGTGTTGTACACCTGTCCGTAGAGAGGCTTTGCGCACCAGTTGCAGTGGAA
>PMBF01000097.1 GCA_003152875.1 Ignavibacteriota bacterium | reverse complement strand
GACTTCTTCTTGGTGGATTTATCCTGCTTCGCGTCTGAAGTCTCTTTCGTCTGCTTCGAGTCCGCTACCGCAGTCGACGTGTTCTTCTTTTCCTTCTTGACAGGAGCCGCCGTTGCAGTTTGCGCTGCGAGGAAGACTCCGGCAAGAAGCAACAGTCCAACAAGCTTTTTCATGGAAGGTACTCCTTTCGGATGGGTAGGGGACGATGGAGCCGCGTCAACGGCTCCGTTTAATGGCGACCAGTGTCTTGTCGTCGGAGTATTCGACCAACCGGTTGTGTGTCTGCACTTCCTGAAGGATTGCCTGGCACAATTCCTTTGGCGTGCAACGCCGGTTCTCCCGCATCAAATGGATGAGCCGGTGCTCGCCGAACATTTCCTGCCGTTCATTGGCGGCTTCGACAATGCCGTCCGTATACAGCAGGAGGAAATCCCCCGGCTTCATCACCACGAACTCGGTCCGGTATTTTTCCGTCGGGAACGGGCCGAGGAGCTGTCCGGTCGCACGGAGCCGTTCAGCGTCGTTTGTAGCGGCATGAAGCAGGATCGGGTTGCTATGTCCTGCGTTCGCGTAGAACACCAGGCCGTTGTCCGAGGCGGTGAACTCAGCGTACACCATGGAGATAAAATGCTCGGTTGTGAACGTCCTGTTCACCAGGTCGTTGATCCGGCTCATGACCGTGCTGATCTTTGTCTGGTACTCCACGCCCATGCGCAGGGCGCCCGACACGTAGAGCGCCTGGGCGGCGGCCGAGAGGCCCTTGCTGGCGGCGTCGCCGATGACGACTCCGAGACGGTCTTTATCGTCCTTCGCCTGCAGGTAATCGAAGAAGTCGCCGCCGACGATCCGCTCAGGAACCGAGATCCCGTACAGGTCGTACCGGTCGAACTTCAGCTCGTGGGCGGGCAAGATGCTTTGCTGGATCTCGCGCGCCTTGTCGAGGTCCGCCTCGAGCAGTTTCGCCTTGTTTGCCGAGCGGCGGCTGATGAGGGCCGACGAGAGTGCCGCGCCGATGATGTTCAGCGCGTACTGCATGTCATCCTTCATGAATTCCGCGTTGATGGCGAGGACATACTGGTACAGCGTGAACCCCTCCCACTGCACTTTTTCGCCGACGCCGGTTGCGGAGTAATGCCTGATGCCCTTTTGCCGGAGGTACCGGTTTGTTTCGTTGCCGAGGATGGTCCCTTTCTTATGCAGGAGACGGAAGAGCGGGTACTCGACGACCCGTAGCCTGAAGCTCTTGCTGATAAGGTCCATCTCGCCGACCTGATGGATCAGTCCATAGGTGCCGCTCGTCTCGTCGAGTTTCCAGATTCTCCCACCCTTGACCTGGATCTCCTCGTTCGCAATGATGTTTTCCAGAACGTAGGAAAGCATCTGCTCTTCCGTGAGGAAATGCTCCTCGCCGAGGTGTCTGATGGTCCTGTAGAGTTTGTGCTGGTCCATGGAGAGCGCGCGCTTAGAGACCGGTTGAAGGTGGACCTTCGGGTCCCGGCGGCGTCGGGGACACTCCGGACCTGCGGCGGACCAGCAGGAGGACGCCCACCAGGATGAGGACAGCCGGCCAGAGGTGCCCGAAGCCGAGGTTTGCCAGGAGAAAGACTGCGCTGAGACCAATCAGGATGCCTGCGGGAATGAGCAGCCCGGGATCGCGGCGGCCGAACAGGTACAGCATGATGAATCCCAAGCCGGGAGCCAGCATGAAGATCGGCCAGAGGACATTCATGAGCATCCAGCCCCGGACCTGGCAGGTGAAAAACAGAACGGAGAGGACCACCAGGATCGTGCCGGGCATGAGGAGGCCGAACTGCCGCCGGTCCCGTGCATACATGATGAAGAAGGCAATGGCCGGCACCAGCAGGGTAACGGGCCAGATGTCTTCAAAATCCACCCCCATAAAGTTTACGGCGAGGAAGAACACGCCGAAGACGATCAGGAGTACCCCGGGAATGAGCGATCTGGAGGGGCGAAGCACGGGTGTATCGAGTGGAGTGTTAGTCATGATATTTCATCTCCCCAACGTGGAGAGCGATGTCCAGAGAGTCGTCTTTCCTGGGCACCGCGCAGGAATACATTGCGCTGTAGGCGCAATAGGGGTTGTAGGCTTTGTTGAAATCGAGCACATATTCATGGCGGGGATCGGGGTTCTCATTGCCAACCTCAACGTAGCGGCCGACGAGGTAGGTGTCCCTCCCGCTCGTGCGGTCCCGGAACCAGACGCTCAGGTTGTCGCGGTAGCGCAGGTACCGAAGGCTGTCCGACGGGGTGAATTTGTAGACGTTGATCCTGAGCGGGCGCACAGCTCCCTGCTCGTCGGGAAGTTCGAAAGCGAAGTACCCGTATCTGAGCTGTCTTCGTTCCTCCCCTTTTGTGCCCATGACGGTGACCGTTTCCGGTTGTTCGTACCGGTTCAGCGCTGATGTCACCCTGAAGCGCGGATTGACCGGAAACCATTTGAGGCCCTCGAAGCGGATCGTCGTATCGCGGCGAAACGGGGAATCATCATCGAAGCGGAAGAACGAATCCACTTCGGCGCGGTGCAGGGCATTTTCGTTCAGGATGGCAAGGCTGTCTGCCGCCGACCCCGGGGGATGTCCGGAATCCGGTGAGCACGATGAGAGGGCGGCGGCCAGCATCAATGCAGGGAGCCACACAGCCGCCTGAGGGAATGACCCGTTCTTCCCCCTACGATCGCGGGCAGACGCTTTCATAGACCTTCTCCATTGTTTCGGCCATTCGAGCGGCGTGGTATTTCCGTTCGAACAGCGCAAACGATGCCTGTCCCATGGAGGCCCGCATCAGCGGATCGGCGAGGACCTTGAGGAGCGCGTCGGCCAGAGATGCGGAATCGTCGGGCGGCCGCAGGAAGCCGTTGACCCCGTCTTCCACCATGAGCGCTATGCCGCCGACATTTGTGCACACGACGGGGAGGCCGGCCGCCAGCGCCCGAAGAATCGCCAACGGGAAAGCTTCTGCCGCGAGCTCCAGCGAGGAATGGCAGTACACATCGAACCCCGCATACAGCTCGTCGAGGTTGTCGCAAAAGCCCAGGAAACGGACCTGCCGCTCTATTCCGAGTTTCCTCGCCTGTTCCTTCAGCTCCTCCAGAAGCTCGCCGTCTCCGGCGATCGGCACCAGGATGTTGTTTCGTACCCTGACGACCAGAGCCGCCGCATCGAGCAACACCCGGTGGCCTTTGAACGGCACAAGCCGGGCCAGGTTGCCGATGACGACCGTATCGTCTGACACCCCTAGCGCAGCCCGCGCACGGGCACGCAGAGCCTTACGACCGGCCGACGGCCCCGGCTCGACGCCGATGGGAATGACAGTGATTCTCTCAGGTGCTATGCCGTCCTCATCGACAAGCACTCTTTGCACCGAATCCGCGTCCGCGATGAAATGGTCTATCCCGTAACGATTGCGGATCCAGTGGGTGATATTGTGCTGTATGGAATGGGATGAATGCACACCCGCCACATGGCGGGCGGGAAGAAACGCTGCCGCAATCGCGGCGGCGGTTCTGTCGTAATTGGCGTTGCTGTGGACAATATCAACCCGCATTTTCCGGAGATGCCCGCGGAGCTCGCGCCCCACGGCAAAGACCCGGTCCATTCCGGTGTAGAGGATCGGCAGAGTCGGGATTCCCTCCTCCTCGCTTTTCCGGAGCAGCAGATGACCCGGATTTGCGGAGATGTGGACGGTGTGGCCCCTCCGTGCCAGGTACCGCGCAAGGATCAGGACATAGTCTTCGCCACCGGCGAAAATATCGGTAGCATTCGTAAGAACGATGTTCAAAAGGGAGAGACAGGAATGTGAGTGCTGCTCCAAGATACGGAAAAGTCGCGCAAATTTCACCAGAAGAGGCACTCGCAGCGTTTTCAGGAACTGCAGGGAGGCCTCATAACCCCATGCGGTTGAGCAGATGATTGATCCTCCCCTTCAGCCCCAGCCTGTAGCCATGGCGCGAGGCCGTTCCCCGGCCCAGGTGGCGGACGTAGTCCGGCACGGGGAAATGGATGAGGGAAAGTCCGGATGCCGCAGCTGCCCGCATATTGACGAGGCACGGGGCGCCGTGGCGCTCGAAGGGAGGCAACCGAAGGTACGGCTCCCGGTTGATGAGCATGCAGATCGGGCGGACGTAGGGATGACCGCCTGCCCCTTCCGCCACATCGAATCCGCGGTCGTTCATGAAGATGACCTTCCCCACCGCATAGCAGCGGGGTTGTCCCTCGGCTGCTTGCACCATCTTCTCCAGGAATCCTCCCTGGTACACTTCGCAGTCAGAATCCAGAAAAAGGACATACGGCGTCTGGAGCAGACGAAGGGCAAGATCCATGGCGGGACCGTGGTGGAGATTCGTGACGTTGAACACGATCTCGGTTTTCCCCGGCTGCAACGCACGCAATTCCTCGAGAGCAGGGCGGCTCCGGTCCATTGAACCGTTGTCAACAAGCAAGAGCGCCACCTCGGGATAGAAGCGGCGCAATGAACGGACGGCCTGCGAGGTGAGGTCCGGCGTTTGAAAGTTAATGACGACCACAGTTACCGGAAGTGA
>PMBF01000049.1 GCA_003152875.1 Ignavibacteriota bacterium | reverse complement strand
AGGTCTTTCCTGTCGATTTCCGTTTTCACTTTCTGCAGGGACTCCCCCGTCAGGCCGAGGCTCCCGATGATGCCACGGAAGATGCCTGCATGGTTGAGGTGCAGCTGCACATCGCTGATGCCGGCCGACTCCAGGCAGCTGAACGCAAGACGGAGGATCTCCACATCGCGCTCCAGTGAGTTCAGGCCGATCAGTTCAGCCCCGATCTGCCGGAACTCGTGGAAACGTCCCCGGTGCCAGTCGGTCTTCCTGAAGACGCTGCCGGCATACCAGATTCTGTGAGGCATCTCGCCATCCAGAGCCCCGGTGGCGACTATGCGAGCAATCGCGGGGGTGAAATCTGCGCGCAGGGCCAGCAGGTTATCCTCGCGGTCCAGAAACTTGAAGGTCACATCCTTCACGCTCTGCTTGCCGCGGGCATAGACATCCAGGAATTCGACGCCGGAGGGGGCAATTTCGCCGTACCCGGCTACGGCAAAGGCTTCCCCGAACGAGCCCTCAATCGCGCGGCGGGTCCGCGCTTCCTCGAAGAGGATGTCGCGAAAGCCTGACGGCAGGCCGATCGTGTTATTCCGCTTCATGATCCCACCCTGATTCTATCAGAAAAGCCCTTCCTGGAATTCCAAGAAGGGCTTTTTTGCGTTTCTGAACGCGGTCAGCGCTCCCTTGATTGGCCAGGACACGGAGGTTCGGCATCGCCATGATGATGGTGATGACCCCTTTTGTGCCCGTGTCCAAGGCAGGATCTCATTGGTTTTCGCCAGACCATCCGGTTGTCTGCACCCGGGCGGAGGACAGCCGCCGGCGTCCTGCCGGCCCATCCACCGCTCACAGACGGTCAGAGGACTGTCACGTTCGAAGCCTGGAGGCCTTTGGGGCCCGTCTGTACCTCAAACTGAACCCGGTCACCCTCGTTCAGGCTCTTATAGCCCGAGCCGACGATGGCTTTGAAATGTACGAACACATCTTCGCCGTTTTCACGCTTGATGAATCCGAAGCCCTTTGATGCGTTAAACCACTTCACGACTCCCTGTTCCATGGGACGTGCCTTTCTTGAGGATGAACAAAAGATCCGCTCGACTTGAGTCGAAAACTGTACGGACACGAGGTATACAGCCAGCGAGGTGTGCCTTAAAACAACCGCGCCGCACCATGGTTCGAGCTACACCATGCTTGCGGCTTTTACGGTTCTGATGCGGTCTTTTGGACAGATCCTAAGAATCACGCCCCGGAACCGGGGTTCAAAGCTCAACTACGGCGTACTGTTACCATTTTTAAAATAGAGAGGCGCTTCGAAAAAAGCAAGGGAAAAAGAGAAAAAAACACCCTTACGAAAACCGGACTTCTCCGGAACGTATGATCGACGTGTGTTCACGGAAAGATGGCGCCGCCGATGGCGCTGTCCGGCCCGACGCGCAGCGGCCGGGCGGCCTCGTCCGCCGCCAAGATCCCCGACAAGCTCGATGGGCGATTCAATCCTCGGGGCGAACCCGGCCCCTCATGGACTTGACTGCCCCCCTGCTCTTCTTCTCGTCGATTCTTCGCCTGCGCGACGATCCGGTAGGGGCGCTTGCGACACGTTTTCTGACAGGGCGGAGCGCCGCGCCAAGCACTTCGGATAACTGTTCAAGGGCCTGAACACGGTTCCTCCACTGGCTCCGGGATGTGTCGACAACGATGTGGAGGATCCCGGCGGTGTCGATCTGGGGAGAGCACCGCTCGAGTATGCGCCTGCGCTGCCCCTCGCCAAGGCTCCTCGCATGGAGCACATCAAAGAGGAGTTCCACTTTTGTGGCGACCTTGTTCACGTTCTGCCCTCCAGGGCCGCCCGCACGGGCAAACCTGAACGAAAAGTCCGAGAGGGGGATGACCAATCCGCCCTCGATATGGAGTCCGGCACCTTTCACAGAAGGAACCGAATGAAGAAAACGGCTTCGACGAGGGGGTTACCTTTCATTCGGAAAGCTCTCACGGAGCGGGTCGATGTGATTACCTACGGTGTTTCCGTCTTCATTGTCAGCTCCTCATCCGGCAGCGCAGGCAGGAGGGGAAGTACGGACAGAGTGAGATTGGAGACCGGGGTTTCATAACGCGCCCGTAGATGGCGATCTGCCAGATCAGCGGAGGACACAGGCGCCGGGGGCCGCCGCAGGCCTCCGGATGGTGATTCCTAGAAAGTCGCCAGCAGCTCGGGTTCCGCGTGCAATGCAGACTCGAGCCCTCCAACGCGGCGGTAGACGGCGATCTGCCAGATCAGCGTAGTTTCGGAATAGACCTCTGAGAATCCCTCCCCGACGACGGTCCGGTGGAGCCAGTCCGGGTCGTGAAAGAAGGGATGGAGCGAGGAGCTGCAGAGCGTTCCGACGAACGCCCCGACCGAGAAGACCGCGCGAGAAAGAAGGCTGCCGCGAGGGTAGGTTACCGCGAGCAGGCCCGTACAATGCGATGCAGCCGCCTTCACCAGCCGCACGGGATCGGCATAGCAGCAGAGCACCTTGTCCATGATGACGATGGAGGCAGCGGGGAGCGTCGATGAGCAATCCACAAAATCGCCCTGCTGGTACTGCACCATCCCTTCCAGCCCCATTTCCAGCGCGAGCTCGATGGCTTTCTCCAGCATTCCTTTCGAGGCTTCCACGCCGATCGCCGAGCGCGCACCCTGGCGCAGAAGGGTGAGATGCAATCCCCCCACCCCGCAACCGACCTCAAGGACGCTCCTTCCGATGAATCCCTCGCGCCGCAGCCCGTTGATCAAAAGGCGCTGGGGGCGATCGAGACCCCTCAGCCGGAAGCGCATGGCGTAGTACGACGCGCGCCTCGAAAAGAAACGGCTCGTTCCTTCAAATGAACAGCAATCAATCATCGAAGATCATTCATGTCTTTTGGGGGGCCGTCCAGGATGGACGCCATCGCCGCAGGATCATTCGTCGGCATGCTGCAGGCCAGGTTCTCGCAGACATACGCCGTCGCCTTGCCCCCGTGCACGTCGAACAACCGGAGGTCCGGGTCCAGTGCCCCGGTCCTCTCCGCCGGTGCCGGTTCAAGCGAGACCACCGCCGTACCCGGGAGGTATCTCCGGAACACTTCCCTCAGCATGGCATCGCGGACGGCATCCCCCCGGGATCCTACGATTACCACCTGTCCCGGCTCCGAAAGCGAGAGATCGAGCGCGGAAGCCATGTTCGGCATCGCAACGGGTTGTTGTTCCAGGGTGGCGGCAAACGCCCCTATGGTGCGCTCGGCCAGCGCACGCCAGTCATCTCTGCCGGTAAGCACCGCAAGCNNGTGTCGAAGAACCCACCCCCCTCCCCGTCGCCGAATGCGTCGATCATTGCCCCGGCGATGGCCACCGCCTGCTCCAGCCGGGACCCGATCCCGGTTGCCTCGTACAGGTCGATCAAGCCGGAGACCAGATATGCATAATCATCCAGGTTCCCATCGAACCGCACCTCGCCCTGGCGGTAGCGCCTGTGCAGACTCCCGCTCGCAGGGTCGACCAGATACGACAACAGGAATTCCGCCGCTCTGTCGGCCGCCTTCAGAAATACAGGTTCCCCAAGAATTGCTCCTGCGCGGGAGAATGCGCCGAGCATGAGGCCGTTCCAGGAAGCGAGCACTTTGTCATCGAGTGCAGGACGGGGGCGGGAGGACCTCTCCATCAGCAGGCGCAATCGCGTCCGAGTCAACACTCCCCTCACCTCCTCCTCAGCTTTCCCCAGGATGCGTGCCAGATCCGAGGCGGCCTCGGCCGCGTGGAGGATGTTCTTGCCAGTGTATTCCTGTTGCGGGTCGAACGGAGCGTTCCCCTCCTCCTCGACGCCATAGGCCACGCAGAACAGCCTTCCGTCGCTCTCGCCGAGGATTCTGATCAATTCGTGCCGCGTCCAAAGATAGAAAGCTCCCTCCCCTGAAGCTCCCGGTTGTCCGGGAAGCGGACTGTCGGCGTCCTCGGCAGAGTAAAATCCCCCCCCGGGATCAGTCATATCTCTCAGGACATACTCCAGAGTGGANNTACAGCATCTTTTCGAAGTGCGGGAGCCTCCACCCTGCATCCACGGTGTATCGGTGAAACCCTCCGCCGATGTGATCCCGGATGCCGCCGCGGGCCATCGCCTGGAGCGTGAACTCGGCCATGGAGAGCGCCTCGGGGTTCCGAGTCCGATGAAAATACCGGAGGAGGAATTTCAGCGCCGCGGGCCGGGGGAACTTGGCATCGTGGCCGAACCCGCCGGAGGTTGTGTCGAATGAACGCCGGAACTGATCGAAGCAGTGGTCGAGCGCCGCCCTTCCCGGCCTGGGATGGCCATCGGAAGGGCCCGCCGATTCGGAGAGGAACGCAACGATGGTCTCTGCGGATTCCTCCACCTTGCCCTGTTCGGACTTCCAGATATCGCTCACCCGCCTGAGCACATCGGGAAAACCCGCCCGTCCATACCGTGACTCCGGCGGGAAGTANNTGCCCCATCGCCTGAAGGGCCGTCATGTACATCCGGTCGACATCCGGACGCTCCTCACGATCGACCTTCACCGCCACAAAGTGTTCGTTGAGGAGCGAGGCGATCGTCTCATTCTCGAAGGATTCACGTTCCATCACGTGACACCAGTGGCAGGTCGAGTATCCCACCGAGAGGAAGATCGGTTTCCCTTCTGCCCGGGCCTTTGCGAACGCGTCTGTGCCCCACGGGTACCAGTCCACGGGATTGTGGGCATGCTGGAGAAGATAGGGGCTCTTCTCCTGAATGAGTCTGTTCGTCCGCACTGTTGTGTCCCTTGCGCTCTTGGGCATGGAAGACTCACTGCTGATTCCCGATCTCCTGACGGAGCCCCGCCGTGCGCGGTATTCCAATTCCCATTCAGGCTCTGTTCTGGAGATCTCCACTATCGCGGCCCGGTCCCCGGTTTTCCGCAAGCTCCTCCTCCTGCCGCTCGCCCACCTGTTGCCGCCAGAGGGCATAGTAGAGGCCGCGCGAGGAGACCAGATCGTCGTGACACCCTGACTCCACAATCGTCCCTTTCTCCAGAACGTAGATCCGGTCGGCGTGAAGCACCGTGGACAGGCGGTGGGCGATCAGGATGGTGATCAGATCGGTTCGGGCGGAAACTGACCTGATGGTTTCCGTGATCCCGCTCTCGGTCAGCGAATCGAGCGACGACGTCGCCTCGTCGAACACCAGGAGACTCGGCCGGCGAAGCAGGGCCCGGGCTATGGACAGACGCTGTTTTTCACCGCCGGAGACTTTCACTCCACCTTCGCCGATCATTGTTTCCAGTCCCCTGTCGGCCCTCGTTAGCAGATTGTCGCAGGCCGCCTGGCGCAGGACTTCCAGGCATTCTGCATCGGTGGCCGAAGGGTTCACGAACCTGAGGTTCTCGCGGATGGTGCCGGCGAACAGTTGAGCATCCTGCGTCACGAAGCCGATCCGTTCGCGGAACGCATCGACGTCGATCCGGTCCCCGGCGACGCCGTTATACAGGATTCGTCCGGCCTCCGGCTGATAGAGACCGACCAGCAGCTTGACCAGGGTGGTTTTCCCCGCACCCGATGGTCCCACGAAGGCGATGGTCTCCCCCGAGCGCACATTGAAGGACACATCGCTCAACGCGTGTCGTGCGGCGCTCCGGTGCCGGAATTTCACGTGGTCGAATTCCAGCGTCTGGAGACGCCCGATGCCGACCGGGGACGCCGGCCGGGGTTCTACGGGAATCATCAGGATGTCCGAGAAGTTTTTCAGGGAAACTTCGGTCTCCCTGTAGATGTTGATGATATTGCCCATCTCCTGCAGCGGACCGAAGATAAAGAATGAGTAGATGAACAACGAGAAGAACTGACCCACCGTGATGAGCCGGGCGAAGATCAGGTACAACATCAGGAACAGGATGCTCGTCCTCAGGAAGTTGACCGCCGTGCCCTGAAGAAAGCTCAGACTCCTGATGTACCTGACCTTCTTCAGCTCGAGCGCCAAGATCTTCCCCGTCGTGGAGTTCAGGCGGTTTACCTCCTGCTCCGCCAGTCCAAGGCTCTTCACCAGCTCGATGTTGCGCAGGGACTCGGTGGTGGAGCCTGCCAGCGCGGTGGTCTCCCTGACAATCGTCTTCTGGACCGTCTTGATCTTTCTGCTGAGGATCGAGCTGAGGATCCCCAGCAGAGGCACAGTCGCGAAGTAGACGGGTGCAATGGACCAGTGCACAGTGAAGGCGTACACCATGACAAACACTACGCCGACCAGCGTGGTAAAGACCACGCTGATGACCGCCGACACCATGCGCTCGACATCGCTCCGGACCTTCTGCAGAATGCCAAGGGACTCCCCGCTCCGCTGGTCTTCGAAGGTGGAATACGGGAGGCGGAGGGAATGGGCGATCCCATCTGAATACATCTGCGCGCCGAGCCGCTGGGTGATGACGTTGATGAAGTAGTCCTGGAAATTCTTGGCGACGCGGGAGACGAAGGCCACTCCGACGGCGGCAAGAAGCAGCAGGGAAACACCCCGGAAGAACTCCCCGGTCGTGTATTCCTGATACCTCGTGGCATACCGGTCGATAACGTACCGGAAGATCAGGGGATCGAGCAGGGAGAAGATCTGGTTTACCGCGGCAAGGAGGAGGGCCAGAAGGATGAGACTTCTGTAGCGCCGCAGGTATGGAAGTAGAATGGACATGCAAAAGAACGGTGGCTGTGTACGTTGATGATACGGAATACGCGAATGAGATGCATCCCCCAGATGCATCCCCCACGGGGAGCGGGAATTGACTTTTGCGCCCTCAATCCATATCTTTAAGCGCTTTGTCGGGGCTGTAGCTCAGCTGGGAGAGCGCGTGAATGGCATTCACGAGGNNGTTCGATCCCCCTCAGCTCCACAACCGATGGACGCAGGACAACATCCCCTTGACCGCTTCGATCGCCGGAATACGGCCACCCTCAGCCTCCCCTGAACATTGTTCCCGGAGCACCACCCGATGAGTGACCTCGGCACGGCTTTCAGCGCACCGTTCAAGGATCCGGACTGGGCGGCGAAGTTTCTTGTGGGAGGCATCGTGGTGCTTTCTTGCATCACGGGACTCGGCTTCTTCGTCCTGGCAGGCTACTATATCGAGCTCACCAGGCGCGTCATGCGGCGGGAGCAGTATCCGCTGCCCGAGTGGACCGACCTCGGGGTGAAGTTCATTACCGGGGTCAAGTATGCGGCCGTGATCCTTCTCTATATCCTCCCGGTAGTGCTGCTTGCCGTTCCGATGGTGGTCCTGATGGTTCTCACCACCATGTCGGACCCGGGCGGGACCCCCGGAATCCTTGCTTCGATCTACCTGTTCGCCTATGTACTCCTCGTCGTTCCCTACAGCATCCTCCTGATGCTCCTCACGCCGATCATTGCGTACCGGTTCGCAGAACGGGAGAGCATTGCCCATGCACTTGACGTCAGCGCGATCTTCCGAATATTCACCCGGAACTGGGAGAGCACACTGGTTGTCGCGCTTGTGGGCGCCGGGATCGAGTCCCTGGCCGGGCTCGGCGTCTTCGGACTGTTCATCGGCATCTTTTTCACAATCTTCTACACCTATCTCGTTGCAGCCTTCCTCCACGGCCTTCTCTACCTGGACCATCAGAAGTCACAGGAGGCTGTCCCGGCATGAGGACGCGGTTGGCGGCGGTTGTTGCGTGTGCATGTCTGGCGGCAGGCTGCAAAGATATCAATCCCCAGCTGGCGTCCGGAGAGAGCCCCTCGAATATCGTATTTCCCGCCAACAATGTAAGCTATACCTACAACCTGCAGCCCCTGTTCAACCAGGCCTGTGCGCTCTCCGGATGCCACGACGATGGGGCACACCAGAGCGCGCTCAAGCTCACCACCTACGCCAACCTCATGTTCCAGCTCCCCGGCGTGGTCGTTCCGGGAAAGCCGGACCAGAGCACGCTCGTGTTCCGGATTGAAGGACGTGTGGGGGACAGGATGCCGCCCACCACAAACCAGTTGAATGACAATCAAATCAACGGGATCAGGACCTGGGTCGCCGAAGGCGCGAAGAACAACTGACGTGTCCGGCCGGCGGGGATGAACGGCCGGGGCACTGCGGAGGCGCTGGGCCGGAGGTCTGACCGGGAGCCGGGAAGGAAGGGGGATGCGTGGTGATCCACCGGTCGCGCCGCAGGAGCACGATGAGTGCCCCCCGTGCACATTCTGGAACGGCACACGCTCCAAGGGGGGGACGAAGTCACTGCAGTCAGAGGCCGTTCATCTGCTGCGAGGGTTCCTTCCCCAGTGGAGCTTTGCCCGGAGCACATCGAAATAGGTCCGGTCCGTCCGTTTGACAAGCCGCACCGTATACGCCGCTCTCCGGACGGTCACTTCGATGGGAGGGCGAAGGAGCGCTTCCATCTGACCATCGGCCGAAACAAGCACTTCATCGCCGTCCGAATGTGCGATCACCTTGATCGTGCTGGTATCGGGAACGATCAGCGGGCGGCCGCTGAGCGTGTGGGGAGAGATGGGGGTGATGCCGAACACCCCGCTGGCGGGGGTGACGATGGGACCGCCGTTGGAGAGCGCATATGCCGTCGAGCCGGTCGGGGTCGAAATGATCAGCCCGTCACCGCGATAGGTCACCGCATAGTCGCCGTCGATGTGCGTTTCCATATCGATGACCCTTGATGAGCGGGACTTGTCGATGACGATGTCGTTGACTGCGTGAAACTCCCTGCCGGGTGCCGACGGGCTCGTCGCGAAGAGGACGAGCCTCTCTTCGACCCTGTACTTGCTTGCCAGGATATCATCGATCGCCTCCTTCATCTCCTCGGGCGCGACCTCGGCAAGAAAACCGAGCTTGCCCAGATTGATCCCAAGGATCGGCGTGCCGCGCTTCCCCACCTCCCGGGCAGCAGCCAGGATCGTCCCATCGCCGCCAAAGGCCACCAGCACGTCGGCTCCGTCGATGCAGTGCTCTGCCGCGCACACGTGTCCGGGACCGACGCTCTCGTCCACGCCGGCCAGGAGCTGAGCGATCCTGCTGTCGACCACGTAGTCCATCCCCGACCTGTTCAGCTGGCGGGTCAGGAGCCCAACCGCCCTCCGCAGACCGGGTTTCTCGAGGTTGCCGATGATCGCGAATCTCATGGCGTGGACTTCCCGCCGGGCTCAGGCGCATGGCCGGCCGGAGGGGCGCCCTCGGCTGGGGTCGAGGGCTTGCTCATTTCGTCGATATAGTTCAGACGCAGCTCATGCAGGACCTGGATGAGCAGCCTGCCCTCTTCATCTCCAAGATTCCCCGCTGTTTTCTCCCTGATCATGTCCAGCATATCGATGGTCCCCTGCGCTCCGCCGAGATCGCGCTCGACTGAGCCGGAGAGCGGGTTCTTGAGTTTCCCCAGCTGCTGCATGCACGCCGAGTGCAGCGAGATGACAAGATGCGTAAACAGGATCTGTTGCTTTTCCTTCTGGTCCATGGCTGTCACCCTTTCACGATGATGGCCGGGAGAGTTCCCAGAGCTTGGCGTATTTGACGAAGACATACCCGGAGGAGAGACACGACAGGAGAAACCCATGGAGCCCGTCGAGGAAGCCCAGGCGGGCGACATACATTTTCATGAACATGAACGGGGGTCTCGCCAGCAGGTCCGGGAGCCCCGCACGCTTTCCCGCAGCGTGCATGTCCTGGGCGGCAAGCGTCGTGTACCTGTTGAACTTCATAAAGTACTGTTCGAGTCCGTCGTCGGTGTAGTGCAAGAGGTCGTGGTGGAGCCGCCCGACGGATCCCGTGAAGAGCAGCCGCTCGTGGACCCGCGTCTCGCTGAAGTGTGCGCTTCCCAGGCGGAAGAGTCTTGTCACCCGCGCCGGGTACCATCCAGCGTGTCGGATCCATTTCCCCAGGAAGTAGGCCCTCCGCGCGACTTCATAGCCGTCGTAGGCGGCTTCACGGTTGTGGATGATCTCCCGGATCTCCGCCGAGAGCTCCGGCGGCACCCGCTCGTCGGCATCAAGCCACAGCACCCAGTCGCCGGCCGCATGCTGGAGGGCCAGGTTTCTGGCGTGCCCGTACCCCTTCCAGGACACCGACAGGACCTCCTGAGTGAAGCGGCGCGCGAGGTCCACTGTCCGGTCCGTGCTGCCGGAGTCGACCACAATGATCTGATCGGCCCACCGGACTCCCTCCAGGCACGCTTCGATGTTCCGTTCCTCGTTCAGGGTCAGCGTCACCACGGTGAGTCTGCCCACGCGTTACACCTCCCGGGCCGCGGCGGGCATGCTGCCGGCCGCAAGCGCCATCCCGACGGAGATCCAGAAGACAATGGCGATTTCCTGGTCCCCGAACGTCCACTCCGTAAGACCCGCTACCTGGAGTCCGACAAACACACTCAGTGCCCCCAGGGCAATCGAGCCCCGGAGCCAGTGGTCCTTCACCCGGCGGTAGATCTTCCATTCCGTCCTTACGATCTGTGCGAACATGGCCAGCACCGCGGCGAAACCCACCACGCCGAGGGTCACCAGGAACTGGAGCGCCATATTATGCAGGTGGCCGTGCCGGGCCGGATCCCCCGGGTCCATCACCTGCACGTACACTGCGTGAAGGTCGATGTCGCCGACGCCGACGACCGGAGAGCGGGCGAAGATCCGGAGTCCCGTTTTCCAGAGCATCAACCGTTCCGCATTCTCCGGGTGATGAATATCGACGATCCCCTCGAGGCGTTCCTGCACAAAGGGGGGGGCAAGGACGACAAGCAGGACCCCGGCCGCGAGCGCCGGCAGAAGAAGCTTCCAGCTTCTGACCAGCGCGATGAACACCATGCCGGCCGCAAAGGCCAGGTATGCTCCTTTTGTCACAGTTCCATAGAGGGAGACCAGGACCGGCACGAGCCCAGCCAGGGCCAGTGCGCGGATTCTGCGGGGCGTCGCCGGATGCACAGTAAACGGCAGGAGCATCAGCGCGGCAAACATCATCAGTTCCGACGTGGTCATGTAAAACTGAAAGATCCCGAGCCTGAGAGGCCTTGACGCGGCCATGATCCAGACTCCAACAAGCGACACGGCAACCGCCGAACCCAGGAGCACCGCCATCACCCGCCCCGCAACGGTGTCGGTCGTCACCCAGGTCCCGAACCAGTAGACGATGCCGATCAACAGGAGGCGTTTGGAGAACTCAAGCGCCTGGAGGGGATTCGGCGAGAAGCCCGCCGAGAGGAACTCCGCGAGGATGTAGGCCAGGAAGAACCAGTCCAGCGGAGTGGGGCGTGCGATCAGTCTGCGCTCCAGGACCATGAGCAGGACGAACGTCATCCCCATCAGGCCCAGCGACAGCGAATTCACGGCAATCGAGAAGAACGACGACGCCAGGAACAGCGCCATGGCTCCGAACATCACCCTGCGGATGGTGACACTGAAGCGCGAGGTGGATTGAACCCGGACAGGGGTGAGGGGCGCATTGGTCATGGGAGGCGCCTCAGAGCCTGAACTGCAGTGCGTGGAGCTTCCGATACAGGCCGTTCTCGATTTCCAGCAGCTCATCGTGCCTGCCCGTCTCGACGATCCTGCCGGCATCGAGCACGACAATCCGGTCGGCGTGCTGGACCGTCGATAGGCGGTGGGCAATGACAATGGAAGTGCGCCCCGCCATGAGGTGCTCGATTGCCTCCTGCACCAGGATCTCCGAGGCGGTATCCAGCGCGGACGTCGCTTCGTCCAGGATGAGGATCGGCGGGTTCTTCAAAATGGCCCGGGCGAGCGAGAGGCGCTGGCGTTCGCCCCCCGAGATCTTGATGCCCCTCTCCCCGATCACCGAATCGTACCCATTCGGCATCTCCCGGATGAAGGCGTGAGCATTTGCGGCTTTTGCCGCGGCGATGATCTTCTCGAGCGGGCATTGCTCGAGACCGTACGCGATATTGTTCCTGACAGTGTCATTGAACAGGATCGTCTCCTGTGTGACGATGCCGATCTTGTCCCGCAGCGACTGGATGTCGATGCAGGTGAGGTCAATCCCGTCGAGGCGTATCATGCCCGAGACCGGATCGTAAAATCTCGGCAC
>PMBF01000012.1 GCA_003152875.1 Ignavibacteriota bacterium | reverse complement strand
TCTCCATACTCGAAATATGTGTAGAACCATCTGAAGCGCTTCTCCACCCTGACCTCGACATGGATCTTGCCGGTGTCACCCACCCCCGCATACTCGCGGGCGAGGTCGTCGTAGCTCCGGAAGCGCTTCGTCAGTGTCCACTGGTATTGGTTTCCCGAATCGCGGACCCTCACACCTGTGGTGTCCCAGGATGAATCTACCGCAATCGGGAAGATCCCCTGGGGGAATGCGGGTCCGTCGTCCCGGATGACGATGACCCGCTCGCAGGTCCCGTCGGGATGGATCGTTGTTGTCGTTTCCTGCTCGAGGCAGCCGGGCAAAAGGAAGGCCGCCGTTAGGATCACCGGCAGGCACCTCCGGGCGCGCTCACTGTTCATGTGCGTTGCCTCCTTTCGTAAGAAGCGAGTCGATGGTCTTCATGATCTCCGCTTGGTCCTGCACCTGCACGGTCAGCCGCAGTCCGCTCCGGCTGGACAGCGCCGGCGGCACGCCCGCCGCGTTGCTCATCGATTCCAGGTACGCCCGCACTCCCTGATCGTTCAGAGAAGTCCGGAGTGCGCCGCTTCTGAGCATGGCGAGAAGCCTGTCCCGTGCCTCTCCGCGGGGGATGAGTTCGAGAACCTGCCCGGGCTCAACGATGCCGGCGACCGCGGTGCCGACGGTGATCCGGCCCAGACGAAGCTCCAGGGCGGCAAGCTTCCTGGCATCCATCGTCGTTTGCATAAGGAACACGGCGATGATCGCGGCCGCAACGGCGAAGGCAATCCTGCTGGTCCTAAAACCAGCGGCGGGCGCGACGGCATCATGGTCCCTGCCCCGGAGCCTGGATGCCCTCCTTCCGCGCGAGGTGGGCCTTTGCGCCGGATGTGTCTCATCAACGATCTGCATGACCGAACGGACGAGACCTTCAGGGTCCTCCAGCACGGGCTCCACGGCTCGCAACGCTGCAATCTTTTCGTTGAGCGACAGGGCATTGCGATACAGCCGTGTGCAGGGGGCACATGATCCCAGATGCTCCGTGAGCGCGCGCGTCTCCGTTTCCGAGGTTTCTCCCGGCCGGGTGAGCGCGATGACTTCCCTTGCCTGATCACACGTCATGGTGTTCATTCTCCGGGTGTTCCGTCAGCTCCATACGCTCCCTGATGCGGCGCCGCGCGTAACAAAGGTTCGCCTTCACCGCGCCTGGTGACATCGAAAGGACTTCCGCGGTCTCCTCAATGCTGAGATCCTGCAGATCACGCAGGACAAAAACCGTCCGCTGAGCGGGCGGCAGATCTTCCGCAAGCGCGCGGACCCTTGCGGCGAGGTCTCTGTTGATCAGCGTCGATTCCTGCTCTGTCGACACCAACGTCGCCGCATCGTCCAGTGGAACCATCCTGCCCCTTGCCCGCCTTCTCAAGGTGTCGTGTGACAGGTTGACGACGATCCTGTAGAGCCATGTCGTGAATCTGGTGTTGCGGTCGAATGCCGGAAGATGCTTCCAGACGCGGATGAAGGCTTCCTGCACGATCTCTCTCGCCTCATCTTCATCCCACACCATCCGGAAGGCCAGTCGGAAGGCATACCGTTGAGAGCCCTCCACGAGCTGGCGGAATGCCTGCCTCTCCCCGCGGAGGCATCGGTCAAGAAGGTCAGGCTGGAGTTCGAAGGGCATCCCGGTCCCGATGCTAATGCTCCCTGTCGTTGGTGCCGGTGGAGGTTCTTCCGGACAGCCGCACAGAAGTGATACGTTCGAGAAGTGAGGCAGGTTAAATGGTGAGCGCTGTGTGTTAAGCCCCTTCAGGCAAGTTGGCGGGAAGCTCGGGAGAGAGTCCCTGCTTCAGAGACGAGGAGTCGGCTGTCCGGGCCCGCCCATGGCGTTCAGTTCCGGCGCAGTCCTCGAGTGTGGCATGGTCAGGAAGGGGTTTCCTGCCTCAGGAGGGATGTGTAAATCTCTTCGATCCGTTCAGCCTGCTTCCGCTGATCGAAGAGATCCAGAACGCGCAAGCGGCCCGCCTTCCCCATCCGCATGCGCAGGGCGGGATCATCAACGAGCCGGATCAGTCCTTCTGCAAGCCTGCGGGGGTCCTTGGGTGGAACGAGGAGGCCGGTCTCGCCCCCTACAACGATGTCCAGCACCCCATCGCTGTTCGAGGCAACAACAGGGCGTTCCATCGCCATTGCCTCGGTAAGAACGAGCCCGAACGCTTCGGCGTGGGAGGGAAAAGCCAGGACATCAAACGAGCTCATGACTTCGGGAATGTCCCGGCGGAACCCCGTCAGCGTCATCACCCCCTCCAGCCTCAGACTCGCGTGCATCCTGCGGATGTGCTGCTCGAACTCCTCTTCCCCGCGGCTCGCTTCACCGACAACAAGAAAGCGCACCTGGGGTCTCTGCCCGCGCACCAGATCGGCGGCTTCCAGGAGCTCCTCCTGCCCCTTTCCGAGGGAAAAGCGGCCCACAAAACCCACGACAACGATCTCCGGCCCGTACCCGAATTCAGCCCGCACGCCGGCTCCGTTCACTCTCTCCGGCGAAAAAAGTGTGGTGTCGATGCCGCACGGAAGCGTGATGACCCGTTCCGGCGGCATGGGGGTGGTATCCAGCACGTTCTTGTGGATCACCGACGAGACCGCGATGACAAGGGCGAGGTTGCCGTAGGTGAACTGGTGGAGGGGATCTTTCTTGTTGACGTAAGAACCCATCCCCCGGGTCAGCAGGATGGGCACTTCGGTCATGCTCAGCTTTACGGCAGGTACGACCGTCGCGATATCCCTGGACAGATGGCAATGGACGATGTCCACCTGGTTCCGGGCAATGAATTTGCCCAGCCGCCAGACAAGTCTCGGGTGGACGTACCCGGTGACGTCAAAAGGGAGCGTGCGTACCTGAAGCTCCGTCGCCTCCTTCTCCAGCCGGCTGTCCGGAACACAGGCCAGCCAGACCTCATGGCCGCGGGTCTGGAGCTGCCGCGCAAGGTCAATCGCCTGTTGCTCCAGCCCGCCCCGTGAGCTGGAAAAGCACGTCAAGAGAATCCTCATTGCCTCTGGCTCACCTGGGGAACGATCCGTTTGTCGCTGCCTGTATAGATCTGCCGGGGGCGATAGATTTTCTGCTCCGGATCCTGCAGCATTTCGAGCCATTGGGCGAGCCATCCGCTCATGCGGCCGATGGCAAACAACACCGGGAAGAAAATCGGGGGAAAGTTCAGCGCCTGGTAAATCAGTCCGGAATAGAAATCGACGTTTGGATAGAGTTTTCTGGAAATGAAATAGTCGTCTCCTCGCGCGATCCGTTCGAGCTCCAGGGCGATGTCAAGCTTCGGGTTGCGCCCGGTGACCTCGAAGACCTGATCGGCCATCTTCTTGATGATTGCCGCGCGGGGGTCGAAGTTCTTGTAGACGCGGTGGCCGAACCCCATCAGCTTGCGCTTTCCTCCCTTGACGTCGGCGATGAAGGCCGGCACCCTGTCGATGGTCCCGATTTCATCCAGCATCCGGAGCACTGCCTCGTTCGCCCCGCCATGAAGCGGGCCATAGAGCGCAGCGGCCGCTCCCGCCATCGCGCTGTACGGGTCCACGCGCGAGCTTCCTACCCCGCGGACGGTGTTGGTGCTGCAGTTCTGTTCGTGATCGGCCTGCAGAATGAAGAGGATGTCGAGCGCACGCACGAGGGAGGGATTCGCTGCATAGTGCCGCTCGCCCCTCTTGAACATCATGTTGAGGAAGTTCGCGGTGTACCCCATCTCCTCGTCGGGAGCAACGTACGGCAAGCCGTTGAGGTGGCGGTATGCATAAGCCGCCAGCGTGGGAGCCTGGCCGATGAGGCGATAGACCGTGAGATCCCGCTCCTGGGCATCGTTCAGGTCCCGGGATGAACGGTAAAACGTGGAGAGCGAAGCGATCGTGCTGATGAACATCGGCATCGGATGGGCGTCGGAGTGAAACCCTTCCAAAAACTTCTTGACGTTCTCGGGTACAGGAGCGTGCCGGGCGATGCTTCCCGACCATGCCGCCGCCTGGACGGCGGTCGGAAGGTCGCCGTGAATCAGCAGGTAGGCCGCCTCCAGATACGAACACTGTTCGGCAAGCTGTTCGATGGGATAGCCGCGGTAGCGCAGGATTCCCTGATCGCCGTCGATAAACGTCACGGAGCTCCTGCACGAAGCGGTGTTCATGAACGCGGGGTCGTACGTCATCAGGCCGAAGTCATCCGGCCCGGTCTTGATCTGACGGAAGTCGAGGGCCCGGACCGTGTTGTCTTCGATCGGGAGTTCATACTGCTTACCGGTGCGGTTGTCAATGACCGTCAGCGAACTCTTGGTGCCTGGGCGGGCTGCTTCGCCCCGGGTGCCGGCCGCTTGCATGGCGCTTCTCCTGGTGGCCTGCGATGGATATTCTAAAGTTGATGAGCAACGTATGCAGAAGGCAAGTGAAAAACAAGCGAACGGCCCTCCGGACATGACTCCCGGCATAACGGCACCAGGCGGCCTCCACGCCCGGCCGGGAACGCTCCGCGCGGCCCGCGGTTGATTTTCAGGAGCCGGTTCTGTAAGTTACCATGGCATGGCGCATGCTTCCCCCAGCCCTTCTGCGGCGCGATCCTCACCATTTCGGCGGCCTTCGGGAGACGTTCCTTGCAGACCTATACGCTCGAGGAGATCCGGCGTTGTTTTGGTTCATCGACGGACTTCAACGAGATCTTCGACGCATTCCAGTCGGCGATCAATCAGCAGGTGAAGGACGTCGAGCCGTACCGCCTTTTGTTCTGGAACCATGCGCTCACCGCAGATGAGGTCAGACTCTTCGGCGAGAAGCTGGCGCATGAGTTCCCGGATCTTGCTTATGATGTCTACCTCTGGCTTGCAAGTATTTTCGAAGTAACCCAGGGAGACAATTACGAGCTCGCCGTTCACTACTACCAGAAGGCGGCCCTCGCCCGCCCCGTGGAGCCCGATCCGTACCTCGACGCCTGCGACTGTTACGATCCCGATCTCAACATTCCCCCCCTGGCCAGCCTCATTGAATTCGTGAAGCACGGCGTGCAGCATGTGAAGAACCCCATCAACCTCTACAAGCGCCTCGCATACCTGTACGAGCTCGCGGGAGACCCGGAACAGGGTGAATACTACCGCCGGCTCGCCGATGAGGCATCAACCCCCGGAAAAGACAAGATCCGGGGCGAATGAAGGACCTGAAAGGCTACATCATGGTCCTGGGGGCGGCCCTGTTCTGGGGCGGATCCGCCACGGCCGCAAAGTTTCTTCTCAACCGGAACGTCGATACGGTGGTGATCGTGGAAGCGCGGGTCACGTTTACCGCCCTCCTGCTCCTTCCGTGGCTCTGCGTGGTTCATCCTTCCGCCCTCCGTGTGCCCTTCCGTGAACTCTGGAAATTCCTTCTTGTCGGCGTCGCCGGAGTTGCAGGCTCGAACTTCTTCTATTACTTCACCATCAGGGAAAGCACCGTTGCCACCGGGATCCTCATCCAGTATACCGCGCCGTTCCTGGTGATGGCCTACGCCGCCTGGGCCAGGGAAGAGCGCATGAGCGCCATCAAGGTGTCTGCGGCATTCCTGTCGCTGCTCGGCTGCTTTCTTGCGGTCGGGGCCTACGGCACGGGCGTGGTCAAGGTCACTCGTCTGTCGCTTGCCACCGGCCTCGCCTCCGCGATCTGCTTCGCATTCCTGAACGTCTATACCCGCCGGCTGCTCAGGCAATTCGCGTTCTGGACCGTGACGTTCTATGCGATCGCGGGCGCATCACTCTTCTGGCTGGTCCTCCGCCCGCCCTGGACACTCTTCGGGCCTGCGGCTCCGCCTTCCCCGTGGGCCGGCCTGTTCGTGCTTGCTGTGGTTTCGATCCTCATACCCCATTCGCTCTATTTCAACGGCCTGAGATTCATCGTTCCTTCACGCGCGATCATCACGAGCACCGTGGAGCCGGTCTTCGCCATCGGGTCGGCGGCATTCGTGCTGGGCGAAATGCTGACCTCCTGGCAGGTCGCGGGCGCGGTGCTCGTGCTGGCAGCCATCCTCCTCCTCCAGGTCCGCAGGGAACCTGTTCACCCTCTCACCCATGGTTCAGCGCGAGCCGGCGATGCCCCCCACTGAACGCCGCCTGGAAAAATTCCGCCGCGTGCTGGCCAGCCGGCAGCCGTCTCTCACCGTGGTCATGGAAAACATCCACGATCCGCACAATGTGAGTGCGGTGTTCCGCTCGTGCGACGCCGTCGGGGTCATGCGTATGGAGCTGCTGTACACGGTGGAACGTTTCCCCCGCATCGGGAAGAAAAGCTCCTCCAGCGCCAACAAATGGATCGAGCGCCGGTCACACCGGACGGTCGATGAGTGCTTCTCGACGCTTCGCAGCGAGGGGTTTCGCATCTGTGCAACCTGCCTGGGAGCACACTCCGTCTCTCTCTACGACCTTGACCTGACACAGCAGGTTGCGCTCGTGTTCGGAAACGAGCATCGCGGCGTGTCTGAAGAGGCCGCAGCTGCAGCCGATGTCAAATTCCAGATCCCGATGGCGGGCATGATCCAGAGCCTGAACGTCTCGGTTGCCGCGGCTGTCGCACTTTATGAAGCAATGCGCCAGCGGCTCCGGGCGGGCATGTACGAGAACCCCTCTCTGGATGAGCAGTGCCTTTCGTCGCTCCTTGAGGCGTGGATCGGAAAGTAGCAGTGTTGAAATGCGGCGCGGCATTGCGTATATTGCACCGGAGAACGGGGACCCTCTCTCTGGTGCACTATGATCCTGGGCAACGAAGGATTCGATTTCATCGGTCAAAATGTCATCGCGATCGGTGCCATCGGTCTTCTCATGTTCGTTTACATTGTGCTGCTGGTTCGAAAGCGGTGGAAGAAGGACTTTCTCCACGATAACAAGAAGAAAGAAAAAAAATAAGGCCCCGGCGACGGGGCCGTCGCATTGTGCCCCGCGCCTGAGGGCAGGCATCTCCGCCCCCGGGCGTCTGCGGTTATTGCTGCTCATTGGGGCACTTGCTGCAGCGGCCTCCACAGGGTCTGCCTCCCCTCCGGCGCAAGGGGGCCCCGTGAGTAGTTCGGGTTCAACTGCCCAGGCCAGGAAGGAAGGCCAGCACACCGCCGTATTCCTCGTCGCCGACGTCCGCTCGATCCAGCCCGGCGCTCATTTCACCGTCGGCCTGCTCATGAGGATGAGCCCGGGGTGGCACACCTACTGGCAGAATCCGGGCGAAACCGGGCTGCCGACCGAGATCCGCTGGAAGCTGCCGGAAGGTTTCACCGCGGGTGCCATCGAATGGCCCCTTCCTGAGAAACAGATTGAGAGGGGAGATGTCCTCACCTACGGTTACGCAGGGGAGACGATGCTCCTCATCCCGTTCTCGGCGCCCTCCGCGCTCCCTCCCGGCTTACCGGTCAAGATCGCTGCCTCAGTGAGCTGGCTGGAATGCAAGAACTC
>PMBF01000114.1 GCA_003152875.1 Ignavibacteriota bacterium | reverse complement strand
GCACTTGGCATTCAGAGCCTTGAGATTCTTCTGCCCCACCATCGATTGAAAATTCCTTCCCACACGGGCATACATCTCATGGGTCTTCGGCTGGTGACTTACGCGGAGATACTCCAAGTATTCTTTGAGAAAGCCATCAAAGGTCTTGGGCGGTTTCTCGGTGGGTTTCTTTGGTACTGTGTCCGTGCTGCGTAGTGCCCTGAAGGCGTTGGCTTTCCGGAAAGCCCCGGTGGATTTCCAGGCGCGGCGACCCTCTATNNATAGAGTCACCCACCACATATCTCCCCCCCCCCAGAAAACTGAACATGGCAATCTTGCTTTGCCATTATTGAACCGATGCCATTGCGCTTGAAACCTCCTGCCTGTTCGGCAGGAGGTCTGGACGGACGGTTCTGTTTGGATTCTTATACTTGTTTGTCAATTAGCCTGAACGATGTGAAATAGGTGCTATTGTTCTCAGTGGCTATTCTGGTTACCGAGTCTCATGGAATCAGTAGCGGTATTTGCGACTTGACAGCCTCTAGCAAGGTTTCACAATCGCTGTGGAACACATCGATTCGCCTAAAGTCATTGGAGCTAGGACAATTCATGTGTGCGACCACGTTCCTCGGCAGCCTTAAATCCTCAATGCCGATCATCCACTTGTCAATGTCGGGGATCACAGGGGAAAAAAGATTTGCATTTGCGCGAATGATCTCGTTCAAATCCCTAAGATCAATATAGTAGATATTGTGACCGCCGGGTTTCCCGTGCCAGGCCTTCTTTAGATAGTTGGTCTTGAATCTCTCAGCCTTGCCTCTTATGGATTGATCGACAGCCACCGCCCACCACCCTTGGGGAATCTCTGGCGTCAGTACAGAATGAATGATTATTCGGAAAATGTTCTCGATTACATAAAGTTTCCAGTATGAGTGCCCTCCGACATATTTGCCGGATCGCATGAGATTCATCAGTGACAATGGTCGCTGACGAAAGTCGACAATGTGCGCCATAGGCTACCTGGGATTCTTGGCTTTTCCGGATTTCTTCGATACGTAAAGCAATTGTGCAACAACAGCTGGAGTCGTTTGGAGGAATTCCGCTATCTGGATGTTGGAAAGTCCAGCGATATTCAATTGTCTTACCTTCTCAGCTTGTGAGTCATCCTTCATGGATTGAAGAAGGAGGAGGACAAGTACTCTCTCAGACCTATCGAGAGCAGGATCGCTTTTCTTCATTTTCTCACCCCCGGCTTCGTTCTTAGGTTGGACGTCAATGTCCGGACAGTGGCAACAGAAGTGTTTAGCACATCTGCAATTGCCTGGTTCTCGAGGCCCGCCATTTTGAGAAGTCTAGCACGTTCAGTGAGGCTTTTATCCGCCCCAATTTGAAGGCTTAGGACCCGAAGTATCTGCTCGAGTTTGTCCAGGATTTGTTCGTCAGTGTCTTTTGGCATGTCCATGCTCCTTTTCCAACGATTTCTTTGGATAGAGATAAGGTGCAATGTCAATTGCGGATTCCTTGCCTAGTATTCGTCCGATTACCGTAGGGGCCAGGCCAGCTGAATTGGGCAATCGTTCTGAGGTTGCATCAGTTAGTCGGGCATCTTCTTGGGGTACCTCGGCATCTAAGGGCAATTAAGCATCCAACCTGAGCGTAATGGGATCGCGCCGAAACTTTGGAGTCTTCACTATTCATGCCCCCATGAATGGGACTTTCAGCATGCGAAACCTACAAGGGCATTGGTCAATTCTAGCATCACATTACCGCCTCCTCGATTTTTGAGGACTCAGCCAAGTAAGGATACGGGACATGAATGAATTCGACCACTCACCATAAGAAGACTCAGCTTATTGCTGGAGATCAGGTCTGAGATGCCTCCAAATCCTGCTGACCCGTGCATCGGCTACACCTACAATTGTCCGGGTTTCTCCTTTGCTGATGCCTGCTAATGAACATTGAAGTATGAGTATGTCCTGTAGCAGACTTTTCACATCCTCGAGTTGTTTGACAGGGAGTTCTGTCAACTTTGGTTTTTGAGCCACTGTGATCACCATTGGTTGTTAGTTGTCCTACCCCGCGTTCAGTGTCTAAGGAATCTCACCAGACCGGGTTGACGCATACCCGCTAGTGGCATGGTCGCTCTTTTGACAATTCCGACTAAACCAAATCCTCCTGACCATATCGAAGCTGGGAAGCAGCCTCACAACTGATGCCCAACTCGTATTGTCACTCCCCTACGTTAATAACAGATTCCTTCTCCAATAGGTGGTTCAGGAGGAGGAATTCTGTCAACAATTCAATGGAATGGCTTTCAAGCTCCCTGTGAGCGCGCGGATTCCGATAGGCGTTGTATGTCGAGGCGAACAGAGACCCTCGGCCATTAATTTCCCCGCTATTCAAGTTCTCCCAAGAGAGCTTTGCAGCCGGGCCTAAAAAGGCCTGAGAGAAAAGCTTCGCACCATGCTCGTTGATGCCGGTGCGTTCTCGGACAATATCCTCCAACCTCCTGTACCCTGTCAGAAGCTTGTCATCTGGACCATCCCAAAAGGATAGAGCCAAATCGACTATCCTACCATCGATAATTGCATAGGGAAGGATAGGGCGAAACTCTCTAAATAGCCTGCCATCTCCCGTGATTTCCAGATCATCCTTAAGAACATAGTCGTACCAGCGAGTTGGTCGAATGGGCCGAGCCTCGTCCAAGGTGACAATGTCCAGCTGAGTCAATGCGGAACTGTCTAGGCGTTCGATTAGATCCTCACTAACATTGTATTCATCAATATTTGAACAGTGGGCTCGCAGAACTTGAAGTATATACGAGAATGTATGAGGTCCCTCTCCCCCATACCCGGATGTGAATCCAGATTTTACGGCAAGAAGGTCGGCCACGTTGACCGTAAGCAGTAAACAATGTACGCCAGAGCAAGAGAGAATTCGCGTTCGGACTATTTGGTCTGTGTATTGTATCAGACGAAGAACGGCATCTTGGCACTCCTTCGAATTCCCGGCCAAGCCCGAATACTCGATACCTGCAAGAAGGGCGAGCCTCTTGTGACTCATCGTCCCTCCTACCTCGTTCGATTGTTCGCGGTTCGATCGTTCTCCTGCCAATAGAGGCTATTTTCCGGCACGATTTTCAAGCTCATCTAGGATCCCCTCCTAAGTGCATAGACCTGCAAAGTGTCACTAGAAAGACCCTGCTCTAGCCTTGCAGAAAACGAAAGAGGAGCGGTCGCCTGCCTCGCAAGCAAGGGGGTTACTGTTGTGGAGCAGGTGGTAAGATTATAATACGACCCACGCTCCACTGTGTAGTATAGTTCAAGACGCCAGAAAGTGCAAACGAATCGGTGGAGCGGTTGGGAGTAATCAAGCCAATGCCAAAAAGGACCACCGTGGATACGCCAGTTCATTTGCGCCATGGGAGATCCTGAAGATGCGGACCCTACCTAGCTCCCAAGACAAATCGCGATTGAATGCAATCTCTCGTGTGCTTGGACCAACATCCGGTTCATTAGAAAGCCCTCTGTAATTGACTTGCCTCAGATTTCAACGTGTTACGGACATCTTGTTTGTTCAGTTACAGGCCGCTCGAGCTGAGATTCTGGAGACTTTGCATTCATCTCTCGTGCGCCTTCCGAGGGGCCGTAGAGTGGGAGACTGCCCGCCTAATGGCAGGTGCATGCTCGTGACTTTATCTGTCAAACTGGACCAACTCTAGACCGACGTTGCCTGTCACAGTACGACATCTGGGCTTTTGCCCTTTTGATGGAATTCCTCTTGTCTTAGATGAGCGGCGTCTCGGGATTCGTCCTTGGGGCCGGCAGTTTCATATTCTCAACCGCCGTCATTCTGAAATCAGCGTTCGAGGGGATTTCCCCTTCCTTAGCGCTCACCGTCGAATGCCCGGCCAGCGCTTTGATTTTAAGCAACTGCACTTTTGCCACAGCAAGTCAGATGCAGCAAATTTCGTCTAGCCAATGCTAATGAATTTCCTCGGACACTCCAAGCTACCAGGAATAGAATGTGATATTCATCAACACATAATCATCGGTATTTCCACCCCCTCTCGCTCACAACAATCCACTTCTTCCTCGTTTCCTTCCCATCAAGTATCGTTCTGGCATCTACACGTATCGGTCTCGCGTGCATTTCCCCGCCCTCGATTTGACATTCCAGACTTGACTGCGAGAGGTGCTGAGGCGCGTTAGTTGCCGTTTGCATGAGCAATCAAGCGATTGATGCTTGGCAAATGCGACTAACTGCTCTCGGGATTTGCTCATAGTTGTCCACCCAGATTATCTTGACACCGATCTTGGCAAAGGACGATGTCTCAACATCCTCAAACAGATTTCTGAGAACTGTCCGCTTGCTGTCAGCACATCTTGTTAAGGGTGTCCTGCGGGTCAGAATTGAGTAATTCGGGATGTCGGGATACTGCCTATGAGTGGCGTCAATTAGGCGACGAATATTGGGATCCTCCATTGAGAGGCCTATGAAGAGACCAGTGTATTTGCCGAGAAGGCTCATTTGCGTCATATTCGACCATTTATAGGGGTCGGAGTATTCTTCATGGTACTCATCTTCACTAAATACAAAATTCCCAGTCGAGCCTTGCTGCTGGTAACCTCTTCGGTCAAAGAAGCTTTTGCTGGAGAGAACTCCATGCACGTGGTAGCAGGGCAGATACCCGACGGGTATTTTGTCGTGGCCCGACTTCACCGTGACACACTTTACCTTATCTCTTCTCAACTTTTCATCTAACAGATCGTCAAAGTTGTAGTTGACAATACCTTGGACTCCTTTGACGTCCCTCTCCGATCGAGCGAGTGCTACGATTGCATTCACCAATGGCGAGGTAGGGACCCTCAAGCCGGGTTCACTTTGATACCTCGCCGAATAGTACGCCTCCTTACGACGACTCAAATGTCGATACAGATTTCTGGCAACCTCAAATGACAATGTCTTGCCAAGCTGATCCTTGATTGCACGAGCCATCATCAAGATAGGCTTGTCATAGTCCGTTTCGCCTTCAAGGTCTTCCTGAATCGCGAGTATCGTTTTCCAATATTCTTCTTCCTTCAAGCCGCCGAGCCCTGCGATTGCTGATCGGACGCGTCCAATCATCATAGTCACAGTGAGAGATCTAATCAACTCTGGCCAACCTGGCAAACCTATCGATCGAGATACGCCAGCCCCTAAATACAAAACCAAGCCACGATGTTTATACGCCTCACTGAGCTCTTGGAAGTATTGCTCATGCTTCTCGGTGAGTTTCTGTTTAAACTTGGTCTTCCTATACTCTGGAAAGAGAGTCATGAGACTCTGAGGTGCTTTCCTCCGGGATTTTCGGTGCGGTCGTTGCCTACTCATTTTCTTCATGTTCTCGTCCTTATTCACAAGTCAAACGCAGATCAAATGAAAGCTAACCACATTGACTCTGACCTGGCCAAAAATGGCAGGCCGAGTCCACAAAGCGCAGAACCTAAGACCGATTCGAGGTCTTCCAACGCTTCAAAGACCTCAGTTTGACCGGATCCCGGCCTGTGTGCCAATGTGAAGATAGGTCGTTCCCCATCCAAGCAATGATGACCTGCTATTGCTAATACACCCCTGGATTCGGTGCCCGATACTCCATCGCTTGGTATGTCCTGCTCATGTTGTCTGCCGTAGGGCAGATGAATTCCAAAGAGGGGGACGAATAAGCTACTAAAGGTCTCTACAGTACTTCGCTATATCGCTATCCTACCGTAGAGAACCGCGCCCGCCTCATTTTCAATCTTAACATTCCTCCAAAAACCATCAAGCGGCACATTTTCCGGAATCGTCCTTTCTACTTCTCTATATCCTTGTTGCTGCCAAATTCGGATCAAGGGAATACACTTTTTTTCAGGCCTTTGGATTGGGACATTGTGTTAGAGCGATAATTCGGACCGCAAATCACTCATCGCCTTTAGAATTTTCCCGCCTTAGTCGCGATAGGTGTCAGATAATGCTCCCTTGGCATCCCTATTCGGTAAAAATTCCCGATTCTCAAGGAGTTCATGGCTGCACGCAAAAAACCGTGACAATTCTTGCATTTGACTAGAAACTGAATAGTTAGATGCCGGTAGGGCAGACAGTTGATGGACTGAGTCAAGTAGGGAATGCCGAATCTAAAGCGGTTGTCAAGGCTTGGATGGTTGACAGGATGGCAATATAGTGGCTGGCAATCGAGGAAATTCTAGAGGAGGTGAAGCTGGGCATCCTTCTTGGACGGGAGAGGATGGGCACTAAGATGTTAGACCAAGGGGCGGGTGAGATGCACAACTCGAGCGCTGGCTCGTAAGGCAAGACATCGGTTGAGAAGACCTGCGGCAAACAATCTAGCGCTTCTATTGCTCCCGTTTCGAAGCAACGAACCCCTGCCTAGCCAGCAGGAGTTCTGCACAAGTGGCCAATCGACTTGGAAATAGTTTTCTGAGAGGAACTGATTGGGACTGGCGACCAGGGGGTAATTGAAAGCGCTCCAACCACTGTCATCCGCGATGAGACCTATGAATTTCCATTACTGAGACAAACCGGCACCATAGAAGTTCGGCTGCTGTCTTTGCGTCCAACTCCGCTTCTCCCCTTGATAGTCCCGGGCTCAGGAGGGCTCTTAAGTAAATCGATTTGCCATTGTCTTCAACAGAAAGGATTTCATTTATAGAGCCTTCTCGTTCATACTCAACGAATCTCCCATCCCGGTAAGCAATGGACCCCTGAAAGGATGTTTCTCTCCGCCGAGGGGGGATGAGAAGGGGGTCAGGGCAATCCGCCTCCCGATCGCGCCCCATGGCCTACGAAACGGCCCGCGGGGCATGACGATTCCCCTTGACAACCCCTGAAACCGGTACTATATTCCGGGTGAAACAAAAGTTTCACTGCGACACCCTCCTGGAAAACCTTTTACGCCCATGCCGGACGGACTAGTTCCACTCTTCCTTGATGCGATCAAGATCGACGCCCCCTCGCTGAAAGAACGCCCCATGGCGTCCTTCGTCCGCGAATTCCTGCGCGGACTTCCCGTGCGCATCATCGAAGATGACGCCGCGCAACACTTCAACGGAGAATGCGGCAACATTATCTGCGTTCCCCACACGTGCGACTCCTCACGCCCGACAGTTGCCCTGATCGCTCACCTGGACACCCCCCGGTCTACCGTGAAGGTGAACCCCATCGTGACAGAGGAGAGGATCAGAAGCGACGGGACTACCGCCCTCGGTGTCGACAACCGGGCCGGAAACGCGGTCTTGCTCTATGCGCTTCGGGAACATCTTCTGTCTGGGGCCGAAGGACAGTGCGTTGTGGTGTTTACAGTCGGCGAAGAGCTCGGACTCTACGGGTCGAAATACCTGGATCCTGCGCCATTTCACATCGCCATGGCTTTCGTGTTCGATTGTTCACGCCGCCCGGGGACGTTCATTCAATCGGCGGTCGGATGCTCCCTGTTCGACGCAACCTTCATCGGGAAGGCGGCCCACGCTTCTGTGGCGCCGGAGCGGGGGGTGAATGCCATCCACGTCGCCGCAAAAGCCCTGAGCGGAATTCCCCTGGGACGGCTCTCTCCCACCATGACGTGCAACATCGGCATGGTCACGGGCGGCACGGCCACCAACGTCATTCCCGACCGCTGCACGCTCCACGGCGAAGTCCGGGAATTCGACGGAGAGGTCCTCAACGCGTGCCTGAGCGGCATTGAGGGCTCGTTTCGCGCGGTCGCCTCCGAGCACAAGGCGTCGCTGGAGTTCACTTCGACACTGGATTTCGCTCCGTTTCGCCTCGGGGTCAATGACGGGGTGTTCCGTTGGACTGCGGAAGCCCTCCGGCAGGTCGGCTTGGATCCTCACCCTATCGAGTATCTCGGCGGAAGCGACGCGAATATGCTGAATGCAAAAGGACTTCCGACGGTCAATCTTGGGATCGGCGCCCAGAACCCGCACGGAAACGATGAGTTCATACTTGTCGAAGACCTCCTCAAAACCGCCGACATTGCGCATGCGATCATCGCGAGGAGTATTGCTTTCCTATGAACCACTACCTCCTGTTCCTGATGGTGCTCTCGGCCGCCGCGTGTTCGGCCGCGCCGCATGCCGACAGCACGCGCCTGCCTCAGGGGCATCTCATCATTATCGGCGGCGGCGAGCGGACGGACGATATCATGGCCCGTTTCGTCGATCTGGCTGGCGGACCAGCCCGGGCGCGGATCATCGTGCTGCCCATGGCAAGCAGCACGCCAGACACGACGGGGATGGAGCAGGCGGCGGAGTTCAGATCGCGGGGCGCGGCCAGCGTGGAATGGATCAACATCGGCAGAGAGGGTGCGGGGAATCCTGCCCTTCTCGAAAAACTCGACAAGGCCACCGGCGTCTTCTTCAGCGGGGGGGACCAGGTCCGCATCACCCGTGCACTTCTCGGCACGCCCGCGCACCACAAGCTGCTGGAACTCTATCAGCGCGGGGCCGTGATCGGCGGAACCAGCGCGGGCGCCGCCATCATGAGTCGCGTGATGCTGACCGGTGAAGAGCTTATCAACCGGGATTCGGCATCGATGTTCACCTCAATGCAGAAAGGGAACGTCGAGACCATCGAAGGCCTGGGATTCCTGAAGACGGTCATCATTGACCAGCATTTTGTGAAACGGAAGAGGCTGAACCGTCTCATCTGCGTCGTGCTCGAGCATCCGGAACTCCCGGGCATCGGCATTGATGAATCCACCGCGATCCAGGTCAACCCTGACGGCACGGCAGAGGTGATGGGCCTGGGGACGGTCGTCGTGCTCGATGCGCGCCGGGCCCGCGGCATCCATCCGGACATGCACGGGAATTTTTCGGGCAGCGGAATCCTGATGCGCCTTGTTGCCCCGGGAGAAACGTTTCGCCTGGATCAACCCCAGGAGCAAGGGACCCGATGAAAGCTTTCTTCTCCATGAATACGCTCGTGATGATCTATGCTGTGGTGGTCCTCGTTGCCATCGCCACCTGGATCGTGCCGGGAGGAGAATACAAACGAGAGGTGAGGGACGGCCGGACCCTCGTGGTCCCGGGATCGTTCTCCCCGGCTCCGCACGAGCCTCAGGGAATCGGTGCGATCCTGACAGCGCCCGTGAAGGGATTCGTGCAGGCCGCGCATATCATCGCGTTCGTGTTCATCATCGGCGGAGCGTTCTCAGTGGTCCAGAAGACGGGTGCGATCGCGGTCGGCGTACAGCGCGTCGCGTATGCGTTCGCGCGGAAGCCGAACCTCAAGAAGTATTTCATCCCGGTGACCATGGTCCTCTTCTCTCTTGGCGGAACGATCTTCGGAATGTCCGAAGAAACGATGCCTTTTGTCCTGATTTTCATCCCGCTCGCGATTTCCCTGGGCTATGATTCCCTCGTGGGCACCGCCATCCCGTTTCTGGGCGCAGCGGCGGGTTTTGCCGGCGCAACGCTGAATCCGTTCACCGTGGGCATTGCGCAGGGCATTGCGGAACTGCCACTCTACTCGGGACTGGAATACCGCATCGTCATATGGGTGATCAGCACCGCGTCCATCATCACGTTTGTCATGCTCTACGCCGCCAGGATCCGGGCCGATCCCACGCGAAGCCTCGTCTACGAGCTGGACCGGGCGCGCAGAGAATCGTTCCGTCCGGAAGAGCACGCCCGGGCGGACTTCTCCCTCTCGCAGCGGCTCGTCATCGCCACGTTCATCATCTCGCTGGGCATACTGGTTTACGGCATCCTGCAATACAAGTGGTTCATCAATGAGATCGCCGGCCTGTTCCTCGGCCTGGGGATCGTCTGCGGCATTCTCGGCCGCCTTTCGCCCGATGAATTCACGGACAGTTTCAAGGCGGGCGCCCGCGATATGATGGGGGTCGCCTTCATCATCGGCTGCGCCAGGGCCCTTCTCATCATCGCCAATGACGGAAAAGTGATGGATACGCTCCTTCACGGACTGGCGGCTCTCATTGCCAACCTGCACCCCATTCTGGCCGCGCAGGTCATGTTCTTCACCCACGGCGTCATCAATTTCTTCGTCCACTCCGGTTCCGGACAAGCCGCCCTGACAATGCCGATCATGGCACCCCTTGCCGATGTGGTGGGGATTTCGCGTCAAACTGCCGTCCTGGCATTTCAGTTCGGCGACGGCTGGATCAATCCCATCCTTCCGACCTCGGGCGTCACGATGGGAGTCCTCGGCTTGGCCGGGATTTCCTGGGAAAAGTGGTTCAAGTGGATGCTGCCCGTCCAGATCTACTTCTTGGTTCTCGCGTTGGTGCTGCTTATACCGCCCTTTCTGTTCCACTATCATTGACAGGAGGAATGATGAAACGGAGCATTACTGCATGTTTCCTCGCAGCGGTCCTGTTGCTTCCGACGCTTGCCCTGGCGCAGAAGAACGTGTACGGCGGGACTGGTGGCGTCAGGTTCAAGGTGAACAGGGCTGGCAGCTTTGCCTTGTACGACAAAGACTTCACGACACAGTTGGATCGCGCATCGATCATCGTGGCGCTGGATTCCGCTCATGTCTTCGATTATCAGGAAGACGCGAATTATCTCACAAGTTCTCCCATTCTTTCGTCTGTCGGGAAGGCCGATACGGTCGCGACGGCACTCTTCGACAATTCGTGGGTACTCCCGTCACCGCCTCCTGATGTTCAGGTCGTCGAAAACGCGTATGCCTGGAAGAAGGACTCGATCGTTCTTGTGGATTACGCCCTGACGAACACCTCGGCGGCGCCCTACGCGGTGCACGTCGGCATGGGGTGCGTCCCTGCACCCTCCGAGACCTACGGAGGCGAGACGGTGGCATATGACACGACGGCGAAGATGGCCTACTTCTTCCGGGAGGGGGAAGCGCCCTATATCGGCGTGAAGCTGCTGGGCCAGAATCCGACATCTTTCCACGTGCTCGACTGGGATGCGTATTCTCCGGCCGATCCGAGCAGCGATGCCGCGACAGATTCGACGCGCTGGAGAATGACCGCTCTTCCGGGATTCGATGCTCCGCTCGTAGGGGGGGTGAATGGTTCCTTCTTCAACCTCAACTTTGGCATCCAGACCCTTGGCAGCCGATCCTCGGTCTCGTACACGCTGGCGTACCTGTACAGCACGAGCCTTGCCGGCCTCCGGAAGATGAGCGACTCGGCGGACGTGCGATATGCCGCGTTGATGGCGGCATCGGCGGTGAAGAACGCCTATGGCGGGACGGGGGCCGTTGCCTTCAAACTCAACCGCGCCGGCAGTCTAACGATCTACGGTGCAGACGGGCAGATGCAACTGAGTCGCGCCTCGATCCTTGTCGCACAGGATTCCGCGCACGTCTTTGACTATGAGGAAGATGCGTACTACCTCATGACTGCTCCCGCCCTCTCTGTCGGGGGCGCGGCGGATACCGTTGCCGAGGCGTTGTTCGATAACACGTGGAAGGTTCCCCCTTCTCCTCCTGACGTCCGGGTCCTCGCACAGGTCCACGCCTGGAAGAACGACCCGTTCGTTCTCGTGGACTACACCGTCACCAACTACTCCATAACCGCCAACACGGTGCGTATCGGCATGGGGTGCGTCCCAGCACCCTCCGAGACCTACGGAGGCGAGACGGTGGCATATGATACGACGAAGAAGATGGCCTATTTTTTCCGCCAGGGTGAAACGCCGTACATCGGCGTCAAGGTCATCGGCCAGAATCCGAGTTCCTTCCACGCGCTCGACTGGGATGTGTATTCACCCACAGACCCGAGTAACGATGTGGCAACGGATTCCACCCGGTGGCGCATGACCGCTCTTCCGGGGTTTGACGCGCCGCTGGTGGCGGGGGTGAATGGTTCCTTCTGCAACCTCAACTTCGGAACGCAGGCCCTTGATGCAAAGAGCTCGGTCGCGTACACCGTGGCGTACATGGTCAGCTCGAGCCTCGCCGGCCTGCGCGCGGTGAGTGATTCGGCGCTGGCACGCTTCAACGGACCCACGGACGTGAGGCAGGTGTCCTCGAACGTGCCGGGACAGTTTGCGCTCGCCCAGAATTATCCAAACCCCTTCAATCCGAGTTCGACGATCGAGTACACCATCATGAAGGGATCGCAGGTGACCCTGAAGGTGTACAACATGCTCGGCCAGGAGGTCAGCACTCTTGTCAGCGAAAGACTTGCTCCCGGCCGCTACACTTCCCGGTTTGACGGGTCGAAACTGGCCAGCGGCGTGTACTTCTATCGTCTGACGGCAGGAACCTTCGTGCAGACGAAGCAGATGGTCCTGATCAAGTAGGGCCATGGGACGAAAGGCCAAGAGAGAACGGAAGACCCCGATCGACCTGAAGACTCTCATTCAGGCTGCCTATCCAACCCTCCCGGAGAACCAGCGCAAAGTTGCCGATGTGCTGATCCAACGTCTCCGGGAGGTACCCTTCCTCTCGGTAGGCGATCTGCAGGACCTGAGCGGCACAAGCAAGGCGACCGTTGTCCGGCTTTCGCAGAGTCTCGGGTTCTCCGGGTACCTCGAGTTCCGGGAGCGCGTGCGGGAAGGCGCCCAATCGGAGATCTCCAAGGCTGGAGCATTCCCCCTGCTATCCGGCGAGAGCAACGAGGAGACCCTGGCAGCCGTAGCGCGGCAGGACGTGAACAACATCACTCGGACCGTCGCGCAGATCGATCGTGCGATCTTCCTGAGGGTGACCGGCATGTTCCTCAAAGCAACGCACGTCTACACCTGCGGCCTGGGGATCTCCTCGCTGCTTGCGAAAATGCTCTCCTATTCGCTCAATCAGGTAGCAGTACGGTCGACGCCCTTTGCCCATGAACACGAGACGTTCTTTGAACAGATCCATCAGGTCAGACCGTCGGACGTTGTCGTGGCGTTTTCCTTCCATCCCTACTCCCGCGAAACCGTCGATACCGCTCGGGCCCTTGCCTCGAAGAGCGTTCCGGTGGTGGCCGTGACAGACCGAATGACCTCGCCGATCTGTTTCGTCAGCAAAGCGGTGTTGCCGATTGCCAGTCAGAATCTGCTCTTCACCAACTCCATATCCGCCGTTTCCGTCCTGATCAATGCCTTGACCACGGAAGTTGCCATGCGCAGCACGCGCCGTGCGACCGACAATCTCCGGGCGACGGAAGAACTTCTTCGCCAGGCGGGGCACTACTTCACTGAGTAGAGGTCGAATCATGAGATACCTCATTCACCTCACGTGGGCCGCGGTGGCACTGTGCGGCACGCTCCTTGCCGGAACAACGGGGAAGATCGCCGGGACGGTGACCGAGAAAGGCCGGGGTGAACCTCTCGCCGGAGCGAACGTGGCGGTCGTCGGCACCCGGTATGGGGCCGCGACGGGGAGCGACGGGAACTACTTCATCATGAATCTCCCGCCGGGTGTCTACGATCTGCGCGTGACGCTCATCGGCTACACAGCCACCATCATCAAGAGCGTGCGTGTGGAAGTTGACCGGACGACGACGATAAACGCCCAGATTGCGCCCTCGGCGGTCGACATGGAGGAGATTGTCGTGCAGGCCGTGGCGCCTCCGTTTCAGCGGGACGCTACTGCCTCGGTGGCGGTCATCAGCAGCGAACAGATCGCCCAGCTGCCGGCGAAGGATTTCGCCGACGTCCTTGCGCTCCAGGCGGGCGTGGCGGGTTCGGGGAACTCCCTGTATATCCGCGGCGGGCGCAGCAACGAGGTGGCGTATCTGATCGACGGCATGTACGTGAAGGATCCGGTGCTCGGATCACGGGGGACCACGATACACAACGACGCGATTGCCGAGCTCCAGTTGATGAGCGGCACGTTCAATGCCGAGTACGGCGGCGCGATGAGCGGCATCGTGAATATCGTGACGAAGGACGGGGGAACAGCATTCACGGGATTCCTGGAGGGCCGGACAAGCGATTTCTTCGTGAAACCTTTTTCCACGTATCATGAAAACCGGGTCACCGCCTCCCTGGGGGGCCCCCTCGCCGGCGACGACCTCAGCTTCTACCTGAGCGGCCAGCAAGACAAGAGCGGGAGCTGGCTCCCGTTCGGTTCGGACAAGACCATTTCCCTTATCGGCAAGATCGCCGCGCGGCCTTTCCCGTCGTTGAAGACCACGCTGACGGGGCGGTACACCAGCGACGAAGAGCGGCCGTACAATCACCAGTGGGATTACATTCCCGACCAGTACCTCCGCGTGCGAGATCTGAGCCGCCAGGCAATTCTCGGGATCACGCACACGCTTTCCCCGTCCTTCTTCTACGACGTGCGTGTGTCGTACTTCTCGCAGTCGTATTACTCGGGCGTGGACAAGGATACCTCGCAGTACATTCTGCCGGGGGCGTACCAGTACGTCGGCGACGCCGGCAACGGCCACGAATTTTATGCGCTTGAGGACCCGATCGAGTTGACGAGAAACGCCACCATCACGGTGGACGTCAAGGGCGACGCGACCTGGCAGGTGGACACCTGGAATGAGGTCCGCGGCGGGTTTGAATTCAAGAGGCACACCCTCGATTTCCTGGACGTGTACGATCCCAAGAGGGTGAACCCGTACGTGACCGCATTCCAGAAGAAGCCGCTCGAGGGCTCGGGATACCTGCAGGATCAGATTTCGCTCTCCGCGTTGGTCGTGAACCTGGGGCTCCGCTATGACTACGCGAATCAGCGCTCGCCATTCCGGACGAATCCGCTTGATCCCGCGTCCATTGTCGAGTCGCGTCCGAAACAGCAGTGGAGTCCGCGTCTCGGGGTGGCACACCCGATCAGCGACCGGACGTCGCTCCATTTTTCCTACGGCCGGTTCTTCCAGAACCCCGATTACCTGCGGCTCTTCGAAGATTCTCAGTATGACATCGCCGTTAAGGAGCCGCTCTTCGGCTCTCCCGATCTGGATCCTGAGCGCACGACGGCCTATGAGGTCGGCGTCAGCCATCAGTTCACCGACGCCCTCTCGGGATCATTCACGGCGGCGTACAAGGATGTCGTCGGCCTGGTTGGAACTCAGTTCTTCTACCCGTATGCCGGCGGGCGCTACGTTGGATACACGATCTATGTCAACGAGGCGTATGCCAACATCAGGTCGTTCGAGGTCAGGCTGAACATGCGGCGGACCGGCTACGTGGGGGGGATGCTCACCTACACCTATTCCGTGGCGAAGGGGAGTGCGTCCTCCGAACAGGAGGACTATCCCGGTACCACGACGTCGACGCTCCTGTATCCGCTGAATTGGGACAGAACCCACATGCTCAATGTCAATGTCGTCGTGGGAATTCCCGAAAACGAAGGGCCTGCGATCTTCGGTGCCCGGCCGCTGGGGAGCACGACGTGGGACATCCTGCTGAGGGCCGCGAGCGGGGAACCCTACACCCCGACAAGCCGGAGAAGCAATTACATTCCGAAGAATTCCGGACGGCTCCCTGCATCGTTCTCGATTGACCTGGAAGCCAGTAAGGAGTGGAAAATCTCCCCCCTGTCCCTGGAGGTGTTCTGTGAAGTCCTGAATCTGACCAATGCGAGGAACGTGGTCTATGTCTGGAGCGATACGGGAGAACCGGACGTCTCATACGACGGCGGGCATTCCCTCCAATATACGCAGGATCCCAGCAACTACGGTCCGCCTCGCCGGGTGCGTCTCGGGGCGCGCCTGAAATTCTGACCATACACCCTTTTCTGACTATTTAAGAGAAGACCATGAAGCGTTACGCGTTCTTTGTCTGCATGATTGCGGGACTGCTGGCGGCGTCCGCACCCGCACACGCACAGAAGGGGGGGCCGAAATCCCGGGCGTTTGCCCCGCTCGCGAAAACCAGCGGCATCCCGAGCCGTGCGGGAGGATTTCACAACCGCAGCAATCTGGGATCCGCGTTCGAAAACCGCGGGAAACTGTATCCCCACGAAGAGGCCTTTGGACCGACGTTTGAATGGCCCATCGGCAGTCAACACGAATACGTCTACCGGGCCAATCCGTACGTGGGCATACCCGGCAACATGATCCAGGGGCGTTTCACCACCGACGAGGAATGGGAGGCCGCCGCCGGCTACAACAATACCGACAGCGCTAAAGTGGCAATGAGCGACAAGCCGTACACCTGGCCTGCCACCGGCTGGCCGGTGAAGGCTTCCGACGGAAGCCCGGTGATCGTCTCGGACCAGGACAGCTATTGCGTCTACAACGACTCCACCAACAGCAGGGGCATCCTCGGCATTCAGGTGAATCAGACGGGCTACGCGTTCGGAGCGAAATCCATCCGCGATATGGTGATTTACCGGTTCGACCTCATCAACACGTCGAAGAAAACATACGACAGCGTCTATTTTGGCATGTATCTCGACGCCGATGTGGGCGGCTCAGAGAGCGCGGTCGACTATGCGAATGACCGGCTGGCATTGGACAGGTCGCTCCAGCGCGTCGTCTACTACGACAACGGAACGTCGGTGCAGTGGGGCGGCCCGTCGGGGAGATTCGGCTTCATCATGCTCCGCACTCCCATGGTGAACGGCGCCGAGCACGGCATCACCGATCTTCACTACATGAGGTATGATGACGACTTTGACGTTGACTCGGTGCAGTACGGGATTTTTTCAAGCGCTCCTTCGCTGAAAGCATCACGGTACGGACCGTCCTATTTCCATCCCGGGGCGAATGCGCCTGACCTCCACTATGACGATCCTGCCACCATCGGGCCCGCAGGGATGGATCTGGTGTCGTGCATCGGTTCCGGGCCGTACACGATGGTCCCTGGCGATACCCTCCATTTCATCACGGCATTTGTCGCCGCCAACGATGCCGCCGGCATGGATGTCATCACAAACAACGCATGGGAGCTCTGCCGGGCCAATTTTGCCACACCGAAGCCCCCGGCCATACCGGCGCTGACCGTCGTGTCGGGTGATGGACGGGCGACCCTCGCCTGGGACAATGCGGCGGAATCGTCCCGGGATCCCATCACGTACCTGGCGAATTTCCAGGGGTACCGTCTCTACCGGAGCGTAGATTTCGGCCTGCACTGGGACCAGATCGACCGGAATACCAACCCCTCGGCAGGAGCCGATCCGGTGCCGCTTGTTTCCTTTGACAAATCCACCGGCATCCAGAATGCCTATGTCGATTCTTCTCTTGTCAACGGACGTACGTACTGGTATTCAATGACCGCCTATGCCCTGACCAGTGACAAAAGCATCCTCGAAAGCAACATCGGTCATTCGGCGGAAGAGAAGAATATCGGGGTCGCGAATCCGGAGTCGCGTGCGATAGGAAGAACGCCGGCAGGGGTAGCGGGCATCACCCACTCGGGTCCAGCGAATGTCACGCTGGCCGTCTCACAGCTTGACCAGCCGGGAGCCGGCGGGAGGAGCTACCATGTCGGCTTCGCCCCCACCTTCACCATCGCGAAGGGAAACCTCCAATCCATCATCACCCTCTCGACGGTCGATGGAGTCAAGACGGACCCTGGCACCTATGCGTTTGTGTTCAAATCCCCCTCGACCTACTCGATCACCAGCCTGACTACGGGGAAAGTGATCAGGGCCCTGGGAACCTACACCTCGGGCGTGCCGGTCACGATGGGTGGAACGGGAATCCGGATACTCCTGACGGATACGGCCTCCTCCGCGGATGCGAGACCCGAGGCGGGAGATTCCATTCTTGTGTATCCCGGAATCACCGCCGCCTCCGGCGGGGTGACGGTCCTCAGTCTCCGCCCGTTCTCGTACGGCTCGCGCTACGCAACCGGCGACGGGGTCGTGTTTTCCGTCGTGCGGAACAACGACTCGGCGTCGAGTCTGATATCGTACACCGATTCCTTCACGTTCTCCACCTACCCCTCACAGGTACGTACCACCATCGACTCCGGGGAACTGAACGAGATCAAGGTGGTCCCCAATCCGTACCTCGTCGGCTCCGCGTACGAACGAGAATACGGCATTCTGCGCAGGGAGCCCATACGCCAGTTGAAGATCAACCACCTGCCGGCGCACTGTACCATCACGATCTTCACCATGGCGGGAGACAAGATCAAGATCATCCATCACGATGGCACGACCGGTACCGAGACGTGGGACCTGCGGACTGACGGCAACAGGGAGATCGCTGCCGGGATGTACATGTATCTGGTCAAGACCGATACCGCGGAAAAGCTCGGTCGATTCGCGGTCATTAAGTAGGAGGTGGACGATGAGACGATTGTTCCTGGGATGCGCCATAGCGGTCGTCGGGATGTCCGGGCTGCTCTATGCCCAGAACACCAATCTCGGGACGGCCGGAGCACAGTTTCTGAAGATCCCCGTCGGTGCCCGTGCCGCTGCTCTCGGCGGAGCATTCACGTCGTACGGCGACGATGCTAGCGCCGTCTTCTGGAACCCGGCGGGCATCGTGGGGGTGCAGGGAGGTGCGCTCACCGTCTCCCATGCGGAATGGTGGGCGGGCAGCAGGTTAAGCCATGCTGCGTACGTGCAATCGTTCGGCGGGGTGGGTTCGTTCGGAGTCTCGTTCACCATGATGTCGATGGATAAGACCGAAGTCACAACGGAGGAACAACCCGAGGGGACAGGCCAGTATTTCGATGCGCAAGACCTGATGCTCGGGATCTGCTACGCCCGCAAGCTCACCGACGACTTCAGCGTCGGCATCACCGCGAAATATGTCAGCCAGCGGATCTGGAACGAGACTGCCAACGGTCTCGCCGTGGACATCGGTACTCAGTACCATATCGGCTTCAGGGATCTTCGGCTCGGCATGAGCGTGACGAATTTCGGCGGGAATCTCACGTTTGACGGGAGAGATCTCGGGGTGAATTATGACGCGAATTCGACAAACGCCACCGAACGGTTGCTGCCCGCACAGTTGAATCCCGAGGAATACCCGCTGCCGCTGCATTTTCAGGTCGGGCTCTCCATGTCGCCGTATCTCAGCGACGACTTGTCGGTGCTCCTGGCGACCGACGTCATCCACCCGAACGACAACGATGAACTGGTATGCGCCGGCGTGGAGGTGGCGATCCTGCAGAGCCTCTTTCTCCGCGGGGGCTACCGGTTCGGCGACGACACGGCACGGTGGTCGGCGGGCGTGGGCGTGGTCGCCCCGGCAGGCGCACTGCATGTCTCCTTCGACTACGCCTTTGTGAATTACACGCTCCTCCCGTCGGTGCACCGGTTCAGCGTGGGAGTCGCCTTCTGACAACGGGGGAACATCGATGCTGCGAAGAGTCCTGCTTCTCATGATGGCGGCATGCAGCCTCCTGCAGGCACAGCACCATGACATCGTCGCCCCCGTGGAGCGCAACGGATTCACCGCGCTGACTTCGTACGACTCCCTCCGGGCCTTTCTCGGCTCGCTTGCCGAATGCCCTGCCTTCAGCGTCTCCACCATCGCTGCGTCGCGGTCCGGGCGCTCAGTCTACCTCGTCCGGTACCGAGGCGGCGGCAGTTCCCCGCTCGATGCCACGCTCCGGGTCCTCCTGTTCGCCCAGCAACACGGAAATGAGCCGTCGGGAAAGGAAGCACTCACGGTGTTGCTGGCGCAGGCAGCCTCAGGCTCCCTGAAAGATGTCCTCCGCGGGATCGACCTCTACGTTGTACCACAGATGAACCCCGACGGCGCGGAGCTCCGCCAGCGCCGCACGACGGACAGCCTTGACATGAATCGTAGCCACCTCGTTCTGAGCACGCCGGAGGTTGAGGCTCTCCACGAACTCTTCTATTCGGTGAAGCCGCAGGTGACCCTCGACGTCCACGAATTCTTTGCGTTTGACGAATCCTGGACGGATTCCGGGTTCATCAAAATGGCAGACGTTCAACTCGGGATGTTGACAAATCCGAATTCTTCACGCGTTCTTGCGGCATTTCAGCGCTCCACGGTCTTTCCTGCTGTCGCCGAAGCGATGGCAGCACAGGGATATCTGTTCCAGGAGTACATCGTGGGGTCACCATCCGACCGCGTGCGGCACAGCACCACCGAAATCAACGACGGCAGGCAGGGTTTTGGCATTTTGAACACCCTCTCATTCATCCAGGAGGGCAGGGAAGGGAAGTCCCCTGAAGAGAATCTGGAGAGACGGGTTCGCTCTCAGTTGACCGGTATCCTGGCGCTCCTGCGTTGCTGCGAGAGCCATGCCGGCGAACTCATCGCCATGGTTGAGCACGAACGGGATATCTTGAAGAACCGGGTCGGCGATTCGTGCGCGTTGAGGATGGAGCACATCGCCGGCGAGCGCCGGCTCGCCATCCCGGTCAGGTCATTGTCGACGGGACGGGACACCGCCTGGGAGGTGGCGCCGTATCACAGCATCGTGCACACGCTATGCAGCACGACGGTTCCTCAGGCGTATATTGTCCCCAGGCACTGCGCCTCGGTTATCAGGCTCCTGGCGAAACACCATGTCTCGTTCACCACGGTCGGGGATTCCCGGTCCATCCGTTGCGGTCGCTACAAGATCGACGGCATCGAAGCGGATGCCCTGGAGGAAGACACCTTGCCGCGCCCCCGCGTGCACCTGGTGCCGGAAACGGTGAACCTTGCCGCAGGAGACGTCATAGTCCCGACAACGCAATGGCATTCGCTGTTCCTCGCGACCCTGCTGGAACCGGAGTCCATGTGGGGCCTGACCAAGTACCCGCAATTCGCCTGGACGCTGAAGGATAAATGGTATCCGATTCTGCGGGTTCCCTGAACGTCTGTATGCGCAGCGGTCCCCCGGCCCCGGGGAAATCAGCGCCGGCCGCACAGTCGACTGAACTCTTCAGTGCCGGAAGTGGCACTTCACTCGTCGAGACCTCCCAATGACTCCAGCCAACGATCCCATCCAGTCCGTCGAGCAGGAACTCATCCCTCGCATTGATCATGGGGCGTTCGTCACCGTCCGCCTTCCTTTCGTCCATCCATTCGGCACGAGCGTGCAGGTCTGGACGCATAAAGAAGCCCTTTTACTGAGACTGACGTCGGGGCAGACTGTAGCGTGGGGCGAGTGCGTTGCCGATCCTGACCCCTTCTATATGCCCGAGACCACCCAGACCGCACGGCACATCATTCGTGATTTTCTCCTCCCGCTTGTTGAGCCCGGACTTTCCATGGGAGAATTGGTGCGGCGCTTCACGCATTGCAGGGGTCATGGCATGGCGAAGGCCACGGTTGAGAACGCCCTGCTGAACCTGATCGCCCTGCAAAAACAGATTCCCCTGCACGATCTCCTCGGCGCCCCGGCCAAACCGATCATGTCGGGGGTGAGCATCGGACTGCAGGACTCCATGGACGAGCTCCTCGGTGCCGTGGCGAAGGCCGTCAGCAGAAACTATCACAGGGTGAAAATCAAGATCGAGAGGGGAAGAGATGTGGAGTGGGTGCGGCGAGTACGGGATCGTTTCCCGGATCTCCAGCTCATGGTGGACGCCAACGGGGCCTTCACGCTCGACGATGCTCCTCTCTTGAAACAACTTGATGCGTTTCATCTCAGCATGATCGAGCAGCCGTTGTCCTATGCCGACATCCATCAACACGCGCTTCTCCAGAGGAGTCTGGAAACGCCGCTCTGCCTCGATGAATCGATCCTGGGGCTGGATGAGGCTGTTGCCGCGGTGGCGCTTGGCGCCTGCAGGATTCTCAACATCAAACAGGGACGTGTCGGCGGGCTGATTCCCTCCATGAGGATTGCCAGGTTTGCCGCGGAACACGGAGTGGGCGTGTGGTCAGGCGGAATGGATGAAACGGGGATTGGGAGGGCCGTCAATATCCATCTTCAAACCACCCCCGGGTTCACGATTCCCGGCGACACCTCGGAGACATGCAATTACTTTGAGGAAGACATCATCGACAAGCCGGTCACGTTGGATCCTGAAGGGTATATCGCCGTACCAGAGGGCTCCGGGCTCGGCGTCAATGTTCTCCCCGATCGCTTGATGCACTCCATGGTCGACTGGGAACTCATACGCTGAGTTCCCGTCATGCCGACGCACGCAGGGAGGTTCGGCCTCCGTGCGGCTCACATCTTTTCCTGCGCTCCCCGGTGCGCGCATGCAGCGGCAGAAACGGTCGTCCACCTGTGCGAGGGCCGGCTTCGGAGCAGCCCGTGCATCCAATCGAATTGGGGATGCCGCTTGAGGAATCCGGCCGCATCGAAGGCTCTCCCGCACCCCGAGCCCCAGCGCGCGAGAAATGACATCTCTCTGGCAAGCTTTGCATTTACCACCTTGGCGTCCACGGTGCCTGCCGGTTCGAAGGGCAGGTCGGTGTCAGTGGAATCATAGTCGCCATGAGCGCAGAGACCTCTCCAGTCCAGCGCGCCCCGGAGGAGGTACGTGTCGAAATGGTCTGATTCGAACAGCTTCGCAAGGTCCGTCGTGATCTTACCGGCGTGTTCGCGCATGAGTTCTTTCCACCGGACACGTCGGGCCACTCCAGATTGACGGATGTCCGTTTCGTGCTCGTCTGTTTCCAGGCGGAGGATCTTCTGATTCTCCGCAAGGTTGGATCCGACAAAGAACCCATCGTTTGTCTTTTCGAAACCCACGTACTTCAGGCCCAGCTCAAGGCGCGCGATCTCGTTGGTACGAATGTCCCCCAGGAGCCATGCATTGGCATATCCACCGTTGTTCCCTTTTTTCATGATGTCGCACCACTGGTCAATGTCCGACGCATCCTGCGTGGCGCGACGCATACGAAGGAACTCCGGAACTCCTGTCTCGTCGAATCCGTCAAAAGCGCCGATAGTGGTTTCTGAACCGATGAGTCCCGCATCGGTAACAAAAAAGTCCGAGCCGCTGTGAATCCATCCCGGGCTCGTCTGCATCAGGATCCGATGCCCTTTGTCGGGCTGGATGTCGAGAATAACGTAACAGTCCGCCTCCACATAGGAGCACATGGTATTGTGCCCCAGCACAGGAGTGCCGTCCCTGGTCATGTGGCCGGTGGCAATGAAGCTGCTGCACGCGTCTTTTCGCTCCTTGGGCCCATGAATGTCCAGGGTCTTCTTCTGCTCGGGCCACCAGTATCCCGAGAGTTCCACATAGCCGTTGTAGGCGATCATTTCCTCCAGCGTGGTGGAGTCGCCCGCCGCTCCGCAGCCTTCCACGATTCCACGGAGCTCTTCCAGATTCTCGTCGTCCATCTTCGGCATGCACCAGGCACCCGCTTTTGCGACAAGCCACTGCCAGTCCATGCCGCTCTTGTATTCCCAGACAGCGCGTGTGATCCGGAGGGATTCCTTGATCTCCCGCCCGAGCAGATAGCCATACTGAAATCCCCTCACGCGCGGCGCCCCTTCGATGTGAAGGCAGGTCCAGCCATCCTGAACATGCTTGTGCGCCCGCGCGAGCCATGCCGCACTGTTTTCCTGCCGGTCTGTGGCAGAATCGGCTCCGGCAGTCCGGCCGGTCCCGTTGTCGCTGTGTTTCGCACAGAACGGCAGCGTTACCATCATGACGATGGCCAAAGGAATCAACGTTCTCATGAGAAAAAGCTCCACGATGGTGGGCCGAAAGCTCCCGCTGCAAAAATCTATGGTGGAAGAGTGAGAGATCCAATTCAAAAATCCGAACCTCGGGCAGAATAGGGAATTCGCGCTGAAATCGAAGCCTTCCGGTACCCGCGGCGGACTCCCACGGGGATCTGCCTGTTGAACAGGAAAGTCCTTTAATTACCTTGCCATTGCGCGGAAGCTCTCACCCACGAGATGCCCCTCACGGCTTGATGCATCCATCACAGAACTCACTGAAGAGCAGTCACTTGGGTGAGTGGCGCTCTATGTGGTGGGGACTCCTGGTCCTGCCTTATCCGCTTGCCTGGTCGGGGGGCGCCTGGGGGCTCGTCCCAGGGGAAGCATCACGAGACACCGGACATTTATGATCGCCGGCGAAGCGCAGCCAGCGGCGACCAGCGAGTGCGGAACCCCTACGTGTGCGGGAGGAGTTCTCGATTACCTGAGTTTGACATCCGCAAGTATGCACGCTTCATCACGATGTCGTAAAGGGTGAACAATCTGGCATAATTGACTTCCGAGACGGTCCGCTGCGCAACTGACTTCGACCGGTCCCGAGTCACTTGTACTTGTGGTATAGGGGATTTTCTTGCAGAGAATGATAGAGGTTGAAGCCGTTGACAAAGGCAATAACTCTGTCCATTCTCGACTCCCGAGATATCTCAAGACAAGAAACCCCGGCTCCGCTCGCGGAAACCGGGGGCCGATGAGACCTGGTACAGTCCCAAGGGGATGATCGGCTAATTTACGTCGAATAGGGTCAAAATCAAGAAGAAACCGTCAATGCGCACGACGACTTAATTGGTCAGTCTCGGGGAATGGAAGGTCCAGTACTTCTCGTATTCCGGAACAACGGTGATAAGATCCGGCGATGAAAAGGTGGATGGGATTGGGATTTTCAACATGGCTACAAATCTGTGCCCAATCTCCAACGAAGGAGTCGGAGAGTCAATTGGCGAAAGGTGGCAGATTACCGAGACGGAGAGGCGTAACCAATAGAGCTTCGATCTTCCTACGCAACAGAGCGGACATTCTTGATGGTGTTGCGTAGTACCTCATTTACAATCTTTTCGGCAGCGACCTTTTTCCTCTTTGCAGCCTTGCTCACAAATGCAGCCACATCCGGTTCAAGATAGACCGGTATGTTGAGACGAGCCCCTTTTCGGTAGAACCGGCCCCGCACGCCCTTTGAAAAGTCATATTCCTTTTTCATCTACTCCCCTTGGCAAATTGCTCCCGTTCTCTCTTAGTTGCTTTCCGGGCCGAGATGATTCGAATAGTGTCATGGTTCGGCCCTTCTTGCCGGAATGTATGAACGACGACAATCGACACATCACGCGAGTCTGTTCCAATGGTCACATACCGGTCCTCAGTGTCACTGTGTCGGCCATCAAACACGGAAAGGGCGACCGGATCAAGAAAAACCTCCGTCGCCCGCTCGAATGTGACACCATGCTTGCGGGAATTTGTCCGCGCCTTACTTGGATCCCACTCAAAGTCGTGATGCAATTCCCGGTTGATCCTCCATGCCAAAGTATAACAATTCCCTGCCCGATTTCAAAGGAAGGCGAGGGCAATATTGAAATCCCCATAATGCCCCGGAAGGTGCCTCAAGACCAGATCTTCTGCCTGTCATGGGCCCGTCGCGCAGGCCGTCAAAAACCAGGATTGATGATGACGGGTGGAATGTCTACGGACAGGGCAGGCTCTCTCCTGTCTTTGCACGGGGGCGAAGAGGAAGGCGGGGCAAATCACCCGCCGGTAATTAGAACATGAAAGCGTGAAGGAGGACTGGATTCTAAGAAGCAGATCACGCAAGTTGCGTTACGCAAGGAGCGTATTATGAAAAATCCCTTTCAGTATGGCAGCGTCGGTCTCTGAAGAGGCCTTCTGCAACCTGACGGATGACATCGCCCGTCTCCTGAGGATCGCCGAGAATGCGGGAAAGATGCGAACCTTATTCCAAGGATATCCGGCCGGGCCGCGAAGAAGCAAGGGGGAACGCTCACACACGCAACA
>PMBF01000065.1:199665-199838 GCA_003152875.1 Ignavibacteriota bacterium | reverse complement strand
CGGAAACCGAAGTACAAGCCGTTCGGCGACGATGTCACAACGCCGGGGACCCCCATCGTCCTCTGCCTGGATGATATCGTCCTGACCTCGAAAGATCTTGTCGCAACCGGTGGAGGGAAGATGCAGGGGGCCCTCCTCGACAAGGATCTCGCCGTGCTGTATCCCGACACCGG
>PMBF01000065.1:159412-199593 GCA_003152875.1 Ignavibacteriota bacterium | reverse complement strand
GAAGAAACCGGGAACTCCGATCTCTATCTCCTGAGAGACTGGGGAACGGTCAACGATGAAGCGATTGCCTGCCTCTTCATGCACCTCCGCTGGGAATTTCAGGGGGTGCAGGATCCCGGCAAGCCCACCGATCCCCCGTTCAACGTCGCACCCGAATGGATCGAGACAACGGTCAAGAACATCACCGGATTCTGGAACAACCGTACCCAGGCGGGCATGGACCAGCTCACCGCATTGACCTCGCAGGATGCGGCCGGCAAGAAACGGCGGATTCTCATCCGTTACTACCTCGAACCGGTCAAGGCCGATCGCCACACGCTCATCAAGGTGTTCCCGGCTGGAACGAATGGCCGGAGCAACATGGGGGTCAGCACCGGAGAGCTCCGGGCAAGCGACAACGAGCCGAACAAGGAGACGAGGAGGTTTACGGCGGCGCACGAATTCGGTCACGCCACCAGCCTGAGCGATGAATACGTCGAGAACTCGAAGGACGCCTCCTACCTGGAGGCCGGATTCAAAAGCTATACCCCGGGATCCCCCTATGATTTTGACCGCGACGCGGACATGGTGGCGAACAAAGAGGTTCGGGCCAGGTACTATTGGCACCTTGCGGAATGGGTGGCATCGGTCGAGGGTGGAGGGGCGAGCTATACGGTCGAGCAAGGGAACTACCGGTACCAAATCGCACCATATCCGAAGGGCCTGAGTCCGCGAATCCGCACATACCACTCATACCCGGTCGTCGAAATGTCCGTCGTGAACCGCCCGTCACCGAGGGCGAAGTACGACGTCGTGCTGAACCTGATCGGACAGGACGATTTCGGCAAAGGCGACAGGCCCGGGTCTCTTGCCCCCGGCCATGTGACGGACGGCCTCCTGCTGGTGCTCCTGAAGATGAAGATCAATTTCATCGAAACCAACGACTTCTGGGCGATCCGGAACACGCTCTCTGCCATCGATCGGAAGATCAAGAGAACCTTCAACTACCGGGACGATGACCATCAGGGAAAGTGGTACTTCCGCGGGAGGTTCAGCGGCTCCCCTGCGGTCGAATTTTCCAAGTGCGCGCTCCTCTTCTTCCCGAGATTTCTCGTCCCGAACTTTCCGGGTCCGAAAGACAGCATGGTCGAGGACTATGCAAGGGATGTGGAGGTCTATCAGGAGGATGCCAACAAGAAGTTCGACTACGTGCACACGTCGCGGGAGTACACCAAGGTCGTGACAGCCCTCGAAGGGATGAGACACTTCGATGTGTTCATCAAGTCCGCAGGCGTCTTTGAAGAGCATTCAGCCGCCTGGGACTCCCCCCAGGGGCGGAAGCTGACGCTCACCACGGGATGGTTCACCGATGCCGACGAGCTGCTGGCGGCCGAGCTGCCAAGAATGATCGGCATCGAGAAAAAGGCGGAGGATGTGACGGCAGCCGATCTCCTCCACGTTGCCGACGGCATCCTGCTCGATGCAAGCATCGACAGATTCTAAACGGCCCCTGGTTCTCGGGCTTCTCATCATCTGCTCCGCCCTCACCGGCGGACACACCAGGGGAGGACGGCACACTATGGCTCCGTACATCGACACGACCTGGATCGGCGGCGTGGAAATCGGGACACCTCCACTGGAGCTCCACCTCCGGACAGAACCGTTCGAACCGATCCCGCCCGCCAGGCCGGGGACCGGTGATGATTTCGTCCGCTCGTACGGAAACGATCAGCTCAACTCCCGCGTCAACATGTCGCTGGCTCCGGGACGTTGGGAGATTGCCTGGAAGGCACAGCTCCCTGTGCGCGCGCCGTCATGCCGCCTGCTCCGCCTGGGTGAGAGGATCCTGGTGGACGCCCCCGTGGAATGGTGCCTGTACGACAACGCCGGGAAGCAGCTGAGCACAGGGAGCGTCGCTCCCGGGGGAATCACGCTCGATGCCGCCCGGGGAGTGTACTACATGATGAACCGCCTGGGGTATCTTGCGGCGCGGGAGCTCTCCAACGGCGCATCCTCCTTCCTGATGGGTATTGATTTCGGCAATAGCTTCATGCACCCGTTTGTGGCGCCGCGACGGCACTTCCTGCTGGCGAGCGGTATCGAACTGCAGCGCAACCCTCACGGCGCTCCCCGCCAGAGCTCAAACCTCCAGCTCATCGATCTGGGCGAGCAGCCCGAAGTCAGCAACGACCACATCCTGAAGTCGTTCCGGACTGTGAAGACGCTGAAGCGCAAGACCGCGTGCCTCTTTGCGGCAATGAACGAGAATGCACTCGTCGTCGCGACCGACGACCGGATCTATGTTGCCGATACGGGACTGAACATCCTGAAAGTGTTGACTGGCAAGTTCACGCCGCTTGCGATGAGCCTCGACGAGAAAACCAACATCTATCTCGTTGCTCTGAGCGACAACTCCATGGTGATCCTTCTATGCGCCACGCCCGACGGGGAGCTGTCTTGCGCCAGGGAGCTGCGCGGTTCGTTCGGCGAAACTGTCAGCCCGCCTCTGGTAGGGTTCGACCATACGGTCCACCTGCTCTTCCGCGAGAGAATCAAGGCCTACACGGCGGACGGGTTGCTCCTCTGGGACGAACATGCGGGGGCTGCGATCGCCGGGGCGGTGGTGATGGCCGATGGAAACCTTCTTGTAGCGGCAGGGGGTCTGCTGGAGGCGTTCGATCAGCATGGAAAACGGACAATCCTCCGGACATTCCCCGGGGAAGCTGTCTGTTCCCAGCCTCTCCCCGGTTCAGACGGCTCTCTGTTCATCGCGACGGAAGAATATCTCTATGAGCTCATCGCCCGCTGAGCCCTTGATGAAGGCATCTTCTGCTTTTACAGGCGCTTGCAGGAGGGATCACACTCTGCCGTTTCCTTGCTCTCCGGCCCGTATGGTGGGGCTTTGGACGGGTACACGTTTCGCACTTTGCTGAAGGGGGTCGGTTGTGTCATCGCATAAAGGTCAGACCGGCCAGGTCACCAAGGTCAGGGTCGACTCAGCCATCGAGCAGGTCTACTGGACCAGGCGGCAGGCCGCGCCAGGGGGGACCGTGGGACTGGAGGTCTTCACCCGGTACGTCGGCAATGGCGCCGATCTGAAAATCGAGCTCACCGACAACGCCGGGAAGGGCCACGGCAGCTTCACGGACAAGATCCATGGCAACCATTTCTGGGCCGCTGTGAAAATACCCTCTGACGCGAAGGACGCGCTTGTTGCGTCGGTGAAACTGTCGAAACACAGCTTGCAGCAGAAATCGCCGGGGCTTCTCCTCCTTCCCCCGGTGCAGATCACCAATGTCACATGGGACAGGAAGGAGGCCCGGAGGGGGGATACGCTGAAGCTCACCGCCGATGTGAAAGGGCCGCCGGATGGTGGTGAAGCGGCGATCGAAATCTACGAACGCGACGCAGAAGGTGCGCATGAGCAGGTCGCGAAAATCCCTGTGACGATCAGGAATAAAAAGGTCGAGGCCTGGTGGGAGTTTCAGTATCACGACGATACAAAGGACATTCCCTCGGCCCATGAGACTGAAAAGGGCTATCATCCTCCGGAGTATTTTTTCAGGGTGGCGGTGGGAGAGGTGGGCGCGGACTCCGGTCCGCTCGAGTTCAAGGACTGGATTGAGGTTGTCCTGCATGACGGAAAGGGCAACCCGATCGGCGGGGCGGAGTATGTCCTTTACCTGCCGGACGGCAGTCAGAAAAAAGGGAAGCTCAATCAGCAGGGTTCCTCGATTGAGCGGGGCGTGCCCCCGGGAGTTTCCCGGGTCGAGTTTCCGGGGAAGGGGGGACCCGTGAGTGTCCCCTCCGGCCCGCATAGCGGTAGAGGGCAATCATGAACCGTCCCGGAGAAGACCGTCAGGCTGCCGCAGCACGCCAGCCCGACCGCGTCACGAAATATCAGGCCAACACGTTCACCATAAGTTGCCTCGAAGGCTGGCAGGATAAGACCATACACACATTGACGGGCCCGGTGGTGGACGGCATCCAGCATAATGTGCTTATTACGGTCGAACCGGGTATGGCCTTCGACTCCGTTCGCGAGTATGCCGAATGGCAGATCGGCGCGCTCGAGAGTGAGCTCAAGAGCTGCCGGCTTCTGAAAAAGGGGGGGATCGTGCTCGCCAGCGGACTGCCTGCCTATAAGGCCGTATTCAGCTGGTATCCCACGGAGGCGCTCAGGGTCTATCAGGAACAGATCTATGTCCTGCACGAAAAGAACGCCTGCAAACTCACCGCGACGTTCACGAAAAAGACCCGGAAGACCCTGGGTCCTCAGGTGGAGCGTATGATGCTGAGTTTCAATCCCGCCAAGCGGGAAGGACGATAGGTTCCCCGGCACATGTCCAACGACTGGCGTCCTTTGCGCTGGGGAAATCCGGTTTAGCAATCGGAAGGCAGGGCGGGGGCGCTCCACATCCTGGCGCAAGCCACAAGGATGTTTCTGTGTGATCAGTTGCCGGCGGCGCCGGCTTCAGTGCACAAGACATGACACTCTCTGACAAAACGCATATCTTTGCCGCGCCGGCAGTGGTGGTGACGGTTGAGCGTGGCACTGCCGCCCGGCAGGAATACCGCTTCCTCCACAACTTCAGGCTCGGGAGGGGCGACGACTGCGACGTGCGATTCACCGATCAACAGGTCAGCTCCAATCATGCGGAGGTAGCCTGGGAAGAGGGGCAGTGGTGGCTCAGGGATCTGGGGAGCAGGAACGGGACGTATCTCGATGGTACAGGCGTGACGCGGGCCCCACTTCCCCCTCACGCAAAGCTCGAACTCGCGTCGGGCGGACCGCTACTGGACATTCAAGTGGTGCGGCAATCCAGCGTGAGCGCCGCTCCCGAACAACAGGCCCAGGCAGGTCTGACACAGATCGCGGCGCGCTACTTCGGCGGCGACAAGACAGTCCGGGCGGGGGAGCATACGATGCTTCTCCGCCAGGCTTTTCACAGGGTGAGGAAGAGACAATCACGGCGGTACTGGGCAATCATCGGCTCCATCGGTGCCGTCTTGATCATCGCCCTCGGAGCGTTGTACTACCAGACCCAGCGCGTGAAGAAGCTGGAGGAGCTGCACGCGGCCGCAGAAAACGTCTTCTATACTGCCAAGGCTCTCGAGCTCCAGCTCGCCAGACTTCAGGCCAGGCTCGGGCCAAAGGCGGACCCGGAGGTCCTTGAGATGCGACGGGAACAGGAGCGGATGGAGGCAACGTATGACAGGTTCGTGGACGAGCTCGGCATATCCAGAGGAAAGCTTAGCGAGGAGGAGTGGTTGATCTACAGGGTGGCAAGGCTCTACGGCGAGTGCACGGTCAGCATGCCGAAGGGGTTCGTCGAGACGGTGAAGCAGTACATCCGGTACTGGCGCCGCACACCCGTGTATGCGACGGCGATTGGCCGGGCCAGGGCAAACGGCTACCCGGCGAGTATCCGCGAGGTCATGCTTGAGAACGGCATGCCCCCCCAGTTCTTCTATCTGGCCCTTCAGGAGAGCGGGTTCAACAAGGACATCTGCGGGCCCGAGACCCACTCCGGGATCGCCAAGGGGATGTGGCAGTTCATACCCGCCACCGCCTATGCTTATCACCTGAAGACCGGACCACTGGTCGATGTCAGGCGGAGCGACCCGCTCGACGAGCGCCACAACGTCGAAAAATCCACGTCGGCGGCGGCCCACTACCTTCACGATCTGTACCAGCGCGAGGCGCAGGCATCGGGGCTGCTCGTCATGGCGTGCTACAACTGGAAGGAGACCAGGATCAGGGACATGCTCGCCCAGATGCCTGAAAACCCGAGGGACCGGAATTTCTGGAAGTTGCTGGCGAGAAATCTGATACCACAGGAGACCTATGACTATGTGTTCTCGATCGTGGCGGCGACGGTGATCGGGGAAAACCCGCGGTTGTTCGGATATGACTTTGATGATCCGATCAAGGGGAGTGCCGGAAACTGACATCCCGGACTTTTCGCGAGCCAGGGCTCGCGAAACCACATTTCAACCTTGACCGATGCCGTGTTCGCCAGCCCCTGGTGCCGTCGCAAGAACGATCGCGGCCCCGAGCATCGCCCAGCGTAGTGTCGATCCCATGATGTTCCTCCCTCTCGTGATGGTGTATGGATTGGTGTCCTCTCCCGCGCATGGCCGATAGAGCCTTCCCCGTCACGTGATCAGACAGGGAGAAAGCGTGGTGGACGAGGTGAACGTTTGCCGAAATACGGCAGCAAAGAGTGAGTACCGATTGCACATACCCGTTAATGAGTAGTCCGCCCGCCGGTGGATGGGCGGCGGAGCATCTCTGGATTTCTAACAATTCTTGCGGATGCAAGTTCCCGCGATGCCGCAGTGCATGCACGGGAGAGCGTGGGGGTGGGGCAGCCTCGCGCCATTGGTCGCCGGAATATGGATGGAGTTATCGTCCTCGGGGCTGAGGGTCTTGCCGGGGCTAGAGTCGGGGGGGCGGAGGAGCAGGTCTTTCGCCGCGTGGGGCTCTCCATATCCTTGCGAGCTCGAAGACGGCGATACCGAACGCGACTGCGGCGTTGAGTGAATGCTTGGTTCCGTACATCGGGATCTCGATCGCCAGGTCCGCCTCTGCGACGACTTCGGCTGTGACACCGTCGAGTTCGTTGCCGACGACAAGACAAATCGGAAAGTCTTCCGCCTTCACGCTGTCGTATGGCCGGCTCATGGTCGTCTGTTCGAGTACGCAAATCCTGGCTCCGGCTTCTCGCGCCGACTTGATGGCGGAGAAAGGATCGGGAAAGTGCTTCCAGGGGACACTCTTTGTTGCTCCCAGAGCAGTTTTGTCTATCTCTTTCCGCGGCGGGCTCGGTGTATACCCGGAGAGATAGAGCTCCTGCACCAGCGCCCCGTCTGATGTTCTGAAGATCGAGCCGACATTATACAGACTCCTGATATTGTCCAGCATCCCGATCACGGGGATACGCCCGGCGCCCGGGATATGGTCCAGGCTGTTCCGGCGGCTCTCGATCTCTCCGGTCAGGAGTTTGCGGCGACTGGTCGTCATGTTTTTGGAATTTCGGGAAAACCCAGTTGAATTGCCATCGCTGGTGGCCAATAGTCGCCACCTGCCGAATACCCTTCCCCGCTTTCCGACCGGCTTTCATCCAGTCATCTCATCCCCCGAAAACGTTCACTCTCTAGCTACTTATGAAGATTCTAGAGCCCTCTCGACGTGGTTTTCCCTGGAATCATGGCATGTGCTTTGCCTCGGCGTATCTGATTTTCACAGTCTCGACAATACTCGCTGGGAATGCCATGAAGCTGGTTAAACCGAAGATCCGTCCGGCTGCCGGAATCATTTCGATGCTGCTTCCTGTCGCTCTTCTCCTGTTCGCCGGTCCCTCTCAGGGGCAGGCCCAGGGAGAGGAGGCGAATCTCAACGATCTCAAAGACCTGTCGCTCGACCAGCTCCTCGACATCGATCTCGTCCAGGTGGGATCACGGAAGCCGATGGGCAAGAAGGACATCCCCGGAACCGTGACCCTGATCAAGCGTGAGGAGATCATCCGGTCCGGGGCGCGGGACCTCATCGACGTCTTGAGCCTGGTCCCGGGGTTCTCCTTTGCGACTGATGTGCAGGGTGTGATCGCAACGGCGACCCGGGGGCTCTGGGCCGACGAGGGGAAGGCGCTGTTCATCGTTGACGGCATTCCCATGAATGAACTGCTGTACGGCACGATGGCGCTCGGGAACCGGTTTCCGGTCGATCAGATCGAACGCATTGAGATTGTGCGGGGGCCGGGCGCTTCGTTTTATGGCGGCTTTGCCGAACTCGCCGTCGTCAATATCGTCACCAGGAAACCGGGAGCGAATGAGATTTCGGCGAGCGGACAAGTCGGGACCATGCGGGATGCCTATTCGCGCCGGACCGTGAGCGGGAGCATTGCCAAGACGTTTGGCGGGCTGGAGATGGTCGGGACGGTCTATGCGGGCGAGTCCAACAGGAGCGATGCGGTCTTCAACGGCTTCCAGGGTGAGTCATTCCCGATGGCGGGAAACAACGTGCTCAAACCGTTGAACGTCAACATCGGCATGAGTTACGCAGGTGCCCGGGGAAGATTCGTGTATGACCGGTACAATTCCCTCCAGCGTGACGGCCTGGACATCGCGACACCCGTGCCGGTGGAAATGGACATGCATACCGTTGCCGGAAATCTCGAGTACGATTGGAAGCTGACAGACAAGCTCACGCTCACTCCTCATATCGGTTTTCTCAGGGAGGAGCCGTACCGGTCCACCGATCCCATCCTCTCCGATACCTCCCTTCCGTATACTGCGGGGTTCAATCAGAAGACTGTCCAGAGGGTTTCGGGAAGCCTGGAGGTGTCGGGGGATATCCTCCCGGCCCTTTTTGCAACCCTGGGCGTCGAGGGCTACACAGACAAGGGGACAGTCCCGATTGAGGAGATGGAAAGCGCGATGTACACCGGATCGAGCACATCCGTCTCCTATCAGAATATCGGCACCTACCTGCAGAGTTTCTGGACCACACCCTACGTTAATGTCAATGCGGGATTTCGGTACGACAAGAACAGCGCCGTCCCCGCGGCGTTCGCTCCCTGGCTGGGGTTTACGAGGGTTTTCAACAATCTCAACATCAAGCTCCTCTACGGCCAGACCTTCAGGGCCCCGGCCATTGAGAACATCGACCTGAATCCGGCAATCAAGCCGGAGCGGACCAGCGCCCTTGAGCTCGAGCTCGGATATCAGCTGCGCTACAACATGTACATCTCCGCGAACCTTTTCAACACGACGATCAGCGACCCGATCGTCTACGGAGTGATCGATGGCGAGGAAAAGTATTTCAACTATGCGAGGACGGGATCGAGGGGGGTCGAGCTGGAATTCCTGCTGAAGGATACCTGGGGATACCTGAATGCTTCGTATTCCTACTACGGCGCGCATGACAACGATATTCCGCAGTATGCCGCACTCGCGACGAGCGCATCGCTCCTCGGGATTGCCAATCACAAGCTCACGCTCAACGGCAGCTTCGGCCTCTTTGGCAACGGCCTGACGATCAGTCCGTCTCTGGTGTACTACGGCAAGCGGTATGGCGTCGGCGCCATTGATGACCAGGGTGTTTCCGTTCAAAAAGTCTCCGACCCGGTCGCCCTGGCAAACGTCTATCTGCTCGTCAACAACGTCGCCGCGAAGGGTCTGAGCATCGGGCTGGGTGTGTACGATCTGTTCGATGCGCGGTACCAGTTCCTTCAGCCGTATGATGGACAGCATGCACCGCTTCCCGGCTCGACGCGGGAATTCCTGCTGCGCGTGGCATTCACCGCGCCGATCTAGGACTCCCCATGACCGCACGACTACTTGAAAAGGCCCTTCCCGTGAATTTCCGTCTGTTCTTGTTCTGTGCGGCTCTTTGCGCCGTTGCGACGTGTGATCTGATGGCCCAGGACATGCCTGTCCCGGTGAAGCTCCAGGCGGCCATCTTCAAGAAGGTCCTCGGGTTTGACAAGACGCTGCAATCGGCGGGGGGCTACGAGATCCTCGTCGCCTTCGGCGAATCATCAGGGCCTGCGAAGGACGAGGCGGTCGAGGCGTTCAAGGCCATGGGCGTGGTCGTGAAGGCCGTGGCGGTGGGACAGCTGGCCGGCGCCCTCACCTCCTCGACGGTAATCTACGTCGCTCAAGGGGCCCTCCCTCCGAAACTGCTGGCAGGGAAGGGGAGCACCCTGTGGATTTCGGGGATGACCGCTCTTGTGGAGAAGGGACAGGTCGCCGTAGGTCTGGACATCGACAGCGGGAAGCCAAAGATCGTCATCCATGCGGCTCAGTTGAAGGCTGAAGGGCATGAATTCTCCGCCGATCTGCTGAGCATTGCGAAAATCCTCCAGTAGGAAAGCCGGACCATGAATGCTCTTATCAGCAAGTTCCGCCGCCTCGGCATTCGACAGAAATTCACTGCCGCCGTGGGATTCTCTCTCCTGGTGATCGGCATCTTCATCTTCACGTTTTTCCCGATGCGCCAGAAAGCGCAGCTCACGCAGTCACTGAAGGAGAGGGGATACGTCATCGCCCAGATTGTCGCCAAGGGTGCGGCCGCAGGACTGACCTTTGACGATGCCTCGGCGGTGAACGGGGCGCTGGAGTCCCTTCCGCAGATCCAGGATGTCGCCTTTGCCGTCGTCCTGAGGAAGGACGGCTCGATCATTGCGGTCTTCCAGGATACGGCCGCCCGGGCCTTCCTGGCAACGCTGAAGGACGGCCGGTCCTCCGAGGGCCGCATCGTGGAAGCGGGAAACGCCATCGTCGCAATAGCCCCCGTGCGATCCTCCGGAGAGGTCCTGGGATCGGTTCTCGTGGGCGTCGGCACCCAGCGTCTGGATGAAGAGGTGGCCTCGAGCAGATGGGTGGCTCTTATCGTCGCAGCGTCGATTGTGGTGATCGGGATTGTCGGCGTCTCAAAGCTCGTCCGGGACGTGGTGACGCGTCCGATCTCTCGCATGGTCGAGGTTGCCGACAAGCTGGCAAGGGGCGACATGAACGTGCGCATCGACATTGAGTCCCAGGATGAAATGGGGACCCTTGCGCGTTCCTTCGCGGTCGTCATCGGCGAGATCCAGGGGTTGCTCGGGGAGACGGGTCAGCTGGTCCGCTGGGTGAGCGAGGGCGAGCTCGAGAAACGCGGCAACGCGGAACGGTTCAGCGGCGCCTTCAGATCCCTCGTCGAGGGAATGAACACGCTCATGGAGTCGGTGGCCGTCCCGGTCGGCGAAACCAGGCGCATCCTCGGCCAGCTCGCATCGAATGACACGACCGGGAGCATCTCCGCCAAGTACCCCGGGATTTGGCAGGCGATGGCCTTGTCCATCGGCGACGTTCAGGAACGGATCCGCCATATCGCGGCAGTGGCCAAGCAGATCAGCGCCGGCGACCTGCATGAGCTTCCCGAGCTCAAGCGCAGAGGGAGGCGGTCCGCAAACGACGAAATCATGCCCGCATTCGTCACCATGATGGAGGCGATCCAGCTGCTCCTGACCGACACCGCGGCGCTGTCGACTGCGGTGATCCATGGGCGAGCCTCGACCCGGGTCGACGAAAAGCGCCACAGCGGTGATTATCGCACGGTGATGGCCGGCGTGAACCGGACGCTGGATTCCCTCGTCGGGATCATCGACGTCATGCCCGTTCCCTGCCTGATCCTGGGTAACGACTTCCGGGTCCTGTATGTCAACCAGGCAGGAACGGCACTCGCAGGGAAAACGAGGGGCGACATCGAGGGAAGACCCTGCTACGAAGCGTTCCGTACCCTGGAGTGTCAGACGGATGAGTGCGCCGGCTGCACCGCGATCCGGACGGATCGATCGGCGTCGAGAGAGACGACCCTGACGGCGGGCACCCGCACTCTTGATATCGAGTCATCGGCCGTTCCCATCAAGGATGAACAAGGAGGGGTCATCGGTGCCTTCGAGACGTTGGTGGACCGGACTTCCATCAAGGAGGCCGCCCGGAAGTCGGACAAGATCGTCGCATACCAGCAGGGAGAGGCGGCAAGGATGGTCAAGAGCCTCGAAATTCTTGCCCTCGGAAATCTCCAGACGGCAATAGAGCTGAAGGACGGCGATGCCGACACGCGCATGGCGTATGAGACGCTCCAGAGCATCCGGCTTGCGGTGCGGAAGTTTTGCGATGCCGTGGTCGCGCTGGGAGCGGATCTCAACGAGCTCTCTCAGGCCGCGCTGGAGGGGAGGCTTTCCTCGCGTGTGAATGTCCAGCGGCATTCCGGGGACTTCGCCACGATTGTGAACGGACTGAATGCCACCCTGGATGCGCTCATCCAACCCATTCAGGAAAGCGCGAGTATCCTGGCCTCCATGGCCCAGGGAGATCTGACGGTGCGTGTGCGTGGACAGTACCAGGGCGATCATGAGATCCTGAAGACGAGCATCAATACCGTCGCTGTCTCGCTTGACCGTGCGCTCGGAGAAGTGTCCGAGGCGATCGCGTCGACGGCCGGCGCGTCGAGCCAGATTTCGTCCAGCACGGAAGAGATGGCGGCGGGGGCTCATGAACAGGATTCCCAGGCCGGTCAGGTGGTGTGCGCGGTCGAGCAGATGACCAGAACGATCCTCGAGAACGCCAAGAACGCCTCTATGACGGCGGAAACTGCGCGGCAATCCAGGCTGGTCGCGGAACAGGGCGGCGAAGCGGTGCAGGAAACCCTGCACGGGATGAGGCGCATCGCCGATGTCGTGATACGCTCAGCCCGGACGGTCAAGGAGCTTGGCGTGTCCAGCAACCAGATCGGGGAGATCATCTCCGTGATCGACGACATCGCGGATCAAACCAACCTCCTGGCGTTGAATGCCGCCATTGAGGCGGCGAGGGCCGGTGAACAGGGACGGGGCTTTGCCGTGGTGGCCGATGAGGTGAGAAAACTGGCGGAGCGAACGACAAAGGCGACGAAGGAAATCGCCCAGATGATCAAGAAGATCCAGGCCGACACGGGCGAGGCTGTCCGCTCGATGGAACAGGGAACGGCGGAAGTCGAGCAGGGGATAGCGCTGGCAGACAAGGCCGGCATCTCCCTCACGGAAATCGTCGGCGTGTCGCAGCAGGTGACCGAGATGATTTCGCGAATTGCGAAGGCCAGCGAGGAGCAATCGGGCGCGAGCGAACAGATCTCGAAAAACGTCGAAGGGATCAGCGCAGTGACGAGCGAGACGTCGGCGGGGATCCAGAGCATTGCTCGTGCGGCGGAAGACCTGAACCACCTCACAGAGAGCCTCCACCAGATGGTTATCGGATTCCGCGTTTCATCCTTGAAAACTCAGGCGACGGGCAAGGATGGGGGCGTCCTCCGTTTGGCCTGAGCAGCACGTCATTTAACGTTCAGCCCCGCTACGGTGGGAGGTCGGGGCCTGATGCCGGGTTCGTCAGGGCGCAGGTACCTTCGCGTGCCGCCCGTCCTCTGGCGAACCCGGCATTGTTTTCTCCCCCCATTCCATCCCGACCATTTTGTTGACCTGGGTCGGAGCCTCCGCCTCAGCTCCTTCCCCCCCGCACAACCTCCTGGGCCCATGGGACATGCACGGGCCGCCGGAACCGCCGTTCGCTTGTGGTAAAAACCGTCCATTTTCGCCGGGAATCAGCGTTCTGCGGCTCGCTCCCAATCCGCGTGAGAGCTGCAGCAGGAAGAAGAGGGGGAAGATCTGGTTGCCTTGTGGAGGACATTTTAGTATATTGTTTGTCCATCCAAACTTCAGTTAATTTGTATTCGAAGCACGCTGTGATCGCCATAGACGGGCCGGCGGCCTCTGGAAAGAGCACCACGGCACGGAGAGTGGCGCAGGAATTAGGCTTCCTGCATCTTGATACGGGAGCCATGTACCGGGCATTCACCCTGAAGGTCCTGCGCGCCGGCAAGGACCCCGGCGATTCAGAGTCCGTGGGCGCGCTTGTCGGAGTCACGCAGATCGAGCTGCACCGCGCGAACGATGCGCTCCTGGTGCTTCTCGACGGCGAAGACGTGACTCTCGCCGTCAGAGGCGAGGACGTCACAAGAGCGGTCAGCACGGTGAGCAGCCTCCGGTGTGTGCGCGAGGCAATGGTCCGCGAGCAGCGGCGTGCAGCCGGGCAGAGTGATGTGGTGGCGGAAGGGCGGGACATTGGGACGGTCGTGTTCCCCGACGCCGACCTGAAGTTCTTCATGATTGCAGGCATCGATGCCAGAGCCCGGCGCCGTCAGGCAGAGTTGATGAACAGAGGAATCAGGACCGATCTTGACGCGCTCGCTGGGAAGATTCGCGAGCGCGATTGGCTGGATTCCACGAGGGCCGAGAGTCCGTTGCGCAAGGCGGCCGATGCAATCGAGATCGACACCTCCAGCATGACGGTCGACGAGCAGGTGGCGCTGGTAACAGGAATCGTGCGGGAGCGGTTGGGGAGAAAAGGGAAGCCATGAAGGTTTCGGTGGACGCGGGTGCGGGGTTCTGCTGGGGCGTCGTCAGGACGATCGACATCGCTGAACTCGAGATGGGGGCGGGAGAGCCGCTCTACTCCCTCGGACCGGTCATTCACAACCCCCGCGAGATCAAGAGGCTGAAGGCGGAGGGGCTGGAGGTCGTCACGCATGAGGATTTCCCCCGTCTCCGGGGAAAGAAAGTGCTGATCAGGGCGCACGGCGAGCCTCCGTCGACATATGCGCTTGCGCGGGAAAACGGGGTCACCCTGGTCGACGCCACGTGCCCGGTTGTCACCAAGGTCCAGGAGCGCATCAGGAAATTCTACGACCAGGGGTACCAGGTTGTGATCTTCGGCAAGAAGGACCATGCAGAGGTCATCGGGCTGGTCGGCCATACCGACGGCAAGGCTGTCGTGATCCGGTCGATGGAAGAAGCTGCGGGCGTGGACAGCACACGGAAGACCGTGCTGTTCTCCCAGACGACCATGGACAAGGCGACGTTTTATGAGATCGCGGCCTACCTGAGCGCAAAGGTCAAAGGGTTTGTCGTCGGGACCTTCGAGGAATCGGCGGCCGCGTTCCATGCGAAGGACACGATCTGCGGACAGGTTTCGGGACGTGACAGGCGGCTGAGAGAGTTCGCCCGCTCGAATGACGTGATGCTTTTCGTGGCGGGAAGGGGCTCTTCGAACGGGAAGGTGCTGTACGACATCTGCCGGTCGGAGAATGCAAACACGCACTTCATCGAAGACGAGCAGGAGCTGGAGGCGGACTGGTTTGCGGGGGCCGGAACGGTAGGCATCAGCGGCGCCACGTCGACCCCGCAGTGGCTGATGGAACGGGTGCGCGAGGCCGTCTTCGCCGGTGTGCCGGCGCAGCAGGCCGGGGGCTGAGAGGGCGCGCCCTTTATGACGATGCCGGCGGCAGTGTTCGGGCTGCACAGGGAGAGAGTGAAGCGCTGTGCCCCGCGGGATGACTCTTCGAAAGAGGGGCCGCTTCGCGGGTATTTGACCGTCATCATAATCACACATTCAACCAACCAACAAGAGCATTTCCTGAAATCCTTCCGCGCCGGATGATGACGGCGGACGCGGGGCGGATCGCGGGGAATGTGTCCCGGCAGCAATCGGGACGGCATGTCACACAACAGGAGGATGAATGGCAGAAGAATTAGCCATCGGTAGCATAGCGAACGCGGCACAATCTGCATCGGCAGGGAAGAAGCAGCAGGGTATGGACGGCGCAGCGCGCCTGGAGGCCATCGCGGACCGCGAGTACAACGAGGCCGAGTTCAATGAGATGAAATCCCTCTACGAGCGGACGCTCGGCAAGATCAGCGAGGGAGAGATCGTCAGGGGAAGAGTCGTGGCGATCAACGATTCCGAGGTCTCCGTGGACATCGGATTCAAGAGCGAGGGAACTGTCTCCCTCGGCGAATTTGCCAACAGGGACGAGCTCAAGGTCGGCGACGAGATTGAAGTGTTTCTCGAGAGCGTCGAGAACAAGGAGGGCCAGCTCGTCCTCTCGAAGAAGCGCTCTGATTTCATGCGTGTCTGGGAGCGCGTCACGAAAGCGTTTGACACCGGTGAGGTGCTCCAGGGACGCTGTGTCCGGCGCATCAAGGGCGGCATCGTGGTCGACCTCCTCGGCATCGATGCGTTCCTCCCCGGCTCGCAGATCGACGTCCGCCCCGTGCGAGACTTCGACGCGTTTATCGGCCGTACGCTGGACTTCCGCGTGGTGAAGATCAACCACCCGTCCGAGAATGTGGTGGTCAGCCACAAGATCCTGGTTGAAGAGGAGATGAAGGGACAGCGCGAGGCCATCCTCAAGAGCCTCGAAAAGGGCCAGATCCTCGAAGGGACGGTGAAGGCCATTACGGATTTCGGCGTGTTTGTGGATCTGGGCGGCGTAGACGGACTGGTGCACATCACCGACCTCTCCTGGGGCCGCATCAACCATCCTTCGGAGATCGTCAAGCTGGACCAGACGATCAACGTCGTCGTGCTGGATTTCGACCAGGAGAAGCGCCGTATCTCTCTTGGGTACAAGCAGCTTCAACCCCATCCGTGGGAGAACATCCAGAACAAGTATCCGGTTGGCACCAAGGTCACCGGCAAGGTAGTCTCGCTGGCCGATTATGGCGCGTTCGTGGAGATCGAGAAGGGCATCGAGGGCCTCATCCACATCTCCGAGATGAGCTGGACCCAACACATCAAGCACCCCTCGCAGGTCGTCTCGATGGGCCAAATGGTGGACGCCGTGATCCTGAGCCTCGACAAGGATGCGAAGAAGCTGTCATTGGGCATCAAGCAGCTCGAGCCCGATCCGTGGCTCACGCTCATGCAGAAATATCCGGTCGGCTCGAGGCACAGGGGCGTGGTGCGGAATCTCACGAATTTCGGGGTGTTCGTCGAGCTGGAGCAGGGCGTGGACGGACTCGTTCACATCTCCGATCTCTCCTGGACGAAGAAGGTCCGGCACCCCGGTGAGATCGTGAAGAAGGGGGACGAACTGGAGGTGATCATCCTGAGCGTGGACGTGGACCAGCGCCGTATCTCTCTGGGTCACAAGCAGATCGAAGAGAACCCGTGGGACACGTTCGGCGAGAAGTTCAGGGTCGGCACAGAGGTCGAAGGGAAGATCGTGCGCATCATCGAGAAAGGGGTGATCGTCGAGCTTCCGCTCGGCGTTGAAGGGTTCGTCCCCGTTTCCCAGCTCTCCACGACCCCTGTCAAGAACATCGGCGAAAAATTCAAGATCGGCGATGAGCTGCCTCTGAAGGTGGTGGAATTCGATAAGGACTCCAAGCGGATCGTTCTGTCCGCGGCGGAATTCCTGAAGGGGAAGGATTCGAAAGTCCTTCAGGACTACCTGTCCACTCACAAGCTCCAGCCCCAGACGCTGGCCGACACGGCAACCATCACCAGCCAGGCAGGCGGCGGCGATACGTCCATACCGTCGGAAAACTAGGAAGCCGGTCAGGAACGACAACGCAGAGCTGCCCCGAAGTCGCAGGGCAGCTCTGTCGTTTCTTGGGGAACGAGGAGCGACTGGAGGAGTGCGATGCGACGCGTTGCGCTGCATAGCCTGGGGTGCAAGCTGAATTATGCCGAGACAAGCGCGCTCGGCAATCAGTTCCTCCGGGAGGGGTTTGAAATCGTGGATTTCGGCCTCCCAGCCGATGTCCACGTCATCAATACCTGCAGTGTGACCGCCCGGGCCGACCAGGAATGCCGACAGGTCATCAGGCGGGCGCTCCGCACCTCTCCGGAATCCTATATCATTGTCACGGGCTGCTACGCGCAGCTGGAACCGCACGAGGTGGCCTCGATAGAGGGGGTCGACCTGGTTCTGGGCTCGGCGGAGAAGTTCACCCTGTTCGATCTGGCTGGAGACATGCTGAAGCTCTCCTGTGCCCGGGTCCACGTTGCCGAAATCGCTGAGGCGACGACCTTTGGGCCGGCCTTCACTACCCAAGCCGGCGGCCGTACCAGGGCCTTCCTGAAGGTGCAGGACGGATGTGACTATTCCTGCAGCTTCTGCACGATTCCCATGGCCCGCGGATCCAGCCGAAGCCAACCCATCGAAGCTTGCGTCAGCCAGGCCAGGATGCTCGCCGGCCAGGGATACCGGGAGATCGTTCTGACCGGCGTGAACATCGGAGACTATGGCCGAAAAAGCTCCACCGGTCTGGTGGATCTCCTGATGGCTCTAAGGCACGTCGAGCGGCTGGACCGCATTAGAATCAGCTCCATTGAGCCTAATCTCCTGACCCCCGAAATACTTGAGCTCGTCGGTGCTAATCTCTTATTCTGTAAGCATTTCCATGTTCCTCTTCAAAGTGGATGCGATGAAGTACTACACCGAATGCGCCGGCGCTACCAGACAGCCGATTACGCACGGCTGATACACCGCATCAGGGAGACGCTTCCCCATTCGGGCATCGGTGCGGATGTCATCGTTGGCTTTCCCGGTGAGACAGAAAGCCAGTTCGACCAGACATATGCCTTCCTGCAAGACCTCCCGGTAACGTACCTTCACGTCTTCACCTATTCCGAACGTCCAAATACTCCGGCTGCCGTCCTCTCAGGTTCTGTTTCACCCCGGGAGAGGTCCAGAAGAAACACGATGCTCCGGACATTGGGCGAGAAGAAGCGCCAGGTTTTTCTTGAATCGCTGAAGGGCAAGTCATTGAAAGTACTCCTGGAATCGGATGTCGATGAAGGGAACAGGTACGGCTTTACGGATTCTTACGCTCGTGTCGGGGTCCCTGAGGAGGGGACAGAAGAGAACACCATTGTTGATGCTCGCATCAGGGAGGTCCGGGGCGGCTTCTGCCTTGGAGAGATGGAGGAAACGTGAAGATCGTTGCAGTTGAGCCTGGGAGCATCGCCCGGGAAGTGGGCATCGTGGAGGGAGACGAACTCCTTGAGATCAACGGCCAGAGGGTGCGCGACGACATCGACTACCGCTACCATGAGGCGGAATCGGCGGTCACGCTGAAGATCTCCCATGAGGGAGAGGTATTGATCTATGATATCGAGAAGGACGAAGGAGACCGTATCGGGATCGCCCTCGAGGAAATGAAGATCCTCTCCTGCGGGAATGACTGCATATTCTGCTTCGTGGACCAGAATCCCGCAGGCCTCCGCAACCAGCTCTACTTCCGCGACGGCGACTACCGCCTGTCGTTCATGTACGGAAACTACACCACGATGACCAACGCCGGACCGGCCATCCTGCAAAGGATCATCGACCAGAGACTCTCTCCCCAGTATATCTCGGTCCATGTGACAGACCTTGAAATCCGCCGGCGCCTGATGGGGCTTCGGAAAGACGACAGGATCCTGGATAAAATCGGCCTGCTTCATGACAACGGGATCGACATGCACACGCAAATCGTCCTCTGTCCGGGAATCAACGATGGAGCTGCCCTCGAGAAGACGGTGAGCGATCTCTACAGGTTCAGGAAACAGATTCGCTCCCTTGCCGTTGTGCCTGTGGGACTGACTGACCACAGGTGGGGTCTCGCGGAGTTACAGAAGGTGGATCGCGCCTACGCCTGCTCCCTGCTGGACTCCGTGGAAAACTGGCAGCGGCGGTTCCGTGCCGAATTGGGGCGGGGATTCGTCTACGCCTCCGACGAATTCTACATCCTTGCCGGCCGCCGGCTGCCCCCGGCACGAGCCTATGACGGCTTTCCCCAGATCGAGAACGGCGTAGGTCTTGTCCGTTCGTTTATCATCGAAACTAGGCGGCAGGCCCGCCTCTTCCCGTCGCGCCTGCGCAACCGTCGCAAACTGACCATGGTGACCGCAACCCTTCCCGAACAGACCATGAGGAGCCAGGTTATCCCGTTGCTCCGGCATATCGGCGGGCTCGAGGTGGATCTGGTGGTCGCCCCCAACTTGTTGTTTGGGTCGAGCGTCACGGTGGCTGGACTTCTTTCGGGCAAATGCGTATATTCGGCGATGGAAGGGAGAACCCCCGTGGATCTGATCCTGCTTCCTCCCGACATCCTCAATGCCGACGGTCTCTTCCTCGATGGGACAACGGTGGCCGGGATTGAGGAACAGCTGGGGACCGGTGTCATGGTCTTCGAGGGGAAGTGGTCTGATGTACTGGCGGCCCTGAGGCGAAGAGGCTGCTCCCCCGGGAAGAGATCGTCTGGCGCGAATTGATGCGTTTCCGCTCCTGAACATGGGGCGGCCTCGTGCAATTCCGGGGTGCGGGACGACCAAGGGTCATGCCGGGTGGATGGTCAAAACGTTGCCGGGAGATCCCGGCGCCCTGTCCGGGTGGGCAGGCCGACATCAACAGGAGAATCCGAACTGGTTCTTGGTCGCGCTTTTGTGTGCTCATAAGCCAGACTCCCGTCTCATCACCCGGAGATTTTCCATGGCCCTACGCCGGTTCGGCATTTTTGCTGTGCTGACCTTGCTGGTCCTTTCCGCTCGCGGTCAGGGCACTTTCAATTCGCACTTTGAGGGAGGGCTCCGCCTGCTTCCCTCCGCTCCCGCGCAGCTGCTTCCCGATTCGCCTCCTCAATCCAAGAAATCCGTAGGTCTGGCCATTCTGTACTCCCTTGCCGTTCCAGGGCTGGGAGAGGCCTATGCCGGGGGATTCTCCTCGGGGAGGTATTTTCTGGGCGCCGAGGGACTCCTCTGGCTGACCTACATCGCATTCGATGTTCATGCAACGTCGCTCCGCTCGGATGCCCGTTCCTTTGCGGCGGTACATGCGGGTGTGAATCCTGCGGGCAAAGGCGACCAGTTCTACGTTGATGTGGGGAATTTCCTTTCAGTTGCCGACTATAACGGCAAGAAGATGCGCGATCGCAATCCGGAGCTCGTCTACGATCCCTCGGCAGGATACAACTGGACGTGGGACTCGGAAGCGGACCGGGCGGCCTTCAAGGATCAGCGGCTCACCAGCGAGCATGTCTTCGATAACCGGAAGTTCGTCATCGCGGCCGTTCTGGTCAATCATGTGGCCAGCGCGATCAACGCCGCGCGGCTCGCGATTTCCCACAACAAAGAGGTTCAAGGGGGACTCGGAGAGCTGCGATTTGAGGCTTCTGTTATGGGGGGGTGGCTCCGCCCTTACGGTGTCTTACTCACTGTGACACGTCAGATCTGAAACTTTCATGCGCTCCTTCAAGCTCCTTATCGAATTCGACGGCACCCACTTCGTGGGCTGGCAGATCCAGCCGAACGGCCGGAGTGTGCAGGAGGAAATCACAAAGGTCCTTGAACAGGTCCTGCAGGAGCCCATCAATCTGATCGGCGCAGGGCGGACGGATGCCGGCGTTCATGCCAGGGGTATGGTCGCGAACTTCAAGACGTCCGCCTCGGCCGGCACAGGTTCGATCCTCAGCAGCCTGAATGGCATCCTTCCGGAAGATGTCTACATTCACACGGTGGAGGAGGTTGCCGAGAATTTTCATGCCCGGTATGACGCAAAGGACCGGATGTACCGGTATTACATAACGATGCGCCCGGCCCCGATAGGGAGATTCTACCAGTGGTACGTGAAATACTCCCTCAACGTCGAGTTGATGAATCAGGCCGGCCTCTGCGTGATTGGGGAGCACGATTACACATCGTTTTGCCGCTACGACCCTTCGATCAAACACTACCGTTCAACCGTCACTGAGTCCAGGTGGACGGAATCCCCCTCATTGCTTACCTATGAAATACGCGCAAACCGCTTCCTTCATGGGATGGTACGGGGCCTGGTCGGGACCATGGTGGACATAGGCCGCGGGTATATGCCGGCCGGCGATTTTGCGAAGGTTCTTGAAGCGCGGGACCGCCGGATGGCAGGGATGGCAGCCCCCCCGCACGGCCTCTTTCTTGAGGAAGTGCGCTATTGATGGTCCACGGCCTCTTGATCCCGGGCACAGCACCTCCCGCCTCCGTTTTGTACTTTTTTCGTGCGCGACACCTTGCTTCTGCGAAGGCGCATCCGGCGCCGGCGCAGCGGTGTGCCGACAACAGCCCGTGGCGATATGCGTCATATCGGTGACATGCTCAATCCATTCAAGCGCCTCATCCACAGAGGCCGGGGACATGCCGGCTCGTTCGCAGTTCAGGAATCCTCCCTCGATCCCGCCACTCTTCCGTTCAAGATCGGTTCGGTGGTCGCCAACCGGTACCAGGTCACAAAGATCATCGGTGTCGGGGGCTACAGCATCGTCTTTCTCATCCGGGATCGTGAGTCCTCGACATGGTATGCCCTGAAAACCCTCCGCGAGGATTTCAGCGGTGACCCCGATGTCATGGAACAGTTCAGGAAAGAGGCCAGGGTGTGGATCGGGCTCGAGCGCCATCCGAACATCGTCCGGGCCGACTTCATCACAGAGCTGAACCAGAGGCTTTGCATCGGGATGGAGTATATCGAGCCCAACAGCGACGGATTCAATTCGCTCGACGGATATCTCAAGAAATCCCCTCCCGGCCTCGAGCAGTCGATCCGCTGGGGAATCCAGTTCTGCCGGGGGATGGAATATGCCCGCGCCCACGGGATCCGCTGCCATCGCGATGTGAAGCCGGCGAATATCATGATTGACAGCGCCCGGAAAGTGAAGATCACAGATTTTGGCTTCGCCGAAGTTATCAGCCGCTCTGCTGCCGTGTCCGGGAGGAGGCGGCTTCCGCAGCAAGGGGGACTGGGAACGCCGATCTACATGGCCCCGGAGCAGTTCATGAATGCCCCAAGCTGCGACGAGCGGAGCGATATATACAGTATGGGTGTCATCCTTTTCCAGATGGCTGCCCGGGGACGCCTCCCGTTCTATCCGCACCAGGGCGGGCGCCGGATGAACCGGGTCCAGCTCTGGGCTGCAATGCACCGCCTGCACGCGCAGTTCCCCGTGCCCCCTCTGCATTCCCCTCTCTTTCCGGTCATCAAGAAATGCCTGGAGAAGGAACCCAGCATGCGCTACCAGATCTTCAAGGATCTCAGGGTCGACCTGGAAATTGTGTTGAAGAAGAAGTTCAGCGGGATTGAGCGTGAAGCAGCCGTCGGCGGAGCCGAAGGCTGGGAGCTGTACAACAGGGGATTCAGCCTTGCGAACCTTGGGGATTACGAAGGAGCATTGATCCAGTACGACCGTTCCCTTGAGCGGGATCCCGACAACGCGGACGCCTGGCATAACAGGGGGGTCTGCCTCCGCAATATGGGCCGGATGGACGCTGCCATCGGTTCCTTCGAGAAAGCGGTGTCGATTGCTCCGGAGCATATTGCCGCTCTCCGGAACCTCGGGACTACGCTGCGAGGCATGGGCAGGCTCCCTGAATGCCTTCCCTGGCTTGTCCGCGCAGTCGCTCTCGATCCCCATGACGAAACAAGCTGGCTGAACAAGGCCCTTGCCGAGGAAAGCCTGGGACTCTCGTCAGAGGCCGTTGAATCGTATCGAACCTTCCTTGCCCTCCCCCCCGTACTGTTCACATCGCACGAGAAACATGCTCACAGCTTCGTGCGCCAGTTCGAACGGGACCGCAACGCCCGCAGCACCTGAAACGGCCTGAATCACCCCTCGTAGCACCAAGGGAAAGCCCACGCGGCTAACCTCACCTCTGCTCCCCATGCCCAATCCGATTCATGCCCGGTAATGACTGAATGCGGGTCATGGAGTCGGGGTGGATGAAATTTGTCCCCACTTGAGAGTTTTGCCGTCAATGCATTCCACCGTAGTCCGCCCTCAACGAAGACCCCAGCCGGCGCACTCTCCATCCAGGGTGCGGCTCTGGCCGCGAGTCTGCTGGAGGGTGAATGGCCGCACATGCCGGCGTTTTCTCGGCGCACTTATCTGCAAGAAATCCAGGCTCCGCGGAAACTTTTTGCGCCCGAGAGCAGTTGGGAATTCTGTCATGCATCTTCAGTGTCCGGTCGAGGAAATCGGGTCCTACTCAGAAACCTTGAAAGCCGGGTTCCTCGCGCCTTGTCTTTTCGCTTTCGATCAGAGCCTCAGGTCCGTTTGAGGGCAATCCCCATGAAGCGCATTCCGGCCGCTGAGGTAAGCCCGGTTCAGCTTCATCTCGCTTCGAGCCGCCGCTGCTTCTGCAATCCCACACTCGGAGGGCGCAAATGCGAATTCCAAGTATCCTTCATCGCTCCGGGCCACTGATCTTGCTCTCGGCCGCCTTGCTGGCAACGATGCAATCCGCCGGCCAACCGGCCTCTTCTTCGCAGACATGGTCCACAGGTCTGGCGAAATCCATCTACCTCTCCCGTTGCGCGCCGTGCCATGGAGAATCGGGTAAAGGAGACGGGCCCAACGCCACGATGCTCAGTCCACGGCCGCGCGACTTCACAGCGGGCGTCTATGCGTATCGGACCACTGAATCGGGCAGCATTCCCGTAGACGAAGACATCCTTCGAACGATCCGCAACGGCTTGCCCGGGACCGCAATGCCCTCATGGGGGAAGTTCATCACGGGGGACTCGCTGGCCGTCCTCCTGGCATATGTAAAGGCCTTTTCCTCTCGTTTTCAGGAGGAGAAGCCTAAGCCAGTGATGGTGGGGGCGGTTGTTTCGCCAACAGCTGCTGGAGTCGCCGTGGGCCGAAAAGAATACGACAAGCTTCAATGCGCGAGCTGCCACGGTGAAGACGGGGCAGGTCGTGGAACCTCGGCGACGGAATTCCAGGACGCCGCGGGTTATCCGATGCGGGCAGCAAACCTTACTGAGCCGTGGACATTCCACGGAGGAAGTGCCGCGCGCGACATCTATCTCCGGTTCAGGACAGGGGTCGACGGCTCTCCCATGCCTTCGTATGTCGGAGCAGCAACCGACAGGGAAATGTGGGATCTCGCCAACTATGTCGTCTCCATCCGAAGGAAGCCGGTGTGGGAGATGGACTCAGGGGAGGTCGCCCGATTCTATGCAACGACGGACACGGCGGCCGGCCGGGATCCGGCAACCTGGGGGCGCTATCTTGTGCGGTCGCTGGGATGCGCAGATTGCCATACGCCGACAAATGGGAGGGGGGGATACCTCGAGGAATTCTCGATGGCAGGAGGGCAGAGGTGGAACCTCGGCCCCTTTGGAGAGATCGTCTCGTATAATCTGACCTCAGATAAAGAAACTGGACTTGGCGGCTGGACCGACGATCAGATCAGGAAGGTCCTGACGAAGGGGACTCGCAGGGACGGGTCGAGGATGCTTCCATTCCCGATGCCCTGGACCGCCTATGCCGACCTGAAAGACTCTGATCTGAACGCCGTCATCGCGTACCTCCGTACGCTGCCGCCTGTGCGCAACGACATTCCAACGCCGAGATCCCTCGCTTTCTTCCCGTACCTCTGGGCGAAGTTCAGGATGCTGATTCTGGGCGACACCGTTCCGGTGTACATCTACGCAGAGAACGCCGGATCGGCGCAATCGGCCGGCCCGGCCCCGGAACACGGTGTGGTACCCAAGGAGGAACACCCATGAAACGGATCTTGAAGTGGGCTGCGATCGTCATCGGCATCCTTGTGGTGGGAGGATTCTTCGCGTTCCTGTATTTCATCCCGCCTTTCACGCTCGCTCCTCCGGAAGCATTCAGTGGACCTGAGCTGGCGGCTGCTCCCCGGACCGGCGACATTGCCGACGCGAAGGAACGTTTGATCGCCGAACACGGGAGGTATCTGGTGGTCACACGCGGATGCACCGGATGTCACACCCCCTCACTCCCGAACGGGGCGCCGAACGATGAACGATACCTGGCCGGAGGGAACAAGCTGGTCGCGCGCGGGGAGGGCACCGTCCATACCAGGAACCTCACACCGGACATGGAAACCGGGCTTGGCGCACGCAGCAGGGAAGAGATCATGACCAGGTTGCGCACCGGCCAGTTTCAGGACGGCCGTCTGTTGATCGGCCGCGCGATGCCCTGGCCGATATTCTCAAATCTGACGGACGAGGATCGTTACGCAATCGCCACGTATCTGAAGCACCTCAAACCCATCCGGGCTTCCATCCCGGACCTCAGCACAAAGTGGGAGATCGCTGATACGGCCGCCGCCGAAGCATTCATCGGGGGAGACTTCGCCAGACGCTAGCTGACGGACCACCTGATGGCAGGTCAGGAGTCTCTCTGAAGAACCGGGCCCTATGTCGTATATCACCGAGTCAGACTCGATCGCGGTCCATCCGGATACCTCCGTGGACGTGTGATGTGAGTGCTTCATTTTAAGCAGTACTCACTTCATGCAGGCCCGAACAGCGCCGGGATACCCTGGCGCGACGCTCATCAGTTCCATCGGCGTGCTGCACTGCAAGTGTTGTACAGGATGGAACGTGACTCCCGCCGCTCGAAGCCGTTCGCTGAACGGTTCTCCAAAGTACTGCAGATCGACTTCAATCCCCTTGCTTTGACGCAACACTGCCATCTGCTCGTTGGTTGCTCGCGTTGCTTGAATTTCCCAGCGGAAATGAGCAAATGCCACGAGGCCCGCATTTACCAGGAGAATTGCGGCAAGAATTGTTGCCGCGATACGAACTCTGGCCCCTTGAGCGAGATTGAATCCAGAGAAGACAGCGGTGATGGGTAGCCACCAGAGTTGCGGGCCGTAGCGTGCCCACCAGGTATGTTTGCTTATGAGAACCGACAGAATGATGGCACCAATGAGCAACAATATCGGTTCGCGTTGCAGGCCTGGACGGAGTAGTGAGATGCCGAGCAGTACGAAGCCGATGAGCAGCACGCCGCTGAAGAGCGGCCCGAAGCCGGAGATGCGGACTTCATGAAAATAAAAGATATTGAAATCCTTCCAGCTGACGTCAAATGGCCACATGAGAACCGCATTGTCTCCTTCGAAAAAAGGTGGTGAACCCGGGCGGCCAAAAATAGCATAAGCGAACCGGATGAAACGGTTTCGGCCAGCCATATTCCTTGGTGTTTCGTCAATCTCAATCGGGTCACGCCCACTTTCGCTGAGACTGGGATAGGCGGTTGTTCCAAGAATGGGGTAGAAGGGGTGCCCGCGATGCACCATATTTGTCACATAAGGGTTGAAGCCGAAGATCACTATCCCCGTCAAGAACGCCGCAATCTGGATTGCAGTGTAACGCCAAAGAACGTCGCGTCGCCTCATCAGAGCATAAAATCCTCCAGCGGTGCAAAAGAAACACGCATAGACGAGGCCCGTGAACTTGGCATTGGTACAAAGGACTATCGAGCAGGCCATCGATGCGAGCACCAGAAGACCCGGACGTTTGAACCAGCGAATCGTCGCTGCCACGAAGCAGGCCAGATACGAGACCATGAGGCCGTCCACAAGGAACGATGCCAGTTGACATGTCACGACAGGATTCAGGGCGACCGTCGCGGCGACGAGAAGCGCCTTTGCCCGGTTCATGCCGACGTCGAGGGAAACCGCAAACACTGCCAGGAATGTCGTGCCGAGCGTTATCCAGGGGGCAGCCTTTGCGATTTCGATATTCCCTGTCGTTTCATACAGGGCAAGGCTGATGTACCATGGTCCTTTTGCGTAGTAACGCAGCCAGCTCTGAGCGTGCGGAACGAAGTCGTGCATCGGGTCATAGAGCGGATTCCAGCCATGCGACATTTGATAGACTGCCTTCTGATGATACCAGAGACCGTCCCACGACATGTCGAAGAACAAACCGGCAAGGAGGAGCGAAATACCAGAAATACCCAGCACGATCACACAGAGGGCGGCACGGTGCCGCCTGCGAAGGCCCTCTCTCCGTGCGAACCAATCGCCCATGACCAGCGAAAGGAACAAAGCGATAGGAGCCACCACAGGTGACACGTTCCAATGGAGACTAAAACACAGCATCACGAGAAGCTGGGTGAGACAGAGAAACGACAGGAGCGTTGCAACGACAGACCAACAGAGCGTCGACAGATGATCACGAGTCTCTGGTGTACGGCTGTCTGCTTTTGACGGCTCAAGGATATTCATAGCCTCGCTGTCTCAGCTTTGTGTGTTTTGATGGTCCATGGCCTTGTGATGGGCGGATCCCGGAGTTCCTCGCAACGGGACCGGACGTTACACCATTGATTGCATTGTTGTCATTCCGTCTTTCGCTAAGCACGATGCCCCCAGCAGGAGCATAAGCCCGATGATTAGTGCCGGCTTTTGTGTTTTCATTGATGCCTCCTTCATGCGTATGATGAGACAGGGATGTGGTGAGGACCGGATTCCGGAAGCTCCACGCTACTTTTGCGATTGGTACAGGAATGCCACTTCCTTCAACGAAAGTGCGCGATCCCACATCATCGGCTCGTCGATGAGGCCGCGAAACGATGCGCCCAAATCGCTCTCGTCGAGGTTGGACCGGTTGCAGCCGATGACAAGATTGAAATCTGTCGCTCCGGCTCGACCCGTGCTGTCCCATCGCAGCGGCCTGCCTTGAGGTTTGCCGTCGACGTACAACAACTGTTCAGTTCCATCAAACGTGGCGACAACGAGATGCCACTTGCCGTCCGCCACGATGGTTCGCGTCAGACTGAAGTGAGTTCCGGGACCAACTTCCAGGCTCGCGAGGCCGGACCAGTTGTTGTTATTCCAGTCTGCTGCGATACTCAAGGCATACCCACGGCTGTAGGATTTGTCAAAGATCCGCCGCCATTTGTCGTCCCTGAAGGAGGATTTGATCCAGGCAGAGAGCGTGAATTGCCCCGGGTTCAACGAGGGGTTGTTCGGAACAACGATTTCATTCCCGTCGGCTGAGAACTCGTACGCGCCGCCCCTCTTTCCATTTGCAATCCACCGTACGCCGGACGGACGACCATGGTTTCCCTTCCCGCTCACGTCGGTCACTTGTCCGGAGTGTATTTCATCGTTGTCAAATGTCATATGCAGCACCAATCCCCGGCCCAGATCCGTCTTTGTTGAATCCTGACCATGGATCGGCACAGTGCAGATCACCATGGTCGCGAAAAGGATTCCAGAGCATGCACGACTGATGTTCATTTGGTCACCTCCAGAGGATTTGGCTGTTTGGAATNNTGGAGGATCTCGCTAATGCATATCGTCCGCAAACGCATGGGTGCGCACCGTAGCGTCGCGTTTCAGAATCCCTTTCTCATGCATGATCTGCATCAACGTAAGGGCCCGAGTGTAATCTGTAGGCTCGTCGCGATTCATATATAGAGTTGACCTGGCGGAGCATATTGGGTCCGTGACGCCAGAGAAACTGGAGCTCTGCAGCTCCTTTTCCGTGGGCCGATCACCTTTGTTCCTTGGCATATGGTCTCCATTCAGCGATGGCGGACAACTCACACCGAATATAATGGGCCTCTCGACAATTGTCAACGAATATTTTCGTATATCGAGGATTGAGGCCAGAGGCCGAATACTTCCTTGTTGAGGCTCCCTGGTCGCAGCCTCTGTCGCATCTGGGCTCTTCCCGCCCCGGGACTTGTCCCAACGGCACGTTCACCATTCCAACCCAACCCAGCAGCACCTTTCCCATCTGAGCCTCTTCAGTGTGATGCCTCCCGTCGGGTGCGTCAAGTGTGTCTGTTTACGGTTGCCGAGATTGATGGAAGTCCTTCTCCCGGCATCACTTGCAGGATGTTTGCTCTGACAACTTGGTCCAGGGCTTCAAATGGGAAGGATCGTTGGCGCGATTGTCCCCGGTCTGAGGCATCCTCGTTGTGAGGCGTATACTGTATCTTGACTTTGCATGCGCGCATCATTATGTTCGGGCGAGCACAATCCGAATTCCCGCCCTGGTGCGCCAGGAAATATCCCGTCACGCCCTCCAGCATTTCGTCCCGCAACAACCCGCGCCGCAACCGGCCTTCCGCATTCATACAGAAGGGAAGGAGTGTCCATGCTCTCGCGCGTCTACAGCGGCGCCACATTCGGCGTCAATGCCTGCCTGATCGAGGTGGAGTCCAACATCGAGCACCACATTCCCAGTTTCACGGTCGTGGGACTTCCCGACAATGCCGTGAGGGAAAGCCGCGAACGCGTGGTTGCGGCGATCCGCAATAGCGGCTTTGAGTTCCCTCCAAGGAAGGTTACAGTGAACCTCGCCCCGGCGGACCTGAAAAAGGAGGGATCCGCCTATGATCTTCCGATGGCCGTTGGACTCCTGGCGGGGACGAACCAGCTTGAGGCGCCTGAGCTGACCAGGTTCCTGATGGTTGGTGAGCTGGCACTTGACGGAACATTGCGTCCCATCCGCGGAGTGCTCCCCATGGCTCTCGAGGCCCGCAGACAGAAGCTCCTCGGTATCATTCTTCCGAAGGAAAACGGGGGGGAGGCTGCCATGGTGGATGGCATTGCCGTCTACCCGGTCTCCACGTTGAAAGAGGCAGTCGAACTTCTGGCGGCCGGCCGGCTTCGTCCGTTGCCGCTTGCGTCGGACCCGGGGCAACACGGCGTCCGATCCGGTGGAACGGATTATGCGGACTTTGCGGACGTGAAGGGACAGGAGAACGCGAAGCGCGCGCTTGAGGTTGCAGCGGCCGGAGGTCACAACGTGATCATGATCGGGCCTCCCGGCTCGGGGAAGACTATGCTTGCCAAAAGACTTCCCACGATACTCCCCGTCATGAGCTTTGAGGAGGCTCTTGAGACGACAAAGATCCATTCTGTTGCCGGCCTTCTCCCTCCCGGAAGTTCACTGGTTACCGGGCGTCCATTTAGGGCGCCTCACCATACGATCTCGGATTCTGCGTTGGTGGGGGGAGGGATAGTGCCCCGGCCCGGAGAGATTTCACTTGCTCATCACGGTGTGCTCTTCCTGGACGAGCTGCCGGAATTTGCGCGAAGCGTAATGGAGGTGCTGCGTCAGCCCCTGGAAGATGGCCGGGTCACGATTAGCCGGTCGAAAGTCTCGATTGAATATCCCGCGGACTTCATTCTTGTATGCGCAATGAATCCCTGCCCCTGCGGGCATTTCACCGATCCGGGGCGTGAATGCCTCTGCAACGAGTACGAGATTCACCGCTATCTTGCGCGGGTTTCGGGACCGCTCCTGGACAGGATCGATATTCACATCGAGGTGCCGGCCCTCAGGTACAGGGAGCTTGCGAGCCGCGAGCTCGCCGAGAGCTCTGAGCGAATCAGGAGCCGGGTCGTTGCCGCGAGAGGGAAACAGTCGATTCGCTTTGCCGGCCGTGCCGGGCTTTACAGCAATGCATCCATGCAATCGAGGGAGATCAGGGAGTTCTGCAGGGTCGACGCCGCCGGCGAAGAGCTCTTGAAGATGGCCATCACGAAGCTGGGGCTGTCGGCCAGGGCCTATGACCGGATTCTGAAGGTCGCCCGCACCATCGCCGATCTGGCCGGCACAGACGGCATCAGGGCCGAGCACGTGGCCGAAGCCATCCAGTACCGCTCGCTCGACCGGAGCCTGCTCCCTCTTCGGAAGGGGTGAAGCCGACAGAAGCCTGCCATGCGCGCATCTAGGATGCTGCGGCAGCTCTTTTCGTGCGAGGCAGCCATTTCTCAATCATCGCGTAGAGGTCAGCCGCTTTCACTGGTTTCGAAATATAGTCGTCCATCCCGGATTGCAGGCACCGTTGCCGGTCGCCTGCAAGGGCATTCGCCGTCATCGCGATGATGGGAAGTCTTTGACCGTCCACTTCCTGTTTTCGAATCTCACCCGTAGCTTCAAAACCATCCATCTCCGGCATCTGGCAATCCATGAAGACCAGATCGTACGGCAGGGATTCCACTGCTTCGATTGCTTCAAACCCATTCCCCACGATGTCGATCTTGCAGCCTGCTTTCTCCAGCATCCGTTTCGCGACCTTCTGGTTCACCGCATTGTCCTCAACGACGAGTATGCGGACGTTTTGGAGAGACGCCGAGACAACAGTAATGGTCTCATGGACTCCCGCCGATTTCGGCTTGATCCTGAAATCGCCCATGCCGACGACGCTGGCAATACAGTCGAGGAGTGCAGAATGCCGAATGGGTTTCTTGAGATAGGCGTCAAGTCCGGCCTTGAGCAGGAGATCCCGCGTCGCTTCGCCGCTGGATGAAAGCATGAGAAGCTTCAGCGGGGCTATGGATTTGTCCAGACGGATCATGCGGGCCAGCATGATGCCGTCGATGTCGGGCATTTGCATGTCGAGGATCGCGAGCGTGAACGGTCGCCCACATTGCGTCGCGGAGTGAAGGTTCGCCAGTGCTTCCGTCGCTCCGGACGTAATGCAGTGGTCGATTCTCCACGACGTCAGCTCGTGATGGAGAATCATCCTCGACGTCTCGTTGTCATCGACAACCAGGACGTTCAAGCCTCCGATCTCCGGAATATTCGCCGTGTGATTCGTGACCTTCTGTTTTTGCAGGACCAGCGACACGCGGAAGGTACTCCCGCGCCCTTCCTCGCTTTCCATGGTGATTGTTCCCCCCATCATTTCGGCCAGTCGTTTCGAGATGGTGAGCCCCAGTCCTGTCCCGCCAAAGCGACGGGTGGTCATGCCGTCCGCTTGCGTAAAGGGTTGAAAGAGCTTTTTCTGGTTTTCAAGCGAGATCCCAATCCCGGTGTCCCGGACCGCGAGGGTGATGCCGTACCCTTTCTCGTTCTCTCCGTTCGAAGTTGCCTCAACGTGGACTCCGCCACGCGGGGTGAACTTGATGGCATTACCCAGGAGGTTCGCCACGATCTGGCGGATTCTCCCGGGGTCTCCAAAGAGGGAGGTGTGAACATCAGGGGCACTAAAGCAGGTCAGTTCCAGGTCTTTCGCCTTCGCCGCCTGCGCATGGAGATCCACGGTCTCTTCGAGCACTTCCCTCAGGTCGAACGGGAGGTGCTCCATGGTCAGCTTCCCAGCCTCGATCTTTGAGAAATCGAGAATGTCGTTGATGATGTTCAACAGGAATTCGCCCGATGTGTGAATGACCTCCGCGTATTCGCGCTGCTCCGGGCTGAGCTGTGTCACCAAGAGAAGCCCGGTCATCCCGATAATGCCGTTCATCGGGGTCCGGATCTCGTGGCTCATGTTCGCGACGAACTCCGACTTGTACCGTGAGGCTTCGAGCGCCGTCTCGCGTGCAGCCCGCAATTCATCCGCCTGAACTTCAAGCTCTCTCGCCTGGTCTTCCGCGACAAGCCGGGCATGGTCGAGCTCCGCGTTTCGACGGGCAAGAGCATCTTCCGCGCGTTTGCGTTCCGTGATATCGATGCCGATGCCGACCAGTCCGGTAATTTCCCCTTCTTCATTCCTGAGAGGAAGTTTGGTCGTGAGGAGCCAGCGTTTCCCTCCCTTCTCATCAAGAAAGTACTCTTCCCTGTTTATTACAGGAGTCCCCGTCCTCAGAACGAGCTGGTCGTCCTCAAAGAAGTGCTCGGCACTCTCTCTCGGAAAGAGTGCGAAGTCGTCCTTTCCGAGCACTTCGCTTTCCGAGGTCCGCCCCATGTTGTGAACATCGGCGATGTTCGCCAGGACCTTCCGACAAGAGAGGTCCTTGACGTAGATCGCATCAGGAAGATTGTCGATCAATGTGCGCAAAAGAATCCGGTCGTTCTGGACGGACTCCTCGGCACGCTTCCGGTCCGTGATGTCCCGCATGATTCCATCGATCCGGACGACGCGGCCATCGGCAACGATCGGCATCCATCGGTCTTCGAAGCAGATTAGCTCGCCGTCCTTTCGGTGGAACCACCACTCGTTGCACTGGATCGTCGAATTGGGGTCGTTCTTCCCTTTGCCGATGATCTTCTCGTAGTCCGAGCTCTTCTCACCGGCCATTACGTGGAAAAGAAACGCCTTCCTCCCTCCTTTTGAGCAGATCTCTTCATCCGTGTACCCAAGGAGCTCTCCGAAATGTTGACTGGCATACAGATATTCGTCGCGGTTGGGATCGAAGCTATAAACGATATCTCCGACGCCGAAGAGAAGTTGATGAAAGTCGATGGTCGCGGGGCGTGGATTCGGTGGGGCAGTGCGCTGCCGGTCAGGCTCTGTTAGCGGGTTCTCTTGCATGTACCGTAGACGCTAGGGGTTAGGTGGTACTCCCAAAACGATCGGAGAGTATTCCACCTTGCGCTCAATAACGATCGTCGCAGTAACTCAATTCTGATATAGCAACAAATGTGCCAGAGACATCCTCTCCGCCAGCACCAAAAGCGCGGGACTTGACGGGTATGATTTGTGATTTGAAGGCATGGAAAGCCCTTCTGGCACACGACCATCGTCGGCTGTTGGATATTAGCCAAAAGGTGAAAATAGAGTCCCAGCTCAAACCGCCGATTCTTGATGTGATCGCCCCACGTCTTGAGCATCGTCAGGAGATTGGTAGGTTTGTTGCTGGTGAGGGTCACACTGCAAAAAGGCAACGCAAGCCTGTCCGTGCGGACATTTCACCGACCCCGGTCGGGAGTGCCGCTGCCCGGAGTTCAGGATCCAGCGGTACCTCTCCCGGGTCTCCGGCCCGCTGCTCGACCGGATCTACCTGCACGTGGAGGTCCCCGCAGTGCGTCACAAAGAGCTGTCGAGCCGCGAGAGCGGAGAGAGCTCGGAGCGGATCAGGGGCTGCGTGGTGAAAGCCCGCGACCGTCAGGCACGGGGATTTCAGGGCCGCTGCGGTCTCTACGCCAACGCGGGGATGCAATCGCGCGAGATCCGGGAGTTCTGCCTGGTGTACCCGGCGGTGGGGGAGGAGCTGCTCAAGATGGCGATCACGAGACTGGGGCTCTCGGCCCGGGCCTATGACCGGATCCTGAAGGTCGCCCGGACGATCGCCGATCTCGCCGGCACAGACGGCATCCGGGCCGAGCATGTGGCCGAAGCCATCCAGTACCGCTCTCTTGACAGATCCCTGCTCCCTGCTCGAAGGTATTGAGTTAGCAAGGAATACGTTGAGGTCCATAGCTATCATCCCCAACTTGATCGTGAAGGAGAGTGGCTCTTTCGATATTCAACACAAATTGGGACATGTTGGATCGAAGCGTCGCAATTACCTGGTTTACATCAGTCGATGGTGAGAAATGGAGAACGAATACTCGGTTCATCCCATTGCTGACGCCGATGGCGCTGTCTTCATCAAAAGGATGCACCCTTTCTGACTTCGAGACATTGAACTGCGAAAGAATCAAGTCAATGTTAGATTTGGAGGCAGAGACCCGCACATTGCCACTGGACGAATCGGCTTGCTTCATTGATAACCCTTCGTACGCAGAAGATGTGAACTTAACGATCACTTCCCCTTTGACGAATAGTGGATTTCCCAAAGCGGAGTTTTGGGCATAGCTTCCTCCTGCAAACAGCAGAGTCAAGAGGACCAGAACCAATTGGCGATAGAATTGATGCGATTTTATGACATGGTTTCCTCAGATAGTTAGACATAGGATGAACGAATAGACGTCCTCAGCGCCTACTTACTTCACCGCCTTCCAACATAGATAAGTCCGGCGGTTTGTATTACGCCTATAGTGCCGCTTGCGGCCATGACACTATTTCCTTTGATGCTCACACTCAAAAGGCGATTTCCTATCATCCCAGAAGAGACGGAATACTGTTTCCAGCTCTTGCCGTTGAAGTGTGCAAGGAGGCCTCGCTCACCTGCCAGCACGATGTCGTTTGTAGCATTGCCCCTGATGGCATGCGGATAGTATCGAAATTGCTGGATCAGAGAGGTCTCACACTGCCAATAGTGATCTAGCAAGAAGTGCTTCGTTAGGAGGGGAATGGTGGGATTTTTGCTTCTTGTCAACCTACCTAGTGAGAAATCGAACCTTTCTTTGCGAGGGAGGTGTCAGAAGAAGGTGGCCGGGCTCCTGGGCCACAAGGACAAGACCTGGATCTCTCACTCGGAGCACGGGGATGCGCTTCCAAACATGGTCAGCGCGAACCGGCTCGCAAAGGCGTACAACACCTCCATCGAAGACCTGTTTCCTGTTCTGAGTGAGTATCTCTCTTTCTCTGCCGCTCATCATATACGTATATGAAGGGAGGGGCGGGGATAAGGGAAACTGGTACCCCCCTTGATGTTCTCCACTTAAGGACGTATATTCTCTTTACCAGTATGGTAAAGAAAAACATTGCAACGTCTTGTGCTAATATGCTACCATGAACATAGTCTTTGATAACCCCAAGCACGAGAAACTCGTGAATGACCATGAGGCGTTGAGTAAACGATACAACAAAAAGAAAGGTATCGACTCCGCGTCTGATATCCTGGCAACCTTAAACGTGTTGCAGGCAGCAGATACGTTGGCGGAGGTTCCTCCGAGTTATCGACCGCATCCGCTCAAAGCTTCCTATAAAGGTTCTTTCGTGGTTGATGTGGATAAGATTCACCGGATAGTATTCAAGCCAAATCACGCCGGAGACCCGAACTTCAGGATAGATCAATTCAAGAGCATCACAAACATAACCACAATAGACATTTTTGAGGATTACCACTGAACCATGGCCTACATTCCGAACAAAGCAATACACCCGGGACGCATTATTGGAGAAGCCCTTTCCCGGGAGGGAATGACCCAAAAAAGTCTCAGCGAACGCACGGGGATCAGCGAAAAGCATTTGAGCCAAGTAATCAACGGAGAAGCTTCCATCACCGTTGAGACGGCTCTTTCCTTGGAAAAAGCGTTGGGGGGCTCGGCATCATTTTGGATCAATCTAGAGAAGAATTACCAGGAAACAAGGGCACGAGTCGAACGACAGGCGCTGCTCAAACCTGAACTTGGGATCCTGTCGAAATTTCCTTACAACGAAATCTCCAAACGAGGCTATGTCGAGCAAAGCACCGATAGAGAAAAGAGGGTCGACAATCTCTGCAAATTCTTCGGAGTCAACTCCCTGTCCTATGTGTCAACCACCGAGTCGGCCGCATTCCGGACGAGATTGGCGGCTGGTGTGAAAAGCGAGATCATCGCCACGTGGCTGAGGTGTGGAGAATTGGAAGCGAGAAAACAAAAGCTTGCAGAATACTGCGAATCGTCACTGAAAATTGCCTCGGACAAGATCAAGATGCTTTCTCGTCAGAAACCGGAGAAATTCTCCGAACAAACCGTACAACTCTTGAATGATGCCGGCGTTGCTCTCGTCTATATTGCTCATTTCCCTGGGTCTGGAGTGAGTGGAGCAGTAAGGTGGATTAACAAAACGCCCGTAATCCAGCTGAGCTTATACTACCCTTGGGCGGATATCTTCTGGTTCAATCTCTATCATGAAATTGGACATCTCTTGCTTCACGGCAAAAAAGGGAGGTTCATTGAGTTCGACAAAAAGGAATTGGCGAGTGCAAAATCAAAGGAAGACGAAGCTGACGAGTTTGCGAGCAACGAGTTGATTCCGGCGAAGCATTATGCCGATCTCCTGAAGAAACCTCTTACGAAAAGGAACATCGTGGACTTTGCGGCCAGTCTCGGAATCCATCCCGGAATTGTTGCCGGAAGGCTGTGCCATGACAAGAAAGTCGATTGGAAATCTGTATCAAGTATCCGACCTAGACTAACGTTAGTGTCAAAGTAATCTCACGTTAAATGCGGTAGCCTTATTCTGCGATATCCCTCATCTCGTGCAATTACGCAATGCTTCGAACTGTTTCACTCAGGAATGTCGAATGTGTTTGAGTATTTCCACATCATATCACCTCTCCCAGATGCTTATAATTCGACGAAATCATATTCAATACTTCATCCACTCGCCCGCTTAACATCATTCTTCCCATATACAAAGCATATCCTTTCACCTGGCTCCATTCCAGTTTGGGAGGCATGGCAAGGGCATCGGGATCCGTCCATATCGAAACCAATACAGGACCTTCCTGCTGAAACGCCTTCTCTAATTCTGACCTTACATCACTTGGCTCACGAATGGTGACACTAGACATTCCCATTGCTTCTGCTACTTTTGCGAAATCCGGATTCAGTAAATCTGTTTCCAAGTCAGGAATTCCTGCCACTTCCATTTCCAGCCTTACCATCCCTAAGGATCGGTTGTTGAAAACAACAATCTTGACGGGCAATCTATATTGAACAATGGTCATAAGATCTCCAATCATCATAGACAGGCCACCGTCGCCGCAGAATGCAATGACTTGCTTGTCGGGGCAAGCAAGAGCCGCACCAATCGCCTGAGGCATCGCATTGGCCATTGACCCATGGTTGAACGAACCCAGCATTTTTCGTTTGCCAGTGCCATCAATATACCGGGCAGCCCATACACAACACATTCCCGTATCAACCGTGAATATCGCATCCTTGTCAGCCACATCATTAATCACGGAAGCAACAAACTCAGGATGAATAGCGTTTGGCTTTCCGGGATCTCTTACGTAGACCTGCAGTCGCTCTTTGACTTGCTTATAAAACTCTAATTGCCGATCGAGGAATGTGGCATCATCCTTCGTTGCGATCAAGGGTATGAGTGCCCGTAATGTCCATTTCACGTCTCCACAAAGTCCAAGGTCGAGTTTAGCTCTTCGTCCAAGGTTTTCGGGCTTGATGTCGACCTGTACGATTTTGTTCTTAACGGGCATGAAGGGTGTGTAAGGAAAATCTGTGCCTAGAAGCACGAGCACTTCACATTCGTGCATGCTATGATAAGCTGATGGAATCCCCAATAATCCCGTGAGGCCCACCTCATTGGGATTAGCATACTGAATGGCCATCTTCGCTTTGTAGGAATACGCCACCGGTGCCTTTAGCATTTCGGCTAGCCGGATGATCTCGCTATGTGCCTCAGCAGCCCCCAGACCGCAGAAAATAGTTACTTTCTTGTGCGAATTTAACAATGTAGCCAACTGCAGGAGCTCGTCTTCCGATGGCGTGACAACAGGCTTGTTTCGGAAAAGACTCGTCGTAGTTTCAGCTGCTACTGCGGGTAGGTTTGTAATATCACCCGGCAATCCAATGACAGCGACGCCCTTTTTATGCACAGCATGCTGGAGAGCGGCCTGCAGCATGCGTGGCAATTGCGTTGTTGTATTCGCTACTTGGTTGTAGCAACTGCAATCAGCAAAAAGTCTGAAGATGTTTGTTTCCTGAAAGAAATCCATTCCGAATTCTGTTGTAGGGATGGTGGAGGCAATAGCTAAAACAGAGGCCGACGAACGGTGCGCATCGTACAACCCATTTATGAGGTGGACATGGCCAGGGCCACTGCTGCCGGCACAACATGCCAGGCCATTCAGCTGGGCCTCGGCTCCAGCTGCATAAGCCGCTGTCTCTTCATGCCGTACATGAATCCATGCTATTTTGCCGTTACGATGTACAGCTGAATTTACGTGATTGAGACTATCTCCTGTTACTGCATAGATCCTTTGGATACCTGCTTCAACTAGGATATCCACCAGTTGGTCAGACACATTTTTCATAAAGGGTTCTCAATAGGCTCCATGTTGATGACCATTGAAACTTCATCTTTGTTATGTGTGTTCCGGAGCTTCTAAGCAATAAGATGGGCTTCAGAACTGATAGGGATTCTCAACCCTTTTGATATCAGACAATTTGTAACCGCATCTTTGGTGACCGCTACAAAAGTGTTGGCATTCATCCCTGATACAGACCCAGCAATAGATAGATGAACACCTGTAATAATGCTTCCTTCCATCGGAAGGCCTCATCTTCAGTTTTGGCGAGGAACGAGTAGCGATTTCCAGCTGTTTCCTGAGAAACAGATTTGCGAGGTGAAGTTGTGTGTGATTTGAAGAGTGAGAGAAAAAAGGAGATGTGCTGCATTATTGAAGATTGCGCTCTTGTCGGCTTTGCCTGCCGACACCTGGCTTCACAAAACCAACTTCGCTTTCGTTTCCTTCATGAGACCGTCATGAAACTTCATGCTGGCGTGGCTGCCGTTGCAGAACGGTTTGGTGTCCGAGGCTCCGCAACGACACAACGTCACGCGATTTCGCTTTTCATAGCGTCGCCCGTCCGACGATTCAATAGCGATTCCCCCCTGAACCCAAAGCGGTCCACTGCAGCCCAGAGCGGGGTCCTCGACGATGCCGATTGCAGGCTCAAGAGCATCCTCAATCTCCTTCCGGGTTTCTTCGTCATGCAGGACCAGGCGTCCTGCTGGACAGTGCATTGCTTCACGAATAGCCAGCGCGCGCGTTCCGGAGTCGTCTGTCTGCCCGATCAGCCCCCAGATCTTGCCGCCCGGATCACAGAAACGAGCAAAGGCACATAGGTCCTGAACATCGCTGAGGATCAACGTTGGGCCTTCGATCCGCTCGGCCCGTTGGGAAAAAGGAATTCGGCTCGCGGTCTCCTTCCCTTCGAAACCAAACTTCGCATGATTGCCGTCGCAAAATGGCATTTGTTGTGAATGCCCACATCGGCAAAGGGCATATTCATTCCCGACCTCGAATGTCCTTCCATCTTTCCAGTCCCACGACATACCTTCCTTGTTGGGAACAATGTTCTGGATGCGCAGGGGTACCCCGCCTGAAACAAGATAGGGGCCATTCTCACTGACCACAATGCGTTTTTCCGGGGACGGCGAATCCGGCGTGCTCATTATTGAGTCCTCCTGACGTGAGCAACTCTTTGATTCTTGAAATGAGGCCAAAGCATCTTTGCTGACCTTTTGACCGCCGACAATTGGCAGCCTCCTTACCAATAAGTCCATCGCAAGCGTTTCTTCTTCGGTCTGCTCTTTCACAAACCATTGCATAAAGTTGCAAGCTGCCCAATCTTCCTCGTCCATACTCGGTTTCGCAGGCTTGGACACGCTTGCAGTGTTTTCTGCTTCGTGTTTGAATACTTGTTGCTGTAACTCGCCGACTGCCATACCTCTCTTGTGGAACGAGAATTCGCCAGGGCATCACGGCGCTGATGTTGGCATAATCGTGTCTAGCCCTTGCGTCGACCGGAGCCGCTC
>PMBF01000065.1:159181-159347 GCA_003152875.1 Ignavibacteriota bacterium | reverse complement strand
ATTTACAGCATAGCGCCTCCCCGGCCGGGATGAATCGACCGATGGGATGAATGAATAGCTAGTTCCTTTGGGGTATCAGCAAGTGTGTGCATGTTGTCACGATCGTTATGCTGCCACGTAAGTCCCTTGAATCGCTGCGCGCTCGCAGAGAGCTCTGAGCGAATCA
>PMBF01000065.1:43594-159150 GCA_003152875.1 Ignavibacteriota bacterium | reverse complement strand
GCCGATCTCGCCGGCACAGACGGCATCAGGGCCGAGCATGTGGCAGAAGCCATCCAGTACCGCTCGCTCGACCGGAGCCTGCTTCCTCACGGAAGGGTGTGAGAGCAGCGAGCAGCAGATTGCGGGCAAGCATCAATCTGCGAACGATTGAAAACTGCATGTGTTCTAGCGTCACTCTGCGTTTGAGAGGCATGAGTGCACCATGTGGCTTTTGAGTGTGGGGATTCCCTTGTGAACAAGGGTTGGGGCGGTCATGAGCAACGGACAAATGGTGGTCTTCGGATGGGTCACGAATGCTTCCTTGATAATGTCCTAATCAAGTACTAATCTGTGGCATGCATATCGNNGATGAGCCTGCCTACCTCACAACCAATGGTGAGGGCGACCTCGTGGTGATGACCAGTGAGCGCTACGAACGGCTGCAAGCCGAAGTAGAACTCTGTGAGAAACTGGCTGTCGCACAGGCGCAAGCAGCCGCCGGGAAGAAGGGAGTCAGTCACAAACACATGATGACCAGACTCCGAGGGCGCTTGAATGCCTGAAAAACGTCCTCTCCGATACCTTCCGGCAGCCCAGGAAGACCTTCTGTCCATCCTTGAGTACATCGCCGGCGGCTGTGCCATCCGGCGTGTTTTGGTGCATTGGTTCAGACAAATAGAGGGATTAAACCATGAGGCGATTCATTCTTGTGTCGCTGGTCGCGCTAGGCTGGAGCGTTTTTCTGACCCCTTCAGCATTCCCCGAGGGCAAGTACAAGAACTTCCGCGTGGCCACCTACGCCCTGCGGGCCACCGTCACTTCGTGGAGCAATCCACAGAAGCTGGCGGCCGATTTCGAGGAAATGAGCCGCCAGGTGAAATTCGACAAGATCTACCTCGAAATCGCCGGAGGGCACAAGATGGTCGACGAGGCAATACTCGACCCCATCAAGAAGTTCTTCACCGACCGCGGCATCATCGTCTCGGCCGGCATAGTGCCCAACGACCTTTCCTTTGCCAAGGCGGAGGATCGCGCCTACCTTAAGTCCATCGTTGAGGTGGCTGCTCGTCACTTTGATGAGGTCATTCTTGACGACTGGTACTTCACTTCGTCCAAGACGGCCGCGGACATTGCCGCCAAGGGAAGCAAGAGCTGGACACAATACCGCATGGAGGCGCTGGACGAGGCTGCCGTCAGCCTGCTGATTCAGCCGAGCAAGGCGATCAACCCCAGGTTCCGGCTGATCATCAAGTATCCCAACTGGTACGAGCATTACCAGGGGCTGGGCTATGACCTCGAGACCGAGCCCAGGCTCTTTGATGGGATCTACGCTGGCGTCGAGACGCGTGATCCGATCCGGAGCGAGCAGCACCTCCAGCAGTATGAGAGCTACAGCATCATGCGTTATTTCGAGAATTCCAAACCCGGCGGTGCCGACGGCGGCTGGGTCGACAATGGCGCGGAGTACATCGACCGCTATGCCGAGCAGATTTGGGACATGGGCTTTGCCAAGACTCGCGAGATGACGCTCTGGCATTGGGCCGACTTAGCAAGCCCGATCAGGGTCGGTACCCGCCCATGGCAGGGAGCCGAGACCAGCTTTCCACTCCAGAAAGTGCTTGACTCGTACAAAGTTCCCGCCGGTGGTGGCGGTGCGGGCCCGCGCTACGGTCGCGCCGCCGGATACGCCATGGAACACATTGACGCCTTCCTCGACAAGCTTGGAAATCCCATCGGTATTGGCGGCTATCGTCCCCCACATGCCATCGGCGAGGAATTCCTCTACGACTACCTGGGCATGATCGGCATCCCGATCGAATTGCGTCCCACATTCCCCACGGAGAGCCATATCTGTCTGCTCACCGAGGGCGCCAAGCATGACCCCGATCTCGTCAAGAAGATCAAGAGCCAGTTGAGCAATGGAAAGGACGTGGTCATCACTTCGGGTCTGCTGCGTGCCCTCTCAGGCAAAGGCATCGAGGACGTCAGTGAGCTCGAATACACCGATCACAAAGTCGGCGTCACCGACTTCCAGGGCCGGGGGGGAAGGGCCATCCCAGGCGCGATGACAGACTCGCCCATCTTCTTCCCGATAATCCATTTTCTGACCAATCAGACCTGGGGCCAGGTCAACGGTCTCGATGCCAGGTCTCCATGGAACGCCTACCCAATCGTCATCAGTGACGAGTACGACCGCGGCACTCTTTATGTCCTGGCCATCCCTGAAAACGTGGCCGATCTCTATCGTCTGCCAGCCCCGGTGCTCAACTCCATCAGGAGCCAGATCATGGAGTCCTTCCCGGTCCGGCTGATCAACGCGCCCAGCCAGGTCAGTCTCTTCGCGTATGACAACAACACGTTCGTGGTGCAGTCCTTTTTGCCGACCGATGTCACCGTGACGGTCTCGCTGGCCGGCACGAGCGCATCGAGCAAGATCACGGACTTGTTNNAGGCGGCCGCCGCCGCGGCGGCGCGCCAGTTGGCTCCAGTTTCTCCATCTCGATTCCCCCACATTCCTTCCGCGCGTTTGCCACGGAGAAATGACGGTGGAGTCCGCTACTGGTGCAGACGCTGTGGCTGCATACTTGCCTTCTCACGTTGACTGAGGATTTCCCTGTGAGAGCGACGCCCCTTATCGCATTCATCGCCGTATTTGTCGCCGCTTCGAATGCTATTGGGTCCGGGAGCGCTTCTTCCCCACGGCGTTTCCTGCTTATTGTTTTCTCGTAGGTTTTGACTCGTTTCTACGATCAACATCAATATCAGGTGAGATTCTACAATGCAAAAGCGTGAATTGGGAACAAACGGCACGCAGGTCTCGGCTATCGGGCTTGGCTGTATGGGCATGAGTTTTTCCTACGGTCCGCCCGCAGACAAGAAGGAGATGATCTCGCTTCTTCGCTCAGCTGTCGAACACGGCATCACCTTCTTCGACACTGCGGAGGTGTATGGCCCATTCATTAACGAAGAACTTGTGGGCGAAGCCCTCTTTCCTTTCCGTGACCAAGTGGTGATAGCCACAAAGTTCGGGTTCAAGCTTGATCCCAACGGTGGACCGCGTTGGGTAGGTCTGGATAGCCGGCCAGAACACATCAAGGAGGTTGCCGAGGCCTCGCTGAAGAGACTCAAGACCGAGGCCATCGATTTGTTTTACCAGCACCGTGTCGACCCGGATGTGCCAATCGAGGATGTGGCGGGAGCGGTGAAGGACTTGATTCAGGAAGGCAAGGTTAAACACTTCGGTCTTTCTGAGGCAGGAGTAAAAACGATCCGTCGTGCACATGCCGTTCAGCCGATCACCGCCCTCCAAAACGAATACTCGTTGTGGATGCGGACTCCTGAGAAGGAGGTGATACCGACCCTTGAGGAACTCGGAATCGGCTTGGTTGCCTATAGCCCGTTGGGCAAAGGCTTCCTCACGGGAAAGATCAATGAGAATACTACGTTCGACAGTTCCGACTTCCGGAACACCCTTCCTCGCTTTACGCCGGAGGCCCGCAAAGCGAATCAGACGTTGGTTGATCTGCTTGGCAGGATCGGCAAGCGGAAGAAGGCGACACCTGCTCAGATTGCGCTTGCCTGGCTGCTTGCCCAGAAGCCGTGGATCGTACCCATCCCGGGCACCACAAAGCTGCATCGGCTGGACGAGAACATTGGGGCAGTTGCAGTCGAACTTACCTCGGACGATCTGCGCGAGATTGAAACCGCTGCCTCAAAGATCACGGTGCAAGGGACTCGGTACCCCGATAACCTGGAGCGAATGACCGGACGCTGATTGGCAAACATGGCAATTTAGAAAAGGTGAGCGACAAACTGTACCAGGCCTGATCACAGGAGTGGCAAGTCAAGAGTTGTCGAGGACGACAACGTTTTGCATTTTTCTGTATGATGCATTTTAAGAAGATAAGTGAGCTAGATGAAGCAGATGGTTTTCCGCCTCCTGAGCATCCATTGTTCAGCCTGAACCAGATTGCGACGGTGTCAATCCGTTAGTGACGAACATAGGATGAGGAAGAGGGCACTATGCGTGCACAGAGTCTAACACCGTCTTGGGATGTTTCGCCACAATGCATAGAAGAATCCTCGCCGGTCCGTCCGGCTTCCGTCTGCCTTGTTCCCAATTTCGAAGAGTTGCCAGACTAATCCCCAGTAACAGTGCAAACTTTTCCTGCGTTAGACCGAGATGGCGACGGATATTTGGGACGTCCGGGTCTTCAATCATGAATCTGCGGCTTGGCGTCTTCTTACCTTTAATGATAGCGCCACCCTGCTCGATGCTTGTCATCAACTCATCAAATGTTTCCTTTTTCATAGAAGCTCCTGTGTAACAGCAGTTTTGAGTCTCTTCAATTGATCCGGAGTAAGATTACTTTGTTCATTCTTCTTGAACAAAAAGAGCATGAGCACTGTATCCTTCGATTTTGCCCAATAATAGATAATCCTGCTTCCGCCTCGTTTCCCTTTACCTTTAATGCTCCACCTGAGTTTCCGCAGACTATTTGAGGCGGGGATTATGTCGCCAGATGCAGGATTTGCGGCAATGAAGGACTGGAGATCTCTGTATTCATCATCCGACAGAATATCGAGAACTCTCCTGGTAAAAACAGGCGTTTCTATTATGACCATAGTAAAAGATACGCCAATGGCGTACAATTGTCAAATGTAACGTGCATATATCGTGAGTACACATTGAATGCTTGTCGGGCGGCCAATCGTTCTCGCTGAAACATTATGTTCAGGGATCGCCGAGGTGTTCACGTTTGGGATGGTGTGATACCCTGTGGGTTCGAGAGAAGGGACCGGCCCGACCCGGTGGGCCCAAAGGGGCAGTCGAGTGCTCATCCCCGGGTTTGCCATGGGCTGTAACTCAAGATTGCCCATCCGGTCCGGATACCCGTAGCGGTCGAGCCACGGACGGAATCGGGGCCGAGCATGTGGCCGAAGCCATCCAATACCGCTCGCTCGACAAACCCCGTCGACAGTTTGCTCGTCTCGATCATGGCCCGAAGGGACATATATACACTCTCTATCAAGATTCCGACGAACCGTCAAAGTTGTTGTGGATTGGTGCCAGCGATGGTTTGTATGTCTACGACAAGGCGGGCGATTCCTCTTCCCACTACCGGAATGATTTCGGGAGTCCTAACCGACCTGAGGACAATAGGGATCCCTTTTCCCAGTACAATAATGATCTCGGGAATCCGAACCGACCTGAGGACAATGATGTTCGGACGGTGTATCGTGACCGGAAGGGGAGGCTCTGGGTCGGCATGTTGGGTGAGGACCTCGATGGGGGTTGTGGTAGGTTGCCCGGTTTGATCGTTCAAGACGGCGATTTACCAGTTACCAGGGTGGTCTTTTCGGGAATGCAGGGGGAAATGTGGCTCGGGCATGGGCAATCGCTGAGGACAGGACGGGGACGATGAAGGATTTGATGAACGACGGGAAGTACGTCTGCTGCATCAAGGACGACTGCGATAGGTGCGCGCTCGATCATCAGAACTGCGACTGTGCTGTGGAGGTCAAGGCTGGTAAGCCGGTCTGTCCTGACTGCTACGCAGGATGGCAGCGGGGTGATGGCGACGTCCCGGGCGTCGCCGCAAAGACCGTAAAGGGGAGCTTCCACAGTCACCAACATCACTGATTGGACAACTACCCTCGTTCGCCCGGAGGGATTCGACGTGAGGAAAGCGCGGTGGCTGCCCACGAGAGAGGAGCCCGGCCAGTAACCACCGAAACATGTATGGCCGGGCGTCTGCTCCGCCACATCAGAGGTCGGCGGAGCAGGACAGGAAAGCGGGTGGGCAGATGTGGTGACGCGGTCTTCCAGTACCCTTGGGTCACTTGATCGGGCTCAGCCCCGGCCAGGGGGCCAGGGAGTTCAGTGCGGGGACGATGGCCCTGCGGAGTTTCAGGAAATCCAGCTCGCCGGTCTGGCTGTACAGCACCGTGCCATCCGCACCGAGCACCAGCGTGTGGGGAAGGGCGCCGTCCCACTTTGGATCGAGCGCCTCCATGAGTTTATACTTGTCGGTCTCTCCGAAAATCAGGTTGCGTGTTGACGCATGGTGCTGCTGAAGGAATTTGAGCACCTTGTCCTTTTCGTCGGGGAACTGGGCCGCGACCGTGACCAGCTCGAAGTCACGATGGCGGAAGCGCAGGTTGGTCTCGATCAGGTCGTCGAACTCCGCAACACACGGTCCGCACCAGGTTGCCCAGACGTTTACCACCCGGACTTTGCCCGATTTGCCTGAGCGCAATTCCTGCAGCGCCGCCGCTCCTGCAGGCTCGACGGTAACCGGTTCTCCCCGGACCTTCTCCCGCCACTCCCTGTTGGATGCAGCCTTGTCGGCCCACTTGATCGAGCATCCGAAGACCTTTGTTTCCTTCACTTCCAGCTCACGGCCGGCAAGCAGCGCCTCGAGCGCGTTGCGGGTATCTCTGTTTTTTACCAGGTCTTCGCGCTCGGAATCGTCGATCCGTCCGCTAAANNTCGGTATAGCCAAGCTCGTCGAGTCTGACGGATTCGGCATGATTCGGATTGATGGCGACGAACGCCACCCCCCGCGGCCGGTATTCCGCGACAAGCTGCCTGATCCGTCCTTCGTACGCCTGGGCGGTGGGACAGTGGTTGCACGTGAAGATCACAGCAAGGACCTTAGCGCGGGCGAACTCTTTGAGCGAATGGGTCCGGCCGTCAACCCCGGGCAGCCTGAAATCAGGCGCCTCGGAGCCCAGGGTCAGCATGGGATGGTCCACAGTCTGTGCCGGAAGGAGCGCCGCCGAGAGCGCAAGAACACACAGGGAGATCAAAATCCGTCGCATGGGTCTCTTGGATTGTCATGTGGAAGGAAGAAGGATACAGAAGAGCTACGAGTTCGAACAACTGGGAGCCGTTACTCCTGTTACCGAGTGTTTGAATTGTAGGGAAACTATTCTCCGGAAGCAATCCCCTGCCGGCCACGTTGGAGGCCGCATTGGAGGGCTCCGTAAGAGGGCTCATGGCGGGTGACAGGAGTCTGTGAAGCCGGGGCATTCGGCCGGACCTCGGTCTCGTCATCCTTTACATTGTGAACAATCCCCCCCCAAGAAAGTGCACGAGGGTTCGCACTATTCGACCTCCCGGATTATTTTCCAGCTGCTTTTAAGAACCTGATGCAGATGCGTCCGAAGCGCATTAGTTGTCCATCCTGAGCATTTTTGTGGGGTTGGGTCTTGATCATGCGAAAGCCCTGGAGAACAGGAATTCCGTTATCGATGGTCCCCAATTGGAACAAATATGTTCGTTTCATCGAAACGGAAGCCGGGAATACCCCTATGCCGGGTCCAGCGGCGGCAGAACGGCAACTTCGGACGCGATTCCACGTAAACGGTCTGTAGTACCAGGCGGTATCCAGTCCTTTCACAGTGGCAAGGCTTCGGCAGTGCGGAGGTAGCGCACCCGGGATGCCTTGCTTTTTTTTTGCCGCTGTTCTGTTCCTCAGCCCTCACGTGCACGAATGGAGAGCATATGAAACCAACAATTGTTCGGACCACCCGCTGCGCGACCGTCCTGTACCTGACCGCCCTGCTTTCGGCTTTCACGGGCTTCTCGCAGGTGAACAGGCTGGACGAGAAGAATCTCGAAGAGACCATGCGCAATCCATGGAAGGCCGAACGCTCGGCGTTCGTGACCGACTGGCTCATTCTCGGTCCATTCCCCGCAAGCAGCATGCAGGAGATCGACAGGGACTTCTTGGCCGAAACCGGCGGTGAAGCGAATGTTCATCCCGTCCAGGGGCAAGACGTCAAAGTGTCGGGGGCCGGGCTGAAGTGGGCTCCGACAACATGCAAGGATATTGTCGACCTCCAGAGATTCTTCGCAGGGGGGAAGACAGAAAACGTCGTCGCGTATGCCTACGCAAAGATCGTCAGGAAGAGAGCAGGAAGCGTCTGGCTGACGGTCGGGAGCGACGACGGGGTGAAAATCTGGGTCAACGGCAAAGAGGTCCATCGGGTCGCCAGGCAGAGAGAGGTCAGGCTTGATGAGGACAGGGTGGACGCAGAGATGAGGGCGGGCGAGAACCACCTGCTGCTCAAGATCCAGCAGGGACTGGGAGGGTGGGGATTTGCGGTGCGAATGCTGGATGATCCGAACCAGCTGACACTGCTCACCGGCAATATCGAGTTCACCGTCGCCGACGCCGATCGGAAGGCGGGGACCGTCAGCGTCGCCTCAAGCAGCAATCTGAGTCAGGGCTTTCTCAGGCAGGTTGTGCGGATGGAGGTCTACGCCGCCGGAGGTAGGACGGTCGCATCGAAGGCGTTCAACTCCTCCGAACCGGTCGTCCTGGCCGCAAAGCGGTGGCCGGATGGACCGTACGAGTTCAGATTCACCTACCGGGATATCCGCGGTTTGACCTCGGTGAAGTATGCATCCTGGTACAAAGGAGATATTCTCGGGGCGGCCCGCGCTGCGGTGAAGAGCGCGCCAGAAAAGAACGCCAGGACTCCAGAAGAGGCCACCCACAGGATGCTTGCCGATATGATCCTCGACCGGCTTGGCAACGACCTGGACCACCTGGATTCCGCGAAGTTCGCTGCACTCCAGCTTCCGATGATGGAATATGCCGAATTCAAGGCGAAGAATCAGGTGCACCCCGGCGGGTTCCTCAGAATGGCGTACATCGATGAGATCGACAACTCACCGCAATTCTGCAAGGTCTANNTCAACGTGTGGGATGTCAACACCAGACACGAGAGCGCGAGCGACAAACTGAATGTCATCTATATCACACCACACGGCAGATTGAACACCGGCTACCTGGGAATCGGAGACCGTGACGTCATGAAATGCATGGAGATGGCGAAACAACGCTTCAACGTCGATGAGGAGAAGGTCTACCTTATGGGCGCCTCGATGGGCGGCTTCGGCACGTGGAGCGTGGCCACCAGGCATCCGGAGTTGTTTGCGGCGATCGCTCCCATCTATGGCGGTGGGGATTATCACGTCAACATGTCGCGGGAAAATGTCGCGAAACTCAGCAGCTGGGAAGTCTTCCTGAGCGAAAAGTCGAGCTCGACCGCCCAAATGGAAGCGCTGGTGAACATGCCGATCCTCGTCTCCCACGGCGACCAGGATCAGCTCGTCGACGTCAACCTCTCGCGGTATCTTGTGCGGATGCTCCAACGCTGGAACTACAATGTGCGCTACATGGAGGTGCCGGGCAAGGGTCATCAGGACCTCGGCCTGGGGGACCAGATCGTCGAGTGGCTCCTGCAGCACAAGAGGGTCGTCTCCCCGGCACACGTCCGCGTCAGGGCGGCGGATCTGCGGTCGGCATCCGCGTACTGGGTGGAGGTGTCGCAGAGAAAGAGCCCGTCGGAGTTCATGGAGGTGGATGCGGAAGCTCTTGAAGGCAATGTGCTCCGCGTCGACTCGAAAAACGTCCTGGAGGCCTCCCTGACGCCCGGCAAGGTGCTCGTGGACTACAGCAAGCCTGTCACGGTCGTGTGGAACGGCAGGAAGCGTGAATTCCAGGGCCTGACGGCGAAGGGGATTGTCCTCAGGGATGAGAACTACAAGGCCCTCTCGATACCCAAGACCCGGAAGATCGCAGGGCCCGTGGCGGACTACCAGAATACGCCGTACCTGATCGTCATCGGCACCACTTCGGCGGAGCCTGCGTTGAAAGCACTCATCGCGCGCAAGGCGGGGGATATGGTCAACGCCTGGAGGAGTGCTCAGAAATATGAACCGCGGGTGAAGGATGACGTGGACGTGACTGAAGCCGAAATGAAGACATACTCCCTGTATCTCCTGGGAGGGGCGTCGGAGAACAAAGTCTCGAAGCTGGTTCTTGGCAGAATTCCCATCCAGGTGAACGCGGATGAAATCCTCATCGATGGGAAATCCATCAAGGCCAAGGACGCCGTGCTCAATGCCGTGTATCCGAATCCCTTCAACAACGAACGGTACGTCGTGCTAGCCGTCGGGACGTCGGCTGCGGGGCTGGCGCTCTTCGATCCGCACCGGAACGATCTCGCCCAGTTCGATTTCACTGTCACAGACGGCGTCATCCCTCACTACTCCGTCGGGGCCACCAACGAGAAAATCATGATCGGCTCGGGCTTCTTCGACTGCAACTGGAAGGCGGACGATGCCCTCTTCAGCCGCGGAGACGAAGCCTTGAGATCGAAGTGCGCATTCGCAGCTCTGAACGGGGATGGCTCGATGAGGATCGTCAGCAAGGCCAGGCCGTCAGCCGAGGTGATGAAGGCGCACATGGGGATGTATCAGATACAGGGGGGACCCCTGCTCAGGATCTATCTTGACCATGACACCCTGAAGGTTGCGCAGGGGCCGCAGTTCTCGGCAATCATGCACCCGGTTTCCGACAATGAGTACTACGTCCAGGAGGTGCAGGGCTCTCTCGGCTTCGGGAAAAATGAGGAAACGAACGCCTATGAGATGTCCATCAATCTGAGCGGTCAACACTACACGGCGAGAAGAATGCCGTAAGACTGAAGCCCCGCTCATGGGCCTCCTCAAATCCGCCAAGAGGAAGGGGCATCACCACGGGGGCGACAAGAGGGCAATGGGGCCGAAGCGGTGGGACATGCGAAGGATGTCCCGTCGTGCCGGATCGACCAACCACTCAGGAGGAAAAGCGCAACGGGGCTGAAATGCGCAGAAGCAGCTGCCGCGAACGCTGGTTCGCGCCGGTCCGCCACCGGGACTCGCTGCTCATCAGACCTCGGGTTTTCCTTTCAGGCATTACCCTCATCTTCCACCGCGTCCTGCCGATTCTCGCTAGCCAGTAGAGTTGAGGGTTTTGGTCACGCATCAGGATCCGGAGATCTATGTGAGACATGAGTGGATTGGCCAAAAGGGTCGGTTTTTGAGTCGTAACTAAGGCCATCGGGAACTTTTTCGGTCCAATCGTAGTTATATAAGTATTCGCAAACATCTTTGTGCCTTCTGGGGGGAGGGTTTCAGGGGCTATAAGGCGGGGGTGGCGGCGCTCCTTGTGGACCGCGCTTGGGTCAGTCTCTCGAAAGGCCGACCGGACAACCGGACAACAGGAGAACAGAGAGTGCGCTGGGAACCAGTCTGAAATGTTCGAAAGTGTTTTCAGCGAGAGTACCACAACGAAATGAGGAGCATCAATGGTCAAAATTATCGGTATCCTGGCATTCCTGGCGCTCGTTGCGGCAGGATGCAGCAACGCCAACAGGGAGCAAGAGCTCCAGCGACAACTGAGTCAGGTTCAGGCAGCAGACTCGACAATGCGGGAGGGAATTGCCGACCGGGACAAGTACATGGAACAGGTCATGACCGCTGTCAATGAGTCTTATGCAAGCCTTGAAAAGGCACGGGTCCGGGAAGGGGGAGTAGCCGAGCGCGCAACGGGTGTTGAGGGATCGGCAAAGAAAACCAACGTTGTTACGCGGGAAGATCTGCTGAAAGACCTTCGCGAAATCTCCTCGACCCTGCAAGAGAACCGGAAAAGGATCGGCACTTTGCAATCGAAAAACCGATCAAATGGCAGGCAGCTCGCAGGCCTTGATACGCTGATTGAGAACCTGAAAGTCTCTCTGAAAGAACGCGAGGAATCGATCGCACAGTTGCAAGGGAGGATCCAGGGACTGGAAGCCAACGTGGCTGAAAACACACGGACGATTGCCGGCAAGGACAGCCTGCTCGATTTGCGGCTGAAGGCGATAAACACAGCCTATTACGTGATAGGCACAAGGGATGAGCTGAAGCGGAAAGGCATCATCTCCGATGCAGGGGGTTTCCTGTGGGGTTTGTTGGGCTCCACTACGGTGCTGGCCGACAGTCTCGACGAATCGAGGTTCTCTCCGGTTGATAGAACGAAGGGGCAGTTGATACAGGTGGATGGAAAGATAGACCAGATCCTTCCGAAGAGGATCGCGGGCACATTCGCCATGGCTGGAAGTGATTCGGCGCTTACGATCATCAGCCCGGAAAAATTCTGGCAACAGAGATACCTCGTCATCGTTGTGGAAGGTCGTGAACGAAGGAGTGATGTGGTGCAGGGAGGGTGAACGTGCAGAGTAGTTCGCCGGGGGGCGGCACCGCACGAGGCGGTTTCCTCGACCCCCGACGTTCATGAGACCACACTCCCGGTGTCGTGGACCGAACATCATAGATCGGATCTCATGTGCCGGGATGTACATGGCATGTCCGAGGCTTGACCTGAAGGCCGGGGGCGTCCCGTTCTGCCTCCCCTGTGAGAGGCGGGTGCGGTTCGCCAAGGCTTCGTTCGATGTTAAGATCAGTTTCCGGCGAGGCAGGATAAGCCGGGACGATTTCCTGCAATTCGTCTGCGGTCAGCCTCTTGCCGTTGATGCGTCTGTATCGCCTTCTCGTGCCCCCCACAGGGGGCTGTCGTCGCAACGGCTGCAACCGATTATCTGGAATTGCTCGATGAGACGCTTGAAAGCAACTGGAAAGCGCTAGACCTGCACCGCAATTCCCGGATCTCCTTCGTCATACAACCTCAATCTCACGCTTCGCCAGATCTTCGAGTTCGCCGGGAACGGGGCCACCCGTCCTGACGCTGCAAAACGTCACTCTCACGCCTCGGGAGACTGCGAGTTCCATGAGAACGGAGCTCCCCTTCAGCGATCGGGCAATGTGTCAAGACTCCCCCCCCCCGAATACTCAAATGTAATGGAGATCGAGAGGTTGCACAGCGGGCCTCTGCGCACCCCAGGGTGATCAGATCGGCCGTTGAGAACTTGTGCAAGCGAATCCTGATCCTTATCTTGCACGTGCCCGGGAATAGCCGGCAGGATATCATGCCTTTGCGCCGCCGGCCGGCCTACTGCAACGAACCGGTGGGCCGGCTCCGGAGTAGACTTGCTTAGGCCGCGACAGAGGCAATGGCACCCGCACCCGCCGGCGTTGCTGGCCTCGATGATTGGCTGCGGCAGGGGAAATGGAGCGGGTCGCTGTGTTCCCTGCAATCCCGTGCATCAACCATTCTGGCTCTCAAGGAAGGAAAGGAATAGTCTTGCCGACCACAACGGTAGGCGGCGTGGTCTCCCGACTGTCGGCTCCGCTGAAAAAGGGGGGGAATGCGATTCGGGTCTCCCCGCTGCTGGTAGAGGCGGGCAGGGCGGAGGTGAGCGAAGTCCTGGAAAAGCTGGGTACCTCGCCAGCAGGTCTCACAGAGGCGGAAGCGGAGGAACGCCGGGAAACCCATGGTCCGAACGAGGTGGCTCAAGAGACCCAGCACGGGTGGCCGTGGAGGCTGATGCTCGCGTTGAGAAACCCGCTCGTAATCCTTCTGGGCGCTCTGGCCGTGGTCTCTTATGCCACCGGGGATGCGCGGGCGGGAACGGTGATGTGTCTTATGGTAGTGCTTGGCGTGCTGCTGAAGTTCATCCAGGAAAACCGTGCCGACACCGCGGCGGCGAAGCTCAAGGCAATGATCAAGGTGACGGCAACGGTGGTCCGTGAAGGCGCCGCGAAGGAGGTTCCGCTTAAGGAACTCGTGCCGGGAGACATTGTCAAGCTCTCTGCCGGCGACATGATCCCCGCCGATCTCCGCGTCGTCTCCTCAAAAGACCTGTTCGTCATTCAAGCAAGCCTTACCGGCGAATCACTCCCGATCGAGAAATACGACGCGCGTGAGACACGTGAAAACGTTCCGCCGCTTGAGTTCTCGAACATCTGCCTTCTCGGTACCAGCGTAGAGAGCGGAACCGCGACTGCGGTCGCTGTCGCAACGGGCCGGCACACGTATTTCGGCACCATGGCGGGAAGCCTTGCGGGCCAGCAGGTGGAGACGAGCTTTGACAAGGGGATCAAACGCTTCACCTGGATGATGATCCGGTTCATGATGGTGATGGTGCCGTTGGTGTTCCTCATCAACGGGTTCACCAAGGGCAACTGGGGCGAGGCGTTCTTCTTCGCGCTTGCCGTTGCCGTCGGGCTCACTCCCGAAATGCTTCCCATGATCGTCTCGGTGAGTCTGTCCCGCGGCGCCATCCTCATGTCCCGGAAGAAAGTCATCGTCAAGCGGCTGAATTCCATTCAGAACTTCGGCGCGATGGANNGACGTGCTCTGCACGGACAAGACCGGTACCCTCACGCTGGACCGCGTCATCCTGGAGCGGCATTGCGATGTTGTGCGCGAGGAAAACGATCTCGTGCTGCGCGATGCCTATCTGGTCAGCTACTTCCAGACGGGGCTGAAAAACGTGCTGGATCGCGCCATCCTCGACCACCGGGAAGTCCACGAACAGGTGAACATCGACCGGTACAGGAAAGTGGATGAGATCCCCTTCGATTTTTTCCGGCGCATGATGTCGGTGGTGGTTGAGCTGCCCGATGGCACCCATCGCCTGGTGACCAAGGGGGCGCCGGAAGAAGTCTTCCGCCGGTGTACACGGTTTGAGCTGGAGGGAGATGTCCTGTCCATGGACCAAATTCTCATCCAGGACCTGCGGGACGAGCATGAGCGGCTGAGCTCCGATGGATTCAGGGTTCTCGCCGTTGCCTACCGTGACCTCGATCGGCGTGCGGCATACTCCAGGGAGGACGAGCAGGACCTTGTCCTGAGGGGCTACGTGGCCTTCCTGGATCCGCCAAAGGAGAGCGCCGGTCCGGCGATTGCCGCACTCCAGAAGCACGGCGTGACGGTCAAGATTCTCACCGGGGATAATGATCTCGTCACCAGAAAGGTGTGCCACGATGTGGGGCTCTCCACCGAGCGCATGCTCCTGGGAGCAGACGTCGAAGCCATGTCGGATGAGCAGCTTGCTGAGGCTTCGGAAACGACGCACATCTTCGCCCGCCTGTCCCCCGCCCACAAACAGCGGATCGTCTTTGCGCTCCGGACAAAAGGGCATGCCGTCGGATTCATGGGGGACGGGATCAACGATGCCCCGGCGCTCCGCGCGGCCGATGTGGGGATCTCCGTCGACACGGCCGTGGACATCGCCAAGGAATCCGCCGACGTCATCCTTCTGGAAAAGAGCCTCCTGGTTCTTGAAGAAGGCGTGCTCGAAGGCCGGAAGGTTTTCGCGAATATCATCAAATACGTGCGCATGGGCGCAAGCTCCAACTTCGGCAACATGTTCAGCGTCCTCGGGGCGAGCGCATTCCTCCCGTTCGTGCCCATGCTGCCCATCCAGGTCCTGACCAACAACCTCCTGTACGACTTCTCTCAGGTCCCGATCCCCACGGACAACGTGGATCCGGAACAGATCGCAAAGCCCCGTCCCTGGTCCATGGATGAGATCAGGAGGTTCATCATCTTCATCGGTCCCATCAGCTCGATCTTCGACTATACGACGTATTTCGTGATGCTGTACGTCTTCGGCTGCTGGGATCCCGCCCGCTCCTCATTGTTCCAGACGGGCTGGTTTGTGGAATCACTCATGACGCAGACGCTCATCATTCATGTTATTCGCACCAACAAGATTCCGTTCCTGCAGAGCATGCCCAGCGTGCCTCTCATCCTCACATCGGGCATCATCATGGCCGTAGGCATGTGGCTGCCGCATTCGTCTCTTGCATCGTCGCTCGGTTTCTCGGAGCTTCCGCTCCTTTACTGGCCCATCCTCGCCCTGACGCTGCTGTGCTACGTTGTCCTGACGCAGACCGTAAAGGCGGCGCTCCTTCGTGCACACTGGCTTGATGCGCCGAGGCGCATTACGGCATCCTGACCCTTCGTCTGCCCGGGTCGGTGTGGACGGAGCACTCAGGGAGAAGTGCCTCAGGAGAAAGGAGACAAGGGCAACAGGAGTCAAGGCTGAAAGAAGGCAAGGTTGAGGGTCCGCTGCATTCACAGGCCGGTGGAACCGGGCAGCGCATCCTCGTGTTACACACATGTCGGGATGATTCTATTCGGGTTGCGGATTGTCTGGATCTCATTCCTCGAATCACAAAGCTCAGTTGACAAAGACCGGCAGGCTTGCTATCTTTTACCCACGTATGAAGACACAGGGGTTACACGGGAAGACGAGTCTCTCCATGTGCGCGTGTTGGTGTCCGCGCACGAGCGGACATGTCCGTTTTCCTGAAGGTCTGGATCCTTGAGCCGAAACAACAGGCTGCGCGTATCGAAGCCCTTCATTTGTGAAAACGGATGAGGGGCTTTTGCATTTTTCATGATGGGAAGCGAGGCCACGCGTGCACCGCTTCCACAACCCTTCACAAAAGAGAGGAAAGCCGTCCATGGGGACCAACGGAAAGAAACGTGCCTACCACTTCGAAACGCTGCAGCTGCACGCCGGACAGGTGGTCGATCCGACCACCAATTCGCGAGCAGTACCCATCTACCAGACAACCTCCTACAAGTTTAACAACGCCGAACACGCTGCGACCCTCTTTGCGCTGAAGGATTTCGGGAACATCTACACGCGCATTATGAACCCCACCACCGCTGTGTTCGAGGAGCGCATCGCGGCCCTGGAAGGCGGTGCCGGCGCCCTGGCAGTCTCTTCCGGCCAGGCCGCCCAATTCGTGGCGATCACGACCATCGCGCAGGCAGGGGAGAACATCGTGTCGACCAGCCTTCTGTACGGAGGGACGTACAACCAGTTCAAAGTCACGTTTCCGCGGCTTGGGATCGACGTGAAATTCGTGGACGGGGACAGGCCGGAGGATTTCCGGAAACTGATCGACGCGAAGACGAAGGCCCTCTATATCGAGAGCATCGGCAACCCGCGGCTCAACGTCCCCGACATCGCCGCCCTGGCGGCCCTCGCTCATGAACACAGGATTCCGCTGATCGTCGACAACACCTTCGGCACGGGCGGGTATCTCGTCCGCCCGATAGATCATGGGGCCGATATCGTGGTTCACTCAGCCACAAAGTGGATAGGGGGCCATGGGACCTCGATCGGCGGGGTGATCGTGGATTCGGGCAAGTTCGACTGGAGCAGCGGCAAATTCCCCGTCTTTACGGAGCCGAGCCCCGGCTACCATGGATTGAAGTTCTGGGAGGTCTTCGGCACGGACGGTCCGTTCGGCAACATCGCCTTCATCATCCGGGCCCGCGTTGAGCAGCTGCGCGATCTCGGACCCGCGCTCAGCCCCTTCAACTCCTTCCTGTTCCTCCAGGGGCTTGAAACCCTGTCGCTCCGTGTGGAACGGCACAGCCAGAACGCCCTCGCCCTTGCGCGTTGGCTGAAGAAACATCCCCTTGTGACCTGGGTGGCGTACCCGGGGCTCGAAGACCATCCGTATCACGCGCTGGCAAAGAAATACCTCCGCCCGGGACTCTTCGGCGGGATTGTCGTGTTCGGGGTCAAGGGAGGTGTCGAAGCGGGGAGGAAGCTGATCGATAACCTCCAGCTCTCAAGCCTCCTTGCGAATGTCGGCGACGCCAAGACGCTTGTGATTCATCCCGCCTCCACCACGCACCAGCAGCTGAGTGAAAAGGAGCAGATCGAATCAGGCGTGACGCCCGACCTGGTCCGCGTCTCAGTGGGTCTCGAGCACATCGACGACATCATCGAGGATTTCGACATCGCCTTGAAGTCGGTTGAGGTGCCCGCGAACGCCGGACATTAGCCTGCAGCTCCCGGGTACGGGGTTGAACCTGCGTTGATCTGAACGGATGCCGGCAGGCATCCGGCCTCCGACCGGCTCCCGCAGCGAAGGATAGTTCGAGGGGCCTGCCCCCTCTCCCCATCCAAGGGGAGAGGGGGGTGCTGGCGTTCCTGGCAGAGGCTCGGCCAGCGCCTCCTTCTCCACTCAGAGAGGATGACCATCAGCGCTCGGCGATGCCCGGGTATGCCTGGATTCCCCTCAGGAGCACTTGTTTCTCTCTCCTTTTTTGCGGAAACTCATGTCTTGGGTTTTCCCCCTCTGGAATTCCGATCACCCTTGACGAACATGGCAAACACGACTGAAAACGCAGACCTCTCCGGCCTCCGCATAAACCGGTCGCCGGAGGAAGGGCCCCCGAGCCGGTCCTTCAATTGGAAAATCCTCCTGGCGTCCGTGCTTGTGGTCCTGATCGTGGGGGCATTCTTCGCGGTGCAGGGAAACTTCTCACCCGCTCACGAAGTTGATCTTGCGACCGCCACGTTGACCTTCCCGTCACAGGCCAGCGCCGTCCTCACTGCGAGCGGGTATGTTGTGGCCCAGCAGAAGGCTGCCGTCGCTTCGAAGGGGACGGGACGTCTCGTCTACCTGGGCGTTGAAGAGGGTGACCACGTCACCACGGGGCAGGTCATCGCCCGCCTGGAGGATCAGGACATGATGGCCGCACTGGACAAGGCGAACGCCGATCTGAGAGTGGCGCTCGCGGATTCCTTCGACGCGCAGCAGAGTCTTGACCGCCAGGTGCAGCTGTTCAAGGCATCCCTGTCTGCGAAGTCGGACCTCGATGCGGCACAGGCCCGTTATCACCGGGTCGTCGCCACCATCCAGTCCGCACGGGCGGCTGTCACCGGGGCGGAGGTGGGGGTCGAGAACACCCGGATCCGCGCCCCCTTCAACGGAACGGTGCTCACCAAGGATGCAAACGTCGGAGAGGTCGTCTCCCCCTTCGCTGCCTCCGTAAATTCGCGGGCGGCCGTGGTCAGCATTGCGGACATGTCGTCCCTGCAGGTTGAAGCCGACGTGTCGGAATCGAACATTCCCAGGGTGAGCGTGGATCAGGCCTGCGAAATCGTCCTGGACGCATACCCCGAGAAGCGGTACAGGGGAGTTGTGCACAAGATCGTGCCCACGGCCGACCGCGCGAAAGCCACGGTGCTGACGAAGGTCGCCTTCACGAATCGGGACGACCATGTGCTTCCGGAGATGAGCGCCAAGGTGACGTTTCTTTCGAAGGAGGCCGATAGCGCCACGATTGCGGCTCCTGCCAGTCTCACGGTCCCCGCCTCGTGTGTCGTGACCAGGGGGGGGGCGCCGGCGGTCCTCCTCGTGCGCGATTCCCGCGTCGTGGAAACACCAGTGCGGACCGGCGCTGCGGCAGGAGACAGGATCGAAGTCCACGAAGGACTTACGCAGGGGGACAAGCTGGTACTCCGGCCCGACCCGGGCCTCACGACGGGCTCCCGGATCAAGGTCCGGGGCAACTGAACCGCATCAACAACGGAGATTCGCCATGGCTGGCACAAACGGACAGAGCATGATCACCGCCAAGAACATTTCCAAGTCGTACAGGCGCGACCGCCTGGAGATCCCCGTTCTTGTCAATCTCACGCTCACAGTGCCCGAAGGGGAGTTCCTTGCGCTGATGGGCCCTTCGGGGTCCGGGAAAACCACGCTGCTGAATCTGATCGCAGGCATCGACCGGCCTGACTCGGGACAGGTGCTCGTCAACGGGGTGGACATCGGCAGCCTGAACGAATCCGCGCTGGCCCGATGGCGCTCCGGCAATGTGGGGTTCATTTTTCAGTTCTACAACCTCCTTCCCGTCCTCACCGCCTATGAGAACGTAGAGCTCCCTCTCCTCCTGACGCGTCTGCCCAGAAAGGAGAAGCGTGAGCACGTGGAGGCGGCTCTCAAGCTCGTCGGACTCGGCGACAGGATGCGCCACTATCCCCGGCAGCTGTCCGGCGGGCAGGAGCAGCGGGTTGCGATCGCGAGGGCGATCGTGACCGATCCGACTGTGCTTGTGGCGGACGAGCCGACCGGAGACCTCGACAAGGTCTCTGCGCACGACATCATGGTCCTGCTGGAGCGGCTCAACCGTGAATATAAGAAGACGATCGTCATGGTCACCCACGACCCCCGTGCCGCGGAGAAGGCACACAAAGTCATGCACCTGGACAAGGGGGAGCTGACGACATGAGAGTCATGAAGCTGGTGCTGAAGAACATGCTGCGGCACAAGCTGCGCACGCTGCTGACCATCGCGGGCATTGCCATCGCCGTGACGGCCTTCGGCCTTCTGCGCACGGTGGTAACAGCCTGGAATGCCGGGGTTGAGGCTTCCGCGGCGGACCGCCTGATCACTCGCGACGCCGTTTCCTTTATCTTCCCGCTGCCGCTGGCGTACAAGGACCAGATCGCAAAGGTGCCGGGCGTGGTGGATGTGACGTTCGCGAACTGGTTCGGCGGCGTCTACATCGACAAGAACCAGTTCTTCGCGCGGCTGGCTGTCGAGGCGGAAAACTATCTGGAAGTCTATCCCGAGTGCCTCGTCCCGCCCGATCAGCTTGCGACATTCAAAAAGGAGCGCAACTCCTGCATCATCGGAGAACAGCTCGCCTCCCGGTTTCATCTGAAAATCGGCGATATCATGCCTGTGGAGGGTGACATCTACCCGGGGCACTGGGAGTTCGTCGTGCGCGCGATCTATCGTCCGAAGGACAAGGTCACCGATCCGTCGAACATGTTCTTTCACTGGCAGTATATCAACGAGCGGATGAAGCAGGAAGCCCCTGGCCGGGCGGACAACGTGGGGTGGTACGTGGTCAAGGTGAAGAACCCTGCCGCGGCGGCGCGCATATCGGAGGAGATCGACGTGCTCTTCCAGAATTCACGCGCAGAAACGAAAACGGAGACCGAACGCGCATTCCAGCAGGATTTCCTTGCTTCGGCCGACGCCATCCTGACCGCCATGAACTTCATTTCCTTCGTGATCATCGGCATCATCATGCTCGTGCTGGGAAACACGATGATCATGGCCGCTCGGGAGCGGATCCGGGAATTTGCGGTGTTCAAGACGCTGGGCTTCTCCGCGCGGCACCTCATCGGCCTGATCGCCGGGGAATCGCTCCTCATTTCGTTCCTGGGCGCAGCCATAGGCCTGGCGTTCACCTTCCCCATCACCGAGGGTTTTTCGGCGGTGCTGCCGAAGGGATGGTTTCCGGTCTTCAACGTCGAGCCGGTCACCCTGATCCTCGCCGGGTGTTCGGCCCTGCTGGTGGGTGTCATCGCAAGTATCTTCCCGGTCCAGCGGGCGCTCGGGACCAGCATCGTCGACGGCCTCAGAGAAATCGGGTAACCATCAGCCGGAGAGTCGCAGATGAAGATTCCCGTCAAATATACCGTCAGGAATATCGGAACACGCCGGCTGACAACGGCTCTCACGGTCTCGGGCATTGCCCTGGTGGTGTTCGTCTTCTCGGCCGTCCTGATGATGGCCTACGGACTCCAGAAGGCTCTGGTCTCCACAGGCTCCGACAACAATGTCATCGTCCTGCGCAAGTCGGCAAACGCGGAGATTACCAGCATCATTTCGCGCGACCAGGGGAATATTATCATGTCCATGGCCCAGGTTGCCAGGGCTGCCGACGGCAAGCCCCTTGCCTCGGGTGAGATCGTGGTCATTATCAACCTGCATTACGCCAATACCGAAGGATGGGGGAACCTCACCGTCCGGGGTGTATCGCCGGAGGCGATGACGATCCGCCCCCAGGTGAAGCTCCGCGAGGGACGCATGTTTCGCTGGGGATCGCGGGAAATCATTGCCGGTAAGGCAACGACCAAGAGGTGGCAGAATGTCTCCGTGGGCGACAGAGTGAAATTCGGCGGGGACCAGTGGACCATCGTCGGCGTCTTCGAGTCTGAGGGGAACGGGTTCGAATCGGAGTTCTGGGGGGATGTCGACCAGCTCGGCCAGGCGTTCCAGAGACCGGTCTACTCCACGGTGACACTCAGGCTGGACCGTCCAGAGGCGCTCGGCGAGTTCACCTCGGCCTTCGAGAAGGACAACCGGCTCCAGGAGCTCGAGGCGAAGCGCGAGAAGCAGTTCTACGAGGAGCAGTCAGAGGCGATGTCGATGTTCATCAGGATCCTCGGGATAGCGGTCACGGTGATTTTCAGCCTTGGCGCGATCATCGGGGCGATGATCACGATGTATGCGGCCGTGGCGAACAGGACCGTGGAGATAGGGACCTTGCGAGCCCTCGGGTTCCAGAGGCGCAGCATCCTGGGAGCTTTCCTGGTTGAGTCGCTCCTGCTGGCGCTGGTGGGAGGGGGCGCAGGATTGCTGCTTGCCTCGTTCCTTCAGTTTTTCTCCGTCTCGATGATGAATTTCTCCTCCTTCTCGGAGCTTGCATTCAGCTTCTCCCTTTCCCCTTCGATCATCGTCTGGTCGCTCGCGTTTTCGGTCATCATGGGATTTGTGGGAGGCTTCCTTCCAGCCATCCGAGCCGCTCGGATGAACATCCTTGCCGCCTTGCGGGCGTCGTGAACCCCGGGGAATGACATTGCGTAGGAAGACCCAACTCCCTATAAGTGAATATGTTAAGCGTTCCAGGACAAAGTAACTTCACGTATAGATCGATGGGAGTCTGCAGAGCCCAAGCTCTTGGATGGAACGGAAACGAAGCGCCGGCAGTCAAAGGCCTCTATGCCTTTAGAGACGAAGATCCTTGTGGGTTTCAGGCTGGGCATTGTTGCCGTTCTAGCTGCGAGCCTCCTGTTCTTCCGGGCCAAACTCCAGCTCGTCGAATCGACACAACGGCTTTCCCGGACGGACGAAGTGCCCGCGGAGCTGGAGGGCACATTTCCCTCCCTGTAAGGACATCGAGGCCGGCACGGGGGGCTTCGATGTCGTCAACCAACCTCCTCCAGGAAGCGCCAAGAAGCGCGGTCCCTGACTCCGGTGCGGCCGCGGCGCGTGCCGGACGGGCGCCCCTGGCGGCGGAAGTCAATCCTTTGCGAGGGGGCGGAGGATCGCGTCGAGAATGTCAGGCTTCAAGGGCACGCGCTCCAGAAAGGGGTACTTCTCTCCACCGTGGTAGGTGACGCTGTATGTCCGGTAGTAATCCCCCTCCGACATCTCCAGCTCGATGGGAGACGAGTTGTGCGCCGCCTCTCTCACTGCCGCCCGAAGCATTTCGGGCGTATACCCCCTGCCGTTGACCGCGATCAGAACCATCATGGGAATAATGCCGGCCGCAGCAGCCGGTGTGCCCGGAATGACATCCCTGACCGTGCCAGCTTCGCCGATGCTCATGCCTAGCGAGAACCTCATGTCGATGAATTTTCGCGCCTTCTCCTCACTCATCAGCATGTTGCTGAGTGTGTCACGATACACGAGCCTCCAGCCGCCGCTCTCGATGCCTTCCAGGGGCGCCCGGGGGGTGAGAGCCTGAAGCCGGGCTGTGAAAAACGACCGCCAGTCAAACGGAACCACCTGACCGAGCGCCGCAACAACATCGTCAAACGTGTATGGCACAAGGAGCGGCCCCGTGTCTGGGGGTCCGTAGAAAAGCCTGCAGAAATCTCCGAGCGACTTCCGGCCGTGCGTTTGCTCCCTGATGGTCACGTCCGCTTCCAGCCAGATCAGGTCCCCTTCGTCGTAGAAGTCCACGGAGCGGCGATACGAACTCCATTCGTCGGGGGCATCATAGAGAACGGACGCCTCGTCAGCGGCGTCCTGTAGCGTGCGCCATTCCCTTCCCGGACGGTGATCGAGCCCTGCCGCAACGAGGGCGAGGTGCTCCCGGTAGTCGGCCTCCGACCAAAGTCCCGACCGCGCGGTGAGGACGAGCCCCAGGTACTGCGTGAGTCCCTCGTAGACCCAGAGCAGGTCGTCTTTCATCGGGGTCGAATAGTCCCCGGTTGCCAGGTCGGCCGGCCTTCTGTATTTGCCGTTCCAGGAATGGACGAATTCGTGAGGGAGGAGGCCGGCTCCGTTTTTCTGCAGTTCCTCGTCCAGGAGCGTGCGCCCGCCGAGTCTGTCATCACTCGACTGGTGATGTTCAAGCCCGAAATGCGCCACCATGTCGCTCAGCGTGTAGAGGAAATCGTAGTGGTTGCAGTGGCGTGCGCCGAAAAGCGCGTGCGCTTCCCTGACCAGGCGACGGTACTTCTCCACAAGCGGCTCGGGCATCTCCACCGATTCCTGGTCTTCACCTGCGATGTCGATCGCAAAAGGGACGGGCATCCCCGCCGTGATATCGACGCGGTTAAAATGCCGCGACGCCTGGACGGGTGAATCGATCAGCATGGTCAGCGGAACGGGCTTGAAGCGGATCGTATTCTGCTCACGGCCGTTGACTTCCAGCGCCGTTGCGAATTTCCACTCCTCAGGGAGCTTCAGCGAAGACGTCACCTCGATGCTGTCGGGCTGTTCGCCCCCGGGATACAGCGTCACTTCGTTCCAGTTCAGCACCAGGAGTCCGGGCGAGCTGCTCGCACCGGACGAAAACCCCCTCCGCGCTACAGGGAGGATGAAATCAAACGAGACCTCGATGGACCGGCAGCCTGCCGGGACCTCGCAATGGATGGCATACATTTCCACCAGGTCCCGCCGCCAGGGAAGGGTTTTTCCCCCGCCGGTGATCTTCACAGCGACGACATCCGTGATGGGCCCGGTTGGCCCATGTTCCCCGGGGATCCACTTGGGATACAGGAGGGTCAAAGGACCGGGAGAAACGACAATCGTCTCGCGGGAGTGAAGCAGGTTTCTCGGCGCATCAGTGGCATCGACGGCGAGCGTTATTGCTGCCCGGGCGTGCGCCACGGACGGGGCAACCAAAAAGTACAGAGCGAGGATACTGCACAGCGGGAGCGATCGAGACTGGGTCATGGCCGGCTTTCTGAACGTTTCGGGAGTCTGCCTGTACCATGATCTAACAACTGAGGCGCCTGCTCTGTTCTTCCTGCCGGCCGAACTCCCCGGTTTATTCTCGACTTCCATGTGCTCCGGCAGTCTGGCGGGGTTCCCAGCTGGTCTGAAGCGGAGAGGGGGGAAGGGGGGGCGAGCAGCACAGTTTGAGCCAGCGCACGGCTCGATGCAGGTTACGGTCGTTCCTCATCCGGGCGCCCCCCCCCGATCCGGCAAATCCGGATTGATGAACCCCGGCGGAAGGAGGCCTGGCCGGCGACGGGCAATGTCCCGTTCCCGCCCGAGCAGGATCAGTGTCCTTGCCCCGGAGAGACACTGCCCGAGTCCCGCGGCCAGCAAAAGGGCGGTGACGTTCTGTCCCACCGCGCCGGTTTCTTCCCCGGTCAGAATAATCCTCCAGAGGATTGCAGATCCCACGGCCAGGAACAGCAGACCCAGAACGAGTGTCAGGAGCGATTCAAGGAGGGGCAGCTTCGGACGGTGTTGGGGAATCGGCATGCCGGCTCGCCGGTATCTGATCCGCAACGAAAGTGCATGCCTGGCTCGCTGGTGCTCGAGGATGAATGCCACGACCAGAGACGTGAGATAGATTATCAGGCTGCTCATCGTTTTCCCCGCTCCACGTGCAGGCCGGAGAGGAGCGTCCGGGCGCGGCGTCCGCGTATCTCACGCAGGAGGATGAGCGCTGCCAGTGTGAGCAAGAGGATGGCGAGCCCACCCATCGCAAGAAACAGGACGCCGGCGGCGTGGCTTTTGAGCTCGTCGGCCATGAAGACCATGCCCAGGAGCATGAAGAAGCCAAGCACTGCCCCACAGGTCGTAACCCAAGGCGAGCACTCCGGACCTCTGATGATCTCGGGCGGATACGCATGTTCTCTTGCGTAGAGAAACTCCCGCTTCAAGAGTCTCTCTCGCCGGTAGTATTGCACCACTCCATAGACGATGATACCCGTCATGATGACGATCGTCGATACGTCCATCGTTTCCCCCTCTCATCTGTGCTTCTCGAATCGCACTGTTTTCTTAAGGCCGCCGCAAACACTCGCCTTCCCTTCTTCTCTGTTAGTTGCGCAACAGCTCCGTTTTATTTCAAGGCGGCGAGGAGAATTTTCAGGGACAATCCTCACAATAGCAGGTTTTCTCGTCCGTCTCAAGAAAAAAAAGTCCATCACCATGAAATAAAGCGGCATGAAACTGCGACTATATACTCAGGGGGCCTTTCCACATCGTATCAGGAGTCATGGAGCCTCGGCAAACACCCACGGAGGTCGACCGCCGGGATCTGGAGTTCCGCAGATTCTGGTTGAAGCATAACAGGGCGCTCTACCGGATTGCCCTGCACTTCACCGGTAGCAGGGAGTCGGCGGAGGATGCGCTCCAGGAGATCCTGATGGCTGTTCACAGGTCGCTTCCAACGTTTCGTGGCGAGGCCGGCCTCGAGACCTGGCTTCACGCAGTTGCTATCAACACATGCAAGTCGCTCCGGAGGATGGAGCCCCCCGCAATGCTCTCGTTCGATGAAGCGTCGAAGTCCGATGCGTTCGCAGATGAATGCCGGGACCCTGAAGACGTGTGTGCCGGGGTTGAAGCGAAGATCGATCTGGCAAGGCTCCTGTCGACGCTGACGCGCGAACAGGCGACGGTGACCGCCCTCTTCCATCTGGAAGGACGCGACTACAGAGAGATCGCCACCATTCTCAAGGTACCCGTCGGCTCTGTGTGCACATTGCTCTACAGGGCCCGTAGACGGCTGCGGAAACAGATACAACGTCCTGAAGGAAACGAGCCATGAAGTGCCGGGCATTCGAACGCAGCTTCAGCGCCTGGATGGACACACGAAAGTCCGCGCCGCTGGGAGAGGATATGCAGCGTCATCTGGTGTCGTGCCCAGGGTGCGCCTCGTTCGTCCATGCCATGGAACGGCTGGAGGAGATGTTCGGGAAGGAGGGGATGGAACCGCCCCCTGAAATACCGGATCCGGCCTTCAGCATTGGTGAGATCGTTCTCCAGGAAACCCGCGACGAGGGTTCCCTTACCTCCGTCAGAGGTTTTCTCTTCCGTCTGGCAGGCTGCTCGCTTCCCGGCATGCTCATGCTCCTCCCCGGCATTGCCCCCGGCTGGATCTCATCCCTGGGTACGTTCCTCGTCTTTCCGGGTCTTGCAGTCCTCACTCTGGATTATTGTTTTCATAACGAGTCCCGGCAGAAGCGGATGGCCGGCTCGCCGGGGGGAAGAGGGGACGATGCGGGAGGAAACCTCCGGCGCCTGCTCCCCACACTATCCTCGCTCGCTCGAAGGATGCTGCGCGCCATGGGTGCGAGCTGACCCATGCTGCCTGAACTCGTCTCCTGCAGCCCTTCGCTCAGGAAAATAAAAACTGAACTCAGCACGCTGGCGGACTCCGCCGTTCCCCTTGTGATCGTGGGGGAGCGGGGAGTGGGAAAGACGCTGCTTGCAAAGCACATTCATGCCATGGGCCCCCGGCGGAAACGACGGGCAAGGGTGGTGAACCTGCATACGCTCCGGGAACGGGACCAGAGGCTGCTCCTGCTGGGAGGCGGCCCTCCCGAATTGACCTGCAGCCGCCGGAGCGTCCTGGAAGAGCCCACAACCGTCCTAATCAAGCGGATCGACGAAGCCGCAAGGTACATTCAGGAATCCGTTACAGATTCCGTCGGGACCGGCACCCTCATGCGTCCAGGAATGAGAACCGGCCGGCCTGTCCGTTCCAGGGTGATCTTCACACTGGAGGACCGCCCCGGAAAACTCGAAATGCCTCCCACGTTGATGAGCCTGCTGGAGCGGTGTCCAACGGTCTCGCTGCCGCCGCTCAGAGAGAGAAGGCCGGATCTTGTGTGGCTCGTGAGGAAAAGCCGGATATCGGCTGCGGGTTCATCCGTCCTTCTGCGCCACACATGGCCGGGAAACATCACGGAGCTCAAAGGGCATCTTCGCAGCATGGTCAACCTCTCCCACGAAGAGGCCTTGAGGGAACACGAACGAAGGGAGCTCTCGATGATCATCAACAAGATCGAAGAGGGTTCGGAGTTTTCCCTTCGCGAAGCTCTCAAGGGAATCGAGCACCACATCCTGGCGCGGACGCTGCGATCGACGGGTGGGAGGTGTGTGGAGGCGGCCAGGCTGCTTGGACTCACCGAGCGAGACATCCGGCGAAAGGTTTCGGGGCTGCGCTGACAAGAGCGGCTGTGCGCCGCTTGGTGCCGCATGTTCCTGCACGTACCTTCCTGCATGCGAGGCTCGGACTCCGTTGGCGCTACACGGGCCCCCTTCCGGCGGCGAGTCACCTTGTGCACGCACAGGGGGGGGGGCGGCAGTCGACTCGAAAATGATTCATGGAGGTCTCACCATGAGATGGAGCGAGCACCCCACCACGGCCAGGCACGAATTGAAGTGCCAGGAGTTGTGTTCAGCGCTCAGGTCATCCGGGTATGGCGTCTACTGGATGATCATGGAGGCGATCGGCGAATACTCCAACAGCCTTCACTTGAAGGTGTATGGGATATCAGCCGAGGTCGATGGGTGTTACAGGGAACTGCTCATGAAAAGCAGCGGGGGTTTGCTGTTTTCCGGGAAGCGGGATGTCACGTATATGGTGCCCGAGCTCTCTCACCGCGTTCTGGCCAGACAATGTTTCCTGAATGAGGCAGAGCTTCTCGCCGTCATCGAGAAATGCGTTGCGGTTGGGCTGTTCCATGAACGGAAGTGGACGACGTATCATGTCCTCTACAGCGACGAGCTGGAAGCCAGGGCTGGGTACTATACGAAGCGGCTTACGCGTAGCCTGGAGGCCCCTTCCGCGCATCGGATGCCGCCGTCTCCCGGGCGGGAAGCCAGATCCCGGCAGGTGGGCGAACCTCCGGATGAACAACCGGGCAACCCAGGCGGATCCCAGGCGGTTGAGGCAGCAGGAGACCCCGGAGATGCCTCTTCCGCGGAAAAGAATGAAGCCGATGGCGGTTCTCAGGTCGAGCGGTCCGACGTATGCCTTGAAAAGGGGCTGGCCTCAGGCGGCGAGACGGCGGGCCGGGAGGGCTTCCGGGTCAGAGAAGGAGCATGTGGAGCAGTCGACGCTAAGGGCAGCCGCAGCGATGAGGGAATCCGGAGATTTCACGAATCGCTGCGCATGACGGTCGCGGGCTTGAATGAGAGGCACGGGACAGACTTCAAGCTGGAGATAACCTTCGAAGAGCTCCGCGCGCTCAGGTCCGGGTTTCCCGGGACTTCCATACGGTGTCGCGGGGAACAGGGATGGCGGACGCGAAGTTGGATCTACCCCCAGGAGGCTCAAGTCGTGGTCGCGGTTGCATCCCTCAGTTCGGAGGATTGTCCAAGGGATAAGCAGTTCCAGTGGCTCCAGACATTCATCTACAACGCATTCCGCACAGGGTTTTTCAGCTGTGGCATCGATCCCTGAATGCTTCTGGCGTCCAGGCCGGGTGTTTGTTTCTCCCTTCTCATTTCCTTACTTTTCTCCGCGACTACGCATCCGGAACTACCGAGGCACATCCATGCATCATGCGGTTCTTATCCCCGGCGATGGCATCGGGCCGAGCATCAGCGAAGTGGCGTTGAGGGTCATCGAGGCCGCCGGCGTGAAGATCGAGTGGGAAACAGTGGAAGCCGGTCTCCCGGCGATCGACAAGTACAAGGATCCCCTCCCCGAACACGTGCTGGAGGCCATCCGCAGGACCCGCGTTGCGCTGAAGGGTCCCATCACCACCCCCGTCGGCTCCGGCTTCAGGAGCGTGAATGTGGCGCTTCGAAAGGAATTCGACCTCTATGCAAATGTCCGGCCCTCGCGCTCCATCAAGGGGGTCAAATCACGCTACGCGGACGTGGACCTGGTCATCGTCCGGGAGAATACAGAGGAATTCTACGCGGGCATCGAGCACTACATCGACCCGGCCCGGAGCGCTGCCGAGACCATAGGCGTGGTCACGCGCACGGGCTCGGAACGCATCCTTCGGTATGCGTATGAGTACGCTCGCGCGCACGGCCGCAAGAAAGTGACCACGGTCCACAAGGCAAATATTCTGAAGTACACGAGCGGGCTCTTCCTGGAGGTCTCGCGCAAGATCGGAGCTGAATACCCCGATATCATCACGGATGACAAGATCATCGATAACATGGCGATGCAGATGGTGATGAATCCTCTCCAGTTCGACGTCATCGTGACCACGAATCTGTTCGGCGACATCCTCTCTGATCTTGCTTCGGGGCTGGTGGGGGGACTGGGTCTTGCGCCTGGCGCGAATATCGGCTACACCGCCGCGCTTTTTGAGGCGGTGCATGGCAGTGCACCCGACATCGCCGGCAAGAACCTGGCAAACCCGGCGGCAATCATCCTTGCAGGGGTCATGTTGCTGCGCCATCTGAAGGAGAGTGCCGCGGCGGATCGGATCGAAAAGGCAGTGGAAGAGACCGTGGGCGAGGGGAAGGCCGTGACCCGGGATCTTAATCCGGGGCATCCGGTGGGAACGACGGAGATGGGTGAAGAAATCATCCGGAACATGCGATAGGGCCAGCATCGCTGGGCGGGGGCCGTCGCGAAGTCCCCAGGGCGCAGGCAGTGCGAACGCCCCTTCACTCCCCCGGAAGGGCGTTCGCGCGCAATGGGCGGAAGACGTTTGCCCGCGGCAAAAATTACTGGCTGAGCGGGTTCCCCTGCGAGTCGCACTCGACGACATCGCCGAGTCCGAGCGATTCGATGCCGGGACGAATCGCCTTCACATCCCCCACCACCACGACGGCCATTCGGGCCGGGTCGAGATACATCTCCGAGACTCGCTTCACCTCTCCGAGGCTCACGTGCTCGATGTTCTTCAGAAAGTTCTGGTAGTAGTCGTCGGGGAGTCCGTACAAGAGAAGGCTCTGAAGGGCGAAGGCAATCTGGCCTGCCGTCTCGAAGGTCTGGGCGAATGAGCCGGTCAGACCGTTCTTGGAAAACCTCAGCTCGTCCGGCGTCAGCCCATCCCGCTGCATGGAGCCGAGCTCGTGCATGAGTTCGAGCAGGGCGCTGTCGGTCTTCGCCGTGAAAAAGCCTCCCCCTGCGAAGAACGGACCGGGTTGACGCGAGAAGGAGAACGAGGAACGGGCGCCGTAGGTGAAACCGCGCCGCTCGCGGAGATTCATGTTGATGCGGCTGGAGAACTGTCCCCCCAGGATCCGGTTCATCACCACGACGGGAAAGTAATCGGGGGTGCTCCGGGCCAGAGCCGGGTACCCGATTCGGATTTCCGATTGGGGGGCGCCGGGCTTGTCGATGAGGTAGACCTTTCTCTTCCCCGGTTTCGGCACGGCGGGAAGATCGATCGCGGGGATCCCGGCTTTCTGCCAGGCACTGAATGCCTTCTCCAGCCGGGGGACCAGCGATGCGAGCGTCACGTCGCCTACCACGATCAGCGTGGCGTTGTTAGGCCGGTATAGCGCGCGATAGAACTCCGCAAGGTCTTCCCGCTTCATCCCCTTGAGAGAGACCTCCGTGCCCGACGGATCACTGCCGTAGGGATGCCCCGGTCCGTAAATAATCCTGTTGAATGCGAGGTTCGCGATCACGGCCGCCCGGTCCTTCTGCTGCATCAGGGCGGTGATCCGCTGGCTCCTGAGCCTCTCCACCTCCTGAGCCGGGAAGGACGGGGCGGTGACCACGTCGGCGTACACGGAAAGGGCTTCGTCGAGATGCTTCGACAGCGCGTTCAACGTCGCAAACGAGGCATCAATGCCGGCACGCACCGACATCGAGGCACCGATGAACTCGATACGCTCGGCAATCTGGAGAGCCGATTGGGAGGTGGTGCCTGCCTCCATCACCTCTGCAGTGAGGGCGGCTGTGCCTGGAGAACCGGCCGGATCGTGATCGGACCCCGCGCCGATCACCATGTTCATGGCCACCTGGGGGAGCTTATGGCTTTCCACCAGCCAGACTCCGAGACCGTTGGTCAGTGTTGCCTTCTGAATGGCGGGCAGGACGACCTCGGGGGCTGGCCCGGGAGAAGGCCGTGCGGAACGATCGAGGGATTGACCCGCTGCGTCTGTCTGTGTCATGGTCAGGCCAAGCAATAGTGCGATGGAGATTTCTGCGGGTCCGTTCATGGGCGAATCTCCGCTCCGGACGGCTCTCCGGCGGCAAGCTCGCGCTTCCCCCTGGGCACCACGCTCAGGACGACCTTGTGCCCGGTGCAGACCTTCCGTCCCGCTGCGAGCACCTCGGCCGGAGTGATGCCCTGGAAGCGCTCGAATTCCTTGTTGAAGAGCCCGGCGTTCCCCGCAAGCGTGTGGAAGGTGGCCAGGCTGCTCGCCTTGCCGAGCACCGTGGCAAGCCGGCCGACAAGCTGCGCTTCTTTGCTGTTGAGCGCAGTCTGAATCTCATGCTCGGTCACTCCCTTTTCCAGCATCCCGTTCAACACCGCGTTCACGGCGCTCTCCATCTGGGCAAGGGTCTTGCCGGGTTTCGCGGTGACCTGGATTCCCAGGATGCCGTCGAGCTCGGAACCTTCCTGCGACGCGGACACTGATTGGGCCACCTGCTGGTCGTACACCAGTGCCCTGTAGAGCCGCGAGTTCTTGCCGGAGCTCAGGATATCCGTGAAGACGTCAAGGACGGCGTCCTGGCGTGTAAAGCCTTTCCCGCTGGGCCAGTACATGTACAATCGGGGGAGCTGCACATTATCCTCGGCGGTCAGCAGGACGTCCCCGGTCAGGTGAGCGGGAACGGGTGCCGGTCGTTCGGGTGACTTGCCGCGCGGGATATCCCCGAAATACTTCCGGATCCAGCCCTTCACCTGGGCGGGATCGAAATTGCCGGTCACGACCAGGCAGGCATTGTTGGGCGCATAGTAGAGCCTGAAGAACTCTGTCACGTCCCCGAGCGTCGCCGCGGAGAGGTCTTCCATGTAGCCAATGACCGGCCAGGAATACGGGTGGCCGGCCGGGTAGAGGGCCTTGGCGATCTTTTCCTCCGCCGTTCCGTACGGCTGGTTGTCGTAGTTCTGGCGGCGCTCGTTCTTTACCACGTCGCGCTGGTTGTCCAGCTTCTGCTGAGTCAGCGCGGGGAGGAGGAACCCCATCCGGTCGGACTCCATGAAGAGGGCGAGCTCCAAGGAGTTTGCAGGCACCACTTCGAAATAGTTCGTCCGGTCCTCGGTGGTGGAGCCGTTGATGTTGGCGCCGATCTCCTGCAGGAGCTTGAAGTGTTCCCCGTCGCCGATATGCTCGGAACCTTTGAACATGACATGTTCAAAGAGGTGGGCGAACCCCGTGCGCCCCGGTTTCTCGTTTTTTGACCCGACATGATACATGACCATCACCGCGGCCACGGGGACGGTGGCATCCCGGTGGAGGATCACCATGAGGCCGTTCGGCAACGTATCCTGTTCGATGGGGATGCTGATCTGCGCGCTCAGCATGCCCGTCCCCGCGAGTGAGCATGTGAGGATCCGCGCCATGAAGCGAATGAGGCGGGGGAGATGCCGCCCATCGGGTTCTTGCATGCGAGATTTCCCTTGTGTACCATTGAGCCAGGAGTGGAGATGACACCGGCGTGATCGCCGGGTGATGTCCACCAATATGACAATCGGCAGGTGAAAAGTCCAGCCTCTGGTCCGTTTTGTTTGGCCCTCGCGTTCCTGCTCTGGGGCTGCTACGCACAACCCAGCCTGAACCTGGGTCAGCCGGGCAAGAGCCTCTCCTACAGTTCCGGTCTACCCTCCTTCGACATGGAAGCCGTGCCCGGGGCAGGGGGCGTCGAGGTCTTCCTCTCCATCCCCTGCCTCTCCCTGACGTTCCTCAAACAGGGAAACGAATTCCAGGCGCAGACGCAGGTCTCGGTGTGCCTGTATGATCCCGGGACGTCGGCCCTCATTGTGGATGTCGCCTGGGCGGAGAGCACGGTCGTCTCCTCCTATGAGGAATCCCGGAGCGCCGATCCCATCGTGATCACCCGCATCGTGCATGTCTCCCCCGGGGAACACCTCCTGGTTGCGACCCTTGAAGACCGCGCCACCGGCCGCTCAGAATCCCGTTCTCAGCTCTTGAATGTCCATGACCCCTCCGACACGAGGCCGTCGATCGGACGGGTGGTTCTCCAGTCGCGCAACGCCAAGGGCGCGCTCGCACCTGTGGTTCCATTCCACATTCCCGCCGGAACCCCGGGCCTCCGGGTGCTGACCTGCTTCTATGGGCTTATCGGCGCCAGAAGGGCCGTCATCACCACCATGCTGGAACGGTTCAGGATCGAGCAGCAGCCGGCGGTAGCACCGAACGCAATGGTATTCACCCCGGGCATAGGCGACCCGCGAAGGATTCTGTTTGACACTCCCGACACGGTGTGGGTCAGGAAGCAGACGCTGAACCATGCATCCCCCGACACCGGCGTGGTCCAACAATTGGATTCCCTCCGCCCAGGGCTCTATAAGATTATCATCGAAGCGGCCGTCCCGATGGAGAAGGGCGGGGCCGACACCGTGCTGGCCGCGTCGCGGGTCATCTCGATCAAACCGGCCGGCTTCCCCAAGCCAGTAACCCTCACGCAGCTCATGGAGGCGATGGTCTACATCCTCAAGCCCTTGGAGATTCGCCATCTTGCCTCCGCAAAGAGTCCGGACCGGGAGCGCGTGCTGTTTGATTCATTGTGGCTGTCGTTCTGCCCGAACGCGACCGAGGCATCCGGACTCATCCGCCGGTACTATTCGAGGGTGGAGGAGGCCAACCGCCAGTTCACGGACCTGAAGGAAGGATGGAAGACGGACCGCGGGATGGTGTTCGTCTTGCTCGGACCTCCGTCGGAGATATCGAACAACCTGGATCGCCAGGTCTGGTACTACGATCTCCCCGGCTCCCAGGGGATAGGATCGTTCATATTCAGACGGATGGTCATCGGCGAAGGGGAGACGTCCGTCATGACGTTCGTCCTCTATCGCGACGCCCAGTACGAGCAGCTCTGGCTGGCGATCGTCGCTCGGTGGCGGCGCTGCGAGGGCTGGTGACCGCTCGTTGCTTCTGCCGGCCAATGTCGGTATCTTTCTTCCATGAAGATCGGCCCCATTGACATCGATCGGCCCATCCTCCTTGCTCCCATGGAGGATGTGACGGATCTCCCGTTCCGGCTTCTCTGCAAGCGTCTCGGTGCGGACATCGTGTTCACGGAGTTCGTCAACTCCGACGGACTGGTGCGGGGTTCGATGAAGACCCGGAACAAGATGTCCTTTCTCGCCGAGGAGCGGCCGATCGGAATCCAGGTATACGGGGGGGATGTCGGTGCGATGGAGGGGGCCGCACGGATGGTGGAGGAGATGGATCCCGACATCATCGATATCAATTGCGGCTGCTGGGTCCGCGACGTTGCCATGCGCGGAGCGGGAGCCGGGCTTCTGCGCGACCTTTCGAAAATGGAGAAACTCGCCTCGGCCGTAGTCAGGGCGGTGCGCAAGCCGGTGACGCTGAAAACACGCCTCGGATGGGATGCCGCGAGCATCAAGATCGTCGACGTCGCCCGGATGTGCGAAGCCTCAGGGATCAGTGCACTGACCATCCACTGCCGCACGCGCGACCAGGGACACAAGGGGGACGTGGACTACAGCTGGATTCCCAGGGTGAAAGAAGCCGTCTCCATTCCGATCATTGTCAACGGCGACATCGTCACGCCGCAGGATGTCCGGAGGGTTTTTGACGACACGGGCTGCGATGCGGTGATGATCGGCAGGGGCGCGATCATCAATCCCTGGATCTTCCGCCAGGCGCGGCACTACATGGCCGCGGGCCAGCTGCTTCCCGAACCTTCGCTCCAGGAGCGCGTCGACCTGCTCAAGGAGCACCTCCGCCTTGCGGTCATGTACAAGGGGGAGCGGACGGGTGTGATCGAGCTCCGCAAGCACTACGCCGGCTTTCTCAGGGGCATGCCTCACGTCTCAAGGATCCGGATGGAGCTCATGCAGTTCACCGAGGCTGCGCCCATACTGGATCACCTCTCCCGCTGGTTGGCTGTCTATGCTCCTGCCGGTGACCCGCTGCCACGCTCTTTTCAAGGAGATGCACTGCTGGCAGGCAACGAAACGGTCCTCGCCGTCCGGCCGGACTGATCTGTCTGATCGCCGGCTCTCTTCCCCTTCCAACCCCAGGAAACGTGTGAGGGGCGCGTCCGGCGCCGCAGGAAGACTCCGGCGCTGCGGGGCACGTCAGGCTCTCCGCGAAGAACTGCCGCGGAGCGGGACAGATGGCGGCTGAGGCAGCGATGGAATTATTTGGGAAGGCTGCTCGTTTCTGTGATAGAACAATCGGAAGGCCTGATGCCCGGCACACCAAGAATACTCGGCCTCGGAACGGCAAACCCCGCCCAGCGCTATACCCAGCGGGAAATCTACGATCAATCGGTCCGGCATTTTCCGCGGTATGCACACCCCCGGATCGAACAGATCTTCATGAACAGCGACATTGACTACCGGCATTTCTGTCTCGACCTTTCCACATTCGTTCCTGATGAATCGGCCGACGACCTTCACTCCCGGTTCGAGGAGCACTCCGTGGTCCTTGGGTGCCTTGCAGCGGAGCGCTGCCTGGCGGACAGCGGCCTGGGAATTGCGGATGTCGACTACATCGTGGCCGTCACCTGCACGGGATACCTCTGTCCGGGCCTCTCGGCCCTGTTCGTCAAAGCCCTCGGCATGCGGACGGACGTGCAGCGCGCCGACCTGGTCGGGATGGGTTGCGCCGGGGCAATGCCCGGACTTCAGCGGGCCTTCGAGTACGTGAAAGCCTACCCCGAGCGCCGCGCGCTCGTGGTGACCGTGGAAATCTGCTCGGCCTGCTACTATGTGGACGATTCTCTGGAGACGGTTGTCGGCAATGCCATATGTGCCGATGGCGCCGCCGCAGCCGTTGTGGGGGAAGGGGAAGCTGGTCCCTCGCTGCTCAGGTTCGAGACACTTCTCGAACCCGGCTACATCGACACGGTCGGCTTTCAGTTCCGGGAAGGCAAGCTCCGGATCGTCCTGTCCAAGGACATCCGCAAGGTGGCCGGGGACCTTGCAGAGTCGCTGATTTCCAGGATCCTCCGCCGGGAGGGTCTCGGCAAGGACGATGTGCGGCACTGGATCATCCATTCGGGCGGGCGAAAGGTCATCGACAGCATCAAGGAGAAATCGGGCCTGCGGGAAGAACAGCTCTTGAGCAGTCGATGCGTGCTTCGCAACTTTGGCAACATGTCCTCGCCGACCGTTCTCTTCGTCCTCGCGGACGTCATCCGGCGGGGGCCGCCCTCTCCGGGGGATCTCGGCCTCCTGCTTGCCATGGGCCCGGGACTCGCCGTGGAAACCGCACTCATCCGATGGTAGCAGCGTCATGGAAACCCACATCACGCGACTTGCCAATGCGAGCCTCGCGCTCGGCATCCTCCACCTCGCAGCAGGAACCCTCATGGTCTACCTTCTCGGGGGATCGACATTCCGTTTCGGTTCCGCCGAGGAGCTGACCTTCCTGACGGCAATGGCGTCACTGCTTTCCCTTCTCCTCCTTGTCACAGGTGCGGCCTCAATACTTGCGGGTGTATGGCTCCGGCAGCGGATCCCGCGCGCGCGCATCACGGCTCTCAGCGCGGCATTCTTCCTCCTTCTCGTCGTGCCTCTTGGAACGACGCTGGGCGCATACGCGATTTGGGTGCTGTTCCAGGACGGGATCGAATCGCATTTCCACCCTCGCGCCTGACGCCTGTGAAGCCTGTTCCCGACCTGTGGACCTTCTGCAGTCCGCCATCGGCAATTGACACGCCGCCGCGCGCGCCTTCTACAGGCTTGGCCCGCCGGACGCCGGTCGACGGATACGGAGAGCGGTCCGTCCCTCGTTGTTGAATCTCAAACGTGATGTTGTTACCTTTGGCTCATCACGAGCCAATTCCCCGGGGACTCCCATGAATCGTTCAAGCGGCTTCTGGTGGGGCATCATCCTGATCGTTCTTGGTGCCCTCTTCCTCCTGGAGAACCTCGACGTGATCAGCGTCGACATCGCAGTTCGCGACTACTGGCCCCTGCTCCTCGTCCTCTGGGGAATCTGGATGCTGACGCGGGGGGGGCCGGGCCAGCGGCGCGCCCAGCGGGATTCCCGGTCCGCCGCCGAACCGCCGGGATCCCAACGCCCTCCGCCCTCCGGCACGACGGGCGCTGCACAGGCGGGGGCTTCGTCAGGAGCCTCACGAGGCGCGCGGCAGGGAACATCGTCCGGCACCGGGACCAACGTGTTCGGGGACCTGCGCGAGCGGACCTCCGCTGACACGGCAACGTATGCGACGGTCTTCGGTGACCTGGACATCGACATGGAGACCCCGGCATTCCAGGGGGGAAGTCTCTCTACCGTATTCGGGGACGCCAGGCTCGATCTCAGCCACTCGACTCCCGCTGAGGGAGAACATCGCGTGCGCATCTCAGGAGTTTTCGGCGACACTACCGTCTGGCTTCCCGCGGGAACTCCGTTTGCTCTATCTGCACATACGCTCTTCGGCGGCATCGAGGCGAACGGACAACACCGGGACGGCATCGCACCCTCTCTCAGCTACAGGATGCCCGGATTCGAAACCGCTGTCCGGAGGATCACGCTAGAGATCTCGGCCGTGTTCGGCGACATTACCGTGCGGGCCTGAAATGGAAACGGCGAGGGTCAACTTTCATCCGCTGAACAAGACCAAGGAAATCAGGGCTGGAGCCACGATCCTCGCGGCCGCGAACCAGTGTTCCGTTCCGATCGGGCAGTCCTGCAGCGGCGATGGGATCTGCGGTTGGTGCAGGGTCACGGTGCTGCGCGGGGCAGACCATGTTGCCCCTCCGTCAGAACTGGAGCAGCGCCTCATGGAAGAGATGAACTTTGCGGGGAATGAAAGGGCGGCATGCCTTGCCAGGGTGAAGGGCGAGGTGACCGTCACGACATCGTACTGGTGACTATGAGCCGCTACCTCCGACATATCTTCATCTGCATCAACGAACGTCCGCCACAGCACCCGAAAGGGTGCTGTCACGAAAAGGGCTCCGAGGAGATTCGAGAGCTCGTGAAAGCCGAACTGGGGAAACACGGTCTCTCGGGGATCGTCCGCGCGAACAACTCCGGCTGTCTCGATGCCTGCGCTCATGGTCCGAGCATGGTCATCTACCCCGAGGGAGTCTGGTACGGCGGAGTGAAAAAGGAAGATGTCGCCGAGATTGTGGATCGCACGATTGTGCATGGCGAGGTGATCCAGCGGCTGCTGATCAAGGATCCGCGCTATGCGCCGGGTGCCCTCCAGTACCCGCCGCTCGACCTGCCCGATCCGAAGAGGTGATGCCATGAGTCCCGCCGGTCTTCCGGGTGTTGCGTCGACCGTCATCGGTTACGCGATCATGCACCAGTCGCGGGGCGACCTTGCCCGGGAGGAGTACCTCGCGGCGATGATCGGCCTCCATGACAGGGTCGGGCGGGAGGCAGGCGCGGTCTCCGCTGCCCGGCAAAGGAACCGCCGCGAAGTGCTGGCCCGCGAAGCGGAGGTTCTCTTCGGCGCCTTGAATCAGTTCCTCGAAACACCGCTCAGGACCGACACTGCCGCAGTGCACGGGATCCTGAATGAAACCCTGAATCGCATCGGCGAACATCTCCTCGAGGCGCCGCCGCGCGTGCGGGCCTCGAGCGAAGGCCGCATCCGCATCCCCGGGTTCCGGACGGCCGCGCCCCGCCATGCGGCCGACCGCGCGACACCCTACCTGAGAGAGATCGGATTCTCGCCCGAGAGCCCGGGGGATCTGTTTGAGTCACAATTCATTGTCGACGGTGGGGCTGGCCTGGATCTCCTGGAACACATTGTCCGCGACAGGATCGGCATCTACGAGGACCCGCACGGCACCCACCTCGGACAAGCGAGCTCATGGATCTTCTCCGCGTACAATCTGGTATTTTGGGGCGGGGACCAGCAGACCGGGAAGCCCCTTGAGCTCTGCCTTCACATGAGCAAACCTGCGGGGATGGAGTATACAGCATACCGGGCAGGGCTGACGGGCGCCCTGGAGCGCGCCCTCGGCGGGGAAGGGGCCCGGAGGGCAGAACTGTGGCAGCGGAAATTGGGTCTCGGCCGAGGGAGGGAGTTTATCGCGAGAATCAGGTGCGATGACCCGGAAGCAGCCGAGAGGGCTGCGGAAGTCCTGCTGGCGGACAGCTCGCTGCAGGGGGACAGTCCCGGCGCCAGGCCGGCCGCACTCCTCAGGGAAATTCAATACCCCTGAGTCCGCAGCAACACCTCTGAGATTGCGAGCTTGATTGCCTCCCCCCTCTACCGGCTCACTTCCCTTTCCCTTCCTGTGCGCTGGTATGCTGGATTCCCTCAATCTGCCTGTTCGCGCGTGGAGTATCCCGGAGCGGCATGACACTCATATCCTCTCCCGGGAGAGAGCCGCCCCCCCCGAGCCCGGTCGGCTTGTCTACAGGGGCCGCCGGCGGGGCGCATCGATACAGGAGGGGATGCAGGGTCTGGGAGCGGCGTAGGGGAGCAGAGTCCTGGGGCGTTGAGGTAGAGCCTGGCTGCAGAGCATGGTTGTAGACGCCACATTGTTGACATTCGGAACCGTATCGAGTATATTCCGTCACGTTTTTTGCGGATCGTCTTTTGTCCTTCTTGCCAGTTCACCAGTCTCGCACTACATCAGGAGGAGCGTATGAATCGGCGTTGGATTACCGTTGGCATGATGATCGCATTGGCGGCGGGGATGGCCCTCTCACAGGGAGCCAAGGTGGGCGGGGAAGCACGTCAGCTCGCGATGGGCGCCGGGACGTCGTCGTTGGGCGTGGCGGTAAACCCGTTCATCACGCAGGATCCGGTTTTCATTCTCATCAATCCGGCGTACCAGTCGTACTACGGCAGCTACGTCTGGTGGAACATTGGCGGCGGGGGGTTGGTGAACTCCAACTTCATCGAGGATGGCTACGGGAAGCAGAACGTCGGCGTGTCGTTCAACCTGAGCCGCGATCTGGTGATCGGCGGCATCTTCAGTTACGACCCCTCGGCGGTCAATGTTGTCTCGGGGCTCTTGAAGGGTGGCACCGCACTCACGGGCCTGCCGTTCGCCTTCCCGGCATTCATCCCGGCCGGACTCCGCGCTCCTGCTATCGGCACCGAGGCTGCCATCAATGGCGGTCAGACCATCCCTGGAGTGGCGAATGTGTGGGAGGTTCTGGCGGCGTACAAAACCGGGACGCTGGATTTCGGGTTCGGCGTCACATACGGTCGTTCGAACTCCGACGCGACGATCAGCAACCCGGGGACATCCTATTCCCGGGAGGCCTCCTCGAGCATGTTCGGCGTCCGGGCCGGAATCCTGATGGACTTCGGCGGCGGATCGAATTTTGACGGGCACGCTGCCATCAGGTTCGACAAGGCAACCGACAATGTGAAATTCAACCCCGTGGTGGCGACCCAGGGGGGCGAGTACTCCGTCTCCGGCACGGAGATCGAGGTCGGCGCCCGCTTGAAGCTCCGCGTTTCCAACAGGTTCAATTTCGTGCCGTACGGATCGTTCACCTCCGTGAGCGCGACGCCGAAGGAAGACGCTCCGCGGAACACGATTGCTGCGATCAAGACCACTGAGACCTCAACCACCACCGCCCTCGCCTTCGGCGCAGGGGGAGAATACAAACTCTCCACGTTTTACCTTGCAGGCGGATTGAGCTTCCAGATGCTGCGCGCAAAGGTTGAGGTCACCAACCCGGCCGCCGGCGCCGCGCCGGCCTCCAGCTCCACGATGACCAACAGCTTCACCTCCGTTCCCACCATCAACCTGGGCGCGGAGTGGTGGCTCACCGACTGGCTGGCCGCACGGGGAGGCTACTACAGAGCCATCGGAAACGTGAACAGCAAGCTCGAAACGAGCGCTGGCACCGCGGGTTCGTCCAGTGAGACCAATCTGACCTTCCCGGAGAGCTTCATCCTGCTCGGGGGCCTCAACCCCGCCACCTGGGACGGCGTTGTCACGCTCGGCCTGGGCCTCCGGTTCGGGAATTTCTCGCTGGACGGCACAATCAGCGACGAAGCGCTCCGTCGCGGTCTCGGGCTCCTCGGCTCGGCCGACAACATCAACACGTTCGGCTACCTGACCGCAAGCTATAACTTCGAATAAACCTTCCGTCACATTCGGAAGCAGCTCGACGGGCGGCCCTGAACCAAGGGTCGCCCCTTTTTGTTATTCCAGAACAGCGACCATGAACGATCGATGATCCACCGTTTTGACATCCTTGTGATCGGCAGCGGGATTGCCGGCCTCTCGTACGCGCTCAAGATGTCGCAGTACGGCAGCGTGGCGGTCATCACAAAAAAAGACAAGGCGGAATCCAACACGAATTACGCCCAGGGCGGCGTCGCGGCCGTCATGTCGATCGTGGATTCCTTCGACTTGCATGTCAGGGATACGCTGGCGACGGGCCAGGGGATTTCACACCGCGATGCGGTGGAGATCATGGTCCGCGAGGGACCGGTGCGTCTCCGGGAGCTGATCTCGGTTGGGGCGCGGTTCACGCAGAAGGACGGCAGCCTGGATCTGGGGAGGGAGGGGGGCCACTCCGCCAACCGGATCGTCCACGCGGATGACCTCACGGGCCGGGAGATCGAACGCGCTCTTCTGGACGCGGTGGCCGAGCGGGGGAATGTGCGGATCTTTGAGAACCACGTCGCCGTGGAGCTCATTACCCAGCATCATGTCTCACGGTTCAGGGAGATCCCGAGGGATGAGCTCCAGTGCTGGGGGGCCTACGTGTTCAACACCCGCGAGCAGCGGGTCGACGCGTTTCTCGCCCGCGCGGTGATGCTCTGCACCGGGGGAGCGGGACAGGTCTATCTCCACACCACCAATCCCCTCATCGCCACGGGTGACGGCGTTGCCATGGCGTACCGCGCCGGCGCCAGGATCGCCAACATGGAGTTCATACAGTTCCACCCCACCACGCTGTTCGACTCCGGTTCCCCGTCCTTCCTCATCTCGGAGGCAGTCCGCGGCTTCGGAGGGATTCTGAAACTGCAGAACGGCCAGGAGTTCATGGATCACTACGATGCGCGCAAGTCCCTTGCCCCGCGCGACATCGTTGCCTATGCGATCGACGCGGAATTGAAGAAGAGGGGGGAGGAGTATGTCCTCCTCGACCTCCGGCACCTTCCTGCGGATGAAGTGCGCGGACACTTTCCACATATTTATTCCACCTGCCTCAACAGGTACAAGATCGATATCACGGCCGAACCCATCCCCGTGGTCCCGGCGGCCCATTACTCGTGCGGCGGCGTCATGGTGGATGTCGACGGGCGCACGTCGGTGAAAGGACTGTTTGCGGCAGGGGAGGTGAGCATGACCGGAGTCCACGGCGCAAACCGCCTCGCCTCCAACTCCCTTCTCGAGGCGCTCGTCTTCTCCGAGCGTGCGGTGCCCGTCTCGGCGGAGTTCTGCCGCCTGCAGGAATCGCCCCTTCCGCCCGTACAAGAATGGGATGACAGCGGCACCCTGAACGCGGAGGAGTGGATCCTCGTCTCACACAACCGGCGGGAGATCCAGCAGGTCATGTGGGACTATGTGGGGATCGTCCGCTCAACGCTCAGGCTCCAGCGCGCCGCGCGCCGGGTGGAACTCGTCAGGAACGAAGTCGAGGATTTCTACAAACGGACGAAGGTGACAGATGCGCTGATCGAGCTCCGGAACATCGCGCTCTGCGCCGATCTTATCATCCGTTCCGCCATGGACCGGAAGGAGTCCCGGGGCCTCCACCGGACAACCGACTACCGGCAGCAAGACGATTCCCGCTTCCTCAAGGACACCATCCTCTCCTGAAACCCGGCCGGCTCCGGGTCTCCGCCGGTGGCTCCTTACTTGTTCCCGTCACCCGCTTCGTGCGCCCGCATCGTCCCGGAACTCGAAAGGCACCAACAGGTTACCCCGTGCAGGTCAAGTCCTTGTTTCAGGCGGCGCGTTCTGCTATATTACAAATCTCGGGTGCCCCGGGCCCCAGTCATCGCCCGGGGAACTGCCGGCGTGCACCAACAATCAACTCAACACGGTTCCAATCATCCATGGCAAGAACTGAAACCCCACTGCCCCCGCTGCAGGACGACAAGCCGAAGGAACATTGTGCGGTGTTCGGCGTCTTCGGTCACCCGCGCGCATCCCAGCTCACCTACTACGGGCTTCTGGCCTTGCAGCATCGCGGACAGGAGGGTTCGGGCATCGTGAGTTCGGAATTCGACGCCCCCGGGGGGAAGCATCGGTTTCATGTTCACAAGGATTTCGGGCTGGTCAACGATGTCTACCGCGATGACCGCATCCTGAGCGATCTTCTCCGGGGCGACAGCGCCATCGGCCACAACCGCTACTCCACGGCAGGGGCCGCCAACAACAAGTCCAATGTCCAACCCTTCAGCGTTCTCTACCGGTCCGGAAACATCGCGGTGGGGCACAACGGCAACCTCACAAACTTCCGTGCCATTCGCAAGCGCCTGCAGGACGAGGGGACCATCTTCCAGACGACTTCTGACACCGAGGTCATCCTTCACCTCATTGCGCGGAGCAGAGAAGAGCGGCAGATCGACCAGATCCGGGATGCCCTGGCGCAGATCGCAGGGGCGTTTTCCCTCGTCATCCTCACCGATACCATGCTCGTTGCTGCACGCGATCATGCGGGGTTCCGGCCCCTGGCCATCGGCCGCAAAGGGGATGCGTACTTCGTCGCCTCTGAAACCGTGGGATTCGATATCATTGATGCGGAATACGTCCGCGATGTGGAGCCGGGAGAAATCGTGGTCTTCGACGCGGAGACGCGCAGGACGGGGGCCGTCAGATCGCTTCGCATCGACAACCGCCCGGCGGAGCCCCACTACTGCATTTTCGAGTTCATCTATTTCTCCCGCCCCGACAGCCAGATTTTCGGGCACAGCGTGGACAAGGTCAGGAGGAAACTGGGCAAGGCCCTGGCCGACAGCAGGCCCGTGGTTCCGAAGGACCCCGCCGACAAGGTGATCGTCATCAACGTACCCGATTCCAGCAACACCGCCACGATGGGGTATGTCCAGCAGACGCACAAGAACGGCGGCAATGCGAGGCTGGAGATCGGCCTCATCCGCAGCCACTATATCGGGCGCACGTTCATCCAGCCTAGTCAGGATGTCCGTGAAAACAAGGTCAAGACAAAATTCAACACCGTGAAGGGAGTGCTGAAGGACAGGGTGGTGGTGATCGTGGACGATTCCATCGTCCGGGGCACGACGTCGAAACAGCTCGTTCAGCTGATCCGCCAGGCCGGTCCGAAGGAAGTGCACTTCAGGGTCACCGCTCCTCCGATCAAATTTCCCTGCCACTACGGAATGGACTTCCCCACCGGGGAAGAGCTGATCGCGAATCAGTGCGGCGGCGACGTAGAGAAGATCGGCCTCGAGCTGGGGGTCGACAGCATAGGGTACCTGACGATCGACGACATGCTCTCCGCCGCCCCGCACAGCCAGGGGGAGCAGTACTGCACCGCCTGCTTCAGCGGGCGCTACCCGGTGCCCGTGGATACAGGGCAGACCAAGGAGGAGAATGAGGCGTGATCACCGCGGCGGACGACCTACGGACATCCTCGACATTTCTGACGGCGGCGAACCTGCTCAGCATTGCGCGTGCCGCGCTCAGCGTCCCGTTTGTTCTCGTCATGCTTTCAGGATCGCCCAACGCGAGGTGGTGGGGCCTGGCCATCATCATCGTCGCCGTGGCCACCGACAGGCTTGACGGGGCCCTCGCCCGCCGGTACAACCAGGTGACCGAATGGGGTAAAATCCTCGATCCCCTCGCCGACAAAATCGGCGTGGCTGGCGTGGGGCTGGTCCTGCTCGCCCGGGGAGAGATTCCGCTCTGGTTTGTGGCGTCCCTCCTCGGGCGCGACCTGCTCATCTTCGCCGGCGGGATCTTCCTCAAGATCCGCTTCGGTCTCATCCTTCCTTCCAACGTTGTGGGGAAGTGGACCATCGGGGTGGTGGCCGTCACGCTCACCTTTGCCCTCATGGGCGTCCCGGGCTGGCTCATGACAACCGGAATTGCCGCCAGCGCATCCATGCTGCTTCTCTCGCTCGCCCTGTATGCGCGCGTCTTCGTCCAGAAGATGAAAGGCTGAGAGCATTGGGACTCCTTGACCGTCTGGGATTCGGGAAGCTNNGTCACCGCACGCGGGAAAGTCGACGATGCTTTCCTGGAGCAGCTCGAGGAGATCCTGATCGGCGCGGATGTGGGGGTCGCTACCACAGTGGATATCGTGGAATCGCTCAGGAAGCGCGCGCGGGAAGACAGGTACGCGTCTGCCGGCGAGCTCATGGGGCTGCTGAAAGACGAGATTCGGTCCCACTTGAACGGTGCGCCTCAGGAAGAGACCGATCCCTTCGAGCTTACCGGAGCCCTCCCGCATGTCATCATGGTGGTCGGGGTCAACGGGGCAGGAAAGACCACCACGATCGGGAAACTCGCCCACGTGTACGTGAAGAAAGGGAAGAAGGTGGTGATCGGAGCCTCCGACACGTTCCGCGCTGCGGCGAACGAGCAGCTCGAGATCTGGGCAGAGCGGTCGGGCGCCAGGATGGTGCGGCAGGAAAAGGGCTCCGATCCGGCGGCCGTGGCGTTCGACGCGGTGCGTTCGGCCGTGTCCCAGCGAGCCGATGTGGTCATCATCGACACTGCGGGGAGGCTCCATACGAAGGTCAATCTGATGGAAGAGCTGCGGAAAATCCGCCGTGTCGTGGAAAAGGTTCACCCCGGGGCCCCGCACGAGGTGCTTCTGGTGATTGACGCCTCCACAGGCCAGAACGGCATCCAGCAGGCGAAGCAGTTCGGTGCTGCAGTCGGTGTGACCGGCCTGGTCCTGACCAAGCTTGACGGCACGGCCAAGGGAGGCGTGGTGCTGGCAATTGCCCGGGAGATGAATGTTCCCGTGCGATTCATCGGCGTCGGCGAGGGGCTCGACGATCTTCAGCCCTTCGACCGCGCGGCGTTTGTTGACGCGTTGTTCGATACCGGGGAGGCTGCTGCGTGACGTCATCAGCTGACGGTCGCAGGAAGATCCAGATCCTGCCCGACCACGTTGCAAACAAGATCGCGGCGGGCGAAGTCATCCAGCGGCCCGATTCGGCGGCAAAAGAGCTCCTCGAGAATGCCCTGGACGCCGGCGCGACACGGATCACCGTGACGGTGAAGGACGGGGGAGTCACATACCTCCAGGTGGCCGACAACGGCACCGGGATGGACCAGGACGATGCCGTGGCGTCGTTCCTCCGGCACGCAACGAGCAAGATCTCCACCTATGAAGACTTGGAGGAGATCCGGACCTACGGCTTCCGCGGAGAAGCGCTTGCCTCGATCGCTGCGGTTGCCCAGGTCACCATGAAGACCCGCCGTGCCGGGGACGATGCCGCCGTCATGGTGCGCATTGACGGGGGCGGCCAGCCGCGGGTCACTCGCGAGGCCAGGGAGCAGGGCACTACCGTCACCATACAGAACCTCTTCTTCAATGTCCCCGCCCGAAAGAAGTTCCTGAAAAGCAGGGCGACCGAGTTCCGGCATGTGTATGAGGCCGTCCACCGCGTCGCCATCAGCCATCCGGAGCTCGAGCTGCGGTTTGTGAACGGCGACGATACGATCTTCAACCTGAAGCCGGCCGCGCTGGAGACCCGCCTGTCGGACGTGTTCGGCGAGAGGCTGATGGAATCCCTGATCCCGGTTGAGGAGAGGACGGAAGCCTTGTCGCTTTCCGGCTACATCGGCAAGCCCTCCTTCGGTCAGAAGACCCGCACGCATCAATATCTTTTTCTGAACGGCAGGTTCATCGTGCACCGCAACATCAGTCACGCGGTCTTCAGCAGCTATGAGAATCTCCTTCTGAAAGGCACGTTTCCGTTCTTCATATTGTTCATTGAAGTTGATCCGCGCCGCGTGGATGTCAATGTGCACCCCTCCAAGATGGAGGCGAAGTTCGACGACGAGCAGGGCATCTATCGGATGGCCGGCGCACTGGTCCGCAAAGGTCTCTCCGGGGCTCAGGCCTTTCCCGTCCTGTCGATGGATCAGGGCTCCCCGGGGTCCGACGTTGAACTGCAATTCTCGCCGCGGCAGCATCGCTGGCCGTCCGCGGATTCGCCATGGCCCCCCGCACCGGTCGATACGGCAACCGGCGAGATCTTCCCGCCCCACGAGTCCGGCGGCAACGGGATGGCTTGGAGCCTTCTCGCTCCCCCGGGCAGGGAAGAGGTTCCCCCGCGGCAGGGGAGCGTCCTCACACATCAGGCCGACCGCCCCGAAGGCGACTCCCACGGATTGATCTGGCAGCTCCACAACAAGTATATCCTCTGCCAGATCCGGAGCGGGCTCATGATCGTGGACCAGCATGTTGCCCACGAACGGGTGCTCTACGAGCGCGCCCTGGAACGATTCAAGACCGGATTTCAGTCCGCCCAGCAGCTCCTGTTTCCGTACACCGTTCAAATGACGCCGGGGGATTATGCGCTTGTCGAGGAGCTGTTCCGCCATTTTCAGATGCTGGGGTTCGATCTGGCGCTGTTCGGCAGGAACACGTTGTCCATTCAAGGAGTCCCGGCCGATGTGAAGGCCGGTTCGGAGGAGCGCATCGTGCAGGAAATCCTCGGGCTCTACAAGGAATACCAGCAGCAGGGGATGATGGACGCGCGCGACAACCTGGCCAAGTCCTTTTCGTGCCGCTCGGCGATCAAGGCCGGCGACCCGCTGAACGAGCAAGAGATGCGGTCGCTCATCGACCAGCTATTCGCGACCTCGATGCCCTATGTCTGCCCGCACGGGCGTCCCATCGTGCTGAGGATCTCGACCGAGGAGCTTGACAGAAGATTCGGGAGACTGTAGGGGCCGGAAGCACGGATCCTGCCGGAGTCCGAGGCAAGCGTCAGACGGCGGTGATGGAAGTGGTGGAAGGTGGACCGATCCGTCCGGCCGGGTTGTCAGGTGCGCCGGGCGGAGCTCGGGAAATGCGCGCCCCTCTTAAAAAACCTCGGCGCCGCCGCAGGGAGAGGCAACCTCTTGCCTGCACTGCTGGAATGCGCCCGGGCCTGCGTGAGGCTTGGCGGGAGACGTTGACGGACGTTGAGGGGACGTTGATGTCTGACGAAACAGTCTGAGGACGAAGTCTGACGTCGATTTCAGACCAAACGGGCTGACTGCATGGGGCTGCGTGGGTACTGATCCGTCAGCCTGGAATGTCACACGGCGAATGATCCCGGTGGCCGGCCGCAGCAAGGGAGCGCGCTTCTGAAAACGATTGTTCAGGCGGTGGAGCCGGGATAAGGGCGGGTGTTGGATGAAGGAGGGGAGCATCATGGCGGGCGTGAACGGCTATCAAGAGGCAAAGGGTCGCTGGCAAGACCGCGCCGGACAGGCAGGAGCCCGCACGGGTGTCAGCTTCACCACCGTCAGCGGCGAGCCTGTCAATCTTCTCTATGGTCCGGATGATGTGGCCCGCATCAACTATCTTGCCGATATCGGGTTTCCGGGAGAGTACCCGTACACCAGGGGCATCCATACAAACATGTACAGGGGGAAGCTCTGGACGATGAGGCAGTTTGCCGGCTTCGGGACTCCTGAGGACACCAATGATCGGTACCATTACCTTTTATCCCACGGCCAGATGGGGCTTTCCGTGGCGTTTGACCTGCCGACGCTCATGGGGCGGGACTGTGATGATCCGGTGTCGGAAGGAGAGGTCGGAATCTGCGGGGTCTCGGTCAGTTCGCTGGCAGACATGGAAATCCTCTTCAGGGGGATCTCCCTGAAGGATATCTCGACTTCGATGACCATCAACGCCCCCGCGGCGATGGCAGTGGCGCTCTACGCGGCCGTCGCGGCGCGTCAGGGGGCCAAACCGGCGGAGCTCCGCGGCACGATTCAGGCCGACATCCTCAAGGAATACATCGCCCAGAAGGAGTGGATCTATCCTCCACGGCCGAGCATGCGGATTGTGACCGACATGATCGAGTTCTGCTCGCGCGAAATGCCGCAGTGGAACCCCATCTCCATCAGCGGATATCATATCCGGGAGGCGGGGTCGACAGCGCTCCAGGAGCTGGCGTTCACACTGGCCGACGGCTTCGCCTATGTGGAGGCCTGCATCGCACGAGGGCTGGACATAGACGCATTCGCGCCGCGCCTTTCGTTCTTTTTCAATTCCCATCTCGACTTCTTCGAGGAGATCGCCAAGTTCAGGGCTGCACGGCGGATCTGGGCAAAGCGCATGAAGGAACGCTACGGGGCAAAGGACCCGCGCTCCATGATGCTCCGCTTCCACACGCAGACTGCCGGATGCACGCTCACCGCCCAGCAGCCGGAGAACAATATCGTACGGACTGCGTTCCAGGCGCTTGCCGCGGTGCTCGGCGGAACCCAGTCGCTCCATACGAATTCCATGGACGAAACACTTGCGCTCCCCTCGGAGAATGCCGTCAAGATCGCCCTGCGGACGCAGCAGATCATCGCGCACGAGACGGGAGTGGTGAACACCATAGACCCGCTTGCGGGAAGCTACGCTGTGGAGGCGCTCACCGACCGGATGGAGAAGGAGGCCCAGGCCTATTTCGAAAGGATCGACGCGTTCGGCGGTGTCATCCCCGCTATCGAGCAGGGCTTTTTTCAGCGGGAAATCGCCGCCGCAGCCTACCAGTATCAGATGGAGCTCGATTCCAGGCAGAAGACCATTGTAGGCGTGAACGACTTTGTGGAAGAACATGAACACGTCACGATTCCCCTTCTGGAGATCTCGCCCGGGGTTGAAGCAAAACAGCGGAAACGGATTGCCGAGGTCCGCGCCGGGCGGAGCCCGGAGAATGTGCGCGCCGCCCTGAAGAACCTCAGCGCTGCCGCAGCGGGGAGCAGCAACCTCCTCCCGGTGCTGCTGGAATGCGCCCACGCCTACGTCACGCTTGGCGAGATGTGCTCGGCGCTGGCAGAAGTCTTCGGCCTGCACGAGGAAATTGCAGCGTTCTGACCAGACCGACGCTCGTGACAGACTGTTGTGTCGGACTCCACTCTCAGCCGGGAGGGACATACCTCTGAACGGCCCGACGGGTGCCCGGCTTGACCAGGGTTCCCGGCCTGCGCGGGAACATCCCGGCATGCTCACCGGGCCGTCGTGCAACTCAGGCGGGAATGCCGGACTGGAGTGCCGGGCAGAATGGTCTGGCTTCTGAGACTCCCGAAAGAACGAACCGGAGCATATCATGAGCAAATCAACAGTGGCCGTCCTGAAAACCTCGCCAGAGACGGTTCTCGAGGACTACCAGAAACTTGCCGGCATGGCGGGAATGTCCTCCGCGCTCGACCGGAGCGCCGGGACGATCCTGAAAGACAATATCTCCTGGCATTTTCCGTTCCCCGCGGCGAACACCAGCCCCTGGCAGCTCGAGGGGGCCATCCTCGCCCTCCGGAACGGAGGCTACGGCGACATCAGCTGCGTGCAGAACAAGACGGTGGTCACGGATGCCTTCAAGGGTGAAGACCTCAACAAGTACGTCCCCCTGTTCCGCGAGTACGGTATCCCCGTGCTCTTCAATTTCAGGCAGACGGATATGCGTTGGATCGCCTACAAGCCCAAGGCCCGCATGCATGCACTCGACAAGGTCTTCCCGGACGGCATTCAGATCCCCGACTACTTTGCCGGGAAAAACATCGTCCACCTTCCGACGGTCAAGTGCCACATCTATACCACCACGACCGGCGCGATGAAGAATGCCTTCGGCGGGCTGCTGAATACGCGGCGCCATTACACACACAGCTGGATCCACGAAACGCTGGTGGATCTCCTTGCCATCCAGAAGGAAATCCACACGGGCATCTTCGCCATGGTGGACGGCACCACGGCCGGGGACGGGCCCGGACCGCGGACGATGCGTCCGGTGGTCAAGAACTACATCCTGGCGAGCTCCGATCAGGTGGCCGTGGATGCCGTTTCCGCAAAGCTCATGGGCTTCGACCCGCTCGGCATCCGGTACATCCGGATGGCGCATGAGGACGGACTCGGCACGGGGGACGTGCGCGACATCAACCTGGAAGGCGCCGACATTACCGGAGAATCGTGGGGGTTCACGGTCGGCAACAACGGCGTGAGCCTCTTCGGCAACCTTGCCTGGTTCGGCCCGCTCAAGGGGATGCAGAAGCTCTTCTTCCGCACGCCGATGGTTCACGCCTTCATCCTCGGCTCGGAAACCTACCACGACTACTACCGCTGGCCGGTAAGGGACAGGAAGGTCTTCGAGCAGTGGCGCCGCAACACGCCTTGGGGGCGCCTCTTCCAGGAGTACGAGCGCCGCGGCACCGCTGTACCCGCCGTTCCGGCAGGCGCATGACACGAGCCGGAAAAGCGGAATTGCTGCTGCTAGCCGCCACGGCCATCTGGGGGAGCACCTTCACACTCGGAAAGATCGTCCTCCTCGAGGTGACCCCCTTGCAGATGGTGTTCGTGCGGTTCAGCGCGGCCTCGCTGCTTGTGACCGCGTTCGCGTGGCGCGCGATCTTCCCGATCCCCTGGCGATCCGTGGCCAAGGGGGTCATCCTGGGCATCTTCGTTTTCTTCGGGTTCCTCACCCAAACGGTGGGGCTGACGATCACCACCGCTTCGAAGTCCGCATTCATCACCGGGATGATGGTCATCTTCGTGCCTCTTCTGCAGTTCATGATGGAGCGCAGGGCGCCGAAGGTCGGAAATGTCGTGGGCGTGGCGATCGTGTCGGGAGGGCTCTGGCTTCTCACATCGCCCGCCGGATCGACATTCAACGCGGGGGATGCGCTCACGGTTGTCTGTGCGGTGGTCTTCGCCGTGTACATCGTCTACCTCGACATTGTCTCGCGCGAGGTCACCACGATGCGTCTGATGTTCCTGCAATTGACGACCAACGCTGTCCTGGCCTTGATCGGCTTGCTCTTCTTCGGCCCCCCCAGGCTCAGCGTGAGCACGGGAGGAGCCGCCATTCTGGTGTTCCTCACGCTGTTTGCGACCGTGCTCACATTCCTGATCCAGACCCGGTACCAGAAGGACACGACGCCGGTGAGGGCGGTGGTCATCTTCACGATGGAGCCCGTCTTCGCGGCAGTGATTGCCTTTTTCGTCCTCAGGGAGGGGATCGACGGTGCCCTGGGAGGCGCGCTCATCATCGGGGGCGTGCTCGTCTCGGAGCTTTCCGATTCCATCCCGGGCCTGAGACGCTCGCTCGACGCAGGGGGCGCGGGTCAGGAGAATGCGCCTTGATTTTCCCTCACGCGCGCCGTATCATGAGGCATCCCCTGCCGCACAGGACGCAGTCGGTTCATGGAAGCAGCCGTGCACATTGTGGTGAAGGGAGTGGTGCAGGGCGTGGGGTTCCGCTGGTTCGTCCTTCAGCTTGCCTCCCGCCTCGCACTGCAGGGATACGTGCGCAACCGTTTTGGCGGGGAGGTGGAGATTGTGGCCGAGGGGGACCGCTCCCTGCTGGAAGCCCTGATCGGCGAGGTGAAAACCGGTCCCCGTTCCGCTCATGTGAGCGGCCTCGTGGTTGAATGGCAAAAACCATCCCGGGAGTTTTCTCGCTTTGAAGTCCGCTGAGCACCCGACAGGGGGCCTTCGTTTCGGCCTGGGGTACGACGTGCACCGTCTGGTCCCGGGGCGCCGGCTCGTTCTTGGCGGAGTCGAGATCCCTTCCGACCGGGGGCTGGAAGGCCATTCGGATGCCGATGTCCTTCTGCACGCCCTTGCCGACGCTCTGCTCGGAGCCGCCGCACTGGGAGACATCGGCAGACATTTCCCGAACACGGATGAGAGGTACCGGGGCCTCTCCAGCCTCATCCTGCTGCGCCACGTCGGGGATCTTCTCGCGCACCACCGTTACACGGTGATCAACGTCGACTCCACCGTCGTGCTGGAAACCCCCAGGATAGCCCCCTATGTGGATACCATGCGATTGAATATCGCCGGCACGCTCAAGATCCAGACCGACCGTGTTTCGGTGAAGGCGACGACCGGCGAAGGAATGGGCTTCACCGGCAGGGGAGAGGGCGCGGCGGCATATGCCTCAGCCCTTCTGCTCCGCCGCTAGCGATATCCCCTACACGAACGGACACCTCCCAGGTGGAATCCTTCCTTCACTATCTTCAGACCCTCAACCCGCTGCTTATCTACGTCGTCCTGTTCCTGATTGCGTTCCTGGAGAACATCTTCCCGCCATCGCCGAGCGACATGGTGGTGGTGTTCGGAGGATCGCTCGCCGGCCTCGGCATCGTCGGTTTCCTCCCGGTCCTCTTCTGGTCCACGGCCGGAAGCGTGGCGGGTTTTCTAACGATGTTCAAGGTAGGCGAATGGTTCGGGGCCCATATCATCGAACGCTACCGGCCGAAGTTCCTCCCCATCGAGGCCATCCACAAGGTCGAGGGATGGTTCGCCAGGTACGGGTATGCGATCATCATCGGCAACCGGTTCCTGGCCGGCACGAGGGCCGTCGTCTCCTTCTTCGCGGGGATGTCGGAATTGAAAACGATCCGCACGACCCTGCTTTCCGCCGTCAGTGCATTGGCCTGGAACGCCGTGCTCGTGGGCGGAGGGTATGCACTCGGACAGAACTGGACCGCGATCGGGTTTTACCTGAGCACCTACAGCCAGTTTGTCACGGGGCTCATGGTGCTGGCTGCGATTGCCTGGGGGATCCGCGCACTCATTCTCCGCCGGCGCCGGAAGGAGGAGCCGTGATAGCGTGGCTTGCCTCGGTCGATCGATGGCTGTTCGTGTTTATCAACTCGACCCTGGCCAACCCGGTGGGCGATCTCCTCTGGCCGGCCGTCACCGACTTTGACAAGATCCTGGTGGTCCGGATCGTGCTCGTTGCCGCCTGGATCTGGCTGATTCTCCGGGGAGGGACCCGAGGCCGCACGGCCGCGCTCCTCCTCATTCCCGTCCTGGTCTCGGCGGACCAGCTTGCGAGCAGCGTCCTAAAACCGCTATTCGACAGGCCGAGACCCTGCCATATGATCAACGGGGTGCGTTTCGTGGAGCAGATTCACCTCTTGGTCAACTGCGGACCGGGCAAATCGTTTCCCTCGTCGCACGCCGTGAACAATGCCGCAGTCGCCACGCTCTTCAGCTATTACTACCGGAGACTCTGGCCCTGGCTCTTCGGATGGGCCTTCGTGATTTGCCTCTCGCGTGTCGCCGTCGGCGTACACTATCCGTCGGATGTTCTGGGAGGCGCGGCCGTGGGGGTCCTGGTCGCCCTGGCGATCGTGCTGATCTGGCAACGCATCCATCAAACCATCTTCCCCGCTCCATCCCCGGGAAGCTCTCCCGCCGGCGAGGGGCCGCCATGAGCTTCGGGTTCTTCAGGAAGGGGCGCAGCTACGGGCTCAGCCCCGGAGAACGGGAACAGCGCCGGCGTCTCACCCGGTACCGTGCCTCCCTCTGCATCCTCTCGGGCGCGATGCTGGGCGCCTCGTTCCCCCCGAGCACTCTCGGAGTGCTTGCCTGCTTCGCCCTTGTCCCGCTTCTTGTCGTTCTGGCGGACATCGAGGAGACCGGAACGGCACTCCGGTTCGCGTACCTTGCGATGCTGGTTTTCCATCTCATCACCTTGAACTGGACGGGGGGCTATGCGCATATGAAAGACCCGTACATGATGATCGCGGGAGCGGTCACCATGACGGTCCATCCGCTGTTCTATTGTATTCCCCTCGGGGCCTACCTCTTCGTGCGCAGGCGGCTTGGAGACGTGGCTGCCCTCATTGCGCTGCCGTTCCTCTGGACAGGATACGAGTACACGCACTCCCTGAGCGAGTGGTCGTTCCCCTGGCTCACGATCGGCAACACCCAGTCGTTCGATCTCGCGCGCATCCAGTTCATCAGCGCCACGGGCGTCTACGGCCTTTCGCTCTGGATTCTCTGCCTGAATGTGCTCGCCTTCCTTCTGTATTCATCGCTCGCGCGCAGGGAGCGTGGGGTCCCTCGCGAGTCTCTGGTCTGGACGGGGTCAATCCTGCTCCTCTTCTTCCTTCCCTGGGGATACGGCACGGTGCTGCTCTCAGGCGCCGGAGTGGACGGCTCGAGACCGGCCATGGACCGGGGCGAGGTGACCGTGGGCATCGTCCAGCCGGACACGGATCCCTGGGACAAGTGGACCGAACACGGGAGCGCCATCATTGACCGGTATCTCCTCATGACCGCCAGATTGGCGGGTTCCGCCAGCGTCGCGGACTCCTCCGGGCTCCCGCGCCCGCGGATCGTCCTCTGGCCGGAGACCGCTGTGCCGTATTTCATATTGACCGATGCAAACCGCCGGCTCCTGGACGATATCCGCGCACGCATCGCCGCCATGGACATCGCCGTCCTCACGGGGCTCCCGCACATGGTCATCTACCGCGACCCGGCAGAGGCTCCGCCGAGCGCGAAGAGGCTCAGGGGAACGGGACAGCGGTACGATACATTCAATGCGGCCGCCCTCCTGGATCCCGGGTCTGATTCTCTCCCCTGGTACGGAAAGATGAAGTTCGTCCCCTTTGCCGAGCGGATCCCCTATGCGGACATGTTGTCCGCGTTCGATTTCCTCCGCTGGGACGTGGGCATCGGCGGCTGGCAGATCGGTCCGGGTCAGGTCATCTTCCGCGAAGCGAAAACCGGCGCACGCTTCTGCGCTGCTATCTGCTACGAATCCGCGTTCCCGGGGTTCATCGCGGACTTTGTCCGCAAGGGGGCCGAGTTCATCTCGATCATCACGATCGACAGCTGGTGGGACAACATGTCGGGCGCCTATCAGCATGAACGTTTTGCCGTGCTCCGTGCCGTGGAAAACCGCCGCTGGGTGGCACAGTGCGCGGTGGGCGGCATCTCGTGCTACGTGGATCCCTTCGGGCGGGTCTACGACGCAACACGCCTCTTCACCACCGCGGCCCTGTCGCGTACCATCGGGCGGAGCGGGGAACTCACCTTCTATTCGGAACATGGAGATGCGTTCGCCCAGGGGTGCCTCTGGGCGGCCGCCGCTTTCCTCTTCGCGGCCCTGGGCCGCGCATTCCTGCAACGGATTCGGAAACAGCAATGGGAACTCCAGTGATCGATCTTCGCAGCGACACCGTCACGCGCCCGTCGGCCGCGATGCGCGAAGCCATGATGAGCGCCGAAGTCGGCGACGACGTCTTCGGCGACGATCCGACGGTCAACCTCCTGCAGGAAGAGGTGGCCGGGATGCTGGGGAAGGAGGCCGCGCTCTTTGTGCCCAGCGGCACCATGGGAAACGAGATCTGCGTCAAGGTGCACACGCAACCAGGCGACGAGATCATCGTCGAGCGCGGGGCGCATATTTTCAACTACGAGACCGGGGGCGCAGCCTTCCTCTCCGGGGTGCAGCCGCATACGGTCGACGGCGAGCGGGGCATCATGCGGGCGGAAGCGATCCGCCGGGAGATCAGGCCTGCAGTCTACTACATGCCCAGGACGAGCCTGATCTGCGTCGAGAATACGCACAACAGGGCTGGAGGAACGATCTACCCGATGCCGGTGATCGAGGAGATCCATGCGCTGGCCAGGTCCGAAGGCATTGCCCTGCACCTCGACGGCGCCCGCCTCTGGAACGCGTGCGCAGCCACAGGGATCGAGCCGTCAGCGTATGCGCGCTGGTTCGATTCGGTTTCGGTATGCCTTTCCAAGGGACTCGGAGCCCCGGTCGGCTCGGTCATCGCAGGCAGGAAGGTTTTCATCGAGCAGGCGCGCCACTACCGGAAGATCTTCGGAGGCGGAATGCGCCAGGCAGGCATCCTGGCCGCAGCGGGTCTCTACGCCCTCAGACACAACCGGGAGAGGCTGAAGGAAGACCACGCCAGGGCGGCATGGCTTGCCGGCGAGCTGTCCACCATATCGGGCTTCGGGATCGACATGGAAACCGTGCAGACAAACATCATCATCATCGATGCGGAACGGACCGGCAGGAAGCCCGAGAAGATCCTTGCCGCGCTTCGCCAGCGGGGAGTCCTCATGAGCGCGGGCAACTACATGGGCCTGAGGGCGGTGACCCACCTGGACGTGAGCATGGAACAGGTCAGGACCGCCGCCAGGATCATCAGGGAAGTGGTGGGGGCGGCATGATCGACCGCACCCTGTTCAGGCATTCCATCCAGGTGAGAGTCCGCAACTACGAGATCGACTGGCAGGGGATCGTCCACAACGCGGAGTACCTCCACTACTTCGAAATCGGCCGGGTGGCCTACCTGGAAGAGCTGGGCATCCGGATCGACGTGACGACGATCCAGCATGAATCCCGGGTCGTAGTCGCCAGGAATGAAATCGACTACCTCTCGCCGGCGTATTTCGGGGAACGCCTTGATATACACACACGGGTATCCACGCTTGGCGAGACGAGCTTCACTTTCGAGGGCCTTATCGAGGAAACCACAACGAAGCGGCTTGTGGCCGAAAACGTCGCCGTGCATGTCTGGCTGGACGACAGATCGCACCGGCCTCTGACGATTCCCGGGCCGTTCCGCTCATCGGTGCTGGGATTTGAGGGAGGAAACTGCCGAAACCGGACAGTTTGAGGCATCGGGAACCCGCCTCGCTGAAGCTTTCGGCCCGCTTCTGAGAGAAAAACCGCGAAGAAAGGGCCGGAACGCTTGCTTTTCTCTCTCTTTCTGCATATCATGTGGTGTTGTGTAATAGCCCGGATCGGGCTATTTTTGTTTGACAGGATTCGGTCGAGAACCCGGGAGCGCCTGAGAACCGTGTATGGACATCGCGGCAACCGAACAGTTGCGTTCGCTGGTTGATCACCTGGTCGAGCAGCAAGGTGCCCACCTCATTGACCTGGTCCTTCGCGGCGACACGGGAAGACGGGTCATCGAGGTGCGAATTGACTCGGTGGAAGGGGCGACACTCGACCAATGTTCGGCCGTGAGCAGGGCAGTGATGGACGAGATCGATGCCCGGGAGCTTGTCGACGGCGGGTACAGGCTGGAAGTCTCATCGCCCGGTGCTGAACGCCCCCTGAAGTTCCCCTGGCAGTACCGCAAGCACGTCGGAAGGCAGATGCAGGTGAGATTCCTCCTCGCTCAGGAGGAGGTCTCGCGGACCGGCGAGCTCATCGGGGTGGACGACGAGGGCATGACGCTCCGGGCCGGCAGGAAAGCCGGGGAAACCAGGATCCGCTTTTCGGACGTGAAGGAGGCAACCGTCAAGGTGCCATGGTGAAGGTCGCGTCCCGTACATGAACGGTCTTTTGTGGAGGAAGCAATGAATTCCGAGATTGTCGAATCATTCTCACAGATGGTTCGAGAAAAGGGCATCGACAAGGATATCCTCGTCGGGATTGTGGAGGATGTTTTCTCGATGATGGTTCGCAAGCGATACGGACAGGAAGCGAAGTTCGACGTGGTGGTGAACATGGAGAAGGGGGACATCGAAATCTTTCTGGAGCGCGCCGTGGTGGAGACCGTGGAGGACCCGACGACGCAGATTGCCGTCGAGGAAGCCCGCAGGCTGTCGGGGGAGGTGCTGGAAGTCGGTGAGGACTACGTGGAGGTCGTCCCACTGGAATCGTTCGGCCGGCGCCTGGTGGTGAGCGCGAAGCAGAACCTGAACCAGCGCATCAAGGAAATCGAGCGGGAGCAAGTCTACAACGAGTACAGCAGCGCGGTGGGAGACATTATCGTCGGCGAGATCTACCAGACACGGCGCAACGAGGTGCTGATCAGCCACAACCGGAACGAGCTTCTGCTGCCGCGGAGCGAGCAGATCGCCAAGGAACACTACAAGAAGGGGGACACCATCCGCGCGGTGGTGAAGGAGGTGAGGAAAAACTCGGGGAGCCCGGTGGTGGTGGTCTCGCGCGCCGATCCGAAGTTCCTGGCAAAACTATTCGAGATGGAGATCCCCGAGATCTACGACGGGATTATCGAGATCAAGCGCATTGCGCGTGAACCGGGCGAGCGGGCCAAGGTTGCCGTGGAGTCGCACGACGACCGGATCGACGCCGTGGGGGCCTGCGTGGGGATGAAGGGGGTGCGCATCCACACGATTGTCCGGGAGCTGAACAACGAGAACATCGACGTCATCAACTTCAGCGAACAGGCGGAGACGTTCATCGCCCGGGCTCTCGCGCCGGCGAAACTGAAGTCTATCGAACTCAACCGGGAGGCGCATACTGCAAACGTGCTTGTTGCCGCCGACCAGGTGTCGCTGGCCATCGGACGCAACGGGCAGAACATCAGGCTCGCATCAAAGCTGACCGGGTTCGAGCTCAACCTGCTCAAAGAGGGAGGCGAAGACGAGTACGACATTGACCTTGACGAGTTCGAAGACGAACTCGGTGCTGAGCTCATCGGGCAGATGGCGGCGGTCGGACTCAAAAGCGCCCGGGATGTGCTCGAGGCAACCATGGACAAGATGCTGTCGGTCAGCGGCATGACCCAGGACCGGGTGGAGGAGGTTCGCGAGATCCTTCGCAAGGAGCTCGAGGAAGCCGAGGTGGAAGACGAGTCCGGGGAAGCTGAGGAAGAAGAGGAGGAGGAAGAAGAACAGGTTGAAGAGGCGGGCCCGCCAGCGGCCGCCGCAAGCGAAGCCCCTGTGCCCCCGGGGGATGATACACCGGTGCAGAGCCCGACCGGCGAACAGCCCGGATCGGAGACACACGGGGAGGACGCCGGTCACGAAGGCCGGTGATTGGAGAAGGGAAAAGAATGGCTGAAACGATCGAAAAGCGCAAGAAACTTTACAAGCTTGCTACGGAGCTGAACCTCTCGCATGAGACTCTTCTGGAGTTTCTGCGGAAGAAGGGACATGAGGTGAAGAGCCACATGTCGGCGGTGGACGAGCCGATGATGCGCGACATCCTGAGCCACTTCAAGAAGGAAAAGGACGTCGCCGAGAAGCACCAGCGCAAGATCCAGGAGATCCGCGAGAGCAAGAAGCGGGTGGAGAAGAAGCCCGAAGAGCCTGTCGAGCATGCGCCAGCGCCTCCTCCTATCCCAGTTGTTGCCGCCCCCCCGCCAGCTGCACCCCCGGCAGCGGCCCCGCCGGAACAGAAGCCGCGCATCGAGGAGCCGGAAGCCCCTCCCGCACCCGTTGCCGAAGAGGCCCCGGCGGCCGAGGCCGCTCTTCCGGAAGAAATCGAAGAAGCCCCGGTGGTCCAGACCGTACCCGCCGCATCCGCCCCGGCCGCAGCTGCAGTTCCGGCGGCCGCAGCAGAAGCGGTTCCCCAGGCGGCTGCTGTTCCCGCTCCGGCCGAGGCGCAGCCCAAACCGGACCAGATCGCCCGCAAGGAAGCCTACCTCTCACCCCTGGAGAAAAAGCAGCGCACGAAGATGGGGCTGACGATCAAGGGAAGGATGGATCTCCGGCCCAAGCTGGCTCCGGCCAAAGCGGCGCGTCCGGCTGCCGCAGCGGGGAAGCCAGCCGCCGCTCCCATCCCCGAATCCGAAGACCACAAGCGCAAAAAGAAGAAGAAAAAGGTCCGCGACGAAGTCCCGGGGACGGTTCCCGCGCCGGAGACCGAAGAGGCAGGCGAGAAGAAGAAGAAAAAGAAGAAGAAGCTGCGCCACAAGGAGGTGGATCAGACCGAGGTCAACGATGCCATCAAGCGGACATTCGCCGCGATGGACGACACCCCTGTCAGCGGCCGGACGGCCTTCCGCAAGCGGAAACGCCGGGAACGAGAGGAAGAGGAGCACCGCCTCCAGGAACAGGCGATGCAGGAGGAAGGCAAGCTGAAAGTGACCGAGTTCGTCTCGGTCAACGATCTTGCGAACCTGATGAAAGTGAACGTCGCCGACGTGATCAAGAAGTGCATGGAGATGGGGATCATGGTGTCGATCAACCAGCGTCTGGACAAGGACACCATTCAGCTCGTTGCCGACGAATTCGGCTTCGAGGTGCAATTCTATTCCGACGTCAAGGAAGAGGAAGTCGTCGACGTGATCGAGGACAAACCCGAGGAGCTCACCAGGCGGCCTCCGGTGGTCACGATCATGGGACACGTCGATCACGGCAAGACGTCTCTGCTGGACTACATCCGGCGCTCCAACGTCGTGGCAGGAGAGTCGGGAGGAATCACCCAGCACATCGGCGCCTATGAAGTCACGACCCCGTCCGGCCGCATGGTTACGTTCCTCGATACGCCCGGCCACGAAGCCTTCACGGCCATGCGCGCGCGCGGGGCGCAGATCACCGACATCGTGGTCCTGGTGGTTGCAGCCGACGACAGCGTCATGCCCCAGACGCTCGAAGCGATCAGCCACGCCCACGCTGCCAATGTCCCGATCATTATCGCCGTCAACAAGGTGGACAAGCCCGATGCGAACCCGGACAAGATCCGCCAGCAGCTTGCCGAAAGAAACATTCTGGTGGAAGAGTGGGGAGGCAAGTACCAGTGCGTGGAACTTTCGGCAAAGACCGGCAAAAACGTCGACCTGCTCCTGGAGAAGATCGTCCTGGAGGCGGACGTGCTGGATCTGAAGGCGAACGCGCTCAGGCTGGCACTCGGCACCATTGTGGAAGCGCAGCTCGACAAGGGGAAGGGCGTGACCGCCACCATCCTCGTGCAGAAAGGGACGCTGAGGGTCGGCGACCCGTTCCTGGCGGGGATTTACAGCGGGAAGGTGCGCGCGATGTTCGACGAACGCGGCAACCGCGTTGAAGCGGCAGGTCCCTCCATCCCGGTCCAGCTTACCGGCCTCGACGGCATCCCGCAGGCAGGGGACCCCTTCCTGGTGCTGGAATCGGACAGGGAGGCCCGCGAGATCAGCCTCAGGCGCCAGCAGCTCAAGCGGGAACAGGACTTCCGTCAGATACGGCTTACCACGCTGGATGACCTCTCCCAGCAGATCAAGGAGGGAGGCATCAAGGAGCTCGCCGTGATCGTCAAAGGGGACGTGGACGGTTCCGTGGAGGCGCTCTCCGACTCGCTGATGAAGATCGAGCACAAGGAGGTGAAGCTCCGGGTGCTGCACAGCGGCGTGGGCACCATCTCGGAGTCCGACGTCATCCTGGCGGCCGCCTCCGGGGCCGTGATCATCGGCTTCCGTGTGAGGCCCAACCTGAACGCGAGACGTCTGGCCGAGAAGGAAAAGGTCGACATCCGTATGTACAACATCATCTACGACGCCATCGACGACATCCATGCTGCGCTCGAAGGCCTCCTCTCGCCGGAGAAAAAGGAAGAAGTGGTCGGCACGGCGGAAGTCCGCGCGGTGTTCAAGGTACCGAAGATCGGCAACGTCGCCGGATGCTACGTGCAGGAAGGCAAAATCGTCCGCAACAACCGCGTCCGGCTCATCCGCGACGGCATCCAGGTTTTCGACGGCACGGTCGCATCGCTGAAGCGGGTCAAGGACGATGTCCGCGATGTGGAATCTGGCTTCGAATGCGGGATCGGCATCGAGAACTTCAACGACATCAAGGTCGGCGACGTGATCGAGTCGTACAAGATCGTCGAATCGAAGCGCAAACTGTCGTAAGGGGGGCCGGTGTCCATCAGGACGGAGAAGGTCGCTTCGCTGCTGAAGGAGGAGATCGGGGGGATCCTGCAGCGGGAATACAACGGCCCCTCTCTCGGGTTCACCACGGTTGTTGATGTGCGCGTGACCCAGGACCTGCGGATTGCCAAGGTGTATTTCAGCGTGTACGGCTCGGAGGAGATCCGGACGAGAACGATGAACCTGCTGGAGAAGAACAAACCCGAAATCCGCGGCATGCTGGCCCGCAGAATCCGGCTCCGGTTCATGCCGGCCCTGGAATTCTTCCGCGACGACACGCTCGACCGGGTCGACCGGATCAATCAGATTATCAAAAAGATCAACGATGAGCGCGACTCCACATCAGGCGGCGATGGCGGCGACACTGGCGCATGAGCCCGGACCGTCCGGCGGCTTCATGCTTCTCGTCGACAAGCCGATGGGTTGGACGTCGTTCGACGTGATCCACAAAATACGCCGCCTGTTCCACGTGAAGAAAGCGGGGCATGCGGGCACCCTCGACCCGCTGGCAACCGGCCTGCTCATCGTCTGCACCGGACCGATGACGCGGGAGATCGGGCGATTCATGGGGGCCGAGAAGGAATATGAGGTGACGATGCTCCTGGGTTCCCGCACTCCGAGTTTCGACGCAGAAACCCCCGTGACCGAAACACGCCCCACCGGCAGCCTGACGGAGACCGGCGTGCGTGAGGCGCTCTCCGGCTTCGTGGGACCGCAGCGCCAGATCCCCCCCATGTGGTCGGCGGTCAAGGTAGGGGGCAAGCGCCTGTACAGGTACGCCAAGCGGGGGATCGAGGTCGAGCGAAGCCCGAGGGAGGTGACCATCCATGCGATCACACCCGTGCGCATCGACATACCCGAAGTCACCATGAGCGTAGTGTGCTCCAAGGGTACCTACATCCGGACCCTGGTCGACGATTGCGGGCAACTTCTGGGCTGCGGGGCATACGTGTCGTCGCTCCGGAGGACACGCATCGGACCCTACAGAATCGAAGAGGCCTCCACCATCGACGATCTTGTCGCCATCGCGCAGGCATTGGACGGCGGCACACTCGGGGCGGAGAGAACATCAAGCCCGGCTCGGAACCTTCAGGAGGCCGGCGCGCCCACGGAATGATGGTTGCACGCTCGGCCGGATCGGTCGCACCCGATCGCAATTCTGTCGTCACCGTCGGCACGTTCGACGGCGTCCACCTTGGGCACCGGGTCATCCTGGACAAGGTGGTCACGGAAGCCCGCCGGGCGGGGGGAAGAGCCGTTGTGATCACATTCGATCCCCACCCGAAGAGCGTCGTGGGCACCGTGGGAGAGCCGGTGCGGGTCCTGACCACCCCCGGGGAACGGGCCGGGCTGCTAGAGGGACTGGGAATCGACCTCTTGGTCATCCTCCCGTTCACCAGGGAGTTCTCGCGGCAGACGGCGCGGGAGTTCGTCTCCGGGCAGGTCGCGGGCGCAGTGGGGGCACGGCATGTCGTCGTGGGGCACGACCATCATTTCGGCAGGGAACGCGAGGGGGGGATCGAGGAGCTCGAGCGGCTGGGCACGGAATTCGGCTTCACCATCGAGCGCATCCCGGCGTTCACGCTCGATGGGCAGGTGGTCAGCAGCACGACGATTCGGGCTGCGCTCGCCGAGGGCGATATCCGGCGAGCCAACGGGCAGCTGGGACGCCGGTACACACTCCAGGGAAGGGTGGTGGACGGGGACAAACGGGGGCGAACGCTGGGCTTCCCGACGGCAAACCTCGAGCCGTCACACCCCGGGAAGATGATCCCCGGTCGCGGAGTGTACGTGGTGGCCGCGGCGTTCGACGGAATCCGGCGGTACGGAATGATGAACATCGGCGTGCGGCCGACGGTCGGCATGGGGCTCGAAGAAACCTACGAAGTGCACCTGCTGGAGTTCGAGGGCGATGTGTACGGTCACACGCTGACGGTAGAGTTCATCTCCAGGTTGCGCGAAGAGCGCCGCTTCCCGTCGCTCCAGGACCTTGTCGACCAGATCCGGCGGGACCTCGAGGCTTCGCTCGCGGTCATCAAGGAGTTTGAAGAGCATCATTCTCAAAACCACATCAGTTGATTACCGAAGGAGCAGGGCAATGGCAATTATGAAGGAACAGAAGGCCGAAATCGTCAGGAAGTTTGGTAGGAGTGACAAGGACACCGGCACACCGGAGGTGCAGATCGCACTGCTGACCGCCCGGATCAACGACCTGGCGCCGCACTTTGAGAAATTCAAGAAGGACCACCATTCCCGTGTGGGCCTGTTGAAAATGGTCGGCAAGCGCCGCCGCCTTCTGGATTATCTCCAGGAGAAGAATATGGAGCGCTACAGAAAAATCATTGCCGATCTCCAGATCCGCAAATAAGGCGGCTGCTGAATCACCAGTGTGGAGGCAAGAGCTAGACTCGTATGAAAGTCATCAAAGAGATTGAAATCGGAGGGAAGGCTTTTTCCATCGAAACCGGGCGGTTCGCAAAACAGGCGGACGGCGCCGTCATGGCGCGCTTCGGGGAAACGATGGTCCTCGCCACAGTGGTGGCGTCCAAGGAGCTTTCCGACAGGTTCGACTATTTCCCTCTCCAGGTCGAGTACCGCGAAAAAGCGGCTTCGGCGGGTAAAATCCCCGGGGGATTCTTCAAGCGGGAAGCCCGGCCATCGGAAAAGGAGATCCTCTCCGCCCGGTTAATCGACCGGCCGATCAGGCCCATGTTCCCCGACTGGTTCCAGTACGAGACGCAGGTTGTCGTTACGGTCTATTCGTCAGATCAGGAGCACGACGCCGATGTCCTTGGGGCCGTGGCCGCGTCGGCGGCACTCATGATCTCCGACATCCCGTTTGAGGGTCCGGTAGCTGAGGTTCGGGTGGGACGCGTGGAGGGACGATGGATCATCAATCCCACGTTCACCGAGCTGCAGTCGACCGATATCGATATCAGCATCGCGGGGACGGAAGAGTCGATCATGATGGTGGAGGGAGAGGGACGGGAGATCACCGAGCAGGACATGCTTGAGGCCCTCTCCTTCGGCCATGAGACCATCAAGCAGCTATGCAGGATCCAGCGTGAGCTGTGCGCCGAGGTGGGGCGCGCCAAGCGCGCACCGGTTCCCGTCGAGCGCCCGAAAGGCCTGGAGGAGGACGTGCGCGCCGCCGTGGCCGGCCGCCTCAAAACGCTTGCCAATACACCCATGCTCAAGGAAGACCGCGCGAAGCAGACCGAAGCAATTTACGCCGAGGTGGACGCGGGACTCGCGGAACGGTATCCCGATGAGAACAAGAGGATCCATGCGATCCTCCATGATATCGAGTACACCGAGATGCGGGACATGATCCTGTCGCAGGGCAAGCGTCTGGACGGACGCGGCCTGCGCGACATCCGGCCTATCACCATCGAGGTGGGCCTGCTCCCCCGCACGCATGGCTCGGCGCTCTTCACGCGCGGAGAGACGCAGAGTCTCACCACCATAACGCTCGGGACCAAGCTCGATGAACAGATCATCGACGGTCTTCTCCCCGACTCCACCAAACGCTTCATGCTCCACTACAACTTCCCGCCTTTCTCCGTCGGCGAGGTTGGTCGCATGGGGGGCGTGGGGCGGCGTGAGATCGGGCACGGCAACCTTGCCGAGCGATCCTTGAAAAACATCATGGCGCCGGAGACCGAATTCCCCTACACGGTGCGCATCGTTTCCGACATCCTGGAGTCGAACGGTTCTTCGTCGATGGCGACGGTCTGCGCCGCATCGCTGGCGCTCTTCGACGGCGGCGCGCCGCTGAAGAAGTCGGTCGCCGGGATCGCCATGGGCCTGGTCACCGAAGGGGCCCGCGTTGCCGTCCTGAGCGACATTCTCGGCAACGAAGACCACCTGGGGGACATGGACTTCAAGATCGCAGGGACGCGCGACGGCATCACCGCCTGCCAGATGGATATCAAGGTCCGGGGCATCTCGATCGACGTCATGCGTTCGGCGCTGGAACAGGCCCGCGAGGGAAGGCTGCATATCCTGTCCATCATGGACCAGGCCATTCCGCAGCCCCGCGCAGACATGTCGCCCTTCGCCCCAAGGCTGACCACACTCAAGATCCCCGTCGACATGATCGGGGCCGTGATCGGACCCGGAGGAAAGGTCATCCGGCAGATCGTGAAGGACAGCGGAGCGGAAATCGACATCCAGGACGACGGAACGGTCGTGGTTGCGGCAACATCGCAGGAAGCGGCCGACAAGGCCATCCGCGAGATCGAGCGGATCACAGAGATCCCGGAGGTCGGGAAGATCTATCATGCGACCGTGAAGAAGGTGATGGACTTCGGCGCCTTCGTCGAGTTTCTGCCCGGAAAGGAAGGCCTCGTGCACGTGTCGCAGCTCGATGTGAAGCGTGTGGAAAAACCCTCGGACGTTGTCAAGGTCGGGGATCAGTTCGACGTGAAGATCACCGACAAGGATGAGCAGGGGAGGTGGAAGCTCAGCAGAAAAGTGCTGATGAAGCCCGCCGAACCGGGGGAGCATCCGACCGACGGCGATCACGCTGAGCACGGCGAACACCGCGAGAGACACGAGCGGCATGACCGTCCGCACCACAACCGGTAGACTCAAGCCGGCGCCCGCCGGCCGTTGTCAGTGAAGCCGATAGCTCCTCGTGCTGGCACCCTCGTTCTGGAGGGTGCCCGGCCGGGGAGCTTCGCAATTCAGGGGCGGCGCATGAGCTGCGGAGCAATACATGGAAAGGCAGGGGAGGAATCACGGGGGGGGGGGAGCACGATGACGTTCGATGAGGCGGCATCTCAGGCGAACAGATGGAGCGGGGACGGGGTTCAGCGCACCAGAAGCTGGTGCTTGAATCCATCGATCTCCAGCTCGTGCAGGATCCAGCCGACGACATCGGGGCCGTATTTGTTCATGAAATAGACGATGCTCAGCTCCCGTTCCTGGAGCTCGCCGTTGGGGAGCAATGACTGCACCCCGCGATCCAGCTGCCGGACCGCGGTCTCGTGCTTTCGCTGCTGGGCTGCCATCGTCTTGTCCCTCAGGACGGAGAGCGCCTGCCGGATCTTCGCCGTAGTATTGTCGAGAGGGGAGAGCAGGGTCGGATCCACTTCGCCGATGCCGAAGCGAAGCTCGTTCAGCGCCGCCTGCAGCCCCCGGTCGGCCGTTTCGAAGATCTGTTCCACGCTCACTTCGGAAATCTGCGACACCACCCTGGCCACGAGCCTGTCCCTGTCCCCGAAGAAATCCTTCGTCTCCAGCGAGTACTTCTCCGCGACGCGCGCCACCTTGTCTTCGACGATCGAAGCGCTCGCGCGCGGGTAGACCACCGGTCGTACCGTGCCGAAGTGCTCGTACACCGGCTGGAGCTGGGCGTGGTACGCGATCTCGGATGGGCCGGCGACGTAGGCGACGGTCGGGAGAATGGTATCCTGTGCAATCGGCCGCAACACGACGTTCGGGCTCAGAAGCTCCGGCGTTTCCTGGGCGATGCGCATCAGTTCCTCGAGCGTGAGGAAATGCCTCGTCCCCTTCAGGCTGAAATCATGCTCCCTCGGCTCGATCAGGTACCGGCCCCCCTTGTGGAACAGGAAGAGGTTGATTGACTTGGTCTTGACCTGGGCATGGTAGGATTGTTCGAGCTCCGCGCTCTGGGCAATGACGAGCTGCGACACCTGCGGGAACTCGGCGAGTTCCCGTATGAAGATGGGTGCAAGCAGGCGTTTCAACCGGGGATTGTTCGCCGAAATCAGCACCAGCCCTTGATCACCCAGGAGATAGTTGAGCCAGCCCGCAAAGGCCTGGCCGAACGTCTTCCCGGGTTGGTAGAATGAACGCAGCGTGGCGAGCAGGGGCTCGGAAAATTCGGTCTTCGGCAGCAGCTCTCCGGCGCGGTCGATAGTCTTTGCGATCCATTCGTCGAACACAATCTCCCCGACCGCTCCCATGTTTCGCTCGGGGGGCACGCCCCCGGGGAGATAGTCGAGCGCCGACGCCATGCCCTCCTGGTCCAGCACCCATGTCTTGTTCATCTCGTCGAAATCGTGGTCCTCTCCCTCCAGCCAGAAGACGGGCACAAAATCCCTGCCGGGGTACTTGACCCGGAGCTTCGCCGCGAGCTTGAGGACCGTTATGGCCTTCAAGAGCGTGTACATAGGCCCCCCCAGCACACCGACCTGCTGTCCTGTCACCACGGCGTATGACGACGGCTTTGAGAGGAGAGAGACATTGTCCAGGGTTTTTTGACCGGCCCCCACCGCGCCAGCCTGTTCCTGGAGAACCTGGACGAGCGTGGTCCGGTCGGGAGGCCGTGCATCGATTGCTGCCATCACCGATTCGTACGCCCGGCCTTCTCTGAATGATGCGGGGAAAAACCGCTCGACCGCAGCCCCGTTGTACAGGTAGTCGAGAAAGAGAGAGGAATACCCGCCCGCCGAAGGGGGCAGATCACGGTAGTCAATCCACCGAGATGCTGGTGCCATGGGTTGAGGATTCTGAGGAAAAGGTAAGGAAGCTGACATCTGAGCCATGGATCGGCCCCGGAATGTGGGCAAATATACTAGAACAGTGCCGCAGAAGCAAGGATCCCGCAGCTTGCCTTGCCGCCGCCTGCCATCGACTCGGATCAGGGGAGAGAGGCAATCCAGAGCGCCGTCGAACCGGGCGTGTGTGGGCGTTCAGTCTTCGGGATCAGGCAGGATGAACCGGACCTGTCCGCCATTCAGCCGGTGAACATCGATTTCTCTCTAATGTTCATAATATTGAAACGAATCCGCAAGAGCCCGTGTTAGAGAAGGGGAAATCTCAAGCCGCACCAATCCAATCTGCCCGGAGGCTTCATGAGGGCGCTCCCCCTCGCCATTCTTCTGGTCCTCTGCACAGCGGCATCGTCCGCCGGCGATGTTTCGGGTAAGGTGCTATTCCACGGGACCCCCCCCAAGCCCTTCCTGCTCATGATGAACGCCGACCCGAAATGCATGGCCCAACACAAGGGCCCTGTCTACGCAGAGGACGTTCTCGTCAACCCCAACGGAACCCTGCGCAACGTCCTGGTTGCGGTAAAGACCGGCCTCCCAAGCAGGAAATTCGACCTCCCGGGTAAAAGTGCCGTTCTCGATCAGAAAGGGTGCCAGTACCATCCCCATGTGCTGGGTGTCATGGCTGGGCAGGAAGTCGAGATCATCAATGAGGATCCGACGCTCCACAACGTCCATTCCGTGTCGAAAGCCAACCCGCAATTCAACATTGCCCAGCCGCGCGCGGGCATGAAGATGAGCAAGCGGTTCGAGCAAGCCGAGACCTTCAAGGTGAAATGCGAGGTTCATCCCTGGATGGGGGCGTACATCGGCGTGTTCACGCACCCTTTCTTCGCCGTAACAGGCGATGATGGATCATATACGATCAGAAACCTCCCTCCCGGCGACTATACCATCGAGGCATGGCACGAACGCTATGGCGCCCGCACTTTGAGCGTGAAGGTGACGGGCCCCGGCCCGGCCACTGCAGATTTTACATACGAGGCAAAGTAGGCTACTCTGCAATCCCGCAGGAATCGTTCAGCCCTCTTCATGTCCTACTCCACTTTGGCCCGCAGGGTATTCTCCACCGATCATAAGGTCATCGGCATCCAGTATGCCATGACTTCCCTGGCCTTTCTGCTCGTCGGGTTTCTCTTCATGCTGCTCATGCGCTGGCAGCTCGCTTATCCCGGGCAGGCACTTCCCTGGCTGGGACGGATCCTTGGACCGGAGAGAATGCCCGAGGGCGTCATGCTCCCGGAATTCTACAACCAGCTTGGCGCGATGCACGGGTCCATCATGGTGTTCCTGGGCATCGTCCCTCTTGGGGTGGGGGCATTCGGCAACTACCTGGTGCCCCTTCTCATCGGCGCGCGCGACATGGCCTTCCCGCGCATCAACATGCTCAGCTACTGGACCTATGTGGCGGGCGGCATGACCCTGCTGGCCGGCTTCGCCCATCCGGGAGGCGCTGCGAGCTCGGGATGGACGTCCTATCCCCCGCTCTCCGTTGTGGCAAACGACGGACAGACCCTCTGGCTTGCCGGCATGTTCCTGCTCGGGATTTCCTCGCTTCTCGGCTCCATCAATATGATCACGACGGTGATCCAGCTCCGGCGTCCCGGCATCTCGTTCATGGATATGCCGTTCCTGGTCTGGGCACAGCTCGTGTCGGCGTTCCTCCTGCTGCTGGCGTTCCCGCCCCTGCAAACCGCGGCCGCACTGCAGCTGATGGACCGCGTCGCCGGGACCAGCTTCTTCCTCCCCACGGGACTGATCGTCGCGGGATCGCCGCTTCCTGCAACCGGCGGGGGAGCCCCGGTGCTCTGGCAGCACCTCTTCTGGTTTCTCGCGCATCCCGAGGTCTATGTCCTGATCCTCCCGGCCATGGGGATCGTGGCGGAAGTCCTTCAGACCAACACCCGGAAGCCGCTTCACGGGTATCGGAGCATGGTCTACGCAACAGTGGCTCTTGGGTGCATCTCCATGATCGTCTGGGCGCACCATATGTTTCTGACAGGGATGGGAACCGTCATGAGCGGCTTCTTCCAGGCGACCACGCTGATCGTCTCCATCCCCTCCGTCATCATCGTGACATCCCTTCTCCTCTCCCTCTGGGGGGGGACCATCCGTTTCACGACGCCCATGCTCTTTGCCCTGGCGTTCCTCCCCATGTTCGGCCTCGGGGGCCTCACGGGGCTTCCCCTGGGTCTGGCCCCCACGGATATGCATCTCCACGACACATACTACGTTATCGGCCACTTCCACTACATCGTGGCGCCGGGAACCATTTTCGCCCTTTTTGCCGGAATCTATCACTGGTTTCCGCGCGTCACCGGCCGCCTCATGAACAGGACACTGGGTCGGATCCACTTCCTGCTTTCGCTCATCTTCATGAACGGCGTGTTCTTCCCGATGTTCATCCAGGGTCTCGCCGGTGTCTCACGGCGCCTCTATGACGGCGGATCCCAATACGCCCACGCGCAGGGCGTCCTGCACTGGAATGAATTCATGTCCATCTCTGCCTGGCTCCTCGGCGTCACCCAGCTCTTTTTCATCGTCAATCTGTTCTGGAGCCTGAAGAGGGGGAAGATCGCGGGCGCGAATCCTTGGGATGCGACAACACTTGATTGGGCTCCTTCCGGACACGCCTCCGGCCGATCCCTCCTTTCGCGCCCTGAGGAGGAGACGCCTTACCGCCGTTTCCGCCGCCCGGACACCGGCTTGAAAAACGGCTCTCTTGGCATAGGTCTCTTTCTTGCCTCCGAAGTCATGCTCTTCGGGTCGCTTGCCGCCGCCTATACGCTCCTCAGGATCAACAGCCTTTCCTGGCCCACCGGCGGCGTCCTCCATGGGGGCACGGCCGTCACAGACACTATCTTGCTCCTTGCGGCCACACTCTGTCTGGGAGCATCGAGGCGCCTAGCCCCACGGCTCGGCATTGCCGGTTTTCTCCTATTTGCGACGGCATTTCTCGGGTTTAAGTCGATTGATCTCGCCTCGCTCTCCTCGTCAGGACTTGTCCCTGGCTCCAGCACATTTCTGGGACTCTATTACCTCTTCAGCGTTTTACACGGGCTCCATGTCCTTGCCGGGATTGTCTTTGCAGCGGGAAAGGGTGTGAGCAACCTGGGCGCCGCGCCGGAGGAAGAGGGGTCGATTGTTCCAGGCCTGTTTGGAGCATACTGGCTTTTTGTGGACCTGGTCTGGATCCTGATCCTGGTTCTCTTTTACATGCCCTGAAGCGACTGGCGAGAAGCACGAATCGGGCTTCAGTTCCCCGGTAAAGGAATTTCCCGAGAGGATTTCTTGTTTTGTAGATAAGAGATCAGGAAGTATTCCGTGCCTCACTGTTAATACCCCGAACAACTTTGAACCATACGATCAACCGCCTTGTACTGCATCAGGTTACCATTACCGCATTGATGTTGTTTCTCGTGGTACCGTCGATAGCCTGTCCCATCTGTTTTGGCGACAAGGATTCTCAGACGACACAGGCGGCCGCCCAGTCGATTCTGGTGCTCCTGGGGGTCACGATGGGGGTAATGGGTTCCTTTGGCGCGTTTGCTCTACGCATCCGCCGGTTGCAGCGGATGCACACTCCTCCATCTGAATAGGGGAGTGCCATGCCCGGTTTGCCTCCGAACGGCGCTGAGCACGGAGCTCAGATAGACAACCTGATGCTGATGGTGCACATCCTCATAGCCGTAGTGTTTGTGGGGTGGGGGATATTTCTCGCTGCAGCCATTGTCCGGGGGCGCCGTTCTTCCGGAAATTCGCCGGCCAGCTCATCAAGACTTAACCGGTTTGGGTGGCTCTCCGAAATCAGCATTGCAGTGGTCGAAATCACGCTGTTGGTAGGCGTCGCGCTTCCCTTCTGGGCAGGCCGGATCGACGCCGCTCCGGCCGACCGGGATGCCACGGTGGTCCGGGTGGTGGCGGAACAGTTCGCATGGAACATCCACTACCCGGGGCCGGATGGCGTGTTCGGCAGAGCCGACATCTCGCTCGTGACGCCTGAAAACCCCCTCGGTCTCGACAGGAACGACCCGGCTGCAAAAGACGACATTACCACGCTGAACGTCATGCACCTCCCCGTCGGTCGGCCTGTGGTCATCTATTTGTCATCAAAGGATGTCATTCACAGCTTTTCGCTTCCGCTTTTCCGCCTCAAGCAGGATGCGATCCCTGGCCAGAGGGTTCGCCTCTGGTTCATCCCGGAAAAGACTTCCGCGGAGATGCGCCTCATGATGGCATCCTCCGTCCGGATTGACCCGGCCGATTCACTCCGCGATCTCTCGTTGTTGAGCACGCTTGAAGCAGTTGTCGATGCGCAGGGGTTGGTGGTCGTTGCTGCCGGGTCACCGCTGACTCCCGATGTCATTCAGGCCCTCAGCCTGAAGGGGATCGGGAGGGTCGTCGCAGCCCCGGACACGCCGACCGAGATCGCCTGCGCCCAGCTTTGCGGGCTCGGACACTACCGGATGCGGGGATTCGTCACAATCGAACCGGACAGCGCCTACAGGGCCTGGATGGCGGAACAGTCGGCCCTTCTCGCCCAGTAGGATTGTGCTCACTCCTGAACAAGGACATTCCACCATGGACACCTGGACTCCATCCCAACGAAGGCTGCACCGGTTTGCGGTATTCACCGCATGCTGCACCTTTCTCCTGGTCATAGCCGGAGGGCTGGTCACAAGCACCGGTTCCGGCCTTTCCGTTCCCGACTGGCCCCTCTCGTACGGCAAGCTGATGCCCCCGATGGTCGGAGGCATTCTCTACGAGCATGGCCACCGGATGGTGGCTACCTTCGTCGGCATGCTCATGATTGTTCTGGCCTACTGGCTCTGGAAAGCGGAGGAGAGGCGCTGGGTGAGAATCCTCGGCCTCGCGGGTCTCGCGGCGGTGATCGTGCAGGGCGTCCTGGGAGGGCTGACGGTCCTCTTCCTCCTGCCCACGCCGATCTCGGTCATGCACGCGACGCTGGCACAATCGTTCTTCGGCCTTACGGTCATCATCGCCCTGGTGACCTCGCCTGGATGGAAGCGGGTGGTGCCCAGGGAAATGCCGGTGGCCGACAAGACACGCAGGCTGGCCCTCTCCGTCTCAGGCATTCTGCTCGTCCAGCTCATCCTGGGGGCGTGGATGCGCCATAGCGACGCAGGCCTCGCTATTCCTGATTTCCCTCTCTCATACGGCCAGATGCTCCCGCCGGCCACCGACGCGGGGATCTCGGCTGTCAATCAGGATCGCCTTGCAGGGGGGCTTCCGCCGGTTGAGCTGTCTCAGGTTTGGATCAATTTCGCGCACAGGCTTGGCGCCCTTCTCACTGCAATTGTGGTGCTTTCGTTCGTTCTCCACGTGCTGAAGGCATACCAGGACGAGAAGCGGCTCCGGGAGCCGGCGATCGTGCTCGGCCTTCTTCTGGTGATGCAGATCCTCTTCGGCGCCCTGACCGTCTGGACCGGCAAGGGAGTCGAAATCGCTACCGTACACGTCGCCGTTGGCTCGCTGCTCCTGGCAACAAGCGCATGTATCACCCTCCGGACATTCCGTCTGTTCACTCTTAGCCAGACTGAGCCGGAGGTATCGACTTTGGCACAACTCTCACGTTCATGAAACCAAGCGTCAATACGCAGGGCGCCATCACTATCGACCGGGGGCGTCTGTGGGACTATGTCAGCCTCGCGAAACCTGAGCTGACGTTCCTTTCTGTGCTCACGGCACTGGCCGGCTTCCTCCTCGCATCAGGCGGAGCCGCGAAACCGCTGTCGGCCCAGCTGCTCCTGCACACTCTGGCGGGCACAGCCCTGGTGGGAGGGGGGGCCGGGGCCCTTAACCAGTTCATAGAACGGCGATACGACCGTTTGATGAAGCGGACGGAGCAGCGGCCGCTTCCCTCCGGACGGCTGGCTCCCTTCGAAGCGCTGTTTTTTGGGTGCGGCATCGCCCTTGCGGGGATAGCGGAGCTGGCGCTCTTCGTCAATCCGTTGACGTCGTTCCTGGCCGCGGCAACGCTCGTCTCTTACCTCTTCCTGTATACGCCCCTGAAGCGCATCACCCCGCACGCGACGCTTGTCGGCGCCGTCCCGGGCGCAATCCCTCCCCTGATGGGGTGGGCGGCTGCGCGCAACACGATAGACGGGGATGCGCTTCTCCTTTTCGGCATTTTGTTTTTCTGGCAGATGCCGCACTTCCTCTCCCTTGCATGGATGTACCGCCGGGACTATTCCCGCGCAGGATACCGCCTCCTGTCCGTCATCGACCTACAGGGGACGCAAACCTGCCGGCATATTCTCGTTCATTCCATGGCACTTGTCATGATGACGATCATCCCCTGGTTGAGTGGTATGTTCGGGATCGTGTACCTCACCGGGGCAGTCCTGCTTGGCGGGGGCTTCCTGGCCGCCGGCTCCCAACTCCAGCGATCCCGCTCAAACATGGCCGCGCGCCGCCTGTTCGCGGCCTCTCTCGTCTACCTGCCGGCCCTGATGTGTGTGATGGTTTTCGACCGTCTGATCCCGTACCGGTAACCGGCAAGGCGCCACAACGCATCTGCCACAACCTGCACGAGTCCTTCCCAGGAGACAAGTCCGTGACAATCCACGATCTCCCCCTGCTCAATGCTGCACTAAACGGGACGTCAGCCGTTCTACTACTGACCGGGTTTTACCTGATCCGCCACAAACGGATCGCGCAGCACAGGGCCTTCATGATCTCGGCCCTCGTTTCATCCGCGCTCTTCCTCACGTCATATCTGATCTACCACTCACAGGTGGGGTCAGTCCGGTTCGGAGGGACAGGTTTCATCCGGACTGTGTACTTTGGCATCCTTGTCAGCCACACAGTGCTCGCGGTTGCCGTGCCGCCGCTTGCGGTGATCACGCTCAGCCGGGGACTTGCGCGCAGGTTCGACCGGCACAGGCGGATTGCCCGGTGGACGCTTCCGGTATGGCTATACGTATCGGTTACCGGGGTGGTGATCTACCTCATGCTCTATCAGGTGTCCCCGGGAGCGCTGTGAACGGCGGAGGCTCCTCTTCGCTGCGCCTCTCCCGCTCTGGCCCCGGAGGAAAGCGGGGTTGCCTGACCTCTCCGGCAGCCGTGAATAGTCTGCTTCATCAAAGTACTCCCCTCTCCCCCCCGCCGCCTCCGGCTTCAGCCGGACGGACCCGGCCGCAAACCTCACCCGGCTGATTATCTGAGCCGGATTTTTGCGATATTGGATTGGCCTCCGTTGGCCTACAGTCGCGGATGGGCTATCCATAGAGGGCGCACTCGCTTCTTCGGTCGGAAGGAACGGATCGGCGCCCTTCCGGGGAGATCCTTGAGGAGTCCGCATGCCCCGAAGGATGAATGAGACCTTGGACATCTGGAGGCAGATGAAGCCTCCCACGCTCCGGCTCTTTGCCCTGGCGGCGTTCCTGTTGTTCGGCGTGCTCGGGCTCCTCTCCATCCTGATGCAGTCTGCCATCCGGGTTTTTCCCTGGACGTTCGTGGCCATGCAGACCGTTGCCGCCGGCGGTCTGGCGGCGAGCATCGTGCTGACTGCGGGGAGGAGATGGTGGGTGACCGTGCTCATCGTGGCATTTTGGACCGGCGTCATGTTTGTGAACGGCGGCGGGTTGAGCTTCGTCGTGACCGACGGTCAGTTCAGCGTCCGCCTCGAAGGACCGCTGCGTGATGCCGATGATCACTCGCTTCTCCATCCCCAGCTGACCCCCTCGGACCTGCAGGCGGTCTACATCCAGCGCGGCATCGTCGGCGGCCTGGCACTGATCCTCCTGGTCCTCGGATACACCACGGTCGTGGTGGTGATCCGGGGCGAAGTCGGCAGGAGGGCCCGGCTGGAAACGGAAGTGCTGATTGCGCAGGACATCCAACGGTCCCTCATTCCCGCAGAATCGCTCAGCGCGGCCTCCTGTACCATCTCGGGAATGACCGTTCCCACGAGCGAGGTGGCGGGTGACTATCACGATTTCCTGCTCCTCCCTGACGGACGTGTCGTTGTGGCAATCGCCGATGTCACCGGCCATGGAGTCGGGGCCGGCATCCTCTCGGCCATGACCAAGAGCGCCTTCCACACCCAGCTTGAGCACGATGCGGCCCCCGTTGCCGTTCTTGCCAGTCTGAACCGGACCCTGTACGAGCTCTCGGATGACAAGACGTTTGTGACGTTCGCCTGTGCATGCATCGATTCCACCGGCCGATCAGTGGATATCGCCACGGCTGGCCATCCACCTGTCCTCCACAGGGACCGCGCATCCCGGGATGTGAGGGCGATCCGCAGCAGGAACCCGGCACTGGCAATGCGCAGGGATACAGCATTTGACGCTGCAGCGCGGGTTGCGTGCGGCCCCGGAGATCTGTTCCTTTTCTATACCGATGGAATCCTCGAAGCGTCGAACGAGGAGGGGGAGGAATTCGGTGAAGACCGTTTGAAGGGAATCTTCTCGACGGCCGAGGGCTCTCCTCAGGATATTCTGTCTTCCGTCCTCAGCGCTCTCGAGCGCTTCACGGGCAGGAAGGGGGGATTCGGCGATGATATCTCCGCCGTCTGCATTCGCATGATGTAAGAAGATACGTGGAAGCGCCAGATGCCCTCGACCATCTCCAGGTCCGTGTGCGCGCATTGCGGACTGCCTCTCGCCCGGTCCGTGCCGCCGACCGCGGACCGCATGGGGTCCCGAAAGGTGTCCTTCTGCTGCTATGGGTGCTGGCTCGTGCACCAGGTCACTGGTGAGAGGCACCCCGCCGGCTCGACCAACCTGCTCCTCATCAGAATTGGAATCGCCGCATTCTTTGCCATGAATGTCATGGTGTTGAACTGGGCGGCGTACGGCGGCGCATTTCTCTTTCCGCTTGACCGTGACTCCGTGCTGACCCTTCAGCGGCTGGCACTCGTGCTTTCCCTCCCCGTTGCCGTCCTCCTGGGCCTTCCCTTTCTTCGCAATACGATCAGGGAGATCCTGCGGCTTCAACCCGGCATCGACACTCTTATCGCATCGGGTGTGCTTGCCGCTTTCGCGCACTCCGTTCTCTCAGTGGCAGAAGGAAGACCGGAGCCAGGATACTTCGACTCGGCATGCGCGATCCTGGTTCTGGTGACCTCTGGCAGGTACCTCGAGGCGAATGCCCGAAGGAAGACGGCGGAGCATCTCAAGACCCACACAGGAAGCCGCATCGATCGTGCCCGGGTCGTGCGGCAGGGGAGAGAGGAGACCATTCCTGCGAGGGAGATCAGGGAGGGCGATCTCGTGCGCGTCCGCCCGGGTGAACTGATTCCCGTCGACGGTTTCGTCGAGGATGGGAGGAGTTCAGTGAGTGAGGCTCAGCTGACGGGTGAGCCGGCAGCCGTCGAGAAGGAAATCGGGGCTGACGTGCTGGGCGGATCGGTGAACTATGACGGAGCTATGCTTGTGAGGGCTCTGAATTCCCCTCCTGAAATGTATCTCGCCCGGATGGAACGCCTCGCCCAAGCTGCCCTCGAATCCCGCTCGCCCGCCCTCAGGTGCGCCGATCATGTGGCCCGCTGGTTCACGCCGGTCGTCCTGGCGCTCTCCATCGGTGCCGGAGTCGGAGTGGGCTTCATGGAGGGGTTCGCCGCCGGCCTGTTTCGTTTCCTGGCAGTCCTTCTGATCTCTTGTCCCTGTTCGGTTGGAATCGGGGCAAATCTGGCGGCCTCGGCCGGCTATGCGGCGGCCGCCCGGAGAGGATTCCTCTTCCGCTCATTTTCTTCCCTGGAAAGCCTTTGCACGGTCACCACGGTCATGTTCGACAAAACCGGCACGCTTACCCTGGGCCATCCGGCTGTGGCGGAATGTCTTCCGTACAGTGATGCAGACTCTCCAATCGGGGGAATGGAGGAGACCCTTCTTGCCGCTGCTTCTCTGGCCGGCAACTCGATCCATCCCCTTTCAAGAAGCCTGTCGACAATGGCCAGGTCACGCGGCACTGAACCTTATAAGACCAGATTTGTCAAGGAGATTCCAGGATCGGGAATCTATGGTGAGGTGCTGATTCCGGGAAAAGGTTTCGTGGCCTTGAGCCTGGGTCAGGTCAGGGATGAGACTTACCGCTATTACGGACACGGGACTCCGTCACCAACCAGCTACGCCGCTTATACTTGGCTCCGACACGAAAACAAGATTCTTGCCACAATCCGGTTTGAGGATGCTCTCCTTCCGGAGGCAGCAACCATGGTCGCGCAACTCAAAGCTATGGGCCTGCAGCTTGCCATCCTGTCCGGGGATCGCACGGAGAGTGTGGCTGCGCTCGGGAAGGCAGTGGGGATAGCCGAAGTACGAGGCGGCATGACACCGGAGCAGAAACTCGAGGCAGTGCGCGGGGCAATGGCCTGCGGGTCACGCGTGCTCGTGGTGGGCGACGGAGTGAATGATGCTGCCTGCATGGGTGCAGCCACGGTTGGGATGGCAGTTGCGGAAGCCGCGGATCTGGCGCGCAGCACCGCCGATGTCGTCATGTGTGCCGGGAGTATGCCGCGACTCCCCTGGCTCGTGAGTCATTCGGGCAGGGTCCGGAGGACGATACGCCTGAACGTTGCATGGGCCTTCGCCTTCAATGGAGGGGGAATTGGGTTTGCCCTCGCAGGTCTTCTTCATCCTGTCGTTTCCGCGGTCATCATGGTCCTGAGCAGTGCAATGGTCATTGCAGGTTCAGCCTGGATGGTGCATGACGAAAAGGGGGGGATCCAGGATGCTGCTCCGGAACCAACGGCGCGCGACCTCAGGGTGGCGGGATGACAGGTGACAGGAGGAACATGTCGCGGGTTGACGTGAGACTGAGCCATCCAGGATGCCGGGCTCGAGAGCCGGCTTGAGACGCCCCGGGAGAATCTAGCCGGGGAGTGAATCAAGGATGCCGGTGAGAAGTTGAGTGAATCGTGTCCTGACTCGTGCCGCCACCTCCGTGACCTCCGCGTGGTCAAGCCGCTGGGCTCCGAATCCGGTAGCCTTGTTTGTAATGCAGGAGATCCCGAGAACTCTCATCCCCAGGGCGGCGGCCAGGTGAACCTCCAGAACGGTAGACATGCCAACCGCATCTGCCCCCAGCCGGTGCAGCATGTCCACCTCTGCTGCCGTTTCGTATGAGGGACCCTTCAGNNGGCCAGTTCGGAGAGCTGCCGGTCGTACAATGGACGACGGACCTGCCCCATCCCGGAGAGGAATTTGGAAGTCCGGACGCCTGTCATATTGATATGATCGGTGATCACCATGAGATCGCCCGGGGAAAACTGGCGGTTGATCCCTCCGGCGGCATTGGTTACGATGAGCGTGCGGATCCCCAGTCTTTGAGCCACGAGTATGGGGAACAGGACAGTGGCGGCGTCGTTCGACTCGTAAAAGTGCAGGCGCCCCTGAAATGCGGCCACCGTAACTCCGGAGCCGTTGTCCTTGAGAAGGGATGCAGCGGGAGTTGTAGATCTGTGCCGGGCCGTTTCTGCGACGACGAGGCGGCCCCTGTGGCTCTCAACCGTTACCGCCGGATAATAGGGGATGTCGGAGGCGGGAATCTCATGCCGGCCGGGAAGTGTGTCTGCAAAATCGCCGAGTCCCGACCCCAGGATGAGCCCAGCCGAAGGGAGACAGGGAAGGCGCCGCCGGAGGTACTCATTGGCGGCACTGACACGCTCGTCCAGCGAGAGGACACGTTCCGGCATTCGTACCTTCTCTCGTAAAGGAAACCCTTCCGGCGCACTGACCCTGGGAAGAGGACCTCAGTCTTTGGGCGGAACGAAGCACCTCCGGCACCGGGCTTCGTAGGCGTCTTTTGCTCCTACCAGGACCCTTTCCTGTGCATCGGTGGTCCTTTGCGTCCTGTCAGCCGGGTTGCCGCATACCATGCAGATGGCGAGCGTCTTCGTGATGTACTCCGCGACGGCGAGGAGCTGCGGCATCGGCTCGAACGGCTTCCCCCGGTAGTCCTGGTCCAGACCCGCGATGATGACCCTTTTCCCCTCGTTGGCAAGCTGTTCCGCCACATCCACAATGCCGGGATCGAAGAACTGCCCTTCATCGACTCCGATGACCTGGGCTTCCGAGGAGCGGGAGAGGATGTCGGAGGACTTGTCCACGACGGTGGAAAGAAGCCTGGCTTCGCTGTGCGACACAATATGGTCTGAGCTGAACCGGTTGTCGATGCGGGGTTTGAAAATCGCCACGCGCTGTCGCGCAATTTCGGCGCGGCGGATCCGCCGGATCAGCTCCTCGGTCTTTCCGCTGAACATGCAGCCGGCAATCACCTCAATCCAACCGGTGTTACGCGGCGAATCGTGAATGGTGGGTATGGACATCCGGGGCACCTGAGGTGATGACTCGAAGAGCGAAACGATGCGCCAATATAGAAACGGATGCACGGAAATGCAACGCCGCGGAGCGCCCGTGCCTGCGTTTGCTGCCTTCGGCAAGGAGGTGTGACTCGCGGTCCGAGCCCGGCTGAGTTCACAGCGGGCGGAGCGGTACCCGACGTTTGCAGTGGGCTGAGTCTACAGCCGGCTGGACGGGACGAGACGAGCCAAATGTGGCGGTCCCCCGCGTTCGCAGGAGGCATTCCGCCGTGCGAGGCGCCTTTTTGCTCACGACGGGCGGGGCGGGTCCCGCCGAGCGGGGTCGGCCGGTGTTGACGTCCGGCGGGACCGGGGAGAACGAAGAACGATGCGAGTGATTTCAGGCGGACAGTTCAGGCGCACGGGGATGGCCACCGTGCCGATGCCGCGCGACACGTACATCACGGTGTTCCCCTCGCGGTATTCGCCCGAGACATACGGGGAAAAGAGCGCGGCGGGCGTGATGACGGTTTTTCCCAGAGAAGCGAGGACCAGCTGTCCTCCGTGCGTATGCCCGCTCAACATGAGATCGAAGCGGGTCTCTGCCGCCTGGGGAAGGAAGTAGGGACGGTGACAGAGCAGGATTTTCGGGCCGCGAAGAGGCGAGGAGCCCATGGCATGCACCATGCGATCCCGGGCCCGAGCCGGCGACCCGACATCGTCAATTCCCACCAGGTGCAGCTCGGCGGACCCCCGCTTCAGGGTCGTCCGTTCATCACGGAGCAGCCGGACGCCGCAATCGTTCACTTCACGGGCCACGCGTTCCGGCTCCGAGGCGTAAAAATCGTGGTTGCCCATCACGCCGAACGAGCCCTCTCTGGTCTTGAGATTGCTGAAGCTCTCGGCGAAGGGGTAGACCTCATCCGTAAGGCTGTTCACGAAATCGCCCCCCACTACAACGATGTCCGGCTTCATGAGGTTCAGGGCCGCGACGTATCCGTCCATGTCCTTCCGGCTCATGAAGATGCTGGAATGCACGTCCGTGACCAGTCCGATGACGAAGCCGTCGAACGCAGGATCAAGTCCCTCGATCTCATACTCCGCTTCCGTCAGGTCGTGCACTTCGCGTTCGACGAACATGCCGTAGGCGCTTCCCGCAAACGCGGCGACGGTCAACCCCTGCATTCCGCGCCTGAGGAAGAGCCGGCGGCCCGCATTGAACCGCTGGAAGTCCTCGCGTTCACGCAGGTGCTCGAGCGCCGTGCGAGCGCGACGGGACCGTCCTGCCGCCCAGAGCGCCGCGAGAAATGGAAGCTTGACGATGCCTACGGCCAGGACAAAGACTCCAAGGAGAAACGTCGCTGCGAACCAAAGATAGAACGGATACATGCCGGTATTCCGGAACCATGCCGGGAAATCCACCGCGCGCGGCCTCACGAAAAGAACGGCAAGGAAGGCCAGGTTGAAGATCGCGAAGACGCCGATCGTTGCTCCGGCAATCCAGCGCCGTGACGGAAACGATGTGCGCGCCCAGCGGTACGCCCGGCTGAAGAGAAGCCACTGAAGTCCAAGGACGAGGGCAAGTATGATGAGACGGAACACGAGCGGATTCCAGAGTGAATGCAATGCGAAGGTCAATTGTTCGCGGCAACGTATATCTTAAACGGAATGGGATTGGGAAAAGTTCGGTACGATCAAAGGTCTGCACGCGCGGCCAGTTGTGGGTCAGGAGGCAATTGAGTATATTCGTCGATGATCGAAGGTATTTATTGATGAATCAGGCTCTCCTGAGACTCAAAGCAGCGCTTCAAGCGCCATTTCCAGGCCGGAAGGTGGCGCTCCCCGTCGGCACCATTCTTGCAGGTTTCTTCCTTTTCAACAGTGTGGTCCTCCCGCTGTATGTGCACCACGGGAGCACCCTTGCGGTCCCGGACATCGTCGGGAGACCCCTCGATTCGGCCCGGTCTGTGCTCGATGAGGAGGGGCTCCAGGCCGTCCAGGCCGAGACCCGGCCTGACCCGGCCTGGCCGGCGGGCACCGTCACAAACCAGAACCCCTCTCCAGGGACAGTCGTGAAGAAGGGCCGCAGGGTCTACCTGACTATCAGCGGCGGTGAGATCGAAGTGGATGTCCCGGCTCTGCGCGGACGGACCGTGCGCGATGCGCGATTCGCGCTGGAGCGGAACGGCCTCCGTCTCGGGCCTTCATCGTCTGTTCCCTCCGCTACATATCCCGAAAACACGATCGTCGACCAGAACATCACCCCGGCCTCCCGGGTGCAGAAGGGGACCGAAGTGGCGATCACTGTCAGCAGCGGTCCGGATACATTGCAGATCGCCGTTCCCCATGTGGTGGGCAAGTCCACCACGGAGGCCGAGCGCGTGCTCATGGGAGCGGGGCTTCGTATCGGCAATATCACGCTGCAGCCGAACTTCGACCTCCTTCCCAACACCGTGGTCGACCAGTTCCCGCGGCCGGGCGCCAGGGTCCCGCGCGGTCAGGCAGTGGACCTTTTCGTCGTGCAATCTGGACGGCCTTCGGAAGAGTTCCAGTCACCCAAATGATGTGAGGATCTCATGGTCCTGATCGCACCTTCACTGCTCTCGGCGGACTTTGCGTCACTCCAGAAACAGATTGCGCTCGTTGAGGAAGGAGGGGCCGACTGGCTTCACCTCGACGTGATGGACGGCCACTTCGTGCAGAACATCACCTTCGGTCCGCCGCTCGTCAAGGCCATCAGAAGATGCACGAAGCTCACGCTCGACGTGCATCTGATGATCGAGGAGCCCGACCGCTACCTTGAATCGTTCGTCCAGGCCGGGGCAGACACGCTCACCGTACACTATGAGGCGTGCCCGCACCTTCACGGCACGATCCAGCACATTCACCGGCTGGGCGCCAAGGCGGGGGTGTGCATCAATCCTGCGACTCCGGTCTCGCTTCTCGCCGACATCATCTCCGATGTCGATCTGGTCCTGGTCATGTCGGTCAATCCCGGCTTCGGCGCGCAGTCCTTCATTCCCTCTGCCGTGCGGAAGGTCCGCCAGGCCGCCTCGCTGATCCGCGACAGCAATCCGTTCACTCACCTGGAAGTCGACGGCGGCATCGATCACGAAACTGCGGGGGTGGTGGTGGAAGCGGGAGCCGACGTGCTTGTGTCCGGAAGCTATGTGTTCGGGTCCGGAGATATTCCCGGGGCGGTACGGTCGCTCCGTTCGAGCGCCAAGGGTTCGGAGGCGCAACCTTGATCGAGCGGGCGCTGCGGCCGGTGGGGGCGCTCTCTGCATAGTTCACGTGTGTCCCGGAAGGAATTCCTGAAGCATGCCGTGGGTGCAGCTGTTCCTGGTCGCGCTGGGTCTTTCGATGGATGCGTTCGCGGTGGCTCTGGGGGCGGGAGCTTCGGGGAGGGTGCCGGGAGTGCGGGCCGCCTTCCGGATCTCTTTTCACTTCGGGCTCTTTCAATTCCTGATGCCCGTGGCCGGGTGGACGCTCGCGGTGTCGCTCCGGCCTCTTCTGGAAGCCGTGGATCACTGGGTCGCCTTCGCACTCCTGTGGATGGTTGGGTTGCACATGGTGCATGACGGATTTGGGAGAGGAGGGGGGACGAAGCCGGCCGCGGACCCATCCCGGGGCGTGCCGCTGATCGCGCTCTCTGTGGCGACAAGCATCGATGCGCTGGCCGTCGGCGTCAGCCTGGCGTTCCTCGGCGAGCTGATCCTGTGGCAGAGCGTGGCAATCGGCGCCGTGACGGGGACTCTCTCGCTCCTGGGCATCCGGATGGGCGCCAGACTCGGAGCCCGCTTCGGCGAGCGGATGGAGATCGTCGGTGGCCTGATCCTGCTGGGCATCGGCGTCCAGATCGTCCTCAGCCACGTCTGACCGCTGCGACGCAGCCGGCGCAGATCAGGCGTCGAACCGGAGGACGTAGGCCAGCCCGCGGGGCGGGGAGTTGAGAACGGCGATCTTCAACTCGGCGTAGTAGTGATACGACATTCCCTGGATGACGCTCCAGACCATGTCGGAATTCATGCCGAGGATCCGCGCAATGAGCACGGCATCCTCATAGGTGGTATTGTGCATGTCTGTTGGGTTGGGTGGATCGGGAAACAGCTGCGAGGCTGATGACCCAAGTAACAACATCGCGCCCTGAAAGTCTGTGATCCAAGTCTCACGACGCATGAGAGACATGAGTACCCGGAAATCCCCCCTCCAGGAGCTTTTGGGCCGTAAAGCCGCGATGACGGAATTCCAGGGCTGGGAGATGCCTGCCGCCATGCGTTCCATTGGGGAGGAAGTGCGGACAGCGGTGTCGGGAACCGCGATCTTCGATGCCTCTGCGTGGGGACGGATACGGCTGAGCGGGCGGGACGGGCTGGATCTGCTGCACCGCCTTTCCACCAACGATCTGCTCTCCCTGAAGCACGGCGAATCGGCGGCGACGGTCCTTACGACGGAGAAGGGTCGGATCGTGGATGCGATACGAGTTCTCCGGCGCAACGACGATTGCCTGTTGCTGACCTCCATCGGAGCGGAGGATCTTCTCCTCGGCTGGATTGAGAAGTATACGATCACCGAAGACGTCGAGCTGAAGATCGTCACAGGCGAGACCTGCATGGTCTCGCTCGTTGGCCCGGGTGCACTTCGAACGCTGGCGGCGGTGCGGGAAAGGTCATCCCTCGACGAGGGGTTCCCTGCAGCCGATGTGATCCCTGGGGCCGCTGCGGAGATCCACCTGGTGGTCCCCGCCGCCGGCGGTGAACGGCTCTGGTCGCACTTCACCGCAGCCGGAGTGGCCCCGATCGGGATCCATGCCCGGGAGATCTTCAGGATCATGTACGGTGTCCCCGGCCGCCCGGGGGAGCTGAGCCTCGATTTCAATCCGTACGATGTGGGACTCCAAGCGGCGATCAGCTATACCAAAGGATGCTACATCGGCCAGGAGGTCATTGCCCGCATCGACACCTACCAGAAAGCGCGCCGATCTCTCGTCGGACTCTCCTCCCGCACTCCGGCTGTCGTTCCCGGAACCCCTGTGATCAACGCGGCGGGGGAAGAAGCAGGGCGGGTCACAAGCTGGTCGTCCGCCGGACTGGATGGTTGTTGGTTCGGGCTTGCCGTGGTGCGGAGCGACAGGGCCCAACACGGCGAAACGGTGACTCTTCAGGGCCTGACCGCAACCGCAACAGTCGAACCGTTCCCTGTCAAAATTCCTCCCAGCTCATAGCCGGATAGTCCATGAAGAAGCCCAACATCCCCAAGGCGCCAAAAGCCTACCAGGACCAAGAATTCCTCAACAGCCCCGACGCGAGAGTCATCCGGATGCTCGCTGAGTTCCTTGAACCTCAGCGACGGTTCCGGCTGGAGAGGGTCAAGGATACGATCGTCTTCTTCGGCTCCGCCAGGATCCGGCCCCTCTCGGTGACCGAGGCCGAGCTGAGGAATGTGCGGTCGCTCCTGAAGGATGAGCGCCGGCTCACCCTAAACAAGATGCATCTGCTCCGCTCTGCCCAGATGCAGGTGGAGATGTCGCGGTACTACGAAGACACCGTCGAGCTCTCCCGGCTCATCACCGCATGGTCGAAAAAGCTCTCCGAACCGAACCGGTTCGTGATCTGTTCGGGGGGTGGACCAGGCATCATGGAGGCCGCCAACAAGGGGGCCTACCTGGGCCGTGGGAAAAGCATCGGACTCAACATCAGCCTGCCCTTCGAGCAGTCCGCGAATCCCTTCATCACGCCCGGGCTGAATTTCGAGTTTCATTACTTCTTCATGCGCAAGCTCTGGTTCGTCTATCTGGCGAAGGCCCTCGTGATCATGCCGGGAGGGTTCGGGACCCTCGACGAGCTGATGGAGGTGGTCACGCTCCTTCAGACTGCGAAGGTCAAGAAGAAAATGGCCATCGTCATCTACGGATCGGAGTATTGGAACAAGGTGATCGATTTCCGCGCCATCGTGGACCATGGCTTGGTCTCGAAGAAGGACCTTTCCCTGTTCAAGTTCCTGGACGATCCCCAGGAGGCCTTTGAGTACCTGAGAGACTTTCTCCTCAAAACCTACGAGATCCGCCCCGACAGAGTCCAATGACCGGACAGGACGCAGTTCCAGCACAGGATACTGTTCCCGCAGCGGTTCTGGCTTGCAGGTTCAATGAATTCAGTGATCACCTCCAACGAGCTGGCCACCACGACACTGAATCCCCAAGCCGCAGATGAGAGAATGGCCCTGGATGACAAGGCGCAAACTTCCCAGATGAGGTGGGGGTGTGGCATCTTTGAGAATCGCAGCAGGTGAGTCAGGAAATGCCATTGGGAAGTCCGATTCGCTCATCTCCCTTTCTGGCCAAATGCCCTTGAATGGGACCCTTTTCCGGAATCCCCAGGGGAGTCAAAAGGCGACTTGACTTTCATCGCCGGAGGGCGTAAATTTTCATGTGAATGGGGATGATGTGGTCTCGACGGGGATGATGATGGTCGGGATTGCGCACCGTGCTCTCCGCGTTGCACGTAAATAAAGCGGAAAACCAGAAGTGCCAACTACAACTACGCACTGGCCGCTTAAGTAATTAAGTGACCCGTCTTTAGGGACCCCTCCTTCCGGGTCCCGAAAAGGCGTCGACTTCAGGGAGGATAGCCTGATGATGCCCCTGCCGGCATCGGGCGAATCCTGGCGGAAGCCGGGGCCAGGTGGGGTTGCTTCCGGCTCGACCTGTCGTTCGGTTGTCCGGCGGCGAGGTGTGAAAGAACGACTATGTGCGTAGTACATCCTGATGGTCTTCTCTTCGGACGCGGGTTCGACTCCCGCCATCTCCACAACCAGCGCTCCTCGGCCACAAGGAGCGCGTTCTTTTTCTGTCGGCCCGTGACAGCCCCCCATCTGAAAAGCACCAAAGGGGCACGAACTGGACGCGCACCCGAGGGACGTTAACTCTCTGACTTCATGGCAATTCCCATCAGATTCATAAAGTGCTCCGGCGCAGGGAATGACTTCGTCCTGATCGATAACATGGATGGGTCCGTGGCGATTGGCGGTGCCGAGCTTGCGGTCGCGCTCTGTTCACGTCCGTTCGGCGTTGGGGCCGATGGTCTTCTTATCATGGAGAAATCCCACCGGGCTGACTTCGCCATGAAATACTACAATGCAGACGGCAGCTACGGCGGGATGTGCGGAAACGGGGGGCGGTGCATCGCGATGTTTGCCTTCAGAGCAGGCTATGCCGGACCGTCGATGCGATTTGACGCCCTCGACACCGTCTACAGCGCCGAGATCGCAGGTAGCACAGTCCGGCTTCGCATGAAAGATCCCTCAGGGTTCAGAACCGGTCTGCGCTTCCCCCTGGACAGGGGAGAGGTCGAGGCCGCCTTCCTGGACACCGGATCCCCTCACCTGGTCCTCTTTACTGCGGACCTCGAGCAGGTAGATGTTCTCGGCCTGGGGAAGACACTGCGTTTCCGGCCGGAGCTGGCTCCCGAAGGAGCGAACGTGAATTTTGTCCGCCGGGAAGGACCCTCCGAGATAGCTGTCCGGACGTACGAGCGGGGGGTCGAATTGGAAACCCTTGCCTGCGGGACCGGTTCCGTGGCTGCAGCGGTGGTCAGCTCCCTTCTCGGACACTGTGTGGCCCCGGTCACCGTCCGGGTCCGAAGTGGCGAATCGCTCCTGGTCCGGTTCGAGAAAAAGGACGACCGTGTGACCGATGTTGTATTGGAGGGCTCTGCGCATATGCTCTTTTCCGGCAATGCGTTATATGATCCTCTCTCGCATAGCCTCGAGTCACTTCAAACCCTCACGTGAAGACCTACACTCTCGTTGTCAATTCGAACGCCGGTGGCGGAAGACCTCGCAAGCTCCTCGAAGGAATTGAGCGGGCCCTCCGGGCATGGGGGGTTCAATACACCGTTGAGCTCACGAAGGGACCCGGGGACGCAACGAAGCTTGCCGCCGCATCGCAATCCGATGTGGTGATCTCCGTCGGGGGGGACGGCACCGTCAACGAGGTCTTGAATGGTCTCAGGCCCGGAGTCTCACTCGGAATCGTGCCCGCCGGCTCGGGGAACGACCTGATCAAGTCGCTTCCGATTCCTCCGTCGCCTATGGATGCCCTTCATACGGCCGTCTACGGCCGCCCATTGAAGGTTGACGCAGGCTCCGTTACCTGCAGCGTCCATTCCTCCAACGAGAAGGAGCCAGGCGTTCCGGCGTCGTCTCGGTTGTTCCTCAACGGCGTGGGGATAGGTTTCGATGCCGAGGTCGCCGTTCGGAAAGGGGAAATCCCATACCTCACCGGCACTCTGGTCTACGTGGCGGCGGTACTCCAGACGCTCGGCCGCTACAAGTCCCCTCTCTTCAAGGTCAACTGTAACGGGGTTTCAAGGGAATCCCGGCAGCTTCTGATTGCAGTGGGCAACGGGCGATGTGCCGGCGGGGGCTTCTATTTGACCCCTGAAGCCGATCCCTCCGACGGTGAGCTTGACGTCTGTCTCATCGGCCACGTTTCGATCTTCACGATTCTTCGCCTCATGCCACGCGTAATGAAAGGGAGACATGCGGGTCATCCCTGTGTCACGTTTGCCCGAACACGCGAAATCAGCCTCGAGAGCCTAACCCCGTTTTTCGTCCATGCGGACGGCGAAATTGCCGGTCGCGGCGTAAACAGGGTCGACATCGGCATCCTTCCGCAACATTTGAGCGTCCAGGTTGGTTATTAGAGTGTGTTCTATGACTCTCTGATCATATTCCAGGCCTGCTCATGCCAGCGCAGTCTCCGATGACACGCAGGAGTTTTCTGGGTACCCTGGCCGCAACGTGGGTCGGCCTTGTCTCCCTGCCCGTCCTGAAGGGTATCCTGGACTATCTCTCTCCCGCGGCGGCTTCGACCGCGGGACCGTCCGCGAAGACATTCGCCCTCCGGTGGGACCAACTTGTTCCGAATTCCTCGAAAGTTCTCAAGCTGGACAACAAACCGGTCATGCTGGTAAAGACTTCCGGAGGTCAGCTCAAGGCTTTTTCAGCCCGCTGCACACACCTCGGCTGCATCGTCCAATACAAGGGTGACGCGCCTGCGCCGCACTTTGAGTGTAACTGCCATGGGAGCAGTTTTGACGCGAACGGTGTAAATATTGCGGGACCTGCTCCGAGACCGCTCGATCGCTTCAANNAGTGAAGACCTCCTGGCTGGCAGAGCGCATTCCGTCGACGGAGGTCCTGGAGTTCCTGAGGAGAAAGCAGGTGCCGCTGCACCGCCACACGGTCTGGTACCTCCTCGGGGGCCTCACGGGCTTCTTCTTTCTCGTGCAGGTCGTTACGGGTGTTCTCCTCACATTCTACTACTCGCCGAACCCGTCAGAAGCCCACGAGAGCGTCCGGACGATCGTGAACACGGTCCCACACGGCTGGCTCATAAGGTCGATTCACAGCTGGTCGGCCAATTTCATGATAGCCACCCTTTTCCTGCATATGTTCAGCGTCTTCCTCCTGAAAGCCTACAGGAAGCCCCGAGAGGTAGTCTGGATCACCGGCGTAATTCTCATGCTCCTCGTTCTCGGATTCGCATTCACGGGATACCTTTTACCGTGGGACACGCGGGCCTATTTTGCAACGCTTATCGGGACGGAGGTGCCGCGCGCGATTCCTGTGCTTGGCTCGTTTGCCGTCGGGATTCTGAAAGGAGGGGAGGATATCGGGGCTGCGACTCTCATGAGGATGTATACAATTCACACGACTATTTTGCCATTAACCGCAATTCTCATTATAGGTTGTCATGTTTTTTTGACGTTATTTCACGGCTCAAGCGTCCCACCGGGGCTCAAAGGGGAGCCCGGGCATATCCGGTTCTTTCCCGCGTTCCTGTACCGGGATCTCATGACCTGGACAGCAGCCCTGGTGGTCCTCTGGTGGGTTGCGACGCTGGTTCCATGGGGACTTGGCGAAAAGGCCGATCCTCTGGCCTCTGCGCCGCTGGGAATCCACCCCGAATGGTATTTCCTGCCGCTCTACCAGACCCTGCGGCTGGTGCCGTCTTCGATCCTCGGAATAAACGGGGAACTCATTGTCAATCTTGGGGTTATGTTCGGTATGGGAGTCTGGTTCGCTGTTCCGTTCCTGGATCGGGCGGCAAGCCAGGAGCGGTCAGGGCGTGCCATGACGGTTCTGGGGCTCCTGCTTATGGGGTATCTGGCCCTCACAATTGTCCTTGCGCTGACGACATGATACGAACACAGCTGAAATGCGCACTGATTGTCGCTGCCTTGCTCGCTGTCACAGCTCCGGTGAGCCAGAAAGCCTCTGCAGACCCTCCACGGCATGAATCAGGCCAACAGACAGGTCAGCAGGCTGGACAGGCAGGCTTGAATTCAACCCGGCCGAATGATGCCGGCACATCCAAGGCCGCTCGAGCTGTTACGTCCGGGGACACGCAGGTGACCGGCAATGGCGCCGCCGGACGGCCAGGATCAGACCGGCAGCCGGGATTGGCGGGTGCTGACAGTGCCAGGGGCGGAGCCGGGCAGGCGGCCGGTCAATCGCAGGCCCCGGAAACTTCCAGAACGGGTGTGCAGTCTCAGACGGCTCGCCCGGCAGGTCCAATCGTGACGTTCCCGGAGATTTCGATCAGATGGATGATGGCGGCTGGTTCAACGGTGCTCCTCGGAGCGCTCCTCTTCATGCTCGATAGACTGAGGAGGCAGGCGGAGGCCGGCATGGAAATGAATCGCGGAAACATGCGGAGCGGTCATCCGTGAGCCGGCTGGTCTCTTCTCAGTGAGAGGGACGGACGGTCGACTTACTTCACGCGTTTGGGCAGACCAACCACCACAGTTCCTCACGGCTATCGATCTTCTTCCAGACTAACAATGGAGCTCAGCATGAAGGTTTTGTGGCCACTTGCGTTGATTTTCTGCACAATCGGGATTGCGATGGGGCAAGGGCAGTCGCCCGCAAGTCCCTCCTCACGCACGACGGCGGAAAACCCAAGGGAACGTCTCGCGTTCCTCGTCGGGAGTTTCGTTACCGAGGCGCATATCCTCGCTGGCCGCCCTTTACAGAAGGAATCCGTGGGGAGAGGGACCTCAGAGGTCTCGTGGGGTCTCGATTCGATGTTCTTGTTTGTCGATGAACGGAGCGCAAATCCCGTTCTGGGCGTCTATAAGGGCTTTGGACTTCTCGGTTACGACCCGCACGNNTACTCTCCGCGCGGATTCCGGCACCCGGCAAGACCTTCGACCAGCAGGTGCGCTGGTACCCTGAGGGAGCAATGGTGCGGTTGGAGGTGCTCAACGACACCGCCGGGCAGGGATTCGTTCCGATAATGACGCAGGTTGCGCGTCGTGCCCAAGCCGGAAGCAATCAGACGCCGGTGCGTTAGAAGGCGAGTCCACGGTTCGCTGTGCGCTCAGGAGGGACGGCACGTATGTGCAGATAGCCGCACTAGTGAGGCGCTCGGGCGGCGTCCGCAATACCCCGTGTTGTCATATAATATGTATTATGTAAACCGACGCGCAGGAGAAGAAATGCGGGAGATACTGTCGCGCTGATACATCCTGCATGCCCACCCCCACCTGGAAAGCCTCATACCACCGCAGCATCCACCAGTCGTTCCAGGGACGATTCATACAGATCCCGGAGTTCGCGCACCTCGAGATCGAGAAGTCCCTTGACCACAAGGTGAGTTCCCCCGACGCGGCCGAGAACAGCCGCAGCCACACCCCGGGATCTGGCCAGGCGCGTGACCTCCGCGGCGGCTTCGGGCACTGCCGTGATGACGATCCTCGACTGATCCTCTCCGAAGAGTACCGCGTCAGGACGCAGCCCTCCAAGGTCCAACGAGACCTCGGCACCCCTCTCGTGTCCGGNNAGCCTCTTCCCAATCAGCTCCAGGCAGCAGTCCTGAACTCCCTTTTCCACGCGCAGGTCAATCGGAGGCGCGTCCCCGGCGTTCTTCCCGTGCCACCGGGCAAGGAACTCCGACCCCCCCAGGTGGCCTTGCGTGGTCCCAAGCAGGACGATCACATCGCCCTCGTCCTTGAACCCGCCCGTGGTTACCGTGGAAATGTCATCGATCAAGCCCAGCATTCCTATCACCGGGGTCGGGAAGACCGCGGCATTCGGGCTCTCATTGTAGAAACTCACGTTCCCTCCGGTGACCGGCGTGTCAAAATGCCGGCACGCCTCGCCCATTCCCTCCACAGCCTCCTTGAACTGCCAGTAGACATCCTTCTTATAGGGGTTGCCGAAGTTGAGGCAGTTGGTGATTGCCAGCGGTGTCGCACCCGTGCAGACCACATTCCTCGCGGCCTCGGCCACCGCAATCATCGCCCCGCGCCGGGGATTCAGGTACACGTACCGGCCGTTGCAGTCCGTCTTCATTGCAAGGGCTTTGCCCGACTCCTTCACCAGCACCACGGCGGCGTCCGCCTTCGCCAGCGCAAGGTTGTTCGTCCTGATCGTGCTGTCGTACTGCTCATACACCCAGTGCTTGCTGGCAATGTTGGGAGAGCATACCAGGTCGCGCGCCGCCTCGTTCAGATCCGCGGGCACAGGGAGCGCAGAGATGTCAAACGAGCGCAGCCGTTCCAGGTAGGCCGGCACCCGTGTCTCCCGGTCGTACACCGGCGCGCCCCCTCCGAGAACAAGGGAATCGGGCGGCACGTCCGCCACAATCTGCCCATGATGGCTGATGACGAGCCGGTCCCCTTCGATAACTTCCCCGATGATCTCCGCATGGAGATCCCATTTATCGAAGATCGCCCGGATCCCGGCTTCACTCCCCTTGAGCACAACGACCAGCATACGCTCCTGAGACTCGGAGAGAAGGATTTCGTACGCGCTCATCCCGCTCTCCCTCACGGGAACTTTGTCGAGGTCGATCCGCATGCCGCTCTTCCCCCGGGCGCTCATCTCGCATGTCGAGCAGGTGATCCCGGCGGCTCCCATGTCCTGTATGCCGACCACCATCCCCGATCTGATCGCCTCGAGCGATGCCTCGAGGAGAAGTTTCTCCGTGAAGGGGTCTCCGACCTGCACGGACGGACGCCGCGATTCCGATGCCTCGGAGATTTCCTCAGAGGCGAAGGTCGCTCCATGAATCCCGTCACGGCCCGTTGCCGATCCGACGATCATGACGGCGTTCCCCGCCCCGCGGGCCACAGCGCTCGCCCACCTTCCGACTTTCACCACGCCGACCGACATCGCATTCACAAGCGGGTTGTCCTGGTAGCAGGGATCAAAGTACACCTCCCCGGCAACGGTCGGCACTCCGAAGCTGTTGCCATAGTCGCCGATACCCTTCACCACGCCTTTGAGAAGGGCCACCGTCCTCGCCGAGCTGAGGTCCCCGAACCTGAGCGAGTTCAGCGATGCGATCGGGCGGGCGCCCATCGTGAAAATATCCCGCATGATCCCGCCGACCCCCGTAGCGGCGCCCTGATAGGGTTCCACGGCCGACGGATGGTTGTGACTCTCGATCTTAAAAGCCACTGCCAGCCCGTCGCCGATGTCCACAAGACCGGCGTTCTCCTCTCCTGCTCCCACCAGAAGTTTTCCCCCCGTCCGCGGCAGGGTCTTCAGAAGCGAAATGGAGTTCTTGTAGCTGCAGTGCTCGCTCCACATCACGCTGTAGATCCCCAGCTCGGTGTAAGTCGGAACCCTCCCGAGATACTCCAGCACGCGCTGGTATTCTTCGCCGGTAAGTCCGTGTTGGAGGGCGAGCTCCATCGTCACTTGCGGGTCCATGGTCATTTCCAGAAATAACTTACGCCGATGCCGAGCACGGTCCACGTTGTCGTGTACGTGCCGCTGATCTGGCCTGGGGTCTGTGTCTCTACGACCGGCGAGACGGTCCGGTCGTCAAACTGGAGGAACTGGTATGCGAAATCGAGCCGGACTCCCTCGCTCACCCAGTAGCCGATGCCGGCGCTGAATCCCCGGCGGTTGGCATCCGGAATCTGCGGCGTGAGATACTGGTCCGGCACAGGGCTCTGCTCGAAGACGTAGCCCGCCCTGAGGTCGACATCCCCCATCGGGATCTCAAGCCCGGAATAGAGCGACCACGAATTCCTCCAGTTGTACGGGATGGTCTGCAGACCCCCTGAACTCAATGCCGGCGAAGCGTCCTTGAAGGTGATGTCTATTTCCTTCAGCGTGGACCAGAACGCAAAGGAGACGTCAGCCTCAACCCGGAGCCATGGGAAAAGGCTGCCCCCAAGACCTGCCGAAACAAGATCGGGCGTGGTCATGGACGTCCGCGCGCGGCGCGGCGAATAGCTCGCCAGCAGGCTGTCCGGAAGACCCGAGTAGGTGACCGACGCATCGTCCGTCTTGAGAACCATTCTGCTCGTATACGAGAGACCCAGGGTGATGTTTGACGTGGGGCGAAGGAGGAGCCCAAGCGTCAGCCCGTAGCCTGTGGTTCCGGTCCCATCAAAGGACGCGATCGGATCGGGACTTCCCGCGAACGCGGCGGGAACCCTCCGGCTGATCTGCAAATGCGGAAAAGCAAAATTGAGGGCAAGTCCGAGCGAGGCCCCGCTCCCGAGCCGGAAGGCGACCCCGGGAGAGAGTACCACCACGCGCACTTCCGACCGGAGTGCCTGGTGAGACCCGATCCATCCGTCATCCCACTCGTTCTTCATGGAGAACGGTGTGGATCCCGAAACGCCGAAGGCCAGTCCGTTTCCCAGCGTATGAGACAGCGCCACGTTCGGCGGAAAGAGAACCTGGCTCTGCATCTTGACACCCGGCAGACCGTCCGGGAGGAAACGGGTGTCCGGCATGACGACGGTGGTGCCAAGCGAGAGCATCGTACCGCGGAGGAAAGAAAGAGAGGCGGGATTGCGATGAAGCAGGCTCAGTTCGCCGAGGGAAGCCAGTCCCGATTCACCCATGCCTGTCCCCCTGGCCGACTGCTGCGGAAGGTAGAATCCGCCTGCCAGGACCGGGGCCGCCACGAGACACAACAGGAGAAGCGGGAATAGGCGTTGTACCCGCCGGGCCCTGTGAACCGGTTCCGTCATCGCATGCCTGAGCAGAAGCCTGACCGTATTGATGGACATGTTCACAATCCCTGCCCGAGTCTCATATGATCGTAAGGAGAAGCTGATCCTTCTCCACTGTCGCACCCGCTGCCACCGCGACGTCCTGGACCGTCCCCCCGGCGGGTGAGCGGACGTCGTTCTCCATTTTCATCGCCTCAAGAACGACCAGGATCTGTCCCGGCTGAACCGTCTCCCCGGGGCCCACTTCCACACGAGCCACGAGCGCCGGCATCGGTGACCGGACCTGCGTCATTCCGGCTCCAGGCGCGGGGTGAGGCAGCCTCTCTCGCAGCCGTTCCCGCTCGCCGTTCGTCGTGATCCGGAAGTTCACGCCCCTGGAGACAACGTCGTAGCCGCCTCCGCTTCTCACAGCCGCGACGGGATATGTCCCCTCACTGCTTATCACNNTCGATGACCGTCCCATTGCTGACCGCAACGGTGAATTCGCGCTCTCCGACCTTCACCTGGTATGTTCGCATACGCCCTGTTCCGGCCACGGGCACCGCAATGCCGGAGCCCGGTCCGGGCTCAACGGTATGATTCGTCGCGCCTCTTCTTCCAACCCCCGCGGCTCGGCCCCGTTGAGTCGCCCCGTGTGGCAGGAATTGAAGGATGATTCCGGTCCTCAAGGAGGGCGCACACGGCGGCGGCGGCCCTCTGAAGCCCGGCACTCCCTCCATCAAGGGCCCCGGCGGAGAACTCTTCGTCCAGGAAATGGGTGGAATACCTGCCGGAGCGGAAGGCGGAGTTCCGCATCACGAAACGCAAGAGCGGAATGTTCGTCCTGACGCCAAGCAGTTCATACTCATCGAGAGCCCGGGCCATGCGATCGATCGCCTCATCGCGCGATGGAGCCCAGATGCAGAGTTTCGACAACAGCGGGTCATACCAGACGGGCACCTCGTCGCCCGGTTCGACTCCGCAGTCCTCACGCACGCCCGGACCTTGCGGCGGCCTCCGGTGGACGATTCTGCCCGTCGAAGGAGTGTAACCTTCGGTGACATCCTCGGCGCAGATACGGCACTCGATCGCGTGGCCACGCCAATGAATCCCCTCCTGAGTGAAGGGCAGCTCTTCGCCNNCTCCCCGACGCATCGAGAAGGAACTCCACGGTACCGGCGTTCATGTAGGAGCATGCACGGGCCGCCCTCACCGCCGTTTCCGCCATCGCCTGGCGGAGGCCAGCCGTCAGCGCGGGCGATGGTGACTCCTCCACAACTTTCTGGTGGCGGCGCTGGATCGAGCATTCGCGCTCTCCCAGGTGCACGACATTCCCGTAGCGATCGGCGAGGACCTGAATCTCCACATGCCGGGGCCGCTCCACGTACTTCTCGACATAGAGACGAGCGTCCCCGAATGCAGACGATGCTTCAGACGAAGCCGCACGGAATGCGTCCGGGAGGTCTCCCGGCCCGCCCACGAGCCTCATCCCTTTCCCTCCCCCGCCACCGCAGGCCTTAAGGAGCACCGGAAAGCCATGGCTCGCGCAGAAGGCGGCAGCGTCGTTGGCGCTGACCTGACCGTCGGTGCCGGGAACTACCGGGATGCCCGCTCCCCGCATCAGGGTGCGGGCGCCGGTCTTGTCTCCCATGGCTTGGATCGCCTCCGGCGTGGGCCCAACGAAGATGAGTCCAGCCTCCAGCACCTTTCGGGCGAACACGCTATTCTCCGAAAGAAAACCGTATCCGGGATGAATGGCGTCCGCGCCGGTCCTGCGTGCCGCATCCAGGATCGCCCCCATATTCAGATAGCTCGCCGCCGAGGGAGCCGGACCGACAAGGACGGCCGTGTCGGCCGCACGCACATGGGCTGCGGTCCGGTCCGCCTCCGAATAGACCGCCAAGGTCCGGATACCCATCTCCCTCGCACTCCGCATGATGCGGATCGCGATCTCCCCTCGGTTTGCCACAAGGAGGCTGCGGATCGCGCCGCTCATTCGGCATCCTCCAGCTCAACCACCGTCGCACCGGTTCCCCCTTCGTTCCACTCGCCAAGCCTGAACGTTTTCACGCGGGGATGCCGCGCGAGAAACTCGCCGATCCTCTTGCGCAGCGCTCCGGTTCCCTTGCCGTGTATGATATCCACCCGGTGCAATCCGGCGAGGAGGGCATTGTCCAGAAACTTGTCAACCAGAGGCAGCGCCTCGTCTCCAGTCATCCCCCGGATGTCGAGGTCGGTTTCGACGGCCTGGGGCTTCTCATCCGTTTCCTGGGACAATTGCCGCGCCCTGGGACGCCGCGCCGTGGGGTGCAGGTCACTCACGCGAACACGCATCTTGACCGTGCCGAAGACCACGGTGGCCGTCTTTCCGTCAGGTGCGATTGCCATGACTTCTCCCGTGTCGCTCCCTCCACCGAGGCTCACGAGCCCGCCCACCGACAACGCGTCAGGAGCCGCCTGCTCCTCGGCCTCCTCCGTCTCCTTGCGCTCGGCGGCGAGGCTGCGCTTGATTTCTTCCACTTGCCGTCGCGCGCTCTTGACTGTTTCCCGTTCGGCGGCAGTCTCCCTGATCTCGCGCACGCTCCGCTCTATGGCCGCGTTGGCGCGCTCCACAATGATCCCGGCCTCCTGCACAGCGCGCCGTTTCAGGTCCCTGACCTCGGCGGAGAGCGACGCCATGCGGGATTCGTACTCCCTCACCATCCTGTCGAGCTCGGCCTTCTCGGCCGCAATGGCTTCGGCCTGATGCCGCGCCCGCTGCTCCGACGTCTCGAGCTGCGCGATGAGCGCGTCGAGCCGGACCTGCTGATGTCCCAGGTACGCCCTGGAGACCGAGAGGATTTCCGGCGGGAACCCGATGCGCTGCGCCATCTCAAGCGCATAGGAGCTTCCCGGGATGCCGCTTCTGAACCGGTAGGTCGGTGTCAGTGCCGCCTGGTCGAATTCCATTGCGCCGTTTTCCACACCGTCGGTGTCGTGCGCGAACACCTTCAGTGCGCTGTGGTGCGTCGTCGCAATGGTGTAGGAACCCCGGCCGGTGAGCCATTCAAGCACCGCCGCGGCGATCGCGCCACCTTCCGCCGGGTCGGTCCCCGAGCCTATTTCATCGATCAGGACAAGGCTGTCGGCATCAGCTTCCGCCGCGATCGTCTTCAGGTTCCTCAGGTGTGAGCTGAAGGTGCTGAGGTCGTTCTCGATCGATTGTTCGTCGCCGATGTCCACAAACATTTTCCGGAAAACCCTGAGACGCGTCCCGTCCGCCGCCGGCACGTGAAACCCTGCCTGAGCCATGAGGACGATCAGGCCGGCGCATTTCATTGCCACGCTTTTCCCCCCGGCGTTCGGGCCGCTGATGACGAGCGTGGTGAATCCGTTCCCGAGCTCCAGGTCGAGGGGGGTTGTCCCTGCGTAGCCGTGATTGATGAGAAGCGCCGGATGGCGGGCACCCAGCAGGCGCAGCGGCCCGTCCGCGCTCACCTGAGGTTCGATACCGAGCACTTCGATCGAATAGCGCGCTTTTGCAAGGAGCGCGTCGAGCGCGGCGAGTATCCGGAGGTTCGCAACGATCGCCTCCCTCCGCTCACGCACCTGGCCGGTCAGGGAACGGAGGATGCGGTCGATTTCCCTTTGCTCCTCGAACTGCAGGCTGCGGATCTCGTTATTGAGCTCGAGCGTCTCGGTGGGCTCGATGAATACCGTGGCGCCGCTCGAGGAAGCGCTCTGGATGAACCCGGGCACCCTGTTCCTGTGCTCCGACTTCACGGGGATCACCATCCGCCCCTCACGCGTGGTGATGATCTCTTCCTGGCTGAGGCCAAGGTCCGACGCTGCCCGGAGAATGCTCTCGAGCCGCTTGCGGAGCTGCCCCGACTTCTCGGCGATCGCGCGACGGACCGCCTGCAGCTCTTTGGAGGCGTTCGTCTTCACGGCGCCCGATTCGTCGATCGCCTGTTCGATGTTGAACTCCAGGACCTTATCGGGGGCCAGCGGCTCCCCGATCTCCCAGAGCAGCATCGAGGTGTCCTTCCTCTTCGACAGTGCGCCTCTCGCAAGGCGCGCTGCGCGGAGCGTGGAGCCTATCTGCAGAAGATCGCGGGACAGAAGAACCGCACCTTCAATTCCTGATTTCTGGAGGGCGGGGCCGACCTCGTGAACCCCGGCAAGAGGAAAATCCCCCTCCTCCTCCAGCAGCCGCTTCATATCGGTCACCCGGGCCAGCGCCAGCCGGATCTCCGCGACCGATGTCATGATCTCCGCCTGCCGGATCACCCCGGCGCCGGGATCCGAGGACGCATAGCGCAATACACGCTCCCGGATCCGCTCCAGCTCCAGTTTCGACTGGGCGCTCTCCCAGGCGCTCATGGAACTCCTCTCACTTCAGCCCCACCAGTTCGCGGAACTCCCCAGCCCCGGGCAGGTAGGGTTTGAGGATTTCGAAGCAGGCGGGAACGGAGCCCAGGACGGGTGCATAGAGCCGGGACCTTGTGCGAAGCCGTTCCCCGGGCTCGTCGAATGCGCGAAGGCCCCAGAACACGATGCTCATAACCAGGCATCCCTCCACAAGGCCCAGCAAAACCCCTGCGACGCGTCCCGTTCCCTTGAACAGCTTCGTGGTGGCAAGCCTCCGCAGGATGAGGAACAGGACGACCAGAATTGCGGCGGCGATGACGAGAAACGCGGCCACGAGCGCGCCCGTGCCCGCGACGTTGCCCGTGGGGGCCAGCAACGATGCCCCGGAACGCATGAACCTCGCCGCAACAAGGACGGCGAAAAGGATCGAGACCAATGTGAATGCCTTCGTTGCCGCGCCGCTTCTGTACCCGATGTAGCCGGCCGTGAAGAACCCCGCGGCAATGATGAGATCGAGGAGCGACAAGAGTTTATCCTCCAAGAAGGCGCTTGACCGTCTCATGCACCTGTTTTCCGTCGGCTTTGCCTTTTAACTGCTTCATTGCCGCCGGCATGACTTTCCCGAAATCCTTCGCTCCGGATGCCCCCGCTTCCTGAATTACCCGGCGGACTACATCCTCGACCTCCTGGGCCGTCATCGGCCTGGGAAGGTACTCCTGGATGATCGCCAGCTCCTCTGCTTCCTGGTCGGCCATTTCATTTCTTCCGCCGGCCATGAAGAGTTCAATAGATTCCTTCCGGCGCTTCGCCGCGGAATTGAGAACTGCAAGTTCATCCTCCTCGTTCATGGGGGTAGCGCTCCCCCGCCTTTCAATTTCCTTCTCCATCAACGCTGCCCGCACGGTCCTCAGGGTCGCAAGGCGGATCGTGTCACCGCTCTTCATCGCTGCCTGCAGGTCTCGTACGATTGTTTCTTTCAGGCTCATTGGTCGTCTTCCGTTTAAAAATAGGAAAAGGCGGGAACGCATGACGCGAGTCCCCGCCTGACCCATTGAATGTCAAGTTCTTATGAGCGCCACAGGCTCAAAATAGCCCAATGTTGCGATAAAGTCAACGGACTCCCGGCCGAGGCCCGCTCAAAGGACGACTCACCTTCCTTTCCATGAGTTCGCCGGGAGAATTGAGGATTTCCGGAGCGAGACGGGAGCCTCCAGAGCAGAATCAAACCGTGAATCGAGGCCCCCTCCCTCAGATGCTCGGGCTCGCGGGGGCGGCGGGTACCTCACACCGGGGTGGGCCTCCTGTTCCGCGCGTCTGACCATTATCCAACCGCCCCGTAGACCTTGATCACGTTTCCGCTGATGGACCGGGCTTCCTCTGAGGCAAGGAAAAGGATGAGTCCCGCTATCTCCTCCGGGTTGACCCACCTGGACTTGTCAGCGTTTGGCATCGACGCTTCGTTGGCAGCCGTCCGGATGATCGAGGGCGCTATCGCGTTGCACGTTACCCCCGTGCCGCGGCATTCCTCCGAGATAACCTCGGTCAATGTTACGACGGCTCTCTTTGCAATGGCATAGGAACCTCGCTTTGTGCCCGGCGACAAAGCGGCCATCGCCGCTATGTTGACGATGCGTCCGAACCCCCGAGTCTTCATTCCGGCGAGCACGGCGGCGCAGGAGAGGTGAGCCGTCCGGAGATTGAGACGCAGCATCGCGTCCATCTCTTCGGCGCTGGTCTCTTCAACAAGCTTCCCTCCGGTAAATCCTCCTGCAATGTTGACAAGGATATCGGGCTCGCCGATCCGTGACGCCGCCAGCGCGAAGAATGCCCGGACGTCCTCCTCCCTGGTGAGGTCGCAGCGTGCGGTGAGAACCCCCGCCGCGAGCGACGCGCTCCCCGGCGCACCGGGACTGGGAACCGCCAGCACCGAGCCCGCCTGATGAAATGCCGTTACGACAACCGACCCAAGCGCGCCCGTCCCCCCTGTGACGATGACCTTCCTGCCGGAAAGACCCATGTGACCTCCTATGATTGTTCGGAAAGGAACGGTGCCCTCCGTGCCCGGAGCTGCGATCCCTCACGAGTGATCCGGGACATCCTTGATCCCCCCAGGGGAAGACATGCACGATCGGTCGTTCGGGACACGTGATCCTTCTTAACGGCACCGCCTGCGCCCCTGAGAAATACCTGAATGTTTCATGCCCGAAGTTTCATTTGCGGTGTTTCAAGCGTGATGTTTCAAGTTCGGTGTTCCAAGTTCGGCCACGGAGACTTGAATGTCTCCTGCCTTCGCGCTATATTGTGTCATTCCGCATCGCACCGCTCAAGGAACACCATTCTGAACACCCCCCGCCCTGTCCTCGTTCACATCGCACTGCACCAGGAAAACCTACTCAGCCGGAGAGTCATGAAAAAGCTCATCGTCATCCTAGCCGCCCTCGGCCTCTTGCCGTACGCACTTCAGGCTCAGACGGACCCTGAAATCCTTGCCTCCGATATCCGGTATCACCTGAAGTATCTCGCCTCCTCCGCACTGGCCGGCCGGGGAAGCGGCACGGAGGGGAACCGGACAGCCGCAGCGTATATTGCGGACTGGATGAAGCGGGACGCGATCTCCCCCGCCGGGGACGGAGGAAGTTACTTCCAGAGCTTCGAGTTTGTCGCGGCGGTCCGCCTCGGGGACAGCAATCATCTCGCCATCATCCCACCGGCCCCGGCCGAGCCCCTTGTGTTCGTTGCCAACCAGGACTTCCGCCCCCTTGCGTTCTCGTCAAGCGCAACGGTCTCCGGAGAGCTCCTGTTCGCGGGCTACGGCATCTCGGCACCGGACAGCAACTATGACGACTATCAGGGACTCGATGCCCGCGACAGGGTTGTGGTCGTGCTCCGCTACGGGCCGGACGGGACAGATCCCCACAGCCCCTTTGCGAAATACACCTCGTTCCGGAACAAGGCCCGTGTTGCCCGCGACAAGGGGGCGGCAGCCATCATTTTCCTGAACGGACCGCGCGACGAGCAGGACGACGACCTCCTGAAGCTGACCTACGATCAGAGCTTCGAGAGCTCGGGGATCCCCGCACTCTCGATGAAACGGGACGTGATTGAGAGGCTGATCGCTCCCTCGGGCATGAACCTGAGAGCCTTACAGGATTCGATCAAGGCCTCCCGAAAGCCGGTCCGGATCTCCCTGAGCGGCACCGCAGCAAGAATACAGACCGACGTCAGGAAGGTAAAGGCCCGCACGGCCAATGTGGCCGGGCTCCTCAAGGGGAACGACACGCTCCTTAACAGCCAGGTCGTGATCCTGGGCGCGCACTTCGACCACCTCGGATACGGAGGCCGTGGATCCGGTTCTCTGGTCCCCGATACGATAGCCGTCCATCCCGGGGCCGATGACAATGCTTCCGGCACCTCGGGTCTGCTTGAGCTTATGGAGGCGTTTTCCGCAAAACGGAAGGAGCTTAAGCGCAGCATCCTCTTCCTTTTCTTCAGTGGTGAAGAACTTGGTACACTGGGCTCCGGGTATTATGTGAACCATCCCCTGGTGCCGCTTGAGCGAAGCGTGGCCATGGTCAACATGGACATGGTTGGCCGGCTGGAGAACGGCCGGCTCACGGTCTACGGAACCGGGACATCCCCAGTGTGGGCGCCCCTCCTGTCAAGGTTTAACAAGGATTCTTCGTTCACGATCAAGACCATCCCCGATGGATTCGGTCCGAGCGACCACTCGCAGTTCTACGGCAAGGACATGCCCGTGCTCTTTTTCTTTACAGGTACTCACAACGACTACCACAAGCCTTCCGACACGTGGGAGAAGATCAATTATGCCGGAGAGGAGCGCGTGGTCCGCTACGTGAAAAAAATCGTTGATGCCGTGGACGTCATGCCCGAGCGTCCGGCGTTTGCCAGGAGTCAGGCCCCGGCGCCTGCATCTTCGGGCGACGCGCGCTCATTCTCCGTGACGCTTGGCATCATCCCGGACTACGCCGAGGGAACGGAGGGGATGAAGATAGGCGGCATCCGGCCGAACGGGCCCGCGGAGAAGGCGGGACTCAAGGCGGGAGACGTGATCACGAAAATGGCTGGCAAGAAGGTCCTGAACATCTACGATTATATGGGATTGTTGGGGGAGCTGAAGGCCGGAGATGTGGTGGAAATCGAAGCGTTGCGTGGCGGAGCCATCGTCACGCTCAAAGCCACGATGGAGAAGCGGAAATAGGAGGGCAGGCACGGGAGCGCGGAGCATGCCGGTCCCCATCACCTTCTTGTCTGTTTCAACAATCTGTGGACTTCCTCCACAAATGCGTTGACAATCCGGAGACGCGCATCTTCGCTCCGCGCGGCGAGGAGATCCTCCCGTTGAGCTTTGATGTACGGAGCGACATGCTTCTGTTCCATCTCCGTCAATGCTGAGACGAAGCTTTCAAATGAATCGGTTGCGGCCATCGCCAGAAAGGGATTTTTGATGGATAAGTGTTGAACCGGCATTCCCTACAGTGCTCCAATATACGAGTCGCCCCGCGTTTCTTCAAGGCATCGTTTGCCTCGATGACCTGATGGCAGGCAACGGGGGCCCGGCCGAGCGTAGATAAACCGACAGCGCACCCCGGAGATCTGGCCGCCCACCCTCAATCGACTCCGATTCCACCATTCTGCTCCATCCCGAATCACCTATGAAGCGGGAGGGCCGTGAGCGTCACTACCTGCGGTCGCTCGCCGTCAGCAGACTCACTTCACAAAAGGCTCCCTTCCCCCCGGGGGCTTCCGTCCCCGGCCAGCTCCCCCCTTTCCGCCCTGCAAACAGCACATTCGCACAGAGCCCTGAGCAGCACCCACGTATACATCCCGTCGGCGTGTTTGTCTCCCCACACGAGTTTGATTGCGTAATTCCCGACGGGTGTGGCACTGACCAATTCATACCTGCCCGCGGCCTCATAGTCGACGGCGGGGGGCCCATAGTGATGCAACAGGAGCGTCTCCCCCTTGCATCCGGCACACGGGCATGCATCCCGCAGCCTCCTCAGCGATACGATCTCTGTGTGCCCGTCGTCCCACAGCAGTGAGAGCTCGTCTGCATTCAATCTCTGAAACTTGCGTAACTGCATGCACGTTACCTCATTGCTTACATTGGCTTCTTGAGCTTGCCATCAAGGAATGCGTAAATCCGGGTCCAGGCATCATCGGCATCACCCTTCCTGTATCCCGCCTTGTTATTCGGGTTCATGAAGGCATGATCCGCCTCCGGATAGATATGAGAAGTGACACGCTTCTTCGCCATTCTGGCCACCTTTTCGAAGGCCCGGAGGGTATCGGCCGGAAACACCTTGTCCTTGCCGCCATAGATGCACAACAGAGGGCAGGGAATCTTGCTCACTTGCTCAGGGTCCGTGACGAGCATGCCGTAGCAAATTACGCATGCGGCGAGCGTGGGGTTCAGCAATGCCGTCCTGAGCGAGTAGCCGCCGCCCATGCACCAGCCAATCGAACCGATTTTCCCCTTGATGACATCGGACCGGTCTCGGAGGAAGGAGTCGGCTCCTTCAAGAAGGCGGGAAGCGGCTTCGGGCCGAACACTTCTCATCATGCTCATGGCCTCGTCCGGGGTGGCCGCAATTTTCCCCCCGTAAAGATCGACAGCCAGGGCCACATAACCTCTCCTGGCAAATTCATCGGCGTTTCCTGTAATCCATGGAGCCAGGCCCCAGTATTCATGGACGACGATCAGGGCGGGGTGAGGTCCCTTCCCCTCCGGCAATGCCAGATATCCTCTGGCGGAGTCAGGTCCGATCGTCACCCAGGTGCCCGCGCGGGCCTGAGAACGGATTCCAGTTATTGCGATAATCCCCAGAAGGAGAACTGATATAACATTCTGTCGTTTCACGGTTTACGCCTCCAGCCGAATATAAAGAATAGGTTATGCCGAGCATTCCTTCATGCCGGCAACGGGGAGCCACCAGGACAAGCAGACGAGGTACCGCCGGTGTTGACGGGCTGGCTCGATGCACCCTAAACCCCATACTTGAGGAGGGCGTTCCTGAAAGCAGCTGAAGGTTCTTGCCGGGGAAGAAGCTTTTGTTGAGGGGTGACTAGATCTTGGTTCCGGGGGCGGTCATTCTGCGGGCAATCTCCCGCAGGGCGTCCTTGGTGAGGAATTTCTGAACCAGGGGGAAGAGAATGTGATTCTCTTTGTGGATGTGATTGACCATGATCTGCACTATGCCCCTTGCCACGAGGGCGACCTCCGTGGCGGCAGCCTTGCTTTCATGGTGCAGCTCAAGCCGGCCAAACGCCTTGCGAAGCCGCAGGAATTCCTTCTTCAATGTGCGGTGCTCCTCGCGCATCAGGCCTGTGGGACCCTCCACGTAGCGTTCAAGGACGGGGAAGAGGGCTTCCTCTTCCCGCTTATTGTGGAACCCCACCTCCTCGGCCACAAATGCCACTGCATCGTGCAGGCGCCTGAATGCGTCCGCCGTAAACCCGTCCTCGGCAATGGAGCGGCTCGACTTGTTCAGGGCGGAGAGCTGGACGAGCGTCTCGTCGTGCTCCTGCATGAACTGCGCAATAGGATCGATGCGCCTCCCTGGAGCCGATTTGCGGACGGGAGCTGTTTTCACAAGGACTCGACTATGGTGTTGTATTTCATCCCGTCGCCGTCGAGGTACTCCTCCAGCTTCGCAAGCAGTGCATCGGATTTCTCGTCCATGTTGTCGTCAAGCGCCTCAAATTCCTCCATGCTGTCGGCGATGAACAACTCCGTGAACTGATTCCTCTTGACCTTGCCCTCGAAGATGCCATAGTTCTTCTTGCGGACTGTGCTGAAGTGCTCCTTCATTTCCCTTGCAAGACTCAGGTATTCCTCGCGCTTCTCAGGCTTGATAGTGTAGGTGATGGTCAGGATGACTCTCGGCATTGCTTCTTGTCCTTTCAAGGAAAAAACCCGTTAGTAACCAGCCGCGCGAATCTGGCGCTCGGTCATGCCGTAATAGTGGCCAATCTCATGGATCAACGTGTCCCTGATGTTTTCCCGGAGTTCCTCCCTGGTCCTGGAGAAGGCCTCGAGATTGGCCTTAAAGAGGGTGATGCGGTCCGGGAGCACGGGGGCCATGCCGTACCAGGATCCCCGCCGCGTCAGAGGGACCCCCTCATAGAGTCCGAGCAGGACGCCTCCGCTCCGCACTCCCCGGCGTCTGCCCACCCCCTCGGGGGGCGCATCCTCAACCGCAAAATGGACGTTGTCGATGTTCCTGCGGAACAGGTCCGGAAGTCCCTCAAACACCTCCGAGACCACCCGCTCGAACTCCTCAAGGCTCAGGTGCGCCGGCATGACTGCAGCTCCGTCACGGGACCAGGCGCATTCCCAACGCGGCCGCGGCTGCCGCGAGAATCGGGAAGGCTACAGCCGAGAGAAAGGCCCGTACCCTGCTCAGGCGCTGGGCAACCCTTGTTCCGACCAGCAGCAATCCCCAGGACCAGACAACCGCAATCGCGTCGAGTGAGAGGAGGCCGATGTAAGCTGGCGGGTTCATCACAAGCGGCGGCGGATTGGGATCAAACAGGTACTGCCCGAACACTGCGATCTCGACCGGAAAGACCATCACCAGCGAAAGCACGACAGGCACAAGCGCATAGGCAACCACCGAAACAGTTTCCCTCAACGTGGCGTGTCCTCCCAGGATCCTCGAAACCAACATGAGGAAGAGTCCTATCAGCACTACGGCCACGAGACCCAGCAACGGACCCGCTACGACCCCGAGCGCAAGCGCCGGTCCGAACCCGATGAGGGTGCCGAGTCCACGGTACCAGATCAGGCAGTAGGCGAGGGCGATGCCGAAGAGACAACTCAGAAAGATGACATAGTTCTTCTGCCGCGCGATCACGATTTTCCTCATGGTTGCAGCAGGCGCCTCCATCAACCCCCAGATCGTATGGAAAAGGTCGAGGGTGTCCACCTTCGCCTGGAGATACGCCTTACACGACACACACACGACCGAGAGATCGTCGTTCGAATGACCGCAGACCGGACAGGCTAGCATGCGTATGGCCTTTCACGTGCCCAGGCAACCTGCTTGTCGACCGCCATGTCTCCCGCCCACCAGGGCGCAACGAATTCCGCATCTCAAACACTTTTTCCGTGTGCCTACGGAGCCGCGGCAGGCCCGGATGCTCCTAATATAACACCTTTCAGCGTAAAATGGGTTCGAATTTCGCGGTAAAATGACGAAGCATGGCAGGCTCCTCGACGATTCGATAGCCGGGGAAACGGGCACGATTCTCGTAGCACTCGAGGACAACCTCGATGACGTAGTCGATATGACTCTGTGTATAGACCCTCCTGGGGATTGCCAGGCGCACCAGCTCCATCCTTGCCGGGATGAATTCTCCTCCGGCGCCGCGGCGGCCGAACATCACGCTCCCGATCTCCACCGAGCGGATCCCCCCGCGCCTGAACAGTTCCACGACGAGAGACTGGCCCGGGTACCGGTCCGGAGTGATCTGTGGAAGGAACTTGCTGGCATTCAGGTACACGGCGTGCCCTCCCGGCGGCTGAAGGATGGGCACTCCGGCCGCGGCAAGCCGCTCGCCCAGATACGCCACCGAGCGGATCCTGTATTCAAGGTAGCGCTCGTCCAGGACTTCATCCAGCCCTTGTGCAATAGCCTCGAGGTCCCGGCCGGCCAGCCCTCCGTACGTGGGGAACCCTTCAGTCACAATCAGGAGGTTTCGGGCCCCCGACGCGAGCGCGTCGTCATTCATTGCCAGGAAACCTCCCATGTTCACGATGGCGTCCTTCTTTGCGCTCATCGTAGCGCCGTCGGCAAGGGAGAACATCTCGCTGACGATCTCTTTCACGGGCACGCTGGCGTATCCGCGCTCACGCATCTTGATGAAGTAGGCGTTTTCAGCAAAACGGCAGGCATCGAGGAACAGCGGGATGCCGTGCCTTTTGCAGATCGCGCCGGTCTCCCGGATATTCGCCAGGGAGACAGGCTGGCCGCCGCCGGAATTGTTGGTGACGGTGATCATGCAAAGCGGGATCGATCCGGGCCCTACCTTCCGGATGAGCGTTTCCAGGGCCCCGGTGTCCATGTTCCCCTTGAAATCGGCTATCAGTTCGGGGTCTCTTCCCTCCGCGGTGGGAAGGTCCACCGCCTCGGCTCCGGAGAACTCCACGTTGGCGCGCGTCGTGTCGAAGTGGCTGTTGTTTGGAACGACTTTTCCTTTTCCGCCTGTGAGCGAGAACAGGATCCTCTCCGCGGCCCTCCCCTGGTGGGTCGGGATGATGTGCTTGAAGCCGGTCAGCTCCCGGACTTTACGTTCGAACCTGTAGAAGCTCCGGGCGCCGGCGTACGATTCATCTCCCCGCATCATGCCCGCCCACTGGTCGGCGCTCATGGCGTTCGTTCCGCTGTCGGTGAGGAGGTCGATCAGGACGTCCTCCGCCCGAACCAGGAAGAGATTGTAGAAGCCCTTTCTGAGGACCTCTTCCCGCTCTTCGGGGGTGGTGAACCTGATCGGCTCGACAGATTTGATCTTGAAGGGTTCGATGATGGTTTTCATGGCAGGGCGCTGCTGAGGGAATGGCGTCAACGTTTCAATACACAACGGCCCCGTCTGTGCGGGGCCGGTCCGGGTATTTCATTCGCTGTCATACTGTATGAGCGAGAAGATCTCGCGCCCTCCCAGGCGCTTGCGGCCGTTCAGGAACGAGAGCTCCACCAGGAATGAGATGCCCGCAATGTCTCCTCCGAGAAGCTCCACGAGTTTTGTCGCCGCCAGGATGGTGCCTCCCGTGGCAAGCAGGTCGTCGTGCAGGAGAACGCGCGCGCCGGGGGTGATGGCATCCCGGTGAACCTCGACGGCGTCAGAGCCGTATTCCAGCGTATACTCCTGGCGTGCGGTTGGCGCAGGAAGCTTCCCGGGTTTGCGCACCGGGACGAATCCCGCGCCCAGCTTGTACGCCAGGGGCGCGCCCAGGATGAAGCCGCGCGACTCGACGGCGATCACCATCTCGATCCGCGCATCCCGGTAGTGCTCGGCAAGCACGTCGACCGCGCGCCGCAACAGGATTGGATCCTTGATCAGCGTGGTGATGTCCCGGAACATGATCCCCGGCTTGGGGAAATCGGGTATGGTGCGGATTGCCGCCCGCAGGTCGTTGTTGAGGAGGACCGCACCGGGACTCTGGTCGTTCATGGGGTCACCACTTTGGGATGCTTTTCTGGAGGAAGGCTTCGACTCCCTGTTTGCAGTCGGCCGTCATCCGGGCCGCTGCGTTGACATTGGCGGCAAAATCAAGCGAGTCCAGGAGATTCAAGCCGTGGAGCCTTCCGATCAGCTCCTTGCAGTAGCCCATGGAGGTCGCGCTGTTCTGCGTGATCAGTTCGCCTGCCAGATCTTTTACGGCCGAGTCCACTTCCGCGTCCGGCACTGCTTTGGTCACCAGTCCGATTCTCTCCGCCTCGTCGGCGCCCAGGGTGTTCCCGCGGAGAACCAGCTCCCGTGCCCGGCCCTCCCCCACCCGCTTGATCAGAAACGCCATGACGATCGCCGGAACAAACCCGATGCGGGCCTCGGTATAGCCGAACCTGGCCTTCTCTCGGGAGGCAAGCACGAAGTCGCAGACCGTGGCAAGCCCGCATCCCCCCGCCAGCGCCGGTCCCCGCACCGAGGCAATCACCGGCTTGCGGATCTCATAGATCGTGCGAAACAGAACGGCCAGCTTGAGGGAATCCGTCCGGTTCTGTTCCAGATCGTTCTGCGAGATTCGCTGCAGGTACTCGAGGTCCGCCCCTGCGCAGAACGCCGGGCCTTCCCCCCCGAGGATGATTACCTTCACGCTCGAGTCGCGTGCAGCGGCCAGGAAGGCGGCCGTCAGATCGCTCACCATAGCGTCGTTCAACGCGTTCCGTTTGTCGGGGCGATTCAGCGTGATGACCGCGGTTCGGTCTTCGTGGCGGGAGTGAATCTGTGTGAAATCCATGAGAGGAAAATACTCATAAGCGCATCCAAAAACAAGAAAACCCGGCGCGCGCCTCCGCCCCGAGCCGGGAAGCTGCCCCCCTGGCCGCCGGGAAAACAGAACGGCTCCCGTGCCCGGGTGCGCCGGGTTCGGGAGCCGCCTGCTCCAGCTCTCGTCAGATGTCTGGCGGGAACGCCTGGTCCGTTCAGCCTAGCCGTCGTAGTACAGACCGAACTCGAACGGGTGCGGACGCAACGCCATCGGCTTGACTTCCTTCTCCATCTTGTAGGAGATCCATACGTCGATGACTTCATTGGTGAACACGTCGCCCCGCAGCAGGAAGTCGTGGTCGCGCTCGAGCGCGTGCAGCGCCTCTTCGAGCGAGCCCGGCGTCGACGGAACGTTTTTCAGCTCCTCGGGCGCGAGGTCGTAGATGTCCTTGTCCAGAGGCTCCCCCGGATCGATCTTGTTGAGCACCCCGTCGATGCCTGCCAGCATCATTGCCGAGAACGCCAGGTACGGGTTGCAGAGCGCATCGGGGCACCTGAATTCGGCGCGCTTCGCCTTCGGGTTGGCGGAGTACATCGGGATACGGACCGCCGCGCTCCGGTTCCGCTGTGAGTAGGCGAGGTTGACCGGAGCCTCGAAGCCGGGGACCAGACGCTTGTAGGAGTTCGTCGTCGGGTTCGTGATCGCGCAGAGCGCCGGGGCATGCTTCAGCAGGCCGCCGATGTAGTGCAGCGCCATCTCGCTCAGGTTCGCGTACCCGTTCCCGTAGAACAGTGGCTTGCCGTTCTTCCAGAGGCTCTGGTGCACGTGCATGCCCGACCCGTTGTCGGCGAAGAGGGGCTTCGGCATGAAGGTCACCGTCTTTCCGCGCAAGCGCGCCGTGTTCTTGATGACATACTTGAAGAGCAGCAACGCGTCGGCGCTCTTGAGGAGGGGCTGGAACCGGAGATCGATCTCGGACTGGCCGGCCGTCGCCACTTCGTGATGCTGCGCTTCGACATCCAGTCCGGCTGCAATCAGGTTCAGGGTCATTTCATTGCGGAGGTCCTGCAGGTGATCGGTCGGGGGAACGGGAAAATACCCTTCCTTGTAGCGCGGCTTGTAGCCGAGGTTCGGCATTTCGTCGCGACCGGAGTTCCAGCGTCCCTCGACCGAGTCCAGATAGTAATAGCTGCTGTGCTCGTTGGTGTCAAAACGCACGTCGTCGAAAATGAAGAATTCCGCCTCTGCGCCGAAGAAGGCCGTGTCGGCGATGCCCGTGGACTTCAGGTAGGCTTCGGCCTTCTGGGCGATGCTGCGCGGACACCGCTCGTACCGTTCCTTGGTGATCGGGTCGACCACATCGCAGATGAGGCTGAGCGTCTTCGTCTCGATGAAGGTGTCGATGAAGGCTGTCGTAGCGTCGGGCATGATGAGCATGTCGCTCTCGTTGATCGCCTTCCATCCCCTGATGCTCGAGCCGTCGAAGCCGAACCCCTCCTTGAAGGAACTTTCTTCGAGCTGCTTCACGGGCACGGAGAAGTGCTGCCACTGTCCGGGAAAATCCATGAACTTGAAATCGATCATCTTGACGCCGTGTTCGGAGATCATGTCGAACACATGGTCAACGGGCGAGTCACCCGATTTCTTGGGCATGCGGGCATCCTTCCTTGTAATGTTGTGGGTAGAGGTGTTAGCTGAATCTCCTTGACGGTCAGATGAGTTCGTGATACGCCTTCTCGCCATGTTCCACGAGGTCGAGCCCTTCGGACTCCTGGGCCTCGCCGCTTCTGATACCGATTGTCCAATCCACGAGCTTCAGAAGCACGAAGGTGACGGTCCCGGAAAACACGATGGTCACCGCTACTGCAAGAAGCTGGATCAGAAGCAGTGACGGATTGCCAAAGAGCAGCCCGTCGGCTCCTGCCGGATTCACGAGCCTGCTGGCGAGGACCCCGGTAATGATGGCGCCGAAGATCCCTCCCACGCCGTGGACCGAGAACGCGTCCAGCGTGTCGTCCATGTTCCACTTGATCCGCTGGTTGAGAGCCCAGTAGCAGATCGCCGAGACTCCGAGGCCGATGACGATCGCGCTCAGCGGCGAAACGTAGCCGCATGCAGGCGTGATGGCCACGAGCCCTGCGACGGCCCCCGTGACAGCCCCCACGGCGGTGGGTTTTCCCTTCAGAAACGTGTCGAGCAGCATCCAGCCCAGCATGGCCGCTCCGGCGGAAGTGTTGGTGGCCACAAACGCCGCCGTCGCGATCGAACCCGCGCTGCCGGCGCTCCCCGCGTTGAAACCGAACCATCCGAACCAGAGCATGCCCCCTCCCAGCAGGGCAAGCGTGACATTGTGCGGTGGGCTGACCCGGTGAGGGAACCCCTTCCGGGGTCCCAGCATGAGCATCGCCACCAGGGCGGAAACCCCGGCATTGATGTGCACCACGGTGCCGCCGGCGAAATCGAGCGCTCCGAGCCCCCTGAGCCAGCCGTCCATCGCCCACACCCAGTGGGCAAGCAGATCGTACGAGATCGTGGACCAGAGGAGGATGAAAACAGCATACGCCTTGAACTTCATGCGCTCCACAATCGCCCCTGATATAAGGGCCGGCGTGATGATCGCAAACATTGCCTGGAAGATCATGAACTGCTGATGAGGGATGGTGGCGGCATAATCCGGGTTGGGCAAAAGACCCACCCCATGCAGCCCCAGCCACTGAAAGCCGCCGAACACCGGGGCGAACGAGCCGCTTCCGGGGGCGAAGGCGATGCTGTACCCGAAAAGGACCCATTGCACCGCAACGATCGCCATGGCTGCGAAACTCATCATCATGGTGTTCACGACGTTCTTGCTGCGCACGAGCCCGCCATAGAAAAACGCGAGGCCGGGAGTCATGAACAGGACCAGAGCCGAACAGACGATCATGAAACCTGTGTCGCCGGAGTTGACAACGTTCATTTCGTGGCCTCGATTTTCAGGCGGAATGATTCTTTCGATGTCGAGAGAACGACATTCGTCCGTGTGCTCATCACCCCCGGCCAGGCCTGAATCTTGGCCAGGAGCTTCTCCAGCGAAGCGGTATTGTGCGTCCGAATCTTCAGAAGGTGGCTCCCCTCCCCCGTGATGGCGTGGCACTCCAGGATCTCATCAACGCCTCCGGCATGATCCAGGAACGACGTGTAATGCCGCGATGAGTCGATGGTCACGAAAATGAATGCCGTGATGTCGCGCCCGACCTTCTTCGGATCGACGGTTGCCTGATACCCGTTGATGATCCCCCCCTCCTCGAGCTTTCGCAGCCGGTCGCTTACCGATGGGAGAGAAAGGCCTACGGCTTCGGCAAGGTCGTTTCGCCTCGTCCGGCCGTTCCGCTGGAGAATATCCAGGATCGTCGCGTCGATTTCGTCAAGCATGGGTTTCGAAATGGAGAGGGCGCCTGTCGGCGCCTTAGTTTGTAAGGTAAATTCAATTTATTGGTTCCAAAGTTAAGGAAGGCGAACCGAAAAGTCAAGAGGATTCA
>PMBF01000065.1:0-43589 GCA_003152875.1 Ignavibacteriota bacterium | reverse complement strand
CATGGTCCTGGAAAGGCCGGAATAACTGTCGACGAGGAGGCTTTCGTCGTCCCGCGTGGCGACCATCTTTCCATTGCCGAAAGTGAAGTCTGTGGTCGTTTCGATCCGGCCCGGGGCGATCTCGCGGACGTGGAGCCGCATGACGATGACGCGATCGGCTGGCCCGAAGTAGTCGGCCCGCATGCCGCCTCCGCCAACGACTCTGTGCGAGATGATCGACCCGGACTCCTGTTCGAAACGGTCCACAATAAACGCCTCCTTTACACAGTGGAGGCGCACGGCGTCATATACCTGCTGCATCGTGGCGCCCCAGACATGAACAGTGTTGATCTCGGAAATGGAGCGTTGCGGAGGATTGGAACAGCCCACCAGGAGAAACGGCACCGCAAGAGCCTGGAACAACGATTTCATGCTGACCTCGACTCGACGTTGTTGTCCACGACGCGCACGCACGCCCCTCAGGTGCGATGGCCGTGAGGCGGCCGGGGGATGTCCGCCGCTCCCGGCAGACCCGCGCCAATCTTTTCCGGCTGGTGGATGAGAATTGGGAGACACGCGGAACAGATCCACCCGGTCTCTCCCCTGAAGCGAAATTCCAGGAGCGGCGCGGACATCTCGGTAGTGCCGCATTGTACGCAAGCGGGGTCCTGCTTCTTGCCTGCGGGGACGTCCTCCACGGGAACCTCCAGAGCTTGATGGTCGCGGTTTTCCATGATACACCCAAAAACCGGTGGAGTCAAGCGCAAGGGCGCTTGCATCTCCACCCCCTTTTCCCGACATTGGGAACAGGTCAGGTTTGAACCACCCACCACGTTGCACTCTCCCGTTTCGTTGCCGCTCATGTGCGAAACTTTGCTCCCGTCGGGACCGCCCGACCGCTCCACCAGGAAAGGGACCGCCGCGGGTGCCTCCGGGGCCTCGGTCCACCTGAGAGCCCTCTGCGGGGATGCTGCCTTCCCCACCGGCTTCCATCCATGTTCGCGTGAAGGGGTCGTCCATGCAACATAAATATGCAGCTCTCCTATGCATTCCCCTCATCCTTCTCCTGGGATGCGGCAGGGGAAAAACAGTTGTCACACTTGCCGGTTCCACGGCCTTCCAGCCGTTCGCCGAGAAACTCGCAGAACAGTACATGAGCGAGCATCCCAACGCTTCAATCACGGTCCAGGGAGGCGGCTCGGCGGTTGGCATTCAGTCCGCCATCTCCGGCGCTGCTCAGATCGGGATGGCCGACCTCGTCATCCTTCCCGACGAAGCCCGGGCTCTGACCCCGACCGTCGTCGCCCGAGACGGCATCGCCGTCGTCGTCAATCCCTCCAACGCCGTGAGCGGCCTCACCACCGATCAGGTGCGTGACATCTTCAACGGCAAGGTCAGGAACTGGAAGGATCTGGGCGGAGCGGACCGTCCCATTACGGTCGTATCGAGGGAAGCCGGTTCGGGCACCCGCTCCTCATTCGAGCAGATCGTCACGGGGATCAGCCTGACCCGGGATGCGCTCATCCAGGACTCCAATGGCACGATCCGGGAGACCGTGGCGAATGACGCCAATGCGGTGGGCTACCTGTCGCACGGGCTCTTGAATGCCAAGATCAAGGCCCTCACCGTCGACGGGGAAGCCTGCTCCAACGAAACCATCGCCAGCGGCAGCTACCGCCTCGTCAGACCGATCTACCTGCTCGTGAACGGACCGCTGCAGGGGGAGATCAAGGCTTTCATCGAGTATGTCCTTTCCGACAATGGTCAGCAGACCATCAAGGCCAACGGCCTGATGCCCGCACGATGAACCGGAAGCCCAGGGATTTCCGATGACACTGATCGGTGAAAAAGGAGTACGCCGGATTCTTCTGGCCACCGCATTGTCGGCCATCTCCGCCCTCCTGCTCATCGCGCTCTTCATCATCAAGGAGGGGCTCCCCTTCATTTTTCACTACGGCCTCTGGAACTTCCTCTCCTCTTCCGACTGGGAACCGCAGGCTGGCAAGTTCGGGATCTTTCCCATGGTGGCCGCATCTCTCTGGGTCACCTTTGGCGCGATGGTCGTCGGAGCTCCCCTGGGGGTTGCGGGCGCCTTGTTCCTGAGCGAGTTCGCGCCCCGTCCGGTGATGCGCGTCATCAAACCGATGATCGAGCTCCTCGCCGCGATCCCCTCCGTGGTCTACGGATTCATCGGGGTGATGGTCCTCGCTCCTCTCATCCGCGATTATCTGGGCGGGCCGGGACTCTCTGTCCTGGCGGCTTCGATCATCCTCGGCATCATGATCCTTCCGACGGTGATCAGCATCTCCATCGACTCCATCATGGCCGTCCCCCAGTCGTACCGGGAAGGATCGCTCGCTCTCGGGGCGACGGTCTGGCAGACGATTCACATGGTGACCATCCGGGCTGCAAGGTCCGGGATCCTCGCCAGCATCATCCTCGGCATGGGCAGGGCCATCGGGGAGACCATGGCCGTCATCATGGTGGCAGGCAATGCCGTGAAGATTCCCCACTCCGCACTGGAATCGGTTCGCTCCCTCACCGCCAACATCGCCCTGGAAATGAGCTACGCCACCGGCCTCCACCGCCAGGCCCTGTTCGCAACGGGAGTCATCCTGTTTGTCGTCATCATCATCCTGAACTCCGCCGCCATGGTCGCTATCCGCGGAAAGGCGGCCAGGAAATGAGGATCCACCCGCGATACGTGCAGTACGGCGCAGTGGCGATTCTGAGCGGGGGCACGCTGCTCACGCTCGCCGTGCTGGTCTTCATTGTCGTGTTCGTCCTGGAAAAGGGCCTTCCCGTCCTCAGCCTGGATTTCCTGCTCAGCAGCCCGCAGGACATGGGCCGCGCCGGAGGCATCTTCCCGACGCTCATCGGCACGATCGCGCTCCCCCTCCTCGCGATACTCATTGCCACCCCCCTCGGGATCGGGACGTCCATCTACCTCACCGAATACACGAGGGAAAACAGGGTCACAAGGGTGATTCGGTTCGGCACCGACTGCCTGGCGGGCATCCCTTCCATTATCTTCGGGCTCTTCGGCTTCATCTTCTTCGTGACAATCCTTGGCATGGGCTGGTCGATCCTTTCCGGCGGCCTCACGCTGGCGTTCATGATTCTCCCCACGATCATCCGCACCTCCGAAGAGGCCATCAAAGCCGTCCCGAAATCCTACCGGGACGTGAGCTTCTCGCTTGGCGCGACGCGCTGGCAGACCGTGAAGCGGGTGATCCTGCCGAATGCGCTGCCGGGGATCCTCACGGGCGTCATGCTGGGCATAGGCCGGTCCATCGGGGAGACCGCGGCGGTCATCTTCACCGCCGGCTCTTCGCTCCGCCTGCCGACCTCCATCTTCGACTCTACACGAACGATGGCGGTCCATTTCTACATCCTTGCCCGCGAAGGGATTTCCAACGAGAATGCCTATGGGACTGCGGCGGCCCTCATCATCGCCGTGCTCCTGGTGAACCTTACAGCGTACTGGCTGATGCACTGGTTCATCGCAAAGAGATCATGATGCCCGCGCGAAGGCCATGACCGCAAAATTCGACATCCGGGACCTCTCAGTCTCATTTCACGGTAAACCGGTCATACGGCACATATCCCTCCAGGTGGCCGCGAACGGGATTCTCGGCATCATCGGTCCGGCAAGCTCCGGGAAAACGACCTTCCTGAGGGTGCTGAACCGAATGAACGAGCTTGAGCAGGGGTCGAGCGTGACCGGACAGGTCCTCATGGACGGCAACGATATCTATCGTTCCGAGGTCGACGCCGTTGCGCTCAGGAAAAGCGTGGGGATGGTGTTCGCGCTGCCTGTTCCTCTCCCCATGAGCATCCATGACAATGTCGTCTACGGTCCCACCCTTGCCGGAATCAGCGACCGCGGCCGCCTGACCGAGCTGACGGAGAAGAGCCTCAAGGCGGCCTTTCTCTGGGAAGAGGTCAAGGACCGCCTGAACACCTCCGGACTCAGGCTCTCGGGCGGACAGCAGCAGCGCCTCTGCCTGGCGCGCGTGCTCGCCATGGAACCCGGGGTGATCCTGCTCGACGAACCGTGCTCGGGCCTGGATCCCATCTCCACCGCGAAAATCGAGGATGCCCTGACCGAGCTCAAACGGCAGTACACGATCGTTCTCGTGACCAACAACACGAAACAGGCTGCCCGGATTTCCGACGAGACCGCGTTCTTCCTGATGGGGGAATTGATCGAGATGGGTCCCACGAACCAGATGTTCACCGCGCCGCGGCAGAAGCGCACGAACGATTACATCACGGGCAGGTTCGGATGAGCTCCGCCCCCCTGTCGCCCGACGGGCCCGGCCGGAACCGGTTCGAGATCTCGAAGCTGGATCTCTTCTACGGCGATTTTCAGGCGCTGAAGAGCGTTGAAATGTCTGTGCGGGACCGGATGATCACCGCCCTGATCGGCCCTTCCGGCTGCGGAAAGTCGACGCTGCTCCGGTGCCTGAACAGGATGAATGACCTCATTCACGGGACCCGCATTCAGGGGAAGGTCCTCCTCGACGGGCAGGACATCTATCACGCTTCGACGGATGTCACGAACCTCCGGAAGCGGGTCGGCATGGTTTTCCAGCGCCCGAATCCCTTTCCTCTCTCGCTCTACAATAATGTCGTGTACGGCTTGAGGGTGGCGGGCGTCCATTCGAGGAAGGAACTGGACGAGATCGTCGAGCGGAGCCTCCGGGCAGCCTGGTTGTGGGATGTCGTCTCGGACCGGCTCGATCATTCGGCTCTGGAATTGCCCCTGGACCAGCAGCAGCGCCTCTGCGTGGCCCGTCTCCTCGCCGTGCAGCCGGAAGTGATCCTCATGGATGAACCATGCTCGGCGCTCGACCCCATCGCCACGATGAAGATCGAGGAGCTGATGCTTGAGCTCAAGAAGGAATACACGATCATTATCGTAACTCACAACATGCAGCAGGCGGCCCGCGTTTCCGATTTCACGGGGTACATGCTGCTCGGGGAGATGATTGAATTCGGAGGCACGAAGGATATTTTCACGCGGCCATCCAACAAGCTGACCGATGACTATATCACCGGAAAGTACGGCTGATCGTGCAACATGAGCCGGCCCATAGCAGGCAGGAGAGGAACACCATGGACCAACGACACTTCGATCTCCAGCTGTCCCATCTCAAGGAGAGACTCCTCCTTATGGCGGCGCGGGCCGAAGCCCTGATCAACACTGCCATCGAAGCCGTCCGGACGAAGGACGCTGCCATGGCCGAGCACATCTTCGCTCTGGACAGGGAAATCGACAGGATGGAGATCGACATCGAAAACGAGGCAATCGCCCTCATGGCGCTCCACCAGCCGATGGGGGGAGACCTGCGGTTCCTGGTCGGAGCGATCAAGATCAACAACGATCTGGAGCGAATAGGGGACCACGGGGTCAACATCGCTCAGAGCGCACTCAAGCTTGCAGGCGAGCCCGACATCACGCCGCTCGTCGACATCCCGCAGATGTCAGAGCTTGCCCTTGCGATGCTCCGTGACAGCCTGGAGAGCTTCATCGCGGGAGACTACGAGAAGGCAAGGGAGGTGTGCCGGCGCGACGATCAGGTCGATTCCCTGAAGCGCCACGTGCTGGTCAAACTCAGTATGATCATGGGGGAAAAACCGGAGACAATCGGGCGGGGCATCGAATTGATACTGGTCAGCCGGAACCTTGAGAGGATCGCGGACCTGGCAACGAATATCTCAGAAGAGACGATCTACATCGTTCAGGCAAAAGTCATCAAACACCGGTTCGAAGATTCTCAATAGGAAGGAGCGGTCTTCCCCTCCAGGGGACCGGGGGAACGGCCTGTCTTGCATCCGCGCCATGATGCATCGAAAGCAGCAGCCGTCCCTCAGGCTTTCTTCACGAGTACGATCTCCTCGACGAGCGCCGTTGCGTCGCAAATGCAGGGGAGGCATACCGATGCGCCAAGATTCGACTCCCTGTAAAGCTTCTTCCCCTCTTCTGTATCGAGGTTGCAGCCGAGGAGCTCCCTGCAAAGCGTCGACCCGTGCAGCTCCTTGAACCTCCGCGTGAACTCCCGGATCTGCGCGTACGAAGCTTCCTTTGCCTCTGCTTCCACAACCGAATTCTGGGCGCATCCCATGACCATGAAAGCGCCCGTTACCGCACCGCACACCTCACCTGTCCGTGCCATCCCCCCGCCAAAACCACGGGCGATCCTCAGAGCATCCTTGGCCCCAATTCCATAGTCGCCGGCAAAGGCCGAAAACACTGCCTGGGCGCAGTTGAAACCTTCCTTGAAGCATTGCTTGGCCGCATCCTGTCGAAGGCTCATTCCTCCTGTCTCCTTCTGGACTTTTTGATACGAGAACCGGACAATGGGGCCGGATACCCTCCACTTGCGCGGACCAAGTATAGACAGAGGTCCGGTCAATTACAAGGACTCATTCGCTCCCCGCCGGCTTCCGGGGAGGAAGTGCCGCGGCATACCGGAAATTCAAAGCCCCCCGAATGCCAGGCCTGCACGGATGCATCCAGCCTATCATTCAGCGGTACAGGGGGGGAAGCACACAGGGAGCTAACGCGCGGGTCTCAGACGATGGATTGACCCCTCCAGCGAATGAATCGGACGCACGTCCAGCCATGTGTATGCGCAAGGTGCGGAGGATTAACGTAGTATCTGACCGAGGAATAAAAGCTTAACGTATGTTGCAATAGGAGCTTAAAGGATCCCTTTAACCTGCATTCCGCGGTATCGAACCGTCCAGTTGAGGACCTAGTTCCCTCTCTGCCGGCTGACGATAGGCGATGGGGATCCAACTGAAGATGCTGGGATGCTCATCCAGAAGGAAATTCAACATGCGTTTTGTGGAGGATTCCGGGCTCCGGGGAAGGCCGGGCACCAGCTTCAGCAAGGCGTCAGGGTCTTCGGCCATCCTGCTCCAGAGGATCTCCCTGAGAGCCGACTGGCAAGCGGCTGTAGAAATGACCGCGCTTGTGAGGTTCGTGATCCCGGGCACCGTAGCATGGAGAAACACCGCGCATTGCGTTACGGTGAGTCCTTGCTTGTAGCAGCGCAGAATGACGTCGGAAAACGGCGTCAGGGTATTCCGGAGCTCGTTGATCTGCGCACAGAGAGTGGTAACAGTATTCAATATCGGCACTCCCCCCGGGTTTACCCCCTGGCCTTACTCCGGATCAAGTTATCCCGCCCATTCATGAACAGGGCTCCTGGACGACCTCCGGACGATGTTACCTCTAACCCTGAAACCGGCTGGACTGTTCCCAGGCTTCACTTTCCGGTGACAAGATCGCCCGTCATGGCCGGCTCCCGCTGGCCTGAGCGTGCCTCCTCTTCGGCCGCCGTCCCTTCCTTCACGAAGCGTGAAAGCACCGTGTAGAGAACGGGAACGAGCACGAGGGTCAGGAATGTGGAGAAGAACAGCCCGCCCACCACCGCAAGGCCCAGGGGTCGCCTGGATTCCGCCCCGGCACCGAAGCCTATGGCAATGGGCAGCACGCCGAAAATCGTTGCAAACGAGGTCATCAGGATCGGTCGCAGACGGATGGTCGCCGCCTCGATTACTGCTTCCACCGCGGACTTCCCCCGGCGCCTCAGCTGGTTGGAGAATTCCACGATCAGGATGGCGTTCTTCGTCACCAGGCCAATCAGCATGATGAGCCCGATCTGGGAGTAGATATTCAGGCTCTGCCGGAAGACGAGGAGCGTGAGCAGGGCTCCGAACACCGCCAGGGGCACCGAGAGCAGGATCGTCAGCGGGTGGATAAAGCTCTCAAACTGCGCCGCAAGGACGAGATAGATGAAGAGCACCGCGAGAAGGAACATGAAATAGAGGCTGGAACTTGAAGTCTTGTACTCCAGCGACTGCCCGGCGAATTCCCGCTTCATCCCTGAGGGAAGTTTCGCCCCTGCAATCCTGTCGAGATCATCCAGGGCCTGTCCGAGTGTCACCCCCGGCACGAGGTTCGCGGTGATGCTCGCCGAACGGACCCGGTTGTAGTGGTTCAGCTCCTTCGGGGCCAGTGTCTCCTGTACCCGGACGACGTTGGCCAGCTGAACAAGCCCCCCCTTGCCGCGAACGTAGATTTCCCTGATGGCATCGGGTGTCGAGCGCGCGGCGGGCTTCATCTGCAGTATGCAGTCGTATTGCTTGGTTCCTCTCTTGAAATTGGTCACCACCCGGCCGCCGAGGAAAGTTTCGAGGGTCGTGCCGATGTCCGTGACGGAGGCTCCCAGGCCGGCGGCGCGCTCCCGGTCGATATTCAGGTCCAGTTCCGGCTTGTTGAGGCGCAGGTCCGTGTCCAGGTTCACCAGATAGCCCAGCTTCGACGCTTCTCCCATCACCGATCCAACGGCCTGGTTCAGCTCCTGATAGTTGTCGCCCTGGACGACGTACTCCACCGGGCTGGAGCTGAACGTGCCTCCCAGGCTCGGCGGGTTGATGACGAAGGCCAGCACGCCGGGTATGGAGATGAGGCTGGGGAAGAGTGCCTGCACGATTTCCTGCTGAGATCTGTGCCGCTCGCCGAGCGGCTTCAGGCCGAGAAAGACGAATCCGTTAGTGACGTTGCCCGGCCCGGCGAAGCTCAACCCGATGGCGCTGAACAAGGACCGCCGCTCGGGAAGGGAAAGAAGCCGGGATTCGACCTCCTTCATGTACTTGTCCGTATAGTCGAGCGTCGCTCCCTCGGGCGCGATGATGATGCCGAATGCCGTCCCCCTGTCCTCGATCGGGACCAGCTCGCTCGGGAGGAGCCTGAAGATCACCGCGATCGCGGCAATCGCCACGAAGGCAGCGCCGATCATGATCCCTTTTCTGGCTATCGCGAACCGCAGGGTCCGGTCATAGATCCTGTTGAGCCATTCGAAAAAGGCGTCGAAGGAGCGGGTCGCCCAGCTGTTGCTCGCCCCGTGCAGGGGCTTCAGGATCTTCGAGCAGAGCATGGGGGTGAGCGTCAGGGCGACAAACCCGGAGATGAGGATCGCCACGGCAAGGGATATCCCGAACTCATTGAAGAGCCGGCCGACGGAGCCTGTCAGGAATGCGAGGGGGACGAACACCGCTACCAGCGCGATGGTGGTCGCCATCACCGCAAACCCGATTTCCTTGCTCCCGTCCATTGCAGCCTGCCACCGGCTCTTCCCCATCTCCATGTGCCTGAAGACGTTTTCCAGCACGACGATCGCATCGTCCACCACGAGTCCGATGGCCAGAACCAGCGCGAGGAGCGTCAGAATGTTGATCGTGAATCCGGCGAAGTAGGCCGCGGCGAGGGCCCCCACGATCGAAATGGGGATCGCCAACGTGGGGATCGTCGTCGCCCGCAGGCTCTTCAGGAATGCCAGGACCACCAGCACCACGAGGCACAATGCTATGACCAGCGTCTCCCTCACCTCGCCGATGGAATCGTTGATAAACGTCGACGAGTCGAACGCCACATCCAGCTTCATCCCTGCCGGCAGGAGCCCCGTGAGGTCCTGCAGCGCCTTCCCGACGTCGGCCGCAACATCGACCGTGCTTGCCTTCGACTGCTTCACGATACCCAGGCCGACAGCCGGCTGGCCGTTGTACCGCACCTGCGTCCGCTCATCGGCGGCGCCGAGGTTTACCTCGGCGATGTCGCGCAGCCTCACCAGATCGTTGTTGTTCTGGGCGACAATGATAGCGCCGAACTCCTCGGGCGTTGAGAGCTCGCCTCTGGTGCGCACGGAGAACTCGCGTTCCGAGCCCTCCACTCTTCCCCCCGGGATCTCGGCGTTTTCCCGCCTGATGGCCGCCTCCACGTCCTGCGTGGTCAGTCCGTGAGAGGCCATCAGCAGCGGGTCGAGCCAGACTCGCATGGCGTACCGGCGCTCCCCGCCAAGAATCACCGACCCCACCCCCGGAAGACGCTGGATCCGCTCCTTCAGGACGCGGTCCGCGACATCCGTCAGCTCCAGGTTGCTGTGGCGGTCGCTGAAAAGCGCCAGCCAGACGACCGCCTGGGCGTTGACGTCGACCTTCGACACCACGGGATCATCGATCTCCCGGGGAAGGTTGCTCCGGATCCTCGACACGCGGTCGCGAACGTCGTTTGCGGCGGCGTCCACGTTACGGTTGAGCTCGAACTCGATCGTGATCACGGACCCCTGCTCGCGGCTCGAGGATGTCATGGTCTTGACCCCCTCCAGCGTCGCGAATTGCTCCTCCAGCACATTGGTGATCTCGGTCTCCACGACTGCCGGACTCGCGCCCCTGTACAGCGTGGCCACGGAGATAATGGGAGGATCGATGTCGGGATACTCTCGAACAGGAAGACGCGTGAATGCAATAATGCCGAAGAGCAGGATCGTGAAGCTCATGACGGTGGCGAACACCGGGCGCTCAATGGACATCGTGCTCAGCTTCATTCTGCTTTTCCTCCCCCCTCCTTTGCGGCTCCTCCCGCCTGCGCCCCGCTCGGCATCGGCACGACCTTCCCTCCATCGAAGAGCTTCTGATGCCCCGCGCGGACAACGGTCATGCCGGCCTGCAATCCGCTTACTACCTCCACCACATCCGGCATCCGCGTTCCCAGCATGAGGGGAACGCGCACCACCGTGCTGTCGGGTTTCACGATGAAAACGAACGACTGGTCCCCGCTGCCGAACACGGCCTCGTTCGGGATCGTCAGGGCGGTCGGTCTTTCGCCCAGCACGGCGGCCACATTCGCCGACATCCCTGGCCGGAATATCCTCCCGGGGTTCTGGACCCGGGCTACGACGCGGGCGCTTCGCGTCAAGGGGTCGACGACCGGCTCAATCACGAAGATCTTCCCCTTCTGGGAAACGCCCCGGAATGCAGTCGTGGACACTTCCACCTCCGCGCCCGGGGTGAGTCTCGCCACAAACCGCTCGGGCGCCGAGAACGTGACGCGGATCTCATCGATATTCGCAAGGTCTGCTATTGCCTGACCCGGCCGGAGAAACGTCCCCACGCTCACTTTCCGCGCCCCGATGATGCCGTCGAACGGCGCAACGATCCGTGTCTTGGCATGCCGCGCCTCCGCAAGTTCCAGATTTGCCTGTGCGACTTTCAACGTCGCGGAAGCGTCGTCCAGATCCTGGGGCGCCCCAGCGCCCTGGTCCACCACCGATTTCACCCGGTCGTACGTGGCCTTGCTCTGGGCGCGCAACGCCTCGGCCCTTGACACTTCGGCCGCAAGCTGGGCATCATCGAGCTGTGCAATCAGGCCTCCCCGCTGGATGAATCCACCTTCCTGAAATGGAAGGGCCTTGATTGCCCCGTCAATCTCCGAAACGACCGTGATGGCTTCAAGGGCTTCGATCGATCCCACACCCTCAAATCTGTCGAATACCCTCTGCACGGTCACGGGAGTGACCTCCACAGGCATCGGAGGGAACGCGAATCTTCCCCCGCCTCCCCCCCCCTGGCATCCTATGATCCCCGCAAGCAGCATGACGATCGCGGGAAGCATCCCTCCCGCATTCCTTCGAGATGTGCACATGGCTGGAGATTCCTCGTGAAGGATGTGAGATCTCTTTTCCATACACCGGCATCCGTGCCCCGCATTCCGTGAGCCGGTTACACTCTGACTGCTACTCCCGACGGATCCTGTCAAATTCTGAAACCGTGTCACCTGCGGAACCAGATTGTCCGTCGATTGTTGGGCGTTCTCCCTCTGGCGACGGGCCGCTCATCGGCATGTCTCATTTGCCATAGGCCCCGGATGTCAATTGGCGGAGGTTCGTCGCCGCCTTTGCGCTCCTCACCATGGCCTGCGAATACCGCTGCTGGGCCACTGCAAAGTCGGCGCCCAGCCGGACAAGCTCGAAAGCGGTGGTCCGGCCGTTCTGGAATTCGATCAGGCCGATCCGTACTTGCTCCCCAGCGGCGTCCACGCCTGCCCTGGCCGCCTGGAGGCGGCGCTTCCCGTTGAAGAGCTCCCTGTAGCTCGTCCGGACCTCCTCCTCGAGGGCCCTCGCTTGCTGTATCAGCAGCTGCTCGGCGATGATCAGCTCAGCGTCAAGCCTGTCTTCTTCGCCGAGACCGCTCCGCAGTCCGATCGGCACGGAGACCTCCACTCCCACGCTCCAGGTGGGATAGTTCCGCTTGAGAGCCTGCCGCATCGCCTCTCCCATCGTGCCGCTGAAGGGCGCCCTCAGTGTGTCCCCCCCGAAAATGACGTCCTGGGCACCTCCGGCAAGGCCGTTACCTCCGAGGGAGGCCACAAAGTCGACCTTCGGCAGCGCTTCCCAAAAGGCGGCTTTGGAGAGGGCTTTCCTGGCCTCTATATCTGACCTGGCCGCCTGAAGGCGAAGATTCCTCTCCTTCGCCTCTCCGACCAGGATATCCAGGTTTTCGACCGGAAATTCTTCCGGAGGATCGTCAGTGGTGATGAGGCGGACCTTTCCGCTGTCCGGCCGCTTCCCGATAAGCGACGAGAGCGCGTCCGAAAGCCGGTCAAGTTGTTCCTCGCGGTCAATCAGAAGAATCTCCTGCTCAGCGAGGAATGTCCGGGCATTCGCGACCTGGTTCGGGCCTATCAGGCCGGTCCGGGCCCGTGTCTCCGTGTCCTTGAGGAAAGCTTCGGCCCGGTCGCGGGTCAGTTTTTGAACGGCGAAGTCCCGCTCGGCGGCGTACAGATCCCAGTAGTTTTGTTCCGCCTGGCTGCTGGTTGCCAGGACCTCCTGATCGTACCGGGATTTTGCCGCTTCGCTTTCCCTGTCGGCTTGAACGCTGTTCTTTGTCGCCGAGACGAAGAATCCCCCAAGCAAGGGCTGCCGCAGGCTCAGATTCGTGAATGAGGTGTACTGTGGATTCAGGTTGGCAAATAGGGAGTTCGTTTCGAACTTGACCGTCGTCAACGAAGCGTCGATGGTTGTCCCTGTGGGGAGGTCCACCCGCAGACCCCCCGTTGCCGTGTTCTGTTTCGTATTCAGAACGGGAGCACCTGCGAAGAACGACGCGCTCGGCGTCGCCTGATCAACATGATTGAATGTGAAGTAGACCCTGGGGTCGAAACTTCCCGCTTCCCGGCGTGCCGCGCCCCGGGCGGACATGTAGACTGCTTCCGCACTGCGCACGGATGTGGCATTCTCCAGTGCGCTCTGAACGGCTTCGTGCAACGGCAGGCTTGTACCCTGGAGCGTGTGCAGGATCGTTTGCAGGGCGCTGTCGGGGTTCGCGACGTTGGCGCGGAGGCTCTGCCCGTGGGACACGCAAGTACACAACGTCAGGATCCCCAGAGCCCGCAGGCTGTTCCTGACCAATGAAGCCTTGAGTTCCTTCGACATGATTTCCAGAGTCTGGTGGCAACCTGTGTGGGCTACCTTCCCGTGGCCCGGCGCCGAGTCCATGCCTCAAGGACCCGCGTGCTGGAGAGCGATGGATCGGGATTCTTGAGAGTGAGCTGCGATCGGATGAATCGCCAGGCCGAAGAACCTGCCAGCGTGTGCGCGCTATGAGAAGTCTTGCCAGCAGGAACCCTGTTTTTGGCCCAAAAGTTCCGGGAGGAGCGTCCAGGTCGGGGATGCCGTGGGCAGGGGGCCCCTGCCAGAGGGCCTGCCTGTACACCTTCCATGCTACCGGCCGCTTCCGAAAAGTTCATATTGCAAGGCCTGGTCCTTCAGCTTCCAGATCTGGACCTCGCAGCTCAGGCCATACTTGGCCGGGATTGCGCCAGTGCGCCACGTCCGTACATTCGCGGGTTATTGTTTCGGCGGAGGCATGTTGCCCTCCGGCTTAGCCTCTCCGCGATGACAGGTGAAACAACCAACCCGCGGATTATCCTGTTCGAGCTCCTTGATGTTTTTCAGAAGCCTGCCGTTGATCTCCCCCACCATGGCGCCCATCTCCCTGGCAACCAGCTTCGGAGCCTTGTCGTCCTTATCCCACTCCCCCGGCACGTGGCAATAATTGCAGCGCACACCGAGGGCCCGGGTGTATATCCGCATTATTCTGGGGATCTGTCCGGCCGGAAGTCCCTTGAACATCTGTATGTTCTTGAATACTTCCGGGGCGGGCTTATTCTCCTGCCCTGCGATTTGCTTTGCGATTTCCTCCAGTGGATCATGCCCCCCCTCCTGAGACTGCTTTTCCTGCTCTTGCGGGCTGGAGATGATCGTTGAAGATGACGGAGTCGCCGGCAAACCAAGCACGAGGCCGAGAACTGCCCCTCCGATGACAAAGAACTGACGGGAGACTACATTGTGCATAAGATCCTCCTCTATGGGTGCAAATGACCGGGGCCTTGCAGCCTCCGGGGGGCCATCAGGGTGAACACGCAGACCGGCGGATGGAGTTCTCAACCGACCAGAAATTGCTGTTTTCCCCCCTCCACGGGCCCGTCCCCAACGCTCACGTATTGCCGATATCTGACGATGACACCGGTACAGAGGGGGGGCACAAACCGGGGGATGAGGACACGGGCAGCAACAGTTTCTTTTCACGCCCACATGCAATGGTGGTCCTACACTGCTCTCTGTCATGCACCTTCTGCCGGGCGCAGTCCTCTCCGCACTCTTCGCCCCTCTGCAACGGCCCTCTGTATCGGCACCCGGAAACCAGGGAAGCCCGTATAGCGTTGTGTGAGTAGCTTCCCCCCAACAACTGAAAGGAGCGGGCGCATCATGCCTCAGCCATCCACAGACACATCGAACATTCTCAAAGATCTCTCGCCCTATGTTTACGGGACCACTCGCCTGGGCGACGAAACAATCCCATTTGACGACAGAGTGAAGGTCGCGCGCGCAGCCATGGATTCAGGTGTCTGGTTTCACACCAGCAATACCTACGGAAACGCCCTTCAGGTCCTGCGCACGGCGTTCGACCAGGACCGGGCCAGGGTCCCCCGCATGATCATCAAGATCGGGTGGAACTCCACCGACGAGATGCGCGACGTGATCCGGCAGAACCTGGGGCCTCTGGGAGTGAAGAGCCTTGCTATCGGCCAGCTCTGTCTCGGCGGAGCCCTTGCCGACGATTTCGCGGGCGGAGGGAAGTGCTACGAGGCCTTTTCCCGGATGAGGAAGGAAGGACTGGTTGGGCGCTTCGTTCTCGAGGTATTTCCGTGGACGTCCCATGTCGCGCTCAGGGCAATACGCGGGGGCTTCACCCAGGGTATCGTTGACGGCTACATCTTTTATCTGAACCCGCTCCAGCGATTTGCTTCAAACGAGCTGTGGGATTTGCTCGTGGAGCGTGATGAACCCGTTATCGCGATGCGCACCGTTTCAGGCGGGCAAGTCCAGAGGCTCCGGGACGTTCCCGGGGCCGCCTGGAAGGAGTACCTGCAGAAGAGGGCCGTGGAGGTCGCACCGATCTTCGAACGGTCTGGTGTGAGGAGCTGGACGGAGTTCTGCGTGCGCTTTGCGCATGGCTTCCCGCAGGTCCGCGCCACGGTTGGCTCATCGAGCCGTCCGGCGAACCTCGGAGAATTCCTTGCTGCTTCGAAGAGCATTCGACCCCTTCCCGAGGAGATTCAGTCCGAGATCGTCAGGCTCCATCGCCGCTGGTCCGACGAACTGGATATCCATGCGGAGCCATGGTCGATGTGAGACCCGTGCAAAGGGCGCAGCAATACGCGCGCCGGACCGGACAGGCGCGCCGCCCTGGATGCGGCGCCGAGCGATGCTAATCCTGCTCCACGAGTTCCACCCGCCGGTTCTTCGCCTTCCCCGCGTCGGTTGTGTTTGATGCTTCGGGGCTGTACGGTCCCACACCGGCCGACTTGAGGCGGGACGGTTCGATGCCGCGGCCGACCAGGGCCTTCACCACGGCGCCTGCCCGATCCGCGGACAGCTTTAGATTGTGGTCCAGGGCCCCCGCATTGTCCGTGTGGCCGATCACGTAGAGCCGGAGGCTCCGGTTGTCCTTCAGCAATCTGGAGATCTCTTCCAGGGCCGGCGTCGACTCCGGTTTGATGACCGACTGGTCCGTGTCGAAGTAGATTCCGTAGACCGCAGCCTTCCCCGTGGAGGCAAGGCTCTGACCCAGGGCCGCAGCGTCCGCAGTGACCTCCTGCTCCATCTGCTTCGACTCGACAATGACCAGATCGTAGTTTCTGCCGTCATTGTATGCGGATTCTTCCACCCAGGTCACCGCTCCTCCCTTCTGTATCTTCGCGCAGACAATGCGCTCATCCTTGTACAGGATCTTCCCCCCCACCTTCAGGACGGCGTTTTCATAGTTGCGCGCGACCTGGACCATGCTGGCTTGCTTCGTCCCTTCCTTCCGGGTATAGCTGAGCTTCGACATCTTCCCTTCCCACCGGGCATCGTCGCCCGTCAGATAGGCGCTTGTATAGCTGTCGAAATCCTTGACATCAGACCCGGAAAGGAAGTACCCCGGCATTCTCGAGAGGAGCGGATGGTCTTTCCCCCCCTCAATGTCCTTCTCCTCCTGTGCCATCCCCAGTGTGAGCGTCAAGACCACGGCAATGCAGAAGAGCGCGGTCGACCGGATCATGGGAGCCTCCTGACTGTGATATGGGCCACCTGAGAGGCCGCCTGGTCATGACGTGATCATGCGGAGGAAGCGGCCACGATTCGAAGGCATGATGGTATTGGGGGGATCTTCGAACAGCGGAGGCCTCTACTACGTCCGACGGCGACAGGTGGAGTACGTTGGCTGTGCAGCAGCCTGGATCTCAAGGTAGTGCACCTGAGATGGAAAAGCAACCTAACAATCAAGCCCGTACACCCGGGCAAACACCCTGTCCGCATCCTTCACACATGAACTCCCGACCTGCGTTCCACTCATCGCTCTCCGCAGTTGGGAGACCCTCTGCCCGGTCTCCCTGCAATCCGTGAACAACTATCTATCTCGTCGCAGGATTGCCCCCCTTTTTTTGCGGCCGCGTGTTGCCTCTGAGACTGAAGGCAGGTACCTTCCAGTCCAGTGGTGTGTTCTCTCATGTTGAAGGATATACCAGATCGAGGACACCCAGACACTCAAGGTTTCCCGGTGACCGCTGCTCGCCCGGGGCCGATGTGTTTCCAGTGGAGACTCCATTCATGGTGATCAAGACTCCTCCTCCTCCGGTGCAGAGGCTCCACGGCGGACGGCCGCTGATCGAACGGCATGCCGGGCACCCGTGGGAATCCCGGGTGACATTCAACCCGGCATGTGCAATCGTCAGGGACCGTGCATCCCTCAACCGGAACATCGATCGTCTCCCCTTCTCCGCTGAGTTGCGTGAGGCGCTCCGGACGCACCGGTCGCTGGTGTTCATCCTCTACAGGGCGCAGGGAGACCCCGCACCCGATTACGACTTCAGCCATTCAAGCCTGGGACTCGCCGTTTGTTCAGAGCAGCTCGACCTTCTCGCCAGGTACGACCGGCCGGTGCTGGCGCCGGAAGAGCCGTATGAGAACCTGGGCGTGGAAGACGGCCGACTCACGCAGGTCGACGATACGTACCTGCTGTTCTACACGGCATATGCCGCCGGGTCAGGCGGGAACGCAATCCGGATCGCCATCGCAGGCACCAAGGATTTCGTCACGTGGCAGAAACACGGGCTCTTGCGGGGCGATCTGAACCGGGTCGACAACAAGAACGCCATGCTCTTCGAAGGGAGACCCGGTGGGTCGTTTCTGCTGCTGCACAGGCCGATGGAGGGAAAGGACGCGCTGGCGGTTCACTGGGCGGAGAGTGCGGACATTTTTGGCGAGTGGAAGACGCGCGGTCTGCTCATGGCTCCCCTGCCGAACGCGAAATTCGTCGACACCTGGATCGGCGGGGGCGCCCCGCCCATGCGGCTGGCGGACGGCCGGTATCTGATGCTCTATCATATCGGCAACAGGAGGGTTGACCGCTCGCGCGAATACGATCTCGGCCTGGCCCTGCTTGATCTGAACCATCCTGACATCGTGGTCAAGAGAAGCGAACCGCTGATCCGCCCCGAGACCCCCGCCGAGCTCACCGGCGATCCCCGTCTGGGACTTGGCAACGTCCTGTTCGTGTGCGGGGCATACTGGAGCGGAGACGATCTTGTGTTTCCCTACGCCGGGGCCGACAGTGTTGTCCTCGGCGCAAAGATCGCCGGAGGGGATCTCAAATCCTGGATCGGGTGACGGAATGGTGTGCCCGCCCGCTCCGGCCCCGCGGCCGGAGCCAACGCGCCGACCTACAGCGAGCGCGCACGCAGCGTGCGGCGGAGTGCCTCGGGCGTGATTTCCGTAAGAAGGCGGATCGTCCTGCCCTCCCCCGGCTCCATGTCGAAGTAGTTGTCGTCAAACACGGCTCTCCCGCGGTCTGCTTCCACCATGACCGCCCGTGCAAACGCGCTGCTCCTCAGCTCCACACGAAGGGACGCGCCTTTGCCGTGAACGCCGGTGCGAAGATCGGGCTGACCGAGCGCCATGTGCTTGGGCTCGGCAAAAAAGAACCTGTTCTCTGATGCAGTGATCTCCGCCTCCTTCAGGAGGGCATGCAGGTATTGCGTGGACGGTTCGATGTCGCCAAGGCGATGCTGATCGAGCAGTTCGAGGCGACGCGAGCAGTTTGCGCGGATTTCCACATGAAGAGTTCGCAGCGCTCGGCTCCCGCCCGACACGGTCCGCACGCACACGTGGAGCGAGCCGGAAAACGGGGCAAGCCGGTCGTTGGTGACCCATACGGAGACGCCGTACCGCTCTCTCTTAAAACTGACGAGGACCGGTGCATAAAACCTTCTTGCGTAATAGTAGCCGGCTTTCGGCCGCAAAGCGCTGTCGATCACTGACCAGCTGCTCACCGGCCAGCAGTCGTTCAACTGCCAGAAGAGGACGCCGGCGGTCTTGAATTTGCGCCTGCGCCAGTGCTCGACCGCGCACTTCAGTGCCTCCGCCTGGATGAACTGCCCCTTGTAGATGAAGTCATCGAAACCGGTCCCAATATCCACGTGACCGGCCTGGAAACGGACCAGCCGTTCCGGCCCCTCCGTCTGCTTGTTATGGTGTTCCATTCCCCTGCTCTGGGGGCGGCGTTCGCCAGGAGGCAGCACATCCGAGAGGGTCCGCGCCACTGCGGGGGCCTGGAAGCCGAATTCCGTCACAAACCGTCCCCTGTCGTTTTCATACTCCCGGTAATCTTTCCAGGCGCTCCAGACCGTCCACTGGTGATGATTTCCCGACCGCTCGTCGTTGGGGAAACCTGTCCCGTAAGGAGAACTCCTCCAGTACGGACGGGTTCCGTCGTATGCGCGCACGAGTGCGGGAAGCACCTCGCGGAAAATCACCGACCCGGACATCTCATCCGGAGAGGCTCCCGGATGTTCGGTGCAGAAGAGCCACTCGCACTCGTTGTTGCCGCACCACAGGGCAACCGACGGATGGTTGCGAAGCCGCTTGATCGCCTCGGCCGCCTCCCGCCCTGCCTCCCGCACGAATTGCGCGTATGCGGGGTATTCCCCGCAGGCGTACATGAAATCCTGCCAGACCATCAATCCAAGACGGTCGCAGAGATCATAGAACACATCCTGCTCGTAGATCCCTCCTCCCCAGACGCGGATGAGGTTCATCGAAGCGTCACGGGCGGCAGTCAGGAGAGCCTCATACGTTGCCTCGGGGATCCTCGGGATAAAGCTGTCCGATGGGATCCAGTTGGCTCCCTTACAGAAGATCCTCGTGCCGTTGACCTCCAGGACGAACGACTGTCCCTCGTCATCCCTCTTCTGCAGCAGGGAGATGGTGCGCAACGCAAAGGGCACCCGGACCTGATCGACCTCTTCCTCACCCTGAAGCAGGGTGAACTGCGCGGCATACATCGGCTGCCCGCCGTATCCGTTCGGCCACCAGAGCTCGGGTGAAGGGATGTTGAGCGTGAGGTGCACACGTTTTCCCCTGAGCGGGACAACCCGCTCGGCAACGAAATCTTTCCCGTCGACCAGGATGCGCACTTGCATCGGAGCCCGGGAATAGCGGACGACGTCCACGGCGATTCGCACTGTCGCTTTGTGAGCTCTGACCGAAACCACCTTCACGAAAGGATCCGCGAGCCGCCCTCCGGTATATCCTTCGATCCTGATGCCGCGCCAGATCCCCGACGTCGTCAGTTTCGGACCCCAGTCCCAGCTGAACGAGTACTGCGCCTTGCGAACGTACACACGGTGAGGCTCGAGCGCCACATTCAGGATCCCATACTCTTTCTCCAGCTTCTTGGCGCGGAGTACGGGTGAATCAAATGTCACTTCCAGGGTATTCTTGCCCGGCCGCAACAGTTTCCCGATCTCCCACCGGTGGCCGATGAACATGTTAGCGCTCTTTCCCACTTCCTCGCCATTGCAGCGGATGCGGGCAAATGTGTCGAGTCCGTCTGCCGCCAGAACAATGTGTTGCATCCTGAGGAAGGCTACAGGCACGGCGAACTCCTTCCGGTACATCCAGCGGTGTTCGGCCACCCATTGAACGTCGCACTCGTTCGTCCCGTAGAAGGGATTGGGGATCACGCCGGCCGCCAGCAGGTCGGTGTGAACCGTGCCCGGGACGGATGCGGCCATCCACCGGGCGGCCTCCCTGTGCCGCACGGATGTCTCTCCGTCGGCCGGGACAGCCTTGAATGTCCATGCGCCGTTCAGGTCAATCTGGTTCATGGGAGCTCCGCCTCATTTTACGAGCAATGCACGCATGGTCAATCGAGAAGCGCCGGCTGACAGTGTCACGAAGTAGCAGCCGGAGGGGAGATTTCCCGCATTCCATGGAACAGTGTGGCGGCCGGCTGTCAGCCTGCCGTGAATCAGAACAGCAACATTTCTGCCGAGAAGGTCTGCCACCCGCAGGTCTGCGGAGCACCCCTGCGGGAGGGCAAACCTGATGGTGGTTTCCGGGTTGAAAGGGTTAGGATAGTTCTGCTCCAGCTCCATCCGTTCCGGCACTCCCGCGGACTCATTTGCATGAGCCGAAGCCGTGGCGCTGAAGAGCTGTTGAACGGCCGGAGGCTGCAAAGCGTAGTCGAAGAGCCTGACGTCGTCGATGTCCCCGGAAAAACCGTAGGCCGAGCTTCCCGGAAGATCCTCCCCGATGGTGAGGTCCCTGGCTGCGGGCAGAAGAGTCCCCGACCACGGCCTGAACGCATCGAGCTCACCGTTCAGATAGATCTCCATTTCCCTTCCGGAATAGACAAGGACTGCATGATAATACCGCTGCTTTCCGAGGACCGTCCGGGAATCCAGATCGGCCACAGAGACGCTGGTTCTGACCGTCCATCGCAGGAGCGAGTCCCCAATCGATGCTTTCCACCGGTTCTGCCAGCTCCCGTGGGAGACCGGGTACTGCTCTCGTGTAAAGAAGGCAAGGGGGTCCAACCAGAAGCTCACGGTGATCGCCCCTGCCGTGTTGAGATACGGCCGGTCGGGAACGAGGACCACCGAACCGGAGGCGCCGAATTCCAGCGCATGGCCCCCGGCGCCGAACCGGTCGGGCGCCGGGGCCGTCATGCTTGCAATACCGTTGTTTGCATGCGCAGAGTTGTCGGTCCCGTCGCCGTCGAGGGGATACCATGCCAGCAGCGATCCGCTGCCGTAGGCCGCAAACACCCTGGCCTCCACGCTGATGCTGTCCCTGGCCGTTGAACCCGAATCGTTGGCAACGAGACACCGCAGCCAATAGTCTCCCTCCTGGCCGGGTGCGGTCCATTGGACGGATGAGTCCTGACCCGAGATCGTCCCGCCGCTTGCGGACCAGTTGAACGTGACCGGGAGCCGGCCGGGGTCAGAGGCGGAGCACGTGATGATGGAAGTCTCCCCGGGCTGCAGCTTTCGCGGCTTCGCCCGGAGCCGAAGGATGCGGGGCGCAGGAACCGTGGAGTCCGACACGTCGATCAAGACGGAGTCTGACACCGCCGCCCCATGCGCGTCTGCAACTACGCACACCACGCTCCCGGTTCCCTTTGACGCCGGAGCGTGCCACAAGGCCCTGTCCCCGGACGGAGAGAGGACCCCCGTCCGCGAGCTCCAGGCCGCGGTCAATGAGTCTCCTTCGGGATCCACCGGGGTGACGTAGACCATCGCTTCTCCGCCCCTCGTCACCGAGGGAGGGGACGCCCCCAGCCCCTTTATTCGCGGCGGGAGATTCACAGGTGAAGCTGAACCGGCGAAGTCCACAACCACAGAATCTATGAGAAGCGATCTCCCTCTGTAGGTCACCGAACCGCCCGCAGGGACGATGACCGCCACCACGGCAACGTCCGGCGGCACGGTGATGGCGGGGTCGCCCGTCATCCCCTTCACCAGGTAGGTGTGCGAAGCGGCATCGTACACGTCGACGGCTCCGGCCGCTGTTTTTTCGGCCGGTGCCCCCGGCCGGTTCTGCAGGGCTGGATTGCGTGACACTCCGCGAGGAACGTGCCGGTCCGTCTGAAAGCCGGAACTCGCCGCGAGGCCCGCACTTCCCGGCACAGTGACCGTTATCGGATCGCTGTGCGGGTTATACACCAGATACGTGGGAAATGCCTTCTGGTGATAGTAGTCCGTCTTGAGGAGGTCCAGGAGAAGCACCCCGGGGACTGCGGTCGCATGGACGATCCCTCCGAGGATCCCGGCATGGGATGAGCCGTAGATGGCCAGGTTCGTCAATCCCCATCCGCCGAGGATAGCGTCGCCGGAGGCATAGGGCGAAACCCCTAATCCGCCCGACCGGTGCATTGCCTCGTGTGCGATCACGCTCGCGGTGTCGTATTGCCTAGACCAATCCCTGCTGTCCTGGTTCTGGTCAGGCAGGTACTTTGGATAAAAAAGCCTTGAAGCGTTGGCCAGATTCAGCATCCAGCGGCCTATGGCCCTGGCAAATCGCGTGTCATAGCGAACCATCGGTGCGAGGGCACCGGCCAGCTCGCATCCGTTCATGAAGAAGGCGTAGTCGTTTGACCCGTTCACCTCTCCGATGAGTCCGGAACAGTCGAGCCCTCCCCAGGTTCCGACGATTGCTCCCCAGCTCCTCAAGGGGCCAACATCGAAGCACCAGTTGACCAGCTTCTCGGTATTGTATGCCGTATTGAGCTCCGCGTTCATGCGTGCAGCCAGGAGGGTGCCGTAGCCGAGCTGGAGCTCGTACGAAGGATTGGACGAGAGGCCCGAGAGGGTTTCCATGCACTGCTCTGCACCTTCACGGTACTTCCGGTCTCCCGTATGAACGTACGCCATGTACAGCAGCCATCCCATTGCGCCGGCTGCTTCAGGCTCCAAGACTCCGGAGGCGAGGGGAACCGAGGTCTTCAGAGCAAATGCGCGGTATTGGGTCGAAGGGATGCTCCACGGGGTGGTGCTCCCTCCCAGGACCCTGACAGCGTGCAGCCAACGGTCGGCCACGCTGATGAATTGTTCCTCAAAGTCCGGAGTGCCCGGGTAGAGCCAGGCAAGCTGATAGAAGAAGAGGTTCGGCATCGTGTCGTACCACCAGTCGTCGCCGCTCCGGGCTCCGGGGCTGTTCAGGTAGACGTTTTCGCCATTGGCGCGGTTGAAGTATTCCCGGCACATGCGGACCCAGTTCTGTCCATCCTGCGAACTCTTGTCGATGCCGCACAGGGTTGCCCCGATGACGGAAGGGATGACGTTGATGGCCTCCGTCGAATTGGGAACTGTTGTTCCGACCACGGTGTGCAGTCCAAACGACGTCTCTCCGGGGTAGTTAAGCGTTGAACTGTTCCACCAGATCAGCGGAAGGTACGTCCCCTGTCTCCCGAAATCATAGACGAGCGAATCATATCCCAGAGCAACCGCTTTCCAGTCCCTCATGTCGTAGGGTGAAGGCATGGAGGGCATCTGCTCGATGCGGGTGACGGCAACTTGCTGGCTCACGGCTTCACTTCCGATTGTGAGCGCCAATGCACACATGACCTGTATGCTACAGCCCCTTTTCACGTCGGATGCTGCCCCTTTCTTTCCGAAGAAATCACCGGGGTTGACGGCCGCGCACGAAGCGTGCGGCCTCATCACCCTCCAGGATCTGGAGCACAGCGGCCTGCGCATCCAGACGGAGGACAAGTTCGTGCAGCCCCGGATCCCTGAACAGCGCCCACACCTCGGAGGGTGTTGAAGTGCCCGTAATGCGGCGGTACCGGAGATACCCGCGCGCCTCAGGAAACTTCTCGACTTCGAGCAGGGTCAGGAGAGCCTCGACAGTCGACTCTGCGCCGGAATTCAGGTTGACGGTTCCGGAATCTCTGACACCATCGAGACCCCGACCTGTCGTGGAATCGTACATCAGAGCTCCGGCGGGATTGTTCCCTGTGAACCAGGAAGCCGCGAGACCTGCCATCACGGCATATTCCCTCTTGCCCGTCGTCTCGAACAGGCGCGCCAGTCCCGCCGCCATGGGACGCACGGCGTAGGCGATCTGTTCGAACCTCAGGCTCGATCCCGTCCTCGCCACGTCCATCTCCTTGATGAAGCCTTCCGCCAACAGGCGAGGGTAGAACGAGCGCGCTTCCAATTCGGCCGACCGCGTAAGCCCGGGGGACTTGAGGAGCATGCCGGCCGACGCGAGCGCGTCCGTCTGGCTGTTTCCCCACATGTGCCACATGGTTTCCCAGCTTCTGTGAAGCCCGTAAGGGTAGGTGTAAGCGTTGCCATCCTGCATCGCCGTCAATCCTTCGCTCAACCTGAGGATCACACCGGCGAGAGATGTATCAGGGTTGACCCTGTAGAACTCAAGGAGCCCAAGCAGCAATTCCGAGGTGGCATCGGCCCCCGAATCGTAGAGAAGCCACCGGGGTGCGCGGTAGTTTCCAAGCCTGGCGAAGTGCCGGTACCGGGCCAGCAACTGCCGCACATGCGGAAGCGAGCGGCGCACAGCCCGCTTGAGGGTGTCGGCAAGCGCCGGATCGGCCGGTCCGAGAATGCGAGCCCCTGTGGACATTGCCCAGACGCCGCGCGCCGCCCACCAGCCGAATGATTTCGCGCTGGTTTTCCCCACACGGTTGATGGTCCCGTCGCCGAAAATGAAGTTATAGAATTCTCCGTTCGGGGCCTGCATCTGGAGCACGAACCGTAGATACCCCCTGGCCCTCTCAAGACAATCCCTGTCCTTGCGGAGCTCGAACGCCCGGAGGCAGAGCACTGCCGCTCGAGCCGCGTCATCGACGCACGCAACTCCCTCCTGACCCGATTCCGCNNCCCCTCTCACCGTTTTCCTCTCAGTAAGGTGATCGAGGTGTGCAAAGTTGAGGAGGGACGGCTGCCCCCGAACCGGGGCCGCGGCAAGAAGACAGGCAGCGAGCAGGAACAGGCGACTGATCGTTCTTCCTGATCGGGCGGGCGGATATGCTCCCATCACAAACCCTGAGGACAAATGACGCTCTTCAGCGTAAGGCCCTCGCGCTGATATCTCAGCGCGTCATGGACGCCATCGAGCGGGAAGCGCTGAACGGTGAACCCGTCGGTACGGACCATGCCTGAACGGAGAACGGCAATTGCCCGGTCAAAGGTGTGAGGGTTGACGTGAGACCCCACGATATTCAGCTCCCGCAGATAGACCATGTTCGGTTCCAGCCGGATCGTGGCGCCGATGGGGGCCACCCCGAAGAACTCCACCGTCCCCCCGCGCCTTGCCATCCTGAGTGCTTGTTCCATGGTCGAAGTCCTCCCGACGCATTCCAGAACCACGTCGGCGCCCTCGGGGAACTGTTCACGGAGCTGATCGACCGGGTCTCCGAGGCCAGGGTCCAGGACGCTGTGAGCGCCCAGCGACGCGGCGAGGGCTCTCTTCTGCGCAAGGGGCTCCACCACCACGGTCATCGCCGCTCCGGCATGCCGTGCCAGTTGCAGCATCAATAGCCCTATGGTCCCCCCCCCCAGGATAACGACGGTATCGCCTGCACGGATCGCCGCCCGGTCGATTCCATGAATGGCGCACGACACCGGCTCAACGAATGCGCAGAGTTCCGCCGGCATGTCCGCGCGGAGCGCATATGCCTGGGCGAAGGGGACGATACAGAATTCGGCCATTCCCCCATTGATGTCGACACCGAGGGCCCGGAGGTTCTTGCAAAGGTGCACGAGGCCCCTCCGGCAGTAGTAGCATGTCCCGCACGAGATGTTCGGGTCGACGGCCACCCGGGTACCGATCAGCGAGCGGTGTTCGGGCGCGGCGGCATCCGCCACGGTCCCAGCGTATTCATGTCCCAGGACCACCGGCGGCGATGAACGGGAGGTGCCCTCGACGATGTGGACGTCCGTCCCGCAGACACCGCACGTTTCCACCTTCACCAGGAGCTCTCCCGGCTCGAGGCGGCGAATGTCCATGGAGCAGACATTCAGGTGGTGCGGCTTTTCGAAGAGCGCGACTTTCAAGGGGAACCTCGCTGCGGAATGTTCAGAACTGAATCTGCACCGACTGGATCTTCCCCGAAGCGCGGAAGGAGAGGGTCCATTCCTGTCCGCCCTTCCGGGGTGTGCGCCGGAGACTCCTGAGCCGCACCCCGTCGAGCCCGGCCTTGCGGGGACGGGCGGGTGATGTGCCCTTCACGAGGACATCCTGTCCATCGAATCCCTGGACCGCCACGGTCATGATGCGCGTCCGTTCATCGTATGAAACATGGTGCAGAAGTGCAAAGACTTCATCCAGGACGGGAGAACCCGGCCGGGGGCCCAGGAACACCTCGGCGTTCCGTGCTCCGCGGACGTCCGCCGGCAGCACGCGTGAAGCGAGCGGTTTGCCGTCGATGACGCACCGTTGCAGGAATGGACCGGTGCCATGCTGCACCACACGCATGGAATCCCCAAACGCGAGGACAAAGGCGGTCTCGGTGAAAGCTCCCGGGACCCCGTTGCCGATCGAAACGTTCCAGGGGTCATCCCGCACCCCGAGCAGGTGGTAGAGCGTAAACAGCGAGAAACCCCCCGCCCAGAGGAATGAAGGCTTGTCGATCCGTCCGTACTCCGGTGATGCCGGGTCCGAGAATCGGTATTCGTACATGGCGGGCTGTCCCATGGGGCTGTGCATCACGCCGCTGATGGTCATCGCCTGCCTGTAGAAATCCAGAGCACTGTCCTGAAGTCCGTTCTGCTGCAGGCCGATGGCATACCATGCATTGCAGTGCTGCCAGACGCCTCCGTTCGCGTAGACAAACGGATCTCCGGCCTCGTTCCCTGCGAACTTGAAGAACCGTATCGCGGAATCGGAGTTGAAGTCGACGGGAAAAACTGTCCGGATGCCGACCTTCGGCGCCAGGAGGGATTTCGCTGCGGAGCGCAGCATGAGGCGTGCCGTATCGGCGCCGAGCTGACGGAATGCCGGAGCCAGAAGCGATCCCATATACAGGTGCCTGTCCTGGACGGCCCCGTTGTAGTTGATCAGATAGCCGAGTCCGTCGTCCCAGAGGCGATTCGGGAGTGCTCCCCGCATTTCGGCGGCCGCCCTGGCGTAGCCGTTCAGCCGGTCGAGATTCCTGTGCAGGACGGTGCTCAGAGCACAGTACTCCTCGAGCGCGCGGATGGTGAGGATCGTGATGAACGATCGCGGACCCTCGCTCCGGCCGATGTCCCACCAGTCGGGCCTGAAGGCATGCATGAGGCCGTCACTCCCCCTCTGGCTGAGGATTTCGCCGAGGCTCCGAGTGACGTACGGATAGAGCCGCAGTGCCGTGATGGTATCGCCGCTGTGCCGGAGGTACCAGCCGTTGAGCAGGATGAACCAGAGATGGTTCCAGTTGTCCGGTGTGCACAGCTCGGTTTTGAATCCGTCGTCCCGCCAGTAGTATGCATGAGGAATGGTATCGCCGCTCGCATGGGAGACGATGAACTGCAGGTCCCTTCTGACCTGCGGCGGATCATAGAGCGAGGTCGCCAGGCCTGTCAGGAGCACATCGTGCGTGAAGAAGAAGTTGTACTCGGCCGGGCACGGCATCGGCACGACGGTCCCGTCGATATAATGCCGGTTTGCCGCCACGACGCCCCGGGCATAGACCGCGGAACTGTCGATGTCGGCACAGCCCGTACGGATTCCCAGGTGAGACGCGCCCTCAACGGAGGACCCGTAGCGCATGATGTCCTCTTCCCACCCCTTGCGCAGCTCCTCCAGAATCCTTCCGGTCTCACCGGAGCTGCAGGTGCCGATGAGAGCAATGACGGCCAGGGAATCGCCCTGCGTCAGGGTCCGCTCAAACAGGCCCGCGGCGAGGCCCCTGTGCCGTTGGTCGTGCGCTGAACCCTGTTCGAAGACGCTGTCGGGCTTCTCGACCCATGCGGCCCACCCGGAGTCCCGGACGCTCAGTTCCGCTGCATCGGTCCACCAGCGGACCGGCCTGGCCCCCTGATGGAGAACGAACAGAGAGGCGCGGTCGAGCTGTCTTTCACGAAATGAGGCGACAAGCGCGTCACCGGAAGAGGCGAGCCTGACGTCTGAAGAGTCGAAGCGCGCAAAGGTCTGGCAGGAGCGAAGAGCAAGGACCACATGCGTGTAGAGTGCAACAGTGCGCCGGCTTGTCCCCATGTTGCGCACCGTGAGACGCATGGCCATGGCAGGAAGGGTGCGGCAGAAATCGTAGGCAAGCGTATAGCTCAGTCCATCCCTCACATGCCTGAATTCCACCCGGTGAGGCCCGACCGTATACTCCCACGGCTCCTTGCCGAGGAGATACGGCCGGCCTCCATCCAGCCTCACGGCGAGGACCATTGGCCGGGAATCGCCCCTTTTCCAGTAGTCGGTGCTCAGGTCGAGGCTGTTTGCCACTGGAGTATAGAAGCTCAGCCGCGAAGGAAGAGGCCTGCTGTCGTGGAACTCCGCGCCCGCGTAGACTCCTCCCACTTCGACCTGGCCGTAGCCACCGCTGAAGGGCACCGCAAGTGCCGGGTGAGTCTGGTCCGGACTCACGGTGGCCGCGCCCGCCGGGGGCGTGGACGGATGATATACCATGCGAGCGTGCGCGGGGTCCGTGTTTCCCGCCTGACAGAACACGGGGGGAGCCATCCAGAAAATGAGAAATGCGAGGTGCAACAGCAGAGGTCGTGACATGTCGCCCCCTCCTTGGGAAATTCAACCGGGATGCGGGCGGCCGGCATGGCAGCGGCCCGAACCCCTGCTCTGTGGCCACTCCGTTCTGGGACTGGCCGGCGGACTATTCGGGATCGGTGATGACCATGGCTTCGCCCCGGTCCAGGCGGATCGTCAGATGGAGCGTGCCGCGCGAGCTGGCGACCGTGATTGAGCCGCTTGCCGGGCGATCCGTCCCGGCACACACGATCACGTGGCCGTCCGTCTGAAGAGCAAGCACATGGAGTCCCGGAGGCTTCTCTCCCACCGTGAGCGGCTCTCCGACAACCAGTGTGTGCCGGGTGATGACCGGCATTGTCGCGTAGAGCGTGCCCTGATGGCAGAACGCGTCGAGCAGCTGTCCGCGAACGGGGAGTCTGAAGACGGCAGACCAGCTCCATGACTGGGGCAGATGCGGATTGAGGGTGACACCTTCCGGTGTCGCGTTGAAACCCATCAGGCCCTCGACGGCGAGCCAGAGATACGTCGGCGGCATCCAGGGACTCATGGCCATACCCCGGCTTGTGAACCGTGTCCCGTGAAGGCGCTCGGGAAACTCTCCGGGCACGACGAAGCCGAGATCCGCCGGACGTTCCGCTTCGCTGATGCGATAGATACACCGCATCGCTTCCACGAGAAGCTCCGGACGTTCTTCCCGGAGACTCCATCCCACCCAGGCCGTCAGGTTTGGCCAGACCCCGCCGAGAAGCTGGTACGAGGACTCTGGATCGAAATGCGGCTCGTCCGGGGGAACGGTGCGCACGCCGGATTCGGTCCAGAAATCCGGACAGGTAAGCCGCTCGAGAATCCTCCGTCTTGGTTCGGCGCCGGCGACGTCGAACATGACGGGTATGATCTGATCTCCGGTGACATCGTCGTGCCGCTCTCCGTGCTCATCAATGTTCAGCACGTAGAGCGCGGTCTTCTCCGAGATGAGTCTGGTGTTGAGGGCATCGCGGAGATCGGCGGCTGCTCGTTCGAACCGCAACGCCTCCTCCCGCCGGTTCAGCCTCCTGGCAGCGGCTCCCGCGATGGCAAGAGCACGGGAGCACTCCGCATTGATCTCCGTGACAGCCCCCGAGAGGGTGTAGCCGTCGATGATATTGCGCCATCCGCAGATGCCCCACACGTTCGTGCCGCCGGCGTGACACCGCACGAGACCCTCCTCACGCTGCTCGAGGATCCAGTCCGCCGCAGCGCGCATCGCCGGGTAGAATCGCTCCAGAAGCGCGTCGTCGCCGTGCTGCTGAACGTGATGCCAGGCTGCTATCACAAACAGCGGTGTGTCGTCGTTGATGTTGAGCCTGTAATCATGAAGCTCCGGCTTCACCTCGTCGGCATGGTAGAACTCGGTAAGTTTCCCGCCCTCATGCCGTCCGAAGCAGATGGCGTTTTCCAGGAGCGCCCGCGAGAAGAGCGGGGTCAGGTGATCGGCGCCGAGGATATACCAGGCCAGATCCCGGATGACAACAATATCCTGGGGAGGGTCGTTCGTAAAGCCCGCCCCTGTTCTGTAGCGGTGCTGGACGCGAAGCGTATTCACCTTCGCCCATTCCACCCCGCGATTGACCAGGGGGTCAGGCGTCGCCACCGTGCTCCTCGAGGCGAGATCCCCAACCGTTGCTCTCGTGCGGTCCAGGAGGGTCTCATCCTCGAGACAACGCCTGCATCTGCCAATCGCTTTCCCCTCCCGGTCACTCGACCACGCAAAGACAAAGCGGAAGTGCCGCCGCTCGCCCGGACGGACGGTGAACCTGTAGAGGAGGCCGGCTGAGCGCTCATCGGAGGTTCTTTGCTCCGGCACGAGGTCCCCTGCCAGGGCGCGCAGTTCCCCGGGGCGCGTCTGCGGCCGGGCGACAAGAACCCCCCCCTGCTCCTCCACCGTAAATCGTTCCCTGGTCTCTGACTCGGGCGGCTGCTTTGTAAAGAGGGGGCATGGAACGGCGGGGAACGTGAGATGATGGGAGAGGACCAGCTCACCCTCCGCGGATTCATCATTCCTGAATTCCAGGAGCATCAGAGCGGCCTGCATCTCCTCCGGGTCCGCCGCGACCGCCGCCTCTTCAAGGAACGGGAGGAAGAAGAGCTTGGATGCATGCAGGCGTCCCACGCCGAAGTCGGTCTGCTGGGAGGCAGCCGTGAAGACCGTACTCAGTGGGTTTAGAGGGACTCCGCGGAACAGCAGGCTGACCTCCCAGGAGCCCAGAGAAAACCTGTTGTCTCCGGCGTTCCAGATCCCCCGGACGTCGGTGTTCGGGTCCAGGTATGCAAATGCCGCGGGGGTTCCAAGGCTGGCCCCCGCAGTGAGAAGTTGAGGGTCATATGTATAGGAGAGGTCATCTCCATCCGCCCGCACATCCATGAGTTATCCCTTTACACCCGATGACGCCATGCTCTCGATGAACTGGCGCTGGAACAACGCGTAGGCCACAATGACCGGCAGGGAAAGCATCGTGGCCGCTGCAAGCAGGGGGCCAAGCTGGGATTCAGCTTCCCCGCCAATGGTGAACAGCGCGACAATCTGCGGCATGGTCATGAGCGACCGTTCCCGGACGACCATCATTGGCCAGAGGACCTCATTCCAGCTCGTCATGAAGGTGAGCAGGCCGACCGTGAGCACAACGGGCCTGGAGAGCGGCCAGATCACGCGGACCAGGATCCCGACCTCCGAACAGCCGTCGATGCGCGCCGCTTCGATCAGTGCCTGAGGAACCGCCATGAAGAACTGCCTGAACAGAATGATGCCGAACGCGCTCATCATCGACGGTGCGACGAGCCCAAGATAGCTGTCTGTCCACCCGAGCTTCACCATGAGGATATACTGCGGGATGAGCGTGATCTGGAAGGGGATCATCATCGTGAAGAGGATCAGGACATACAGGAGTTTGCGGCCGATGAAGTTCAGTTTTGCCAGCGCATACCCGACCATGGAGCCGAAAAGGACGACCGAGGCGGTTGTTGCGAGCGACACCAGCACGCTGTTCAGGAAGGCCCTGGCGAGAGGGATTTTGCCGAGCACGGCCGTATAGCTGTGGAGGGACCAGCTCGACGGCAGAAGGCTGAGGCTGCTGATGTCGAGTTCCGGTTTCAGCGAGCCGACCATCATCCAGACGAAGGGGTATCCGAAGAGGATGGCGCCACCTGCCAGAACGCCGTAGACGATCGTTTTCCTCATGTCGCCGGCTCCCGTTCGATCACCTTTTTCTGGATGAGCACAACCCCGAGGATGACGAGCGCATAGACGAACCCGAGCGCGGCCGCGTAGCCCATGTGACCGAAATAGAACGCCTGGTTGTAGATGTAGAGCATCCCCGAAAGGGTGCTCTGCATGGGCCCGCCTCCCGTGAGCACATACGGCTCGATGAACAGGGAAAAACCCCCGATCGTGGAAAGCACAACGATGACGATCACGGTGGGATTGAGCATCGGGAACGTGATGTGCCGGAACTGGCGGAAGGCCGTTGCGCCGTCCAGGCTAGCGGCCTCGTAGAGTTCGCGCGGAATATTCTGCAACCCGACCAGGAACAGGACAATATAGATGCCGACGTTTTTCCAGGTTGCCATGATTGCTATGGAGGGCATGGCCATGCGCGCATTGACCAGCCACGGGACCGGGGGCAGATGGACCGATGCAAGAATGCCGTTCAGCACACCGTAGTCATAGGAATAGAGCTGCTGCCAGAGGATTGTCACAGCCACACCCGAGACCACGACGGGGAGAAAATACAGGGCGCGGAAGAACCCCCTCCCCCGCAGGGGTACATTCAGCAGGAGGGCGAAGCCGAGAGCGACGGCGATCTGGAGCGGAATATGGATGACCAGAAACGTCAGGGTGTTGCCCAGCGACCTGTAGAACAGGGGGTCTGCGATGAGCCTCTCGAAGTTCTTCAATCCGACCCATTCCATGGGTGTGATGATGTTCCACCGGTGGAATATCAGCACGAATGAGAAGACGAGAGGGTAGGCAACAAACGCAAGGAAGAAGATGACGTACGGCAGCGACAGCCAGACCCCTGTTCGATCGTGCCTCCGCCGGCTCCGGACCAAGTTCATCGGTTCCATTCCACGATAAGTTCCGTTCGTCGCAGGGCATCCTGCACGGCCTGGCCCGCGCTCTCCTCGCCGAAGACCGCGCAACGCTCGTACACCTGGGCAAACCCGTCGAAGATCTCCTTCAGGTCGGGGACGGGATCCATCCCTCTCGTGTAGGGGGCCTGTTCGGCAAACTTCACCATGACCGGCTTTTTTCTGAAGTAGCTGGCGAAGACGGGATTCTTCAGCAGGTCGCCCCTGACGGGGATCTGATCGGCCAGCTCCAGGAGCAGCAGGTCGTGCTCGGCAGTGATAAGGAACTTCGCGAATTCCCAGGCCTCGCGCGGATGCCGCGTGTTGCTGAATACCGAGATGTTCTTGTAGTCTCCCGAGGTATAGACAGGTCCCTGGTGGCCGTCCGGCACCGGAAGCGGCACGACACCGTACCGCATGGACGGCGCGAACTTTGCGGTGGCGGCAACGTTCCACGGACCGGCGAAGTGTGTTGCCTTTTTCCCGAGGAAGAACGGATCGCCCCCCTGGAAAAACGTCCTTGGGAAGAATCTGTTCCTGTAGCAGTCCTGGAAGAACTGAAACACCGCGGCCGCCGCCGTGGTGTCGAAGTCGGGCTTTCCGTCCCTGAACAGCGTGCGTCCGTTCGACGCCGCAATATAAAACGGATAGAAGTCAAAAAGCCGCTGCACCCAGATCGGCCGGATATCGCGCTCCCCCATCCAGACGCTGTTCTGGCCGCCGCGGATTGATTCCAGAGCGATCTTCCTTGCGTCGGCCAGGTACTCGCCGTAGGTCCGCGGCGGCGAATCGATCCCCGCCTTCTCGAACAGATCGATGTTGTAGTACATCATCACCGGATTGGTCTTCCACGGGAGCTGGTAGAAGTGTCCGTCGGGCGAGCGGAACGCTTCCAGGAGATCGCGCGGCATGCGGGAACCCAACGCAGAGTCGAAGTCGGCAAAGCCATCCAATGCGATCAGGCCGCCGGCATCGGTGTAATCGCGCAGGGCGCCGGGCCAGATGTTGGAGCAGATGTCGGGGGTGGTTTTTCCGGCGATAGCCGCCAGAAGGACCTCCTCGGAGGACTGGCTGACGGGAATGGGCTGCATTCTGACGTGGATGCCCGGATGGAGGCGATTCCAGCGCATCACCATGGTGTCGGCCAGCTCGACTTCCTGAGCATTGGGCGAAGGCCAGTACATCAACTCCACCCCGGTGGAGCCGCCGTCTCCGGTAACGGATTGCCGCGTACACCCCGAAAGCAGGGAGGCGAGCACCGCGCAGCCGAAAAGCACGGCCGGTCCCGTCCGGTAAAGCCTCAGTACCATTCTTGCCATCCAGGATCAACGGTGGGGAATGCGGGCCGCGGGAAGGTCCCCCCTTTTTTCACCGCATAGACGTCGATGGGCTTCGCCTGGTTCTGGTCGACGGGTATCCGGGCGAGGACCGAGTCCCGGACTTCGACCGGGTATTTCCGGCGCAGGAGGACGACGCGGTGGAACATCCTCCTGGCCATCTCAAGCTTGAAGTAGCTCCGGAGCACGTCGTCTTTCGCCCGGTCGAACGTGACGGTGTCACCAGCAGAACCCCGGAAATCCCGGATGTGCTCCCGGTAGTAGGCCCTCAGGTCTTCGTCACGCCAGGGGATATCGTTCCTCATGCTGCCCTTTGCAGCTTCGAAGAGCAATTTTTCCTCCCACCATTTCTTTTGCTCCCTGACAGCCTCGATGGTGTTCAATTTGCGCCGGCGCGCCTTTTCCACCAGAAGCCTGTCGCGCACCATCCGCCAGACAAGCTGCTCGGAAGCGAATGCGAAGGCCCCCTTCGCGCGCGCCGAGAGTTTTATCAGGGACTCCCGGTTGCGATACCAGGAGAGAAATGTCGCAAGGGAGAGGGTATCCCTTCCTCCTGCCAGGGTCACCAGCGGGCGGAGTGCCTGGTCCTCCACCCACCGGGTGTCGCGCATGCTCCACGGGTGGCGGGAGACGGCCGGAGGAACGAATCCCCATTCCGAGGCTGTCGTGCTGTCGACGTAATACTGCGCCAGGAATGCCAGGAGAACGCCAAACGTCTCTTTGACGATGACCGGCCTGTTCCGCGACATGATCGCGGTGATGTAGAGGTCCGAAAGGCTGTCGGCCATCTGTTGTTTCAGTGATTCTTCGACGTCATGGCGGATCTTCATCTGCTCGGTCTGGGTCTGGAGTGCGCTCACCCACTTGTCCCGGATCCGCGTGAAATACCAGCCGTCGGGTCCCCGCACGGCTTCCGAGACGGTTCCCGGAGGCAGGCTGGAGAGCACGTCGCCAATAGGTCGGTTCGTTTTCCGGATATCAAACAGTGAAGCGTCGAGGGCGCGGTTCGTCCGGTCTGCCGAATCCGGGTTCTGCCTCTGGAAGAGTGTGTCAAAGGGCTCCCCGCGCCTCAGGGCCGCTTCCAGCGAGTCCCGTGAGGCAGGGCCGGGGGCGTAAAGCCATTCGACCTGCATATGGACGGCCGACTCACGAATGCCGGCGGCAAGCTCCGCGCTCCCGACGCTGATACCGGGAAGGACATCCTTCTTGTACAGCTCTTCGGTTGCCAGGTCCCCTTCAATCTCCTCGAGGGCCGATGCGATGCGCTCCTGCTGGGCGGCTCCGGCCTGTCCGCCTTCGAGTGCGAAGAGTTTCTCGTTGATCATCAGGTTCAGGAGGTGCTTCTTGGCATCCTTCCTCTGCTTGATGAAGGACGGGGCGAATTCGTAGTTGAGAATGAATTCCCGTGCCGTGATGCCGATGGAGCCCACCCTGGCAACCACGGCAGTTCTGGAGGAGGGATCGTCGAGCGAGATCGGGCGTCTCGCTTCGGCGTTTTGCGAGGATGCCTGGAAAGCGCCGAACAGGATGCTGAAGAGCAGAAGGAGTCTTGTTTTCATCTCAGAACCGGAGGCCGACCTGAATCACATGGACGTTGTCCAGCCGCCCCATGCTCCTGAACGCGTAGTCGAATTTCACCTCGAATCCTTCAAACAGCGGTGTCGACACCAGGCCCACCCCCAGGCAGAGGCCGCCTTCGGCGGTTTTCAGGCCGAGCGAATTGAAGCCGCCCCGAAGGAAGAGGAACTCCCTGTAGGCGAGCTCGGTTCCGAGGTTCACGCTTTCGTAATCATCGCTCGGGTGCGTCGCATCGACCGCCACGGTCCAACGGAACTCTTCGGAGCGGACGGGGCTCGTGGATATGCCGAACTGGAACAGGAGCGGGAGATCCCAGGAATCGAGCTCGATGGCTGAAGGGATCCTGTCGTTCGATCCGAGCTTCGTCGGGTCAACGCTCAGGAACTGCCTGGTATCCCGGCCGTTCATTTGCATCGTCGTGCCAAAATTGGAGAGCGAGGCACCGATGGTCAGTCCTCCCAGGAGATCCGTCCTGAAGGTCGTTCCCGCGTCGATGGCCATGGCGCTCGCCGTTTCGTGCCAGATGCTCTCCTGGATATACTTCGCGGTGAATCCGATGGCAAACCGGTCGGAGAGGCGCCGGGCATACGAGAGCCCCACTGCGAGGTCGCCGGCGCTGAAGAACTCGCCCGTCCCTTCAGGCCTGTCGATGGTGCGTACCGCCATGTCGGGCATCGAAAGCGAGATGAAGCTCAGCCCGAGTGTTCCGAACGACCCGAGGGGCATCACGATGGCCGCAAAGTCATGGCGCGTGTCCGCGATCCAGGTCGTATGCTGAACCACCACCTCGTTTCGGTCAAACGAAGCTGCCCCGGCGGGGTTCCAAAAGAGCGTCGTGGCATCATTGGCCACGCTGACGAATGCTCCTCCGAGGCCGATCGCAGCCGCGCCGACCGGGATCTCGAGGAAGGTGGCCGCAACCGTTCCGCTTTTTGAAACATCGATCACGGACTGGCCGAATGCCGCTCCCTGCGCGAGCAGGAGAGCACAGGCACAGAGGAGGAGAAGAGGTTTCATGAGTCAGACTCCTGCATCGCGAGGTTACTTAAGGATCGCGAACCGGTCGATCCGGGAGCCCAGCGGCCCGGCATCGACGTGGAACACGTAGACGCCATAGGCGAGGTCCAAACCGTCCCGGGTCACGAGATTCCAGGACTCCTGTCCGTTGTCGAGGGTACTGGAATGCGTGATGGTCTGCACCAGCCTGCCGCTGATGGTATAGATCCTGATCGTGCACTGCTGCGGCAGGTGTATGAAGAAGATCCGGCGCTCTCCCCTGCCGACCGAAGTCGTCGCCGGCTCCCAGGAGGCCGCACCCACGTACGGGTTCGGGACAACGGCGATATTCTTGAGCTGTTGGACTGCCTGCGCCTGGTTGTAGGCCGGGGCCTGCGCCACGAAGTCATAGTGCTCGCCGGTGCGGAACGGTTTATGGGTTGCGAGAACAAAGACATCGCCGGGCTGCGGCGGGCGCTGCTGGGCAGCGGCAATCAGCGTGTCTTTCAGGAGGCTGATCGACCAGGAAATCCTCGACTTGAGGAATGCGGGCGCGCGCTTCCCGGCCGAGTCGCCGTAGACGATGAACAGCGCGTCTCCCTCTTCGAAGACCCCGTCGTACAACTCATTCCGCTGCCGGAGGATGAACTGCACGTGGTCTGTGCCTTCCGTGAGGTTCTTCACGGTGATGTTGGATGCAGGGGTGGGGCCGTTGTTGATGATGGGAAACGAGTTGTCCCCCTGCCCCTTGTCTAGAAACGTGTATTCGAAATCGGCCGGGTAAAAGACGCGCCTGTTGCCGTAGGCGTTCGCGTAGTCGGTGTTGAATCCGACCTGGACGATGTAATTGCTGTTACCTTTTTTCCAGCCCGTCTTCAACGGGTCGATCGTCACCGACGGGTCGTTCGTGATCGCAACCGAGAACCCGTCGAGGACGCTCGTCACTTCCGGAGTCCCGATGATTTTCGTGAGGTGGAGCAGGGTGTCGCCTCCGGTGAGATCCCTGATGAAGTAGGACGGATTGGGACTGTTGTGGAAGGCGGAGGAGTCAACGAAATCGACGCGGTAGCGGTGGCCGTCCCGGAGCAGGGATGGATCCACGATGGACATCCCCACGCTCCCCGTGCCGGGACCGGTTCCTTCAACGAGCCCGGTGGTCGGTTTGACGTAGCCGGCCGCGGGGGCCCGGGGGGTGATGACGACGGTATTGATATCGGTTTTGAGCTGACCGTTCGCGTCGACCTTGATGATGCTTGTCGTTTCGGACGGGGGAATGCCGACGACGAGTCCCGTGACGCTCGTGGCCGTGAATCCCTGATCGTACGAGCAGACGGCATAGTAGTAGGTCTGGCCGTTCTGCACCGTTGAATCGGTGAACGAATGCTGGAGTCCGGTGTCATTCCCCAGGTAGAATTTGGCCCCGTTGACATCGATGGGATGAAGACCTTTGACGTTGTCGACGAGGTCGTACTGCACTATGGGTTCGCGGAACGTCGGCTTGCCGAAGGCATCGGTGATGGTCTTGTCTTCGAGGAAGTTCGGCTCCGTGCTCCTGTACACCCTGTAGCCTTCGAAATTATTCCGCTGATAGAAGGCGTCGAACCCCTGCTCGGCCCTGCTGTCCCAGTAGAGTGTCACTCGTCCGTCCCCCGCGACGGCCTTCACCGTCGCCTTTTCGGGCGGTTTGGCGAAGCGGTAGTTGGCGTTGTAGATCTGCTGCACAGTGCGTTTCCTCCGCAGCAGATCGTCGAGGTTCAGCCCGAAGATCAGGGCCATCGAAAAGCGCTCGGTCTCTCCTGTTTCCTGGATCTGGCCCGTCCTGGCGCTGTAGGTGTTCCGGCCGTTCAGGTGAAAGAGGTAGCTCGAGAAGTGATTAGCGAGGTTTACCCCCTTCAGGTCTGGCTGCTGGTCGGGAGGCTTCGGCAGGGCCGACAGGGCCGTCCAGTTCCTCTCGTCGTTGTTCAGGTCATAGGTGTGCACGGCCGAGATGAGAAACCCGGTAAGCCCGAGCTGGTCGGATTCATCCTTGTCGAGGAGCCCGAAGTTCGGCTCTCCCTGATCCGGGCGGCCGTTCCCCTCTGTTCCATCCGGATCGGGCCCGGTGTATCCTGCATCGAAGGGTCCGATGCCGTCGCTCCCGACGTCGTCGTTGAGTGGTTCCCCCGGGTCCCACTTTCCGTTCGCGTTCAGATCGGTGAAGGTATGCCAGTTGCAGTTCTCGTCGGCATCCCAGTGGGACTTCCAGGAATATCCGTAGAACCGGCTGAACCGGGCAGTGTCGCTGACCACGTCGACAAGGAACGGGTCCTTCTGGGGATCGGTGATGAACGTCTGCGCGACGTTATCGCGCCGCTCGTCCGTGAGGCCGTCCTGGTCGTTGTCGACGTGGTCGTCGGAGATGCCAGGGCTCTCGAGGAACGCATATCCTGTGTATCCCACCGGGCTCCAGTTTCCCGGGTTGCCGAAGGGTACGGTGGACCAGGCGTACGAGATATTGAGCAGCTTGTTGTAGTTCCCCGCGTTGTTGGAGGAATTGTCGTGCCCTCCGATACCCCAGTCGACATACTGCGCGAAGAGCGTCTTGCTGTAGTCGGTCGTCCCCATGTTGGTGATCTCGTAGTACCAGAAGATCACGTCCTCGGCCACGACCTGAGACCACTGAAATCCCCTGGCTCTGACCTGCATGCCGAGGCCGCCGCGCAATGGATCGCTCGCGTCCGGGTGAAAGTTGTTCTTCAGGAGATAGTCGCGGTCTTCATTGTCATCAAAGACGAAGTACGTTTCCAGGTCGGCGTTCTGCACATTCTTCCCGAAAAACCCGTTCCAGGTGCCGTCCCAGTCTCCCGGACGGTCCGGCCAGTGGAGCGGCCAGGTGGAGGCATCGGTCGACTGCGCCGGCGATTTGGAGCCGCGGTTCCCATAGCCCGGCAGGGGCCACCAGCCGTACGTGACCCCGGTGGAGGGATCGAAGCGTGTGTACTCGTAGTAGTTGGTTTCCAGCGGATGGATCACGCGCCCCGACGGGTCCTGCGTCTCCGCCTGGACGATGATGGCCACCCCGTCGACGTAGGTGTGGTTTGTCCCTTTAGGCCAGACCCCGCTGCGCGTGGGATCGTTCTGCCAGTCGGCGATCTCGCCGAAGTTGTAGTAGACGGTCGCCACCAGGTTGCCATCCATGTAGCCCTTGCGGGTCTCGAAATGGTCTCCCTTGTTCTTGTCGACGATGCGCTGCGCGGACCCGCGCCAGGCGGGGAGAGCGCAGACCAATGCGGTGGCAAGCATCACGAGGAGCAGGCGTCGCATCATTGCAGGCCTCCGGAGAAATCATCACGAAACACTGCGCGCACCCGGTCAGCAATCGGGTCAGAACGATACGGCGGCGCCGATCACGATCTGGCGCGGCGCCGAGTAGAAATCCGGCCTGCTCAGGAACTCCGCAAGGGTGTTCACGCCCCGCGGGGCGGACTGCGCCTGGGTAAGGGCCAGCGTGTATCCGGCCCGGCCGGTGTCGCCGTACACGTCGATCTCGTTTGCCGTATCAAAGAGGTTGTAGACTTTTGCGAAGACCGACACATTGACGCTGTACACCTTCAGGTACTTGGTGATATAGAGATCCACGTTATAGAACGTCGGCTTCGAATCGCTGTTCTCGAGCCCCGTCCGTTCATTGATCAGCGAGGGCGTGTACGGAAGACCGGAGCCGAGGCGGCCGATGGCGCTCACGATGAAGTCATCTGAGGTGCCCGCCGTCACGGTGACATTCAGGGAGTGCCGCCTGTCCCAGCTCAGGGGGACAAGCGACTTGTTGGTTTCGATCGGCGGGCTTGCCTGGGCGTTGAGAAAGGCTTGATCGGGATCCGAGGCATCACCCTTGGCAATCTGAAACGTGTAGTCGACGTTTGCGGCGAAACCTCCGCTCATCCGCTTGTCGAAGGAGATCGTGAAACCGCGGACCGCCCCGTAGTCGCGGTTGACATACATCCCGTATTTGCGGAAATCATTCTTGATGTTGACCTGGATGCCAAGCAGGTTCCGGATGTCTTTCGCGTACCCGGTCACGGTGAGTCCGAGTTCGGGCGTGAGCTCCTGCTGGAGGCCGATTTCGTACATGGTGGTCCGCTGCGGCTGGAGGTTCGCGTTGCCGATCGTGTTGCCCACGAACTCGGGGAACGTCCCCGTCAGCGGAATCCTGAAGTTCGGGTTCCTGTAGAGGAAATCGAACGGCGGGATCTGGAAGAAATGGCCGTAGGAGAAGTGCACGGCTCCCCGGTCGCTGATCGGGAACGAGATACCGATGCGGGGGCTGAACTGCCACTTGGCCGAAGCCTTCGTGAGCAGGGAATCCGGGAAGGGGGGCTGGAGCGGGTCGAGGACCGCGATGTTGTTCGGGTCGCGCAGCACGTTGGCGTCAGGCTGGAAGTAGTCGAACCGCAGGCCCACGTTCACCACCAGGTACTCGAGCTCGATCTTGTCCTGGACATAGCCCGCGAGCTGGTAGGGCCGGTTCTTGTAGACGTTGTAGTCAAAGCTTCCCGGCACGGGGAGAGCGGGCTTGAAGCCTGTGGTCGCATCGACGTGGATCTGGTAGTCCGTGTAGTTCAGCGTATGGAACTGGAGCTCGGTGCCGGCCTTGATCTGGTGGACCTGCGTGATTTGCGCGGTAAGGTCCGCCTTGCCGGTGTAGGTGTTCGTCTTGTGGTAGAAATGCCAGTTCTCGGTCCCTCCCGTCAGGAACGAATTGGCACCGGCGTCGCGGAGCCGGTCGGGATTCGCGTAGCGCGGATCGAGCGGGTCCGCATAGACGTACTGCTTGAAGTCACTGAGGAACATGGAGCCCGAGAGGTCGAGGAAGGTCGCGTCGTTGAACACGTGCGTGTAGGCGGCGCTTCCCAGAAAACTCTTCTGGAACTTGAGATAGTCTCCGTCGGGATTCAAGCGGTAGAGCTGGTCATAGTCGCGGTAGTTCTCACCCTGGTACAACACGCCTATGGAAACTCCCTTGGAGTTCCCCACCATCAGGTTGAGCTTCCCCTGCAGGTTGACCCGGTAGTGGAAGTTCATCGGCACGAATTTCTTGTCGCCTGTCGCCCCGACATACCACTGGGAGGGATCCTGGGCAGAGAAGTTCGAGGAGTCCTGAGGGTTGAAGACCCGCTGTCCGTACAGGAATCCATCGTCGTGCACGTAACGCCCGGAGAGAAAAAACTTCAGGAGGCCTTCCGTGCCCGGAACCGGTCCGCTCAGGTTGCCCTGGAAATTATAGAGGTCGGAGGGGGAGATGTGATTGATGTGCCAGAAGAGGCCGGTGCGCCCGGTGATGTAGTCCCCGGTGTAGGCGGAGAACTCGCCCGTGTAAGCGTCCCCGGCGATCTTGGTGATTTGGTTGACGATGCCGGACATGGCCTCGCCATACTCGGCATTGAACGTGCCGCTGAGGACCTGGATCTCCTGGATGCTGGAGATGTCGGCCTCCAGCGTGCTGTTGCCGGAGAAGACGTCGTTGACCGCCACTCCGTCGACCAGGTAGCGCACCTCGCCGGAACGGCCGCCCCGGAAGTGGCCCTCGACGACGCCTGCCTGCAGGTTCACGACTGCGCCGACGTCCTCCAGGGGAAGCTTGGAGATCTGGTCGCTCGAAACGGAGCTCACGGTGGAGGTAAGGTCTCTCTGGACGATCGGCCTGGTGGCCGTCACGACCACGTCTCCGAGCTGCACCGACTGGGCCCCAAGCGTGAAGGCGATCCTTGTGGTCTGATCGGCGGTCACATTCACGTTGTTCACCGCCACGGCGGTATATCCCACGCCTGATGCGCGGAGTTCAAAGGTTCCCGGGGGGACGTTGAGGATGAAGTACTCGCCATCGATGTTCGTCGACGCGCCGAGCGTGGTCCCGACCACGATAACGTTCACGCCGATGAGGGCTTCTTTGGACTGTGAGTCGGTGACTTTACCGGCGATCTTGCCTGTCGTGCCGGCGCGGGCGCCGGGGGACCCCATCAGGATCAGGGCCGCCACGGCGATGGCAGCGTGGAGAGCCGTCGAATTCATGGCTGCGCCTTCCGTTAGGTACCGCCAGGCGGGGCGCTCCAGACCGGAGCGCCCTCACCTTCTCACCTGGCGAGATCACGAACTGCTGAGCTTGCCACTCACTTCAGCAGAAGCATCTTCCGGACCAGCGCGGCGGTGCCGCCCGTCATCCTGTAGATATACACCCCGGTCCCGACGTTCAGACCGTGGTTGTCCCTGCCGTCCCACACCACCGAGTAATTCCCCGGTGCGTGATGGGAAGCAACAAGGGTACGGACCTCCTGGCCGAGCATATTGTAGACCACCAGGCGGATGTTCGCCTGATTCGGCACGGTGTACTGGATCGTTGTCGTGGGGTTGAAGGGATTCGGATAATTCTGCATCATCGCGAACTCCTTCGGTAGCGTACCCCGTTCCGCAACGCCCTGGGTCCCCGAGACCTTCGTTACCGTCAGGTCATCGAAGTAGAGAGTACCGACCATGCGGTTATAGATATGCAGGCGGACTTCCATCCCGGTGGCGCCGACATCAGACGGGATGCGCACGCCCTGGGTGTACCTGGTCCAGTCGAAGCTGGTCAGAGCCGGAGGGAAGGCCCAGGTGTAGTCGATGCCCGGTCCCACCGTGTTATATCCGGCGTTGGCGCCCATGTCCTTGAAGAACAACGGCG
>PMBF01000073.1 GCA_003152875.1 Ignavibacteriota bacterium | reverse complement strand
CCGAACGGCTTGTACTTCGGTTTCCGCTCGGCGAAGTAGCGTGTAAAGAGGAACTTGAAGAACTCCCTGGTATCCCTCCCCTCCATGATGTCGTCGTTGGTGACCCCTCCGCCGGGACCCTTGTATCGTGCGTACAGTCCGTTGGAGTTCCATACGGAGGGGATCCTGTAGTGTTTTGCCTGATCGGCCGGACCGAGCTTGTCGTAATCGGCCTGCGGGAGCGTCACGATGCGTGGGGAAGCGGTCTTGCTCTCGGTGAAGATCCACTGATCGGATGTCGAGAAGCGGAACCGCATGTTCATGATCTCCAGCTCCTTCGCCGGCTTGNNATCGGTGAGCGCCTCCCTGACCCTGTCGTAATACACGAAGCGCACGTGATAAGCGACCGCAAACAGGTCCAGGGGATCGATATACAGCGGAACGATATTGAGCTTGTCGTAGAGGGGGCATTCCTCCGAGGTGTGGACCTTGTTCGGATACTGGCCGTTCACCTTCAGAGGGCAATCGAGCAGCGGGGCATCGTCCTTATCGAACAGGAGCATCTCCACGCGCCGGTTCGTTTGCGACCGGAAGTTCGTTTTCTGCCTCTCATCGATCGGGAAAGACTCGCCGCATCCGACGATTCGTTTGTCGTCGTCCACGAAGCTGAGACAGCCGGCCATGTCCCGCATCTGACCGGGTTTCACCTGAAGGTATTCGGCGAGCACCCCCATGTAGAGATCGAACACTGCGCGCCAGGCTGCGACCGGCCAGGTGTGGGTTGCCCTGATCGTTTTCAGGGTCGCGTCGATCTGTTCTGAATCCGGAGATTTGTCCATCGAGCCCCGGAGGAAGTTTTCCGTGGCTTTGTCCGTTTGTGAGCCCCAGGCATTGTTCACCTTGCCCGGATCGCAATCGTACGATGTTCGGGAGTAGAAATACTTCATAATCTGCTGGAAGTCTTCGACCCGATGTTTCTTCGCGGAGTTCTCGGCCCAGGCCTCCCTCTCCACAGTGAGGAGATAGAGCACATTCAGGGCGCGGGCTTCCGAGAGCTCGAAGTTGTATTTGGGTTCTCCGGAGGTATCGGTGTGTCCCGCCACCACCAGACGCTTGTCCGGGTCGAATTCGAACTGTTTGTAGACCAGCGCGAGGGCGCGGAGTCCGCTGACCGCCTCCTGATCTTTGCGGGCTTGCGCGCCGGGGCTTCCGGGGAGGTCATCCGGAGTCCCCTGCGTTGAGCTCTTCCCCGAAGGGTTGTCGGGCATCATGACCGCACTATCGAGATGGAAGAGAACGTCTTCCATCTCGATGACAGTGACGCCGATCTGCTTGAGGCGAAACTCATTGGTTGCATCGGTCAGAGCCGATCTGTTCCCCTCAAGCTCTCGCATCTGGAATATGAACTGTTGCGTTCCGGACATCTTCATCACACTCCGGCAGACTCCTGGGTTCAGCATCACCTGAGGGTCTGACGACCCTGATGATCGCATTTCCTGGGACGGCTTCTATCCCGCCCGCGCCCCGGCAGCCGGGACGCAACGAGCGCGGACTGAAGGAACGAGGGCTCACACAACGATACGCCGTCCCTCAGAAATCACGTGAATCGTCAGCGGGACTTTCGGGACAGTTTCTTGTAGGCCGATTTCTTTTCAAACTTCACGCTGAACTCTCCCGGCACGAGGTTTTCGAGCTTCGCCTTCCCCTGTCCATCGAGCGTCCCCTCCCGGATCTCCCCACTCGCCACGCGGATCCGGTACTTCACGTTGCTCATCGGTTTCCCTTCATGGTCGAGGAGCTTCACTTCGGCCTTCGCCTTGAGGCCGAGAAGGCCTGAGCGCGTCCTGCCGTTCCCCACGGTGACCTCAAAATAGTATTCCGGCGCGGAACAGGGTTTGGGTTCGCATCCTGTCACTGTCCTGCTCTTCTCCGGCTTCCCGCTCGTCTCGACGATGTATTGCCACTGCCCCTCGACTTTTCCCCCGCGAACTTCAGTATCGACGCCATGCACAGGAGTATCCGGACCCTGCAAGTCACGTCTGAAGATGGAACAATGTGCGGAAGTCTTGTCCTTGTACCCGTCGACCTTTGCCGACCATGTCACGGTTTCACCGACGTCGGCCTTGTCTTTCGACCATATCGCGCTGTGCAGCGCGAGGAGCTCGACGGTGCATTGCCCCTTTGAGAGCGCGTCGCGCCCCACGCGGCCGTCCAGGCGCAGGACGCCCGCAGATTCCTTTCCGTCGGGCGTGGTGATCGAGTACTGCAGTCCGCTCACGGGGAGGCCGGCAGAGTCGGTAAAGGCAAACTCGGACCAGTGTTCGATTTTCGTGAATGATTCGTTGTTGTCGGTCTGAGCCGTCGCAGCGCTTGCAGCGGCGGCCGCGGCGCCGGCGGAGCCTCCGCCCCCACCGCTCGAGCTGCCGCTTCCCCCCTCTCCAATCAGGACGGTCATGCACCCCAGGATGATGATATCCGGAGGGCCAGCGCAGACCGCCATGTCGCCCATCCTTGCCGCGGGCATGCCGCCGATCAGCACCATGGGGCTCCCCATCGCTACGGGGCCGCCTACATGGGGGGGAGGAGGCAGGCCGGGATTGAGCATCGGACAGACGTGCATGTCGCCCACCCGGGCGGCCGGCATGCCGCCGATCAGGACGGTCGGACAACCCAGCACAAGGGCCCCGCCGTGAGCGGTCATGTCTCCCATTCTGGCAGCAGGTTTACCCATCGCTTGAGCTCACAATATGAAAATGTCCGGCTGAATCCATTGCTGTCCGGCACGCTTCAGTTGATCATCACCGGCATACCCTTGATAGTGTTGGGGCCGGTGGACTGGATCGTCACCAGGGTTCCCTTCACCTGCGCGTTCACGCTGGCCTCCGAGGTCACGTTCATGCCGCTTGTCTTGTGATCGATCGCAGCCTCGGATTTGATGTTCATCCCTTTCAGCCCAAGATCCGTCTGTGCCTCTTCCGTGATTGTCGTCGCTTTCAGCTTGTAGTCGGACTGGGCCTCGGCGTTGATATTGGCGGCTTTGAGCTTCGTGTCGCCCGTGGTCTCGATATTCAGCGCTGTCGCCTTGATGTCGATCGTGCCGTTGGGGGCGTGCATGTCGATGCTCCCGTTGGCGGTCTTGATCACGAGCTTCTTGTTCGTAATGTCGATGACAAACGTGTTCTCCCCGCTTTTGTCCACGAGGGTGATGCACTCACCCCCGCTCGAGTCATCGATACTGATCCTGTGGCCGTTCTTGCTCTGGATGGTGATCNNCTTGTCGTCCAGCGTCACCTTGTGTTTCTTCGTGGTGACAATATCGATTTTGTCGTCCTTGTCATCCAGGAGGACCATCTGGTTGTCGGTGGTTTTCAGGGAGATTTGCGCCTCGTCCTTCTGATCCTCCATGAGCAGCTCGTTCCCCGCCGCGCTCCTGATGATGTTCTGAGATTTGTTCTGTGCTGCGACGGGGGTCGCGCTCGATGGATTCGGCACCGACGAGAGGCCAATCGGCCGGTCCACGTTTCCGTCCACACATGCCCAGACCAGCTCCGCGCCCGCATGCACAGGGAAATGCATCCCGTACCCCGAGCCGGAATAGGGCTGCGCAAGGCGGATGGCGCGGGACCCCTGGGCCTGCCCCGTGTCGCTCAGGTCGAACGGCATTCTGACCCTGTAGCGCCCCTCTTCGTCCAGGTGGGCATACTCCCCTCCGCCGCTCTCCACTCTGGCCGTCATGACACCCGGGATCCGCGGCTCGGGGCTGACACGGGGGGGCCGGTACTGGACGCCGGAGGGGATGCAGGTGAACTCGTTGCGATAGGAAGGCCCGCTTCCCCCTGAGTCGCCCGACAAGCCCATGCCTCCGGCCTGGGATGCGAAGTGCGAGACCTGTGTGAGAAGGTACTCCCCGTTCAGGGCTTCGCGATAATGCTTCTCCAGCTTGAACGTGGAGCCCGCGTGGAAGCCCCGGCAATCGCTTGCGCCCGCGATGACACGCCTGGCTTCATCGATCTCCTGATTCCGGATCTTCGCCAGCGCCTTCCCCTGGCCGGCTGTCTTGAAATGGTCGCCGTAGTCGTAATAAAGCCCCGGACTCTTCCGGTCGAGCTGAGACTCCGCCGAGAGAGTCGTCTCCGGGGTCCGGTAGTTGTAGTCCTTCAAGATCACCTTGCCGGCCACCACCTTCTCGCGCCAGATCAGCTCATGGACGGTCTCTTCATCAGATGGCTGGTAGCCTTCGCCGACGAATGACTTGATTTCATCGGGGGGATCGATCTTCGGGTATTTGCTGTTGTCGTCGGCGATCACGATCACGTCCTTGCCGCCTGTGTGGTCGAAGAAAAAGGAAATGCCCTCGTACTCCATCAGGCGGCTGATGAAATTCAGGTCCGACTCCCGGTACTGCACGCAGTATTCGCGCGGCTGGTAGGTCTCTTTCAGGCTGAGCTTGTAGTCGTCCGCCGACAAGCCGGCCCCTTTCAGGACTTCAGCGAGGATATCGGGCACTGACTTGTTCTGGAAGACCCTGCTCTGGTGGAAGAGGGAGAGTCTCCACAGGCGAGGCACCAGGACACCCCGGTAGAACGCAAAGTCCTTTCCCCGTCCGACCTCCTCAAGGTCAGACAGGATGCCGTGGAGCTCCTTGTGCTCGTCATCGCGGAGGGTGATCAGCCTGGCCGGCTGGTTCAGGAGATCCGGCAGGTTCAGATCGTTCTCGACTGGGGAGATCAGATTGAGCTCGAACCGGAAGAGCTGCGAGAGGGTTTCGATCCCGTAGAAGTCCGTCAGCCCGAAGGTGTCAGGGGATTGTTGCGCCACCTCGAACCAGAATTGCGCTTTGGACGGGTCATAGTTGGACATGATCTCCCCTGTCGTCTTGTGACATCTTGGATGATCCGCGGGTTCTCCCCGCTTAAGCTTCCCGAAGACGGGCCGGCGGCAACGGGGACCTCACGGTCGTTTCACTCCTGCGGTCCGCCGGACGCCTGCCGCGTATGGGTCAGGGAACCGGCACCGGGCTCGGGGTCAGGCCGTTGTTCTGCTGGATGCATATATCCAGTTGAATGATCAGCTCATGCAGCTTGAAGACAAGCTCGTCATCGAGCCCCACCGCCACGTAGTGAAGCTCCTTCCCCCGGTCGGTGCGCTTCACAATGATGCAATCGCCGAACCTGTTTGCGATGCCCAGTTTCGAGAACACTTCATTCAGCCGGAACCGCGCAACCCGCGGGCGCGCCTCCGGATCCATGGAAGTGAGCGCCTCCTCGAAAAAGCTGCGGGAGAAGGAACTCACGGGCTTCAGGACTCCGCGGAAATTCCTCTTCAGTCCGCTCTTGCGCTTGCTCAGCAACTTTCTCATCTGCTCGCTGATATCCTGGCTGATCATCCGGTTCTGCTGGATGAGCGTGAGGATTGCCGCGATCGCGGCAGGGGTGGCGGCCGTGAAGGAATCGCCGGCATTCTGCTTTCTGTCGGGTACCGGCGTTTCGATCCAGCGCAGGCTCTTGTCCTGGTAAGCGGAGCCGATCCACACTCCCCCGTTCCGGTGAGGGCTGTAGAGATCGCTCTGCCAGAGCGCGGAATTGATATAGAGATATCCCACATCTTCGACGCAGCTTCGCGATGCGGCGTTATCGGAATCATCAATCATGATGAACATCCGCTCCCCGAACGAGAGCTCCCGCACCTTCCCATAGTTTTCAGGGTTTGTATTGATGAACGTCTGCGCCGCGTCGGTGCCGCTCAGGCTCCCCTGGAACTTGACCTCCAGCGCACCAGAGGCGCCGGGGCTGGCGGTAAACATATTCTCCAGCTTCGGCGCGCCGATTTTCGGATGGAGCGGGAGTGGAAATGTCAACGACTTATGAAACCTCGGCTCGATCTTGACCAGCCGGTCCTGCAGCTCCATCTTCGGGACCTGGGCATCCCCAGGGTGGAGCTGCTTCACCACAGGATTGCCGGAGAGAACCTGCGTCTTCCCCCACTCCGCACGGATGGCGCTGAAGAGGTCCGCTTCGGTCGACAGTCCTGGGTTTTTCTTGGCGAACGCGTTCAGATCGAAGTGGAGCTGAAACGCGGCGAACATGACCCCGACTTTGGACGTGCTGCCTACGCCTCCCTGGGTCGTCGAATTGTGTTCGGCGTAATCGGGATTGAACAGCTTGCTTCCGGTCAGGTCGACCAGGGCAAAACGGAGTTCCTCGATTTTCGGTTTCTTGGTCAGCCTCTGATGAGCGGTCAGCATATCGTCGACGAAGTCCTGCAGGCCTTTCTGAGGAGAGGATCCTCTGGAGACCTGGACGCCGGTTGGCGTCAGGAAGCCGGGGTTCGCGAACTGGGGCCGAAGCTCAGCCTCGATCGCAGCCGGCCCGGGCCTCCAGAAATGCCTGAGGAAGGCGAAGTTCTTGACGGGGACCGGGGTCTGCAGCGTTGCAGGCTGCACCCCCGCGGGGACGGGGTTTTGACCCGCAGCAGTCACAGGATCGGCCATCTCAGTCCTCAGCTCCCATGGACTTCCAGAAGTTTTTCCTGAGTTTCTTGATCCGCTTCACCCGTCTCGGGCAGACGCTGATCGCTCTGGAACTGGGTGAGGCCCTGGGCAAGATCACCGTTCGTTGCCCCGTCAATCGGCCCGTTGTAGTACCCGAGATTCCTCAATCGTTCCTGCACTCCGGTGATCTCCTGGCCCGGAGTGTCATCCAGCGGATCAAGAAACCCGACCACCAGCGTGCGCGAATGGATGCCGGCCTTAAGCTGAACATTGATGACCCCGACCGGGATCTCTTCGCGAAGGAGTCCTTTCGCATCGGTCTTGCCGCGCACATTCCCCCCGTCGAACGTCAACTGATATTCCTGGCCGGCGAGGGGAGCGCCATCCTCACGGCGCAGCACGATGCGAAGAGGCTGCACGCCGCGTTTTCGCCTGGCCATGATGGTCCGTTTGTCGAGCGACAGGGGGGTCCCGGGGAGCTCCACATCGGGGATCACGACGACATCGCCGGGCAGAAGGACCTGCGGGTTCGGCCGGAGCACGCGAAGGGACTCGTTTTCCGGCGCGTCGTAGATGCTGCGCCAGTTCAGGAAGCCCTCCTCCTTGGCGATGGTGTAGAGCGAATCCCCCTGTTTGACTCGATGTTGTTTCGGCACGACGGTTCACCCTTCCTTGTGGCGCGGCCCAGTCGTCTCTCTCCGCCCGGCGGTGCGGGCCCTCACGGTTGCCTCACGTGTCTCCAGGGTCGGGCGGATCCTTCAGCCCCTGGGTGTCCACGTACTGCTCCTCGATCTCAACGTCCCGATCGGCCTGGGATTCCTTCTGTCCGGCTTGTGCGCCGCTCTGGGTTTGCTTCTCAGTAGCCGCGTCGCCACCATCCGGCTCCTCATCGGGAAAGAGGTCTGGATCATCGAAGACCACTCTCACATCCTCCGGAGAGAGCCCCTCCCAGCGGGCGATTCCGTTGCTGTCGGAGGTTCTCGGGTCCTTGGAGCCGTCGGGTTTGATCAGGCTGACCCGTGCGCCCGCGACGGGAGCCCCTTTCCCGTCCACGACCCGGATCTCCGCAAAGTGGACCTTCTCGAGGAAGAACCCCGGGACGCGGGTCACGCGGCGCACCAGGTGGAGCGGCAATGTGGGTACGATCAGGGCCCCGTCCAGACCTTCGAGCTCGAGCGGATAGTCGCCAGGAGGGATCAGGGGATGAGAGACAAGCCCCTCATCATCGGTGGTCCCCTGGAGGAGGCGCTTGTCGTTGATGCGGATGCTGTACTTCGTGCCGGCAACAGGGATGGAGCCTGAATTGCTATGCAGGAGCAGCGAGATGTGGCTCAGTCCGGCCCGGTCGAGCTGCTCGCAGGGGGAGCGGAAGGCGAGACGGTCGTAGAAGCGGCACGCGAACGTGTCCTTTGTCTTTTCAAACCGCCGCTCCTCCTCGCCGTTGCTCCTCCGCCGGTCGCCATCCGAAAAGAACCGGGCCCTGCACTTTTTGGTCCCCTGCTTCACCGCGGGACAGGGCCATTTGGCGTTATCGATCTCCGCTCCGGGTCGAAACAGAAGGACCATGACACGCCGGTTCGGCTGGTTCTTCTGGTCCCGCTCCTGTTTGTTCTCCTCCCTGTCGAGCCTGGCCTTCTCGCTCTTCGAGAAAAGGAGCACCGGGTTGAATTCGCCGCACCCCTGCACGTCGCCGACCCCGTCTTTCGACCCGTTGCGGGCAAGGAATCCGGCCACAGGGTCGACCTTGAAAGGTGTGCCCTGGGGATCGACGCAGCAGAAATCCATGTAGGCGAGGAAGAGGGCCTTGCGGCTGGCAGGGTCCGACTCCTCCTGGACGTTTCCATCGCCGTCCGGCGGATCCAGGCCGAGAGCACCGCGCATCGTTCTCAGGGCGCCGGCCCCCCACCGGTCCTTTGCAGCCACCGGGGCGAACCCTCCTTTGTTCTGGAAAATGCTCTCCCAGATCTCGTCTCTGCGTGTCAGCATGCCGTAGATCGCCGAGGCCCGGCGGCCGCTCAGCGCCTTGTTGTACTCGTCGTCCCCGGTCGGATCGGCGTGTCCGAAGATGGAGAGGATGGGGGGGCGCTTTTCATTGGTCTCCAGATCGGTGATCGAATTGTCGTCCATCAACTGGAAGAGGCCGGGGAGCTCCTTGCGCGCGTCGGGGCGGACGACCGAAGAGCCGAATTCAAACAGGATGTCTTCCGCGCGAAAGCATCCCGTGGGGGTCAGGAACGCTCTGACGGTGTTGAACTCATCCTTGACCGCGGGAGCCGCAAGCACCGGAATAGGCTCGTCCTCCGGGTGGGAGCCGGCAACGCCGCCGTTGGTAATGTCATGAAGCAGGTCGGTATCGGTGTCGGACATGAAGCCCCCGTCAGCGGTCGCTCTGGCTCTGGGCAGGCGAACGGCCGTAGTGATCGAAATTGTTGATGTCCGGGATGATGGGGACAAACTTCGTTTTCCCGTCGGGCCCGGTCTTTTTTTCCGCCAGGCGCTGGCGGCAATCGACGAAGAGTCTCGTGCCGATCAGCTTGAATTTCAGCACGGTGCCATCCTTCGCCTTCGTGATCTCGAACGCGTGCCAGGCGAAGTTCTCGCTCTCAGCGGGAAAGTTGTCGTCGTTCTCGCGCGCGAATTTCTCAAAGTCTTTGTCCCCCTTGGGATTCTTGAAGTCCTTCCTGTTGAGCGCCGCCAGGTTGAACGGGCGTGGGTCCTGCTCCCGGGCATGTTTCTCAATCCGGATCCGGCTCAGGTCCTTCCCTGCGTTTGCGGGAGTTTTCTTGATCTCAGCCCTGCATTCGTCCAGTGTCGGAAGGGGTCGTTTCCCTCCTGGATCCTTGATAAAGAACTCAAAGGATTCGTCGAAGAATTCCTTCGCCTGCTCGTAGACCTGAATGAACTTCGGTGCCAGCACGGTGATCTTGCCGACTTCCCCGGCAAAGAGGATGGCGAGCTGGTCGAGGAGATCCTGGTCGTTGCCGGCTTCGCACCCCCGGATGACCAGCAGCGTGTCTTTGTCCACGATCGTCGAGGAAAGATTCTCGAGAAACGGATGGCGGGGCGCCTTGTTCATTCTCTTAAGATCGTCTGCGGTGAGGCCGGGTTCGGTGTTGGACTCTTCACGAAGTCCCAGCTTGCCATTCATGGCATGGGCCACAATGTTGATCTCTCCCTGAAGGCCGGTCGAATTCCGCAGATTCTCCATGATGTCGCCGACCGGAAACGGGCGGTTATTGTCCCTTATCTCATCGGAGAAATTGCGGAAGAAATCCCTGGCGGCCCGGAAGAACTCATTGGCCCTGTTCCGGTCCACATCCGTTATGAAGACAAGCACGGGCCGTTTTACGGGGATGCTGCGCACAACGACCGGCGGCTGAGGCACCCGGCCCTGCTGCGGATAGGCGAGCCCCTTACCGTTCACCACGAAGTTCGCGTTCAGGGAGATCTCGAGGTATCCCCCTTCTTCCTCGTCCGTCTCGTCGTGGATGGGACACTCGAAGATCCGGTCGTCGCCGTCGATCTTGAGCTTGATTTTGAGCGCCGTCTTGGAATCCCGGAGGGCTGTGAACTTCGCCACCTTGAACTTGCCCTTCGTGATCTCACCTGTGAACGAGGCAAAGACTTCGAAGGATCCTTTGCCTTCACGCACCACGCGTCCTCCGGGGAGGCTCCAGATGTCGGTCTCAATCATGCGCAGGAGCACATCAGTCGCCTCGGGAATCCCGTCGATGCTGATGATCAGAGGGTCGGCGAGGCTCTTGTCCTTCGCCGGCCTGCTGATGCCGGGGCTTATTGTCCAGTTGAAATTGGCCATGCTCTTCTTCTCACGCTTCGGTGGTCCTGCCGGGTCCGGAGGCAGCCCGGTCGATGAGGATACCATGGTGCAGGCGAGGCGGTCGAAGAGCCCGCCCGGAGCCCCCTGAAGTGCTCCCGGTCCCTAGCATCCGTGCACTTTCTTGAGTTTCGCCTGTGTGAGGGACCCGCATTTTCCGTCCACGGTCAGCCCATGGTCGCACTGGAACTCCTCGACAGCCGATGCAAGCAGCTTCTCGTCGACCGTGTCGATCGGGCCCGCAAAGTAGCCCAGGTTGTTAAGCCGGGCCGACTGACCGGTCGGCACATCCACAGGATCGAGATGTCCGATCTTGACGGGGATGACAACACCTTCAAGCGGGTTTCCCTTTTCCTTGACGGTAACCTCGATATCCTGGGCCGCGGCAGCCACGACGAACTCGAGTACCGCATTGTCGTCTGTGGTTTTCTTCCTTGTCACGCCGTCGACGCTGACCTCGCACTCCGTTTGAGCGAGCGGCGTGCCGAACTGTTCGTCCAGCACGAGCCGAAGGAGCAGCTTGTCCTGCTGCACCTGAAATTTCGTCGACTGCCCTCCCTTAATCTCGACCTGCTTCGCCTGTTTGTCTGGAATGAACACCTGATCGCCGGGGAGGAGGATATTGGGATTCTCCCTCAGGGCCTTCAGATCCGCGTTGCCCTCATGGTTCCAGATCGTGAGAAAGCTGCCGAAGCCATTCTGCTTCGCTATCAGCGCCAGAAACTCACCCTGCTCCACAGTGTGCAATGATCCCATCGGTTGCCTTTCTCGGCGATCCGTTGCTCTTTCGACCCTCGCGGTGTGCCGGGGCCCTGACGGACAAAACCTCATCCGGCTTTCCGCGCCCTCCGCCCGGCCCGTAAATATACCTTGCGTCCCGTTCCCGTCCCTCCAAGACGGGACGGAGGGAAGGGATCTCGTTGGCCCGCTCGCCCTTCACCCCCCCGCGTGCCGCGCCCACGGTTTACCACCCGTTCACTTAGCGGCATCCCATTCCGTGCCGTCAAAGTCGGGGAATGAGACCTTGTACGTACCCGGATCGAGGTCTTTGATGTGCGCGCGGCCGTTGACGTCGAGCGTGCCTGGCCTGCGGGTGCCATCCGCGAGCTCCAGCAGATACCGGACATTCGGAACAGGGTCGCCGTCCTGGTCCACCAGCTCGATCTCCGCCCATGTCTTGCCGGCATCCGTTTGCCGCGCCCGCTCGGGCGGCGGCTCTTCACGGGCCGGTCCCACGCCGGCGACGGCCGGCATGGTGATGGTCGGAAAGACGCCCACGTGCGGGATGCGCAGGAGCACAAGCTCGCCCCGCCGGAACGCATCCAGCAATTCCNNTGGCTCCGGAGGCTCTCGTACATGTCGAGAAGGGTCTTGAGCGACAACGGGTCAGCAAGCCAGCGGTCGAGCTGCGCCGAGAGATAGAGATCCTGTTCCTCCTGGACCAGATGCGACCGCGGCGCGATCACGCATGTCTCGGACGGCCCCTGCAATCTCCAGCTCTTGTGCATGGCTCACGCGAATGTGTAGGTGAAGCTCCCTTTTTCGTCCATCCCCAGCGTCAGCTTTGCGGGGATGTTTTCCTCGGCCATCTTTATGATCATTGCCTTGGAGACTTCGGGGAGGAGTGTCCGGTCGATGATCGAATCGATATTGCGCGCGCCCGTGTCGATCTCCGTGCAACGTTCGGCCACCCTGTCCACAACCAGGGGATCATACTCGAACGCCATGGCGTGCGCGTCGTTGAGACGTTTCCCGATCTGAGCGAGCTTCAGCTTCACGATCCCCTTCATGGTGTCTTTCCTCAGGGGATAGAAGGGGATGACCTTCATCCGTGCGAGCAGCGCCGCCTGGAAGTGATTCACGAGCTGGCCATGGAGCGCTTCCCTGAGCTGATCGGGGGTGGGGCGCTCGTCTTCCGTGCACACCTGCATCAGGATATCCGACCCGAGGTTTGAGGTCATCATGATCACGGTGTTCTTGAAGTCGATCTCCCGCCCCTCACCGTCGCGCATGAACCCCTTGTCGAACACCTGGTAGAAGAGGTTCATGACATCACGATGGGCTTTCTCCACCTCATCCAGCAGGACCACGGAATAGGGGCGCTGGCGCACCGCTTCCGTGAGCACCCCTCCTTCTCCGTAACCGACATAGCCAGGCGGTGAGCCCTTCAGCTGCGACACGGTGTGCGCCTCCTGGTATTCCGACATGTTGATGGTGATGACGAACCGCTCGCCGCCGAAGAGGAGGTCGGCGACGCACCGCGCGCACTCCGTCTTGCCGACCCCGCTCGGGCCGACGAAGAGGAAGACCCCGATCGGCGCTTCGGGGTTTCTCATCCCCGCCTTGGCTGTCCGGACCGTATCGGCGATGTCGGCGACCGCCTCTTCCTGTCCGAGAATCCGGCCCCGCAGCTTCTCTTCAAACCCGAGCAGCACCTGCGCTTCATCCTTCATCATGGCGCCGACAGGTATGCCGGTCCAATCGGCAACGACTTCGGCCGCGATGCTGCCGTCGACGTCTGCGTGGACGAGCGGCTCATCCCCCTGGATCGCGGCCAGCTCATCCATGAGCCGGGCGATCTCCCTCTTCATCTCCTGCACATCCGCACCGGTATCAGCGGTCTCCGTCTTCACGTCCCCTGCGGCTTTCCTCTTCTCCCCTTCCCCCGTCCCCGTCTTCGTGTGCCGGGGGTCGGGCGTGGTTTCACCGGCCTTCACTCCGGACGCCCCACCGGCCTGGCCGTTGCCCCCGGCCACACCGTACAGCCGTGCCCGCAGCGCATTGATCTTCCTGACCTTGTCATCTTCTTTCTTCCACCGCTCCTCTATCGCTTTCCTTCGCTCCTCGGTTTCCGCACGCTCAAGGGCCAGGGTCTCCAGCACGCTCCCGTCGGAAAGGACCGCCGTGTCCAGGTCCCGCTTCAGGGCGGCGATCTTGATGTCCAGGTTCTGCAGCCGCCGTTCCAGATCGTCCAGCGCCGCCGGCTTCGCACTCTGCCCCATCCTGACGCGGGCGGCCGAAGTGTCGATCAGGTCGACGGCCTTGTCAGGCAACTGCCGTCCCGCGATGAACCGTTCGGCGAGTTTCACGGCGGTGCTTACCGCCTCGTCGGAAATCTGGATGGCGTGGTGCTTCTCGTATTTGGCCTTAATGCCGCGGATCATGCTGGTTGCCACCTCGACCGAGGGCTCATCCACCTTCACCATCTGGAACCGGCGTTCGAGGGCGGCGTCCTTCTCGAAGTACTTCTTGTACTCGGACCAGGTCGTTGCCGCGATGGTGCGCAGCTCCCCGCGCGCAAGCGCAGGTTTCAGCAGGTTGGCGGCATCGCTCGTGCCGGCGGCGCCCCCGGCCCCGATGAGCGTATGGGCCTCGTCGATGAAGAGGATGGTGGGCCTGGCGGCGGACCTGACCTCCGTGATGACCGACTTGAGCCTTTTCTCGAACTCCCCCTTCACTCCCGCCCCCGCCTGCAGCAGTCCCAGGTCCAGCCCCCGGATCTCGACCTCCGCAATGCTTGACGGGACATCCCCCTGCGTGATGCGGAGTGCGAGCCCTTCCACCACGGCCGTTTTTCCCACGCCGGCTTCGCCGACGAGAATTGGATTGTTCTTGCGGCGGCGGCTCAGGATGTCGATCATCTGCCGGATCTCCTTGTCGCGCCCGAAGACGGGGTCGACCGACCCGGCCCTGGCGTTGCCGGTCAGGTCCGTCGTATAGAGGTCCAGCGCCGTCTCCCCTCCCTTTGCCTTCTCCGCTTCCTGGCGCGCCACCGAGAGTTTCGCCGGGGTGTCTTCCGCCGAACCTGCAACGATCTCGAAGAACCGGTCCCTCAGCTCGTCGCCCCGGAGGGATGAGAGCGCCTCGGCATATGCGGCACGCAGGCCCTCGCTGTCCAGCAGGGCCTCCATCAAGTTGCCGGAGCGGATCTCCGAAAGGCTATGGTGAATCGATCCGGTGATCCAGGCCGATTCGATCAGGCCGAGGAGCACGGGGGACATCGTCGGGCGCCCGGTGTTGCCGGAGCGAAAGCCTTCCAGGCGCTGCAGCATGGCGTCCCAGAAGTCCCGGGAATCGCTGTTGAAGTGGTTGAAGATCCTCGGCAGGTCGCCCGATCCGTCTTCCAGGAGCTTGAGGAAGAGGTGTTCGATGGACACCTCATAGTGCCCGCGCCCGATGCAGAAGCCCGCCGCGGCTTCGAGTCCGCGGGTCGTGTGGTCGTCGAGCTTCTCCAACAGCCTCTTGAGGTCTTTGGTGATCATAGGTTTCCCGGTCGTTTAGTTGTAGGCGACAACACGCGAGGTGGTCGTCGTCCCTGGTTTCCCCACCCATGTGGTGAGTCCGAGTCTCAAGTCCGTGTCCGAAAGGCGGAGCGTCGGGATTTCCGCCGTCCTCAGTTTCAATTCGGCGTCGTAGTCGAGGTAGTCGCGAACGTAAAGCCGCACCAGGTATTGAAGCACCGCGGCGGCCGGGCCTCCCGGAAGAAGCGCAAGGTACTGTGTCAGGGTGAGCGGACCCAATGCCAGCCGGAACTTACCCGAGGCGTCGCTCACCCGTTCACCGAGGCACGCCGACGAGGCAAGCACCGCCGTCAGTCTGCCTTGCCGTCCCAGCCGGCTTCGTTCCGGAATCGCCACCCATCGGAGGACGTTTTCCACGACCGACACCTGCACGCCGTCAAGCAGCTCGGTCACAAGGTTCCGGAGGCCGTCGGAGTTCCGCACTCTTGGGGAGAGGGAACCGGCAAAGGCTGCAAGCCTGATCGGCGGCATCGGGGCCCCTTCGACAGTATCCCTGGTCCCCAGCCCGGCCATCGAGAGCGCCCGCTCCTCAAGGGTCTTCTGGAGCGACGGGGTCCCGGAGTGGAGTGCCAGCCGGTATTTCTTCCAGCTTCTATAGAAGAGCGCATAGAGCCTGTGGTTGAAGATGTCGAGAAAATCGCGCAACGGCCTCGACTCCTCCGATTCCGTCGCAATGGCATTGTAGAAATAGACCGGCAGGGGTGAATCGACGCCGTACAATCCCATGAAGGTCGCCGTCACCCGCGCACGGGCCGGCGTACCCTCGAGAAGCTCCACACTCCGAACATCCGTCGCGGGGAAGACAAGCCCGTGGTGAGGCCGGAAGCGGATCCGTTCCTCCTCCACATCGGAGCTCTCGCCCGGGCTTTTTCCTTCGGCGAAGTATGACTCCAGAAGGCGCACCGTCTGGAAAAAGTCGAACATATACCCTTCGCGAAAGAGCCGGGCAATGACCCCTGAGGGAACCCTGGATTCAGATGATGCCATGGAAGACCGTTGACCTGACGAGAATCTTGAGCACGGCCCCTGTCACACGGGGGGCAACCCGCCTTTCAGCGGCTGCCACCGGTACTGCTGCTCCGAGGGCTTGGTGACGATGACCAGGTGCACGAATGCATTGATGGACGCATATGCCGAAAGGAACTCGCTCAGCACGAGACCGAACAGGCAGAGGTCCCCTTCATCGGCGAAGTGCCCGTCCTGGATCTCCAGGGTGACCTCGGCGCCTCGGATGACCGCGCTCCGGTAGATCTGTTCCTTCGGCTTCCACGAGACGTTTCGCAGCCCCGCAATGCGGCGGCGGTTCTGTTCCGTTCCAGTCCAGTCGTACAGCTCCAGCACCCCGCGCAGCGCCTCGGGCGTAGCGATGGACATGAAGTTGAGCGACAAGTGGGAGACCATCTTCCACAGGAAATTGTCCTCGCGCGGCGCCGAGCGGAGCGAATCGAACCCCTTCGGATGGAGATCGAGGGTGGGCTGGGTCAGGTTCTCGAACGACGCAACATTCGGGAAGTCCGGCGCCTGCCGGGTGATGGTCCTCTCCTGCAGCTTCTCGCGCGGAAGGCTCCCATTTGTTGCGGTGATTTCCAGCGACAGGGTCTCGACTGGCAACGCGTCGTTCTGACTGGAGAAGCCCCCGAGAACAATGAATGTCTGATACCGATCCGACGGTCCCATCCGTGTCGACGTTGTGAAGGTGCGGTTCTCGACGAGGCCGGGCTCGCGGCCTTGAAACGTAAACAGAGGGGAATACCGGTGTTGTTTCCCGGTCCCTTCTTCCGTGCCCACGACCTCATCGACGGAATAGACCTCGTGGCTCCCGGGGCGGTTGATGTCGGGTGTGACGCGGTACTCCGCGCTCAGGTAGTCGACGCGGACGGGCTCGGCATCGGTGCGGAACAGGTTTACGATCGGCGCGCAGTGAAGGCGAATATTGTCCACCGAGAACTTCTTTTCTTCAGGGAACGGCCTGTCGAAGGCGCACCGGACCAGGAATTCCGAGGTCTTCGGAGGGGGAGAGAACCGGTCGAGCCCGTACAGATCGACAAACCAGAATTTCCTGCGGAAGCTGAGATACTCATGGAGCAGCCGCAGGCCCCTGGAGGAGTAGCCGGAATACGGAAGCAACTCCTCGCCGGCTCCGAGCCCCGCCGGACGGACAGCCTGCGGCCCCGTGACTTCGCACCGTACGCCGCCCGACGAGAAGACCACTCCGGAAACATGCCGCGTGAAAAACAGATGCATGATCGACGCAATGGACTCCTCCGCGTGGAAGTAGAGACGGAGGGGGGTCAGCCGGAGTTTCTGGTACTCGATCCCTTTTTCAAGGACGCAACGGAGCGTCACCGCGGTCGTGCCGTCGGCGGCCCAGCCGAGCGACGCCTCCGCGATCCTCATCGGCTGGAGCCGCACATCGTGGGTCGTGCGGAATCGGCAGACGGCGGCTTCGTCGCCCACCGGAATCGATTGCACCTCTGTGCCGGCCGGGAACGTGGTGGTTTGCTGCACCAGGCCCGGACGCGGCTTGAACTCCACAATAGAAAGCGAGGGGACGGGCTTCAGGAGATGAGGCCACAGGAGGGCGCAGAGCGATTCGGTGAGCTCCGGCAGCTCGTCGTCCAGGCGCTCGCGTATCCGACCGGTCAGAAAGGCAAACCCCTCGAACAGGCGCTCGACGTAGGGGTCGCGGTCCTCCTTGCTCTCGCTGTCGATCTGCAGATAGCGTGCGATGCCGGGATGCGTTCTGGCGAATTCCTTCCCCGCCCGGTACAGGTATCGAAGCTCGTCTTCGTAGTAGTGTCTGATCATGGCGGCTCGGCGCTCAGGACGGTTTGCGCCACGGGCGCACTTCCGCCAGGTCGTTTGAAGTGAATGTGGTCTGGAATTGCACCCGCTGGCCCTTTTCGAGCTCCCCCATCACGATGAAGGACACCCGCATGTCGTGCTCCTCGTCCTTGTCTTTTTCCAGCTTCTCGACACGGACGCGGTGGAGGCGGGGCTCGTACTTTTCAACCACGCTCCTGATCGCCCCGCGGAGGCCCTCGATGGAGTAGGGCAGGTCGCGGTAGACCTGTGAAATATCCGGGAGACCGAAGTCCGGAAGATGGGCGATGGATCCGCGCCTGGTGTTGAAGAGGCGGCTCAGGTTATCGACGATGCTCGAAAGCCTGTTCCGCGCGGGATCTCCGTCGGCCACAGCTTGCCCGTCAAGAAAATGACCGAGCAGGAGATCGATGAGCCCAGCATCCATTCCACGTTCTCCGGCGCCCTCCCGGGCACGGTGTCTCCGGGTGAAGGGGTGGAATCCCGGTATACCGGGATCCCCTCCATTCATCCGGCATTGCGTTCTCGCAAGCGGCCTCCCGTTCACCGGGTGGGTTACTTCTGCGCCGTCCACTCGTCCACATATTCGACGTTTCCGTCGACGAACGTCCAGGTGATCTTGCCGTAGACCAGAGACACCTCTTCCAGATGGACGTACCGTTCCTTCGTCGGGTCCTTCGTATTCGGCATCTGGGCCTTCATGGCGGCGACCTTCACGCCTTCGAGCTTGTGGATGAAGTACTCCTTTTCCGTGCCTGTGTCATCGATGGCGTACCACTTGATGGTCACTTCCTTCAGGGTCTGGCCCTCGCAACACGCCTTGTAGAGATACGGGGAGGCGGAATCATAGGCCTTGATAATCACGACAGGGCTGTGCATGCGAACGCCGGTCAGTTTTCCCGTGTGCGGATCCGTCGGGATGTGAAGGTCGTGGTGGAACTCCATGACCTCGCAGCTTCCCTCGCGCCCATGGATCTGGACGGAACCCTTGATGTCTCCCGCCTTGTCGTCCTTGAGCCAGACGTATGATGGAGTGGGCATACTGATGCTCCTTTCTGGAAGATGGTTTCTGTCCCCGCGGGAAGGAATCCAGCGGGATGTGGTCCTCTGCTACTTTCCTTTTGGCATCTTGCCGACCAGGGACAGGCTGATATCCATCCCCTCTATCTGGAAGTGCGGCATGATCATCATCTCCACGCGGTAGAAGCCCGGGTTTTCCTCGATGTCATACACTTTGACCTGGGCGTCCCGCAGCGGATACTTGGCGATCTGCGCCTCCGAGGGGTCTTTGATCCCGATGATCAGGCTCTTGACCCACGTGTTAAGCTCCTTCTCGATCTTCGTCCGGTCCTTGGTCGCGCCGATATTTTCCCGCTGGAGCACCTTGAGATAGTGGGCGATGCGCGATGCCAGGAAGATGTACGGGAGCCGGGCGTTGATCCGGCTGTTGGCGGTGGCCTCCTTCAGGTCATATTCCGCCGGCTTCTGCGCCGAGTTGGCCGAGAAGAAGCAGGCATAGTCGCGCCCCTGGTAGTGGCTAAAGGGGATGAAGCCCAGGTTCGCCGCGGTGAACTCCGCCGTCTCGTCGATGGGGACTTCGGTAGGGATCTTCATCTGCTTCCCCTTCCCCACGTCGTAGAGATGGACCGGAAGGTTGTCAACGGTTCCGCCGGCCTGCGGGCCGCGGATCTGAACGCACCATCCATCGTTGACAAACGAGCGGACCATATTGGTGGCAAAGGAGAAACTGGCGTTTCCCCAGAGGTATTTTTCGTGATCGGGTCCCTTCACGTTCTCGGTGTAATTGAACCCTTTCACCGGGATCGTGTCCGGCCCATACGGGAGCCGGACCATGAAGCGCGGGAACGTGAGCCCGATGTAGCGTGAGTCCTCGGATTCCCGGAACGATCGCCACTTGGTGTATTCGGCGGTCTCCATCCATGCCTTCAGGTCCGGAATCTTCTTCCATTCCTCCATGGAGTTCTTGCCGAAGAAGCGCGGGCCGACGGAGCCGATGAACGGGCAATGCGCCGACGAGGCCACCTTGGCCGCCTCCTGGAGCAGGGAGATGTCCTGGGCCGTGTTTTCGAACTCGTAGTTGGAAATCATCGCGCCGTAGGGGTCAGCGCCCGGCTGATCGTAGGCCCCGCTGTAGACCTGCTTGTAGAGGGCCGACTGGATCAGCTCCGGGGCGTCTTCAAACGACTCCCGCAGTGCGTCCTTCGAGACGTCGATCATCTCGATCCTGACATTTCTCCGGAAGTCCGTCCGGTCGACGAGGAACTTCAGGCCGCGCCAGGCGGCCTCCAGCGCCTGGAATTGCCGCGCGTGCATGATCTCGTCGAGCTGTTCGCTCAGCTTGGAATCCAGCTTCGCGATCAGGCCGTCGAGGAGGTTCTTGTCAATCTTCTCGAGGGGAGCCTGCAGCTCGCTGATCGCGTCGACGAACACCCGCAGGGCCGCCGTGACCACGGCTCCTTTGTCTGTGTCGGCGATATGGTCAATGGCGACCGTGGAGGTCGGCAGCGTAACATTGACCTTGTCCAGCAGGATGCTCAGTCTGCCCTCTTTCGATTCGGTCGTCTGCGTGGCAGCCTGAGGGGCCGCCGCTTCTTTCTGTTCGGGCATTGCTTGTCTCCTTCTTGATGGTCCAGACGGCGTCTGGCGGTTCCCGCAGACGCTACTCCGGCCGGCTCGGCGGTACGAGCTTGTCCAGTTCGCCACGGAGCTCAGCCAGCGCATGCTTGTCCTTCACAATGCGCTCCAGCTCTTTGCGGAATTCATTCGTGCTGATCGCGCGATTGCGCAGGTCCTGAAGCAGCGAGCGTGTTGAGAGCAGTTTGGCAAGCTGGGGCACCTGCCTCGCCACCTCCTCCGGCTCAAACGATTTCAAATCGTCGAACTTGATCTTGACCTTGGTCTCCGCGTCCCCCCCCTTTAGGCGGTCCGGCACGGCAAGCTCGAGGCCGAGATCCATCGATTTCATGACCTGGGAAAAATTGTCCTTATTGATGTTGATTTTCTCCCGCTCGGACAGCGGGACGCTGGAGCCCGATTGGCTGTAATCGCCGAGGGCAAGGAGCCGCAGCGGCAATTCCATTTTTTTCTTCGCGTCGCCCTTCAGGACCTCCAGGAAGAGGTTGATCCTTGCGGGCGGTTTCTCTTTTTGGAAACTCTCTGCCATGGCAGTTCTCCTTATGATGATGGATGCTCAGTTGGTTCTTTGTTCGTTCCGTTGCCGGCCGGAGGCTTTTCGCCGGGGGGCGCGGGGCCGGCCTGACCGGTCCCGCTCTGTGGGATTCCGGACGGAGGAGCCCCCTTGCGCACAGTCTTCGCCCCAGTGCTTTCAAGGGCATAGCCGATGTCAAGGCGGCAGATCCTCTCAAAGACCCGGTCGGCCTGCTGCTGCACGGCCTGCTTGCCCGGTGTGGAAGGTCCGGCCGTCAACAATCCATAGCACTTGTGCAGATGTGTCCACACGTCGAGCGCGAGAGCCGGCTCCCACTCGTCGAGAGAATGCCTCTTGATCTCCTCCTCCAGCTCTTCGAGCAGAGGACGCGCGATGGCGGGCTGGCTGCCGCGCAGGCAGAGAGCCGCCGAGGCAAGCCGTCGCCGGAAGGTCGACTTGCGGGAGTTGTCGGCGCGGGCGCCGTCCTGGAGATGGGCCAGAGCCCCGGCAAGGTCTCCTGTATCCAGCATCTTCTTTGCCTCCGCGAACTGGTTCTCGAGCTCGTCGTCGGCGAATCGCCGTCTGGGGGTGGCATCGCCCGAACCCGGAGCCTGCATGAGAGGAGACACCGATTCCGCGATCCAATCGGAAGTGGCGGGGTTCGCAAGGGGTGTGCCGTCGACGAACGTGAGCGTGGCAAGTCTCGGAAGGCGTTTGACCAGCACGGCCATTTCGGTCAACACCGAGAAGCGAACCACCAGGAAATCCGTCCCCAATCCATCGAGGGCCATGACCGTCAGCCTCTGCATGTCCAGCCAGAGATGGTAGCCCGGCTCCCCGAGGCTCGCCTCACATTCGTCGAGAAGCTTGTTCCATTCTGCCGCATCGGCGAGGGCTGAGAGGAAGTTGCGCCGTTGCGCGGGCGGCGGCTCGATCTTTGTCCTGCCGTTTTCATTGGGCGGCTCCGCGGCAAGCGGGTCCCAGCGGATGCTCCTGAGAAGCCTGTACGGCGACGGGTTACGGCGATTCTGTTCCCGGAGAAACTTCACCCCCTTCTTGATCAGGTCGAAGGCGTCCTGTGCCGTTCGGAGTGTCGCCTCCGTCGCGACCGGCGAAGGCGACGCAGGAGTCGTGCCCGGGGCCTCCGGATTCACCGCCGCCGCGGTGGCGTTGGCCACCTGCGCGGGCCGGGGAATCCTTCCCAAGCACTTCTCTACTGCCTGCACGAGCCCGAGGAGGGACGGGGGATCTGCGGTCATCTTTCCGGCGAATTGGATCTGCAAGGCGGCCAGGACCCCCTTGGCACGCTCGAGAGGCTGGCGGTCATCCGCCTTCACAGCCGCATACTCAACGTTTTCGCCGAGCTTCGAGGTGAGGAAATCGATAGCGGTCTTCCTCGCGCTGGGACGGCTTTTCGGGGGAAAGAGCCCGTCCCAGAACTGGCTCACGAGGATGTCGATGACGGACAGTCCCTCTGCCAGTCCGGGAAACTGCTGCCGCTGCCAGAGCGCGAAACAGAGATAGCTCGCGACACGGATGTCCTTCGATTTCCCGGAGAGGATTCTGGCCGCCCGCTCTCTGATGAGCTCGTAATCGGGTCCGCCCGTCGATCGGACCACGCTCCCGCGCTGCTCGAGCTGTTTCTCCGCTTCCGCGCGGTCGGCTTTCCTCACGGTCTCCCGGGTGGCGTCCATCATTTGCCGCAGCTCCGAGGCGCGTTCCTGGTCGACGTGGCCGCTCACCGTGCCCAGCTTGTCGATCTCCGCCTTGATCGCCAGGTAGTCTTCATCGTAGGAGACATCACTGCCGCACGGGTTCGTTCCCGGGATGGGAGTGCGAACAGCCAGGAGCAAGGGGGATAGCGAAATCCCTACAGGTCCCGCTGTCGCCCCCGCGGGTTCGAGAGGCGCCTGGCTATCAGTATTGAGCTGTTCGTCCGCCATACTTTTTCACCCTGTTCACCACTGCTTCAGCATGTCTCACACCTCGGACCAGCACCAAGGTCTGAACACTACCACGTACATCGAAGTCTGGCACCAAGATCCGACCATGCGGTCTGACCTGTTCGCCTCATGTCGTTGCGCTCATCACACTGCTCAGGAAACGGCTCAGCGGCTCCTTTCCGGCTTCAAGGGGCACCCGATAGCCGGGGACGATCAACTGGCTTGCCGTCGCCGCCTTCTCCCTTCCTTCTTCGTCCACCGCGCAAATCGTCTCGTTGTCGGCCTCCGGTTTCAGGAGCTGCAAGAAGTGCCGGGCCGATGGTTGCCGGAAGAAGAGGAACAGATAGCCGGGCAGCGTCTCCCGGGGCAGACTCCAGAACAGAAAGGGGCGGCCGGGCAGCGAGCCCAGGAGGATGAATGAGAGGTTTAGCCAGAAGCAGACGGAGCATTCCACGGGACTCCCGGAATTCGCCAGGGGAAACCTGAGCCCGAGATTTATCCGGGCGGAGGTCCGGCCCCGGAATGGCAGGAGGACATCGGCAAGATTCTTCAACACCAGGTACTTCCGAGAGTCTCCGAAGCTCCCGAACAGCTCCCGCCAAAAGCTCTCAGCCGGAAGGACGTCGAGATAGTCGGCGCGATACCGGGATTCCGCAGAGCCCTGGTCCGGCAGAGGGCCGTTCAAGGCCTGTGTCTGGTCGGCGATCTCCCGCATCTCCATTCCCCCCTCCGCACGACGCACAAGCTGCTGCGCCCGGTCGTAGAACTCCGAGAGCACGAAAGGCGCCAGCCACAGCTGGCTGTCCAGAAAACATCTCCGATCCATGGACAGGGCGACCAGAAACGGATAGTGCCGGTGGCTCTTGTCCTGGCTTGCCTGAAGCACTCCCGTCAGGAAGTGATCGGCGTTTTCCGGATGAAAGAAAAAGCGGTATTGAGGCGACCGTTCAAAATCTTGTTCCCAGCCCGTCCGTGTCCGCGCAAAGGACAGGCCGCGCTGCAGCCACTCGTCCAGGGCATGGAGTTCCGGGCCACCGGCATTAAAGCGGACGAAATCGGCATGGGACGGCAGCTTCCCGAAACATAATGCCGAAGAACCTGCAACGGACATGCAGCACCTGTACTCTTGGTGGACGCGCCACCCGCAAGATCATGCGGGGTCGGACCTCAGTTCAGCTTTTCCGGCAAATCGATGCCGATGTTTCGCGCAAGGGGGTTATTGAACCCCTTGTCGGTCTTGATCACGCAACTGACCACGATGCCTTCCTTAAAGGTCCAGATGCACCGCACCTCTGCTCTTCCTGTCCCCGTCGACTTCGCGGAGGCTCCAACGAGCCGGAAGAGGGCCCATCCCCCATCGAACGACTTCTCGTCGAAGACCTTGTCTTCGGAGGACCCGAACAGTCCCAGGACCTTCCCTGACTCCTTCACAAGGCGTATGCTGCATCCGCCGTCGCCGGGCCAGTCGAAAACGAATTCCGGAGGCTTTCCATCCTCCAGCTTCCAGCACTGCTCTTTCCCTCCGACCTTCACGCAGACCTTGTCGATGGAGCCGGATCCGTCTGGGCGCACGATGGGCTCCAGCCTGATGTCGACCTTCATGCCGGGATCGGGACCGCGGAAGAGCGATTGCTTCAGGGTCCTGGCCTGCGCCAGAGCGTTCCTTGCGGCAGGCGACAGGACGATTCCGTCCGCACCTTCCCACGGCCTTGGATCCCAGCCGTGGTCCTCGTCAACGAAGGGCTTCAGCTCGCCGTCGATGAATTTCGGGAGCTTGCCGTTGTCCGCGAAGATTGCAGCCACCTCCGTCAGGGGAGCATCCTGCCCCGTGGCGTCGAACGGAAAGTATGCCGAAAGCTGGCGGTACGGTTCAAGCACGTCGCGGCGCCATGTGTCGTTCAGGTACTCCTCCGACCGGTCGACGACGACTTTCCACGAGGAGCGGATCGGTTGCTCAAAGAGGTTGCCGAGGATCCGCTGCATTCTCTCGTCCTTGTCCTTGGAGGATCGGCGGATTTCCCGCAGGGCGTCGGCAAGCGGACCGCTGCCGGCGTAGGCATTTGCGGCGTGGTTTTTTGCCTCCTGTGCGGGAGCCGAGTTCAGGAGCTCGAGCTCATCGCTGACCTTGCCAAGCTGTGCCAGGAGCCCGTCGATCTCGCCCGGCTTCCCGTTGTCGAGGTCACTCTGTGCGAACCGATGCACGTCGCCGAACTCGCTCTCGACGTAGTTTGAGGGGAGGATGGCCGCACCGAGCTTTCCAGTCTTTTCCTGCAGCCCCTTCTTGAGGGGACTTTCGAATGTGGTGTTCGCGACGGCATCCTTCAGGAGCAGCTTGATAGGGGAACTCCGGGCGTCGGCGTACTGTCTCATGCGGTTCGCCGCGTCGGAGAGGTTTTCGAAGGGCGCAATCCTCAGTCCGGTGAGATACCCGGACCACTCCGCCGCGTACTCCCGGAGGTACGTCCCGCGCAGGGAATCGCCGATCTGGGAGGGGTTCCGGAGCGTTCCCTGCATCTGGTTGGCTTCCAGCCCCAGCACCCATTTCGCTTCGTCGCCGAGGTTCATGAATTCACTGCTCTCAATGAGCTGGTCCAGGGCTTTGTACCCTTCGCTTGTGAAGGTGCCCCGCACCTGCGAGCCGCCGATGAAGACCTGAGCGGAGGCGGTATATGCCGGAATCTCGGCCACCTTCCGCTTGAGGTTTTCATAGATCCCCGGCACGTCGAGCTTTCCGGCAACCGAGCGTGCCTGGGCAATCACCCGCATGTCGGCGGCAAGAGGCTGTGCAAGACTGTCGGCCACGGCATCCGAGAATGTCCTGGCGAAGTAGTCCAGGTGGGGCCGCATCAGCGGCGCATCCTTCGCCTCGACGACCTTCGCCAGGTGCTGACTCAGGAACTGCTGGTTCTTCTCGTCTTCCTTGAGTCTTGGGAGTTCTGCGGTGAGGAGGAGGTATGATTTCAGATCGTCGTAGGATTCGCTCCGGGCCCCTCCCGACCGGGTGAGCCTCTCCTGCAACGGTTGGAGAAGGCCTGTCTGCATGAACTGCCGGATCTGGCGGAAATAGAGCCTGCGCATGGGTGCAAGGAGAGACTGGCTCTTGTCCATGCCGAACAGAAAGAAGGGAGGATGTTGCAGCACCTCTATCCGGTTGAGGAGGATGTCGAGCCTCGGGATGAGATCGGCGGGGTTTGCCGCCGCCGTACGAAAGACCGCGACGTCCTTCGCGGTCGAATCGAGCCCGGACTTGCTGCGGAGGTACGCCTGCGACATGCCCAGGACAATGATGGCGAGCGCCAGGGCGCTTGCCGCCCCGGTCCCGACTGTGAAGAGGCGCCTGCTTTTCGCAACCCGGGATGTCGGCCTGACCAGCCGCTCATCGGGAATAATCACCTCGGTGAAGAGATCCTTGATGAAGTAGCTCTTGGCCTGGATTTCCGCCTCCTGCCTCGCGTGGGACTCCAGACCGAAGGCCTGGGCCATCGACTGGATGACCCTGTCGATCGGGACCCCTTCCTGTGTGCCGCTTGTGAAGTAGAACCCGCGAAAGGCAGGGCTTTCCTGGTAGGGGTTGGGCTGAAAGACCCTCTTGACGAAGAACGAGAGGTTTTCCCTCGCCGAGAGAAACTCCATGGGGAAGGCGAAGATGAGGCTGCGGTCCTCCCTCTTGATCCCGGGGGAGAGCCTGACAAACCGTGCGCTCAAGAGTCCCTCATACAGGGTCTGGTACTCGCGCTCAAAGAGCGCTCCCGGGTTGGGATCATCAAGCTGATCGCCACCGAAGGTGCATCCCCAGATCTGCTCGCGCTGCGCCCGGCTGAACTCCTCGAAGAACTGGACGAACCCGTTGATCAGATCGCACTTTGTGAACACCAGGTAGACCGGAAACCGGAGGCCCAGCCGCTGGGTCAGCTCGTCGATCCTTTTGCGGATTGTCCGGGCATGCCATTCCATCTCCTCGCTGCCGGCATTCAGCAGGTCCGCAATACTGATGCACACAAGGACCCCGTTGATGGGCTGGCGGCTTCTGTTTTTCCTGAGGATGTCAAGGAAGGCCGCCCACTCTTCCTGATCGTCGTCGTCCGTGATGTACCGGCCGGCGGTGTCCAGGATGATGGCGGAATTGGAGAACCACCAATCGCAGTTTCGTGTGCCCCCGACGCCCTGGATCTCACGGTCGGTTCCGAACGGAAACTCCAGGCCCGAATTCCTGATCGCGGTGGTTTTCCCGGCGGCGGGGGGTCCGATGATCATGTACCATGGCAGGGCATAGAGCGCCGAAGCGCCTGAACGGCCCTGTCCGAGCCTGCTCTTTTTGAGTTTCTGGATCGAGGAAGACAGCTGCTGGCGCAGGCTTTCGATCTCCTCCCTTTTCTCAGGACGAACGCCGGCCTTGTGTTCCTCGCTCTGCTCGAAGATCGACCGTTCCAGATTCGAGGCATTTTTCGCAGCCTTCGCCTGGTCCACGAGCAGGAAGACGCTGAACAGGATGAGCAGCCCGCATGTTGCCAGCAGGCAGATCATCATCCCCAGCCCCAGCCAGAGGCCCAGGGTCAGCCAGATCAGGGCGAGAAGGAACAGCATGCAGGCGGTGAAAATGAAACGCCTGGATTTAACGATTGCAGCTATGCGCCCCATATCGTCTTCACCTCGATCAGCATCCCTTTCACGTTTCTATACACTGTGTCATCACATCCCTCTCCACCCCGCGGCGGAATGCGCCCTGCAGAGGGTCAGGGTCTGGATTTCACCACGGAAGGGCCGGCACCGGGCAGGGGAGCTAGCCCGCCTGCTCAATGAGCGCCCTCACCCGATCGGCCGCCCCGCCAATCATCCATGACATGATAAGAAAGACGAGGAAGCCAAGGCCCCCTGCTCCCGCGGCCAGAACCCACGCCGGGAGGTTTCGCGCGACCACACCGCCCAGATTCTCCTGGGGTTTGCCGTGCGGAGAGAGTGGCTGTTCCTTTGCACGGACGATATCAGCTTTCGTTTCCTCGACCAGGTGCCGCAGCACCTCAGGACTGTCGAGCAGATACTTTCCTTTGAACCCCAGCACCATGCAGAGGTAGTACACCTCCAGGAGGGGCACATTGGACTGGGGGCGCTGGCGGAGGTCGCCCAGCCGCCGGAAAAACTCCTCCCCGGCATAGTTCAACCCGAAGAGCTCAGCCTGCAGGGGATTCGAAGCCCAGTCTTCCTTCTCCGCGAAGGAACCTCCTGTGATGGCTTCATCGATGAATGCCACGAGAGCGAATTTCGCGCTCTGGATCTCGTCGTTTTCGAAGCCGGCATCCCTGGCATTGCGCTCGAGGCGCTTCAGGACGTCGAGCGTTCTGGAACGGAGCTGCGGCCCGATGCTTGTTGCAAGCCGGAGCTGCTGGATCAGCATCAGGCACTCGCTGCAGACGTCAGACAATGATTGATGTCCCTGTGCCCTTGGCGTTTGCATGAGGCTGCCTCAGTGTGATTTGACTGCCAGCAGTTCGAACCTGACACCCTTGAAATCCGCCGGGACAAAGAGCGCCATGTTGCAGTCGCGGACGATGGACTCCCAGAGCCGGCCTGTTTTCTCCAGGCGGTAGTACTGCAGACCGGGGCGCAACGGGAGGCCCGCCGGAGGCCTGGCCGTATGGCTGATGGAAAGTCCCGGAATTGCCGCGTTCACCAGCATCGAGAGGTCGCTCATTCCCCCCACCTTCATCCTGAGAGGCAGCTCGTCGACGAGCTTCCGTTCCGGCACCTCCCCGCTCGCAGCAAGATAGAACTGTGCGCTGGCGAAAAGGGCCTGGTCCGTGAACCGCGCCACCCACTGGCTTTCGCTCTGCTTCTCCATGGGGATCCTGATGTAGTTGGCAGACAGCACCGTGTCAAGAAGCCGTCCGATCTTTCCCGACAGAGCCATGAAACACTCCCCCGCGTTCCCATGGTCGTATGCCGGGAGATCGGCGGGACGCATGTCCTGATCGGCCGAATACGTCATGAGCTGTCCGGCCAGGGAGGCAAGCGTGGAGTAGAGCGATTCAGCGTGGCAGGCACCGGCCGAGAATTGATTGCGCAGAAGCGGGATGGCGCTGTTGACCGTCTGAAGAATCCCGAGGAGAGTCACATCGGCCGTGGTGAACTCGACCTGGCCGGACGCCTGTTGCCTGCGCCGCTCCGAGAGGGAGTCACTCTTGGCGATGAGCAGCTCAAGGACGTTTCTTGCGGTCTTCATGAGGTTTTCTGACGCGGCGATGGAGAGACAGGGAGGAATGAACCTGTCGCTCAGAGAGTACGCTCCATCAGGGGCACGCACAATCTCGGCGACCTGCAGGGCCGTGTAGTCGTCGAGCGGCTCATCGCCGAACAGGATCCTGAGATTGGGCTGGCACACGCCGATCTCACGGTCATCCGCTCCCGTGTTGTCGTCCTTGATCGATGCGTTTTCCACGATCCAGCGGGCCTGCCGATTCTCTTCGGCCCCGATGAGCTGGCAGTTCCGCGCCTGCTCCAGGGGGAGCGCGAGAGAAACTTTGACCCTGTCACCCGCGGGGGGAAAGTGCTCCTTTACCCCTTCCGCCCGGGGGAGACGGTGGCTTCCTGGACAGTCAAAATAGAGTCCATCCTGCATGATCCCCCTGCAAGAGCGCAGGCTGAACTGCCCGTTGGCGAGGGTATCCCTGTCGATGTCGAGGCTGAGGAACCCCCAGGCAAGCGGCAGAATCGCCCGCGCACGCATATTCAACTCGTGCCGCTGGTGCCGGTCCCACTGCTGGAAGTGGTGCGGGTCGAGGGTCATCCCCTCATACCACACTGGTGATTGCCGATTCCGCTCTGTCATATCATTGCCGTCCGATTCGACTGGCCGCCTTCCGGAGAGGGAGGAGCCTCCTCATCGCTTGATCGAGCCAGCCCCGTCATTGCGCGCGGGGGACTCGTTGCCGGTCGCCGTAGCACGGCGCACCGGAATACCGGAAATGCCTTCTGCCCCCCTGGCCGCAGCCGAGACGCACTCCTCGTACCCGTGAACGAAGCCCGGCCTGAAGAACCGCTTTTCGAGGAGGCCGCGGTCTTCCTGGACCAATTCCTGGTGCCGGAGCCGGAGCACTTTGAAGACCCTCAGGTGAAGGAGGACCGGAAGGGACGAGTAAGGGATGTGAAGCGGCCCGACGGTCATGCTTGTTACCGCCAGTTCCCGGCTTATAGATTCAGGGTCTATCTGCGCCAGGAGCCTGCGCGCCCCGTCATCCACGCTCTTCCGGTAGCCTTCCAGAAGGCCCATGACGTGGAGGATGATCTGCCGGTTCGTCCCTTCCAGATCGGCCAGCCGGGCGGCGAATTCCCCTTCGCCGAGGGAAGGATCGGCAAAGTAGCTGATTGCTTCCTCGCCCGACTGGAATCGTCCAGCTATCCTACCGGAAGCCTGAAATAGTGTTCTGGCAAGGAATTCCGAGAGAAACGAATGCTGTCCGGAGGTCAGCTTGAGTACCATTTGAAGCAGCGCGTTAAGCAGACGCTCCATCCGGGGCGCATCAGCCGGGTTCATTGATGCCCCACCCTCTCCGGTCCGGACGGACGGGCCTCCACCGGAGCTTTCGCCCATTCCGAGAGGGTCTCCCTCGGGCCGCCTCTTCAGCTCCGCCGGTTTGATGACCGGGCCCTGCTCCCGAGGCTCGGCTTCGCGACCTGCGATCTGTTCTTTCAGTATCCGGTTCTCTTCAGTCAGCTCCTCGCACCGTGCCAGCAGCCGCTCCTGGCGCGAGGCAATCTCTCGGACATCAAAAGCCTCAAGCCGTCGAGCAATCTCCTGTTTCAGCTCAGACCACTGAGCCAGGCTGAAGCCGGCATTGTCGACACGGAAGGACCGTTCCCCCGCAGGCATCACCTCTGCGACGGACTCCGCTCCACCCGACGGATCAGGACTCTCTCCCAGGGAGCTCCCTGCCTCGACACCCTGAATCGGATTGCCGCGAGCGTCCTTCGCCTCGAGAGCGAACTCAGAGACTTCTGCCGGGGAAGGCACTTGCCCCTGCCTGTCCGCTCCTGCGGGGGTGTCCTGACTGGGAGTACGCCCGGCCACCGCTCTTGCTTCTGGTGTGAGCACCTGCGGCATTCCTGCCGCGTCCTCCGCCAGACCTTCGGTTGTCAGCCCGGTCGCCGGGCTAGACTCATGTGCCAACCTCAAGGGGAGATCGGAAGATATCTCCATGAGCTCCAGCTCAAAGACCGCGATTCTCACCTTGTCGCCCTTGTGGAGCGGATACTCTTGTCCCCCAGCCAGCTTCAGGCCGTTCAAATAGGTGGAATTTGTGCTCAGGAGGTCTACAATGTGACAGACCGACCCGCGCCGTGTCATCCGGGCGTGAGCCTTGGAGACTGACGGATCCACGAGCGGGAGTGTGTTGGAAGCCTCGCGTCCGATCGAGATGAGATCTTCGTTGAAGACAAGCTCCCTGGTCTCTACCCGGACACCTGCTTTCGACAGCTTGATCCTGACTGGCATGGGATACTGACAATCCTGCGGACAATCCGCAAGGGCGCGTTAGTAAAGAAAAGAATGGAAGCTTAAGGTCTGCCGAGGTCCTGGCTCCACGGCCGCGACATCGAGAATGGCGACCACCTCATAGTCATGAGGAATGCCTCACACGATGAATTTGTGGAGAAGGGCGGTGAATCAGTCCGCCCCGGCAGTAGTCGAAGTGCTTTCCGTGCTTTCGAACACCCCCTATGCCAGATAAGTTTCACCACGACAGCACAAGAGATTGAGCGGCAGGCTCGAGGCGTCGGACGGACCCGCATCTCCCTCACTGGATTTTCGGAATGACCTTCCGAGGTAAGGGCAGAGGGAACGGACGACGTGAATCCGGCGTTTTCCCCATAGTCTACCGACGACATGCCTGAGTCTAACGCCAACCCTGCCGGCTAGCAGCAGAGAACCATGGAATCCAAGTATATCGGAAGGACCATTGATTCTTACCAGATCCTGGAGGTGCTGGGAAAAGGGGGCATGGGGATAGTGTACCGGGCGCGGGATTTGATGCTTGAGAAGGATGTTGCTGTCAAGATGATGGACGTCCCGCTCGATCCCGAGGGGGCCTTGCTGAAGAGATTCCAGGAGGAAGCGCGGGCGCTCGCGAGGCTGCAGCACCCGAATATCGTCGCTATTTATGCGCTGCGCGAGAGCCAGATCGGGTTCTGCATCGTGATGGAGCTCGTGAAAGGGAGGGGCCTCTCCGAGATCATCAAGAACACGGGACCGCTGCCTTTGCCGCGCGTCAAGAGCATCTTTCTCCAGTGCCTGAACGCCCTGGTCCACGCACACAAGGAAGGGATCATCCACCGGGACATCAAGCCAAGCAATATCATGCTCACGGATGAGGATGTCGTCAAGATCACCGACTTCGGACTGGCGAAGCGTCTTGACCCCTCTTCGAGAGCGAGCACGATGCTGGTCGGAGGAACGCTCTACTACTCCCCGCCCGAGCAACTTGACGGGCTGGCGAATGTTGATTTCCGGGGGGACATTTATTCCCTCGGCATGACGATGTATGAGGCGCTGACGGGGAGGGTCCCCTTCTCCGATACGAGCTCAGACTTCCGTATCCGCCAGGCCATCGTGGAGGGGCACATTCCGCCTCCTGACACCCTGCGTCCCGATCTTCCCGACGATTTCGTGCAGTTGGTCATGAAGGCCATACACAATGACCCGGCCAGGCGTTTTCGGAGCGCGGCAGCAATGCTTGAAGCTCTCGAGCAGTGCGCCACCACGCCGGCCGCGAAGGCACGCAATGCGCGGCGCAGGCCGTCACGCACGGCGACTGCCTTTGCGCTGGGGGTTCTGGTGCTCGCCATCGGGGGGGTCATTCTATACGTTTCGGGCGTCCTTACGCCCGGTCCCAAAACCGTGTCGGGGAGCTTCACGGTGGTTGTGCGCGAGCAGTCTGGCTCTCCCATCCCCGGAGCAAGCATCATCGTGGGTGGGACCGGAGATTCTTCGGGCGGAGTTGTGATCACGGATGCCCGCACGGAGAGGAGCGCTGCCGGGAGACTCGCAACCACAGCCAATTACATGGGGGAGTCGAGCCTGAGATACCGGGGAGCGCGCGATGCACGACTGGAAGTAGCGGTCGAAGCGGACAGCTACGCTCATGGCGGTCAGGCCTTCAGAATCCCCGCCGACAGCGTTGTTGTGGTTCTCTCCAGACTCAGGTCGGAGCCCGCGGCTGAGACGGAGGCCGCGCAGGTGACGGTCTCCCTTCACGACGGGGAGGGCAACCCCGTGCCCGGCGCGACGATCAGCCTCCGGGGAGGGTCAGGCAAGGTTTACTCGGCTCAGACAGACCTCCGGGGTCGCGCCCTTATCGCGAACTACCCCGGGGCTTCCGAGGGGAGCGTTCCCACCGTTCGTATAGGCGTGGACCGGCTCAAGTCATACGCGGGGAAGGCGAAGCCCGAGCCCCTGGGTCCGGACATGTCGCTGAGCCTCGATGTGAACGATTTCGTTCCGTACGACCAGACGCTGAAAGATCTCAGGAAGGGCGCCGAAACCCTGCTGGGCGAACTCCGGAAGGCAAGGGGGAGGGTTATCGGGAGCGAGGCAGAGAAGCGCGCCGACCCGGACTACCAACGAGGCCTGGAACGGCAGACACTGGGGGAACGTCAGCTTCAGGACAGGGCTTTTGAAGACGCCCTCAGCACATTCCTTCAGGCGAAGGACAGCTACACCCGTTCGGCAGATAACCTCGCTGCAAAGCGGTCCGGAAAGGCCCCCGGCTCACCCACCGCAGAAAGCGCGGCGAAAAGGCCTCCGGCCCCCGACCCTCAGACCGCTCAACCCGAACGGCCGGTCCCTGAGAACCGCGAACCGCCGAAAAAGGAAACGCCGAGGAAGGAGGCTGCCCCTCCCGATATTCGAGCCATCCTGACACAATTCAAGGCCGGGTATGAACAAGGGGACCTTGCGGGCCTGACGCGCCTCCTGCAGTTCTCAACCAAAGAGCAGAGCGCGTGGTCGACATTCTTCGATGTGGCTGACAACGTTGAAGTCACGACTGCAGGCGAGCGCGTACAGAGGGACACAGACAACGCCCAGGTCACGTTCGACGCGAGCATCTCGTATCGCGACAAAAACGACGGAGGTCGAAAAAAGATCGACGGCCTCGTGACACTCGGACTCCATTACGAGAACGGGACGTGGGAGACCACATCGCATCAGTTCAGGAAATAGCCTGATCGCACCAGTGGTTCAGGTCACAGTTTTTCACACTTCCAGGAAGGGATCCGGTATGAGAACACACTGGTCGACGTTCCCCGCGGCGGCGGCTTTGCTCTGCTCGTTCTGTCTGACGAGCAGCGCGGACGCCCAGCTCAGCCAGCAATTTACGCAGATCTTCGAGACCATTCTCAAGGACCGGCTCATTCTCAGCCCGGGCCCGCACAAGGGCCACTATATCGATGCAGCCGCGGAAGCGGAGAGCCTGCTGACACCCGCTCTGAACAGCCTGATTGTCAGCAACATCTCCTCGTTCCCGCTCAGCTCCACGACTCCCGGCGTCACGTTCGATTTCTCCGGGGGTGAGCTCGTCAGCGTCACGGAGGGGCTCGGACCGATATTCTCCGACAGGGCAACCACGACAGGCAAAGGGAGGTTCAACGTGGGATTCAATGCCACCTACCTGAACCTGACGTCGTTCAGGGGATTGGCAACGGACCAGATGCGCTTCACGTTCACCCACAAGGACCTGAACGGCGACAACATTCTCGGGGGGCTCGATTCCACCGCGACGGAGGGAGATCTCATCGATGTCACGATGGGCACCCGCATCAGGGCCACCATCTTCGCGTTCTATGCCACCTTTGGGATCACCAGCGACCTGGACATCGGCATCGCGGTACCGTTGATCAATGTAAACATCAGCGGCACCGCCACCGCCGTGATCAACAGCTTCACCTATGCCAACCAGGGCGTCGCTGCGCACATCTTCGGCGGGACCAGCACCAATCCCATCCTGACAACTTCAGTCCCGTACGACCAGAGCGCCACTGGAATCGGCGATATCGCACTCCGGTTGAAGTACTGCATCCACAAAGGGTCCGGGATCGATCTGGGCGCGCTTGTCGATGCGAGGATTCCCACCGGCAAGAAGGAAGACTTCATGGGGAGCGGGAAGGCCGACATTGCCATCTCGGGACTCCTGTCCAAGAGAATGGGAGAATTCGTTCCGCACCTGAATCTGGGTTACGAGCTGAGGTCCGCCGACTTCCAGAGCGACCGGGTCCTCCTGAAGGGGGGGTTCGATCAGAAGCTCGCCCAGGGGGTGACGTTTGCGTTCGACTTCCTGGGCACGATCGACGTCGAAAAGAGCAAGGCGATCCAGCTCTTCCCGGGCACCACGACGATCACCGACTTTGCCTCTGCCACCAACAAATCGATCCGTGTCGTGAGCCTGAGCAACATCCCGGATAGGAGCAACGACAACCTTTACAATGTATCAGCGGGGATCCGGTATTCCCCCTCGGCGCAGGTCCTCATTCTGGCGAATATCCTTGTCCCGCTGAATGACGGAGGCCTGCGGGCGCCGGTCGCCCCCACTTTCGGGGTGAGCGTCAACCTGTAATGGTGGGTGCCACGCGGCTCGTCTCGCACTTATGAAGGAGCTTGACAATGGAGAACGTGATACCAAGGCGGGCGGGATACGCACTTGCGTCAGCCGCCGCAGTCCTCCTCGCAATCTACGCCGCCTATGCGAGCTCGGCCGGGAGGACCGGACAAACCATGAAGAACAGCCCGACAGCCGGATGCGGAGCCAAGGTGACCGGCGGCGGAAGCTGTCATGGCACCACCGCGTCCAGCGCCGTCACGGTCACGCTCAGCGGGCCTGCAGTTCTGCCGGCTGGCGGGACCGGATCGTACACACTTTCGCTTGCGGGAACGACGGGTGCCGGGGGCGGTCTTGACATCGCCGTCAGCAGTGGAACACTCAGCTCCACATCTCCCTCCATTCAGCTTCTCGACTCGGAACTGACCCATGCCGGGGCTATCAACACGCCGTACAGCATCGCCTTCACGTTCTCCGCGCCGCCGGACACCGGCATCGTGACCATGTACGCTAACGGCAAAGGGGCCTTGCACTCGGGTTCCTGGAACTGGGCCCCCAACCTGTCCGTGCGCGTCGGTCCACCGCCCGCGCCGGTGCTCCTGTCTCCCCCAAGCAACAGCCCGGGGATACCGACATCTCCCACGCTCTCCTGGAGAGGGCCGTCCGGGGCATCCTGGACGCTCGAGATCTCAACCCGCCAGGACTTTGCGACGACTATCCTGCACCAGATCGTTTCCACGGACACCTCGTTCAAGGTCCCACCCGGGACGCTCCTTAACTCCACGCAGTACTACTGGCATGTCAGCGCAACGGATTCGGGGGGGACAAGCCCGTGGTCCGGTCCGGCCTGGAGCTTCACGACATCGCTCACCGGCGTGGAAATTCTTGGCAGTGGGAGGCCGTCGGCTTACGCCCTTTCGCAGAACTATCCGAATCCCTTCAACCCGTCGACGCAAATCCGGTTTTCGCTGCCGGTCACCAGCGCCGTCAGGCTCGTTGTCTACGATGTGCAGGGGAAGGAGGTGGCGGTGCTGGCAGATGGGGAGTATTCGGCAGGTATCTACACGGTGCCGTTCAATGCAGGGGCCTTCGGACCCCAAAGCGGCGTTCACGCAAGCGGGGTTCCCTCAAGCTCGTCTGCCGCCGGCGGCGTTGGCTCCGGGGGCCTTTCCAGCGGCGTCTACTTCTATCGATTGTCAGCGGCTCCCATAGGCGGCATTCCGGAGCCCGGTCTGAACCAGACCCTCTCGGGTGAGGCAGGAACATTCACCGCCGTCAGAAAGGTTCTCCTTCTGAGGTGAGACGCTCACCACCCCGGGGGCCGAAGAAGAAGACCCAGGTGGAAAAGTCGGGCGTGAATTCTTCGAAGCGGTGGACCACGCCAGCGGGCACGAAAATCACTTCGCCGGCCTCGAAGGGATTCCGTTCAGCGCCCTTGACAAAGTACCCCGAACCGGCGATGATGACATAAATTTCATCCCGGCTGTGGGGTTGCTGCCGGTCGACCAATTCGGGCTTGTACATCTCGATCTGCAGCGATCCGCGGAGGAACAGGGTGACGATCTCGCTTCCCTGGGACGGGGAGATTTTCGACATGGCGTTACCGACCGTCAGCCGTTCCGTCAGTGTCGCTCCCTGTGGTTCGTTCGGCATCGTTTTCCTTTCCGTTCTTGCGGAGACGCAGCTCTAGGGCAAACACCTCCGATCCCCTGAGCGTTCCCTTCCCCATCCCGCGACTCTCCGCAGCCGCCCCTCTCATGCCTGCTTGAGCTAAACCCCTTTTCCGGCAGGGATATTCCGCCTCTCTTTTCGAACCTTCCGCGATTGAGCCCGGCTGTCCCCGGTGCCCGGCGCCGGCGCGGTCTGGTCCGGACCGGACGTCGTGAGACGAAATCGTCCGATCAGTTCCGAGAGGTTACCCGTGAGTCCGTTCAGCTCGGTGGCAGCTCTTGCAATCTGCCGGGTTCCCGAAGCCGTCTGGGTGGTGACAGAGGAAATGGCCTCGACATTCTTGCTGATGTCCTCCGAGGCCTTCGACTGCTGCTCCGAGGCTGAGGCGATCTGCATCACCATGTCGGTCACTTTCTGGCTCACCTGCACGATTTCGGTCAGAGATGTCCCCGCCCTGTCGGCCAGGCCGATGCCTGTTTCCACTTCCTTCGTCCCCTCTTCCATCGAGCTGACAGCCCCTGCCGTGTCGGCCTGGATCTTCCTGATCATCCCGGCGATCTCCTTGGTCGCCTTGGTCGTCCGCTCGGCAAGCTTTCTCACCTCGTCGGCCACCACGGCAAATCCCCGTCCCTGCTCCCCGGCACGGGCGGCCTCGATGGCCGCGTTCAAGGCCAGCAGGTTGGTCTGGTCGGCGATATCCTCGATCACCGTCACGATCTCTCCGATCTGGTCGGAGGATTTCCCCAGCTCCCTAACCGTCTCGGCCGATCGCTCCACGACCGCGGCGATCCGTTTCATGCCCGCAACGGTTCCCTCGACCACCTTTCCCCCCGCCTCTGCCGACTCCCTGGCCTGGTTTGCAACTGCGGCCGCCGTGGCAGCATTTGTGGAGTTCTCGATGATGGTCTTGGCCATCTCTTCGACCGCGGAGGCCACTTCGTGAGTCTGGTTGGTTTGTTCTTCTCCTCCGGCCGCCATCTGTTCGGTGGAACTGGAGATCTGGCTCGACGCATTTGCGGTTGCAATGACCGCCTCAGACACTTCCCGCATGGCGTTGTCGAGGGCCTCCCCCACCTGGTTGATGGAGTCCTTCATCAGGCGGTGGTCACCCTGATAGGGCGCCTGTACGCGGGCGGTGAGGTCTCCCCGGGCCATTTCGGCGAGCACCCGCGCCCCGTCCTGCATCGGGGCAACGACCGCGTCAAGAGTCCTGTTCACTCCTTCCAGCACTTCCCGGTAGCTGCCGCTGAAACGCAATGCCTCGGCTCGCTTGGAGAGATTCCCTTCAACGGCGGCAGAGGCGGCAAGTCCCACGATGGATGTCACAAGAGCCTGAAGGTTATCCTTCAGCATCTCCATGACGTCATTGGCGACCGCCAGCTTTCCCGGGAGCGGCTGGGCCGCCGCCGAGAGGTCCCCTTCCGCATATGAGCTCAAGGCCTCCAGAAGTGCGAAGAGGTTCCGGACGTGCAGTCCCACGCACTCGTTGACCATCCGGGCGATTTCGCCATATGCGCCTCTGAACCGGCCTGCATCGATCAGGACGCCGGTCTCGCCGGCTTTCTGGGCCTGAAACATCCTGTCCGTCTCGGCCCCAAACTCCCTGACATTCGCTCGAAGCAGCTCCAGAGAATCATTGATGAACGCGCGTTTGCCGCCGAACTGCTCCAGCGGGGCATCGTAATTTCCTTCGGCGAATTCCGCCACACAAGCCATGGCCTTTGCATTCGCCTGGATATGGCCGCGTAGCATCGTGTTGATCCCCTCGGCCGTGCGGCGGAAGTCCCCTTCGAATTTCTCCGCTTCCATGAACACGTCGATGTTTCCCCTGGCATGCTCTTCGGAGAGACTGCTGATATCGGCGATCAACCGATCGAGTGTGTCCGTCAGCCGGATGAAAGAAGGAAACATGCCCCCGCCCTTCCGTCCGGTCTTTTCCAGGGCGTCCAAGCCTTGCAGGTCTCCCCGGCTCACCCGCAGCGCCAGTTCAGCGACTTCGCTCATATTCTTCCGCACCCCGGCAAGGGAGCTCTGCATCGGCGCCCAATCGCCCGGATATGCCTCCGTCAGTGCCGCGGACGTTTCGTCGAGCGCCATATGGTCAAGGACCCGGCGAGTTTCGTGCAGAGGCCCGGCCAGGGACTTCAACATCTCGTTCATCTCCTGTATCAGCGATGCATACACTCCTCCGAGTTTCCGCGGCTCTCCGGGCTCGTCCAGCTTCCCCTGCCTGGCCGATGCGACAAGCCTCCCGGCCTGAGCCATCAGCTCCCGCTGGCCTTCCACCATCATGTTGAGGGATCGGGAGACCCTGCCGGTTTCATCTGAGGTCTCCGCCAGGTGGGGTACATCCAGGTCTCCCGCGGAAACCCTGATGGCCGAGGTTTCAAGCGCCTTGATCGGCCGCACGATCTGTTCTGCCACAAATTTGCCGAGCGCAAGCGCGAGACACGTCCCGCCGATGACCAGAACCAGCAGCACCCGGCTATCCGGGGCATGCGCCTCGTCCATCCTCGAAAGCGCGAGATACCCCACAATAGCGGTATTGGAGGCAACAACCGCGGTGAAGAGGTAGAGCCTGGTCACTATCTTGAGATTGCTGAACCATGCCATGAGATCGCCGCTCCTTTGAAGAGGGTCTGGATGTGACCGAAACTCCCATTGACCACAGGAGAGAAGACGGGCCTGGCTTTGAGCCCGATGCGCAGACCCCTCGAACCGGGAGATTCCGGCAAACGAAACGCCAGGGGAGCAAGAGCCCCCTCAGAGCGCTTAGTACAAGTAATGTGCCACGAACGTTCTTCAACGCCCGGAGACGCCTTTGGACCGACGGGCGAGCGAAAGCTCTCGAGATAAGATGGCGTGGACGTGATCGATGAAAACATGTAAAAATCCTCAGTGTCTTATGATCGGCGGTTCAGGAAGAGTCTGGAACAGAGGATCGGATGAGGAGTGCAACATGCCGCTCGCCTGTCTTCCTCGGGAGTCCCACGATGACAGGTTTGGGATACAGAATTGTGCTCACCTGGCTAACATCGGCCATCCGGTTGGCACCGACGAGGGGCTCGTGCCTGCCTGGAGGAGGCGCCTGTGGAGCGGCTCAACAGACTGTATGCCGCATGGGTCCGTTCCCGGAGGGAGCTGGGGGTCCTGAGGTCGCTGAACCAGAAGCTCTTCAACGAATACCTCGGACTGCGGAATTTCCTGGCGGAGTTCAGTGAGAAGGGCGGCGGTTCACCATCCAGACGCCTCCCAGGATGAGGAATCCCCCTCCGAGAGCGGCGGTGTGAACCGGTTCTCCGAGGACCACGGCGGCAACCGCCATCGCGACCAGGGGCTCAATATAGAGGAGCGCTCCGACTCTGGCGGCGGGAAGCACCTTGAGCGCGTCGTACCAGAACACGTAAGCAACACCGGAGCAAACGGGGCCGAGGAACGCGAGGCACCACCACCCCGAGGCGCTCAGGTGCACGAGGCCGTTCCAGAGGCCAGAAGGGGCGGGGAGGAGGACCGAGCTGAAGAGCCAACCTGCGGTCATGACGTAGAGCATCGCAACGGTAGGTGATTGCTTTTTCAGTATGCGCCGTGAGATCACGGAGAAGACGGCCCAGTTGACCGCGCTGGCAAGCACGAGGAGATCCCCCGTGGTCCCGGTCTCCCCCAGGAAGAGAGCGCGGATGTCCCCCCCCGACACGACGAGCAGGACGCCGAAGGCCGCGACGGCGATGCCTGCAGCCCGAAACAGACCCAGGACTTCCCTGAGGACGAAGCGGCCGAGGAGCGCGATGAAGACCGGAGTCGTGGTGATGATCCATGCGGCTGTCGAAGCTTTCGCGGTGACAAGGCCGTTGATCTGCAGCCACTGGTGGAAGGCAATGCCGAGGAATCCCAGGAACGCGAACGACGCCAGTGTCCGGACCGGAACGGCAAGCCTCTCGCCGCGCCCCACAGCGAATGCGGCGAGAACCATTGTGCCGACGCCGAACCTGAGCCAGACGATGGCGCCCCCGGGGAGTTCGCGCAGCAGGACCTTCGTCGCGATGAAGGAGGCACCCCACGACACCACCGGCACCAGACCCAGCGCCAGGGGCTTGAAGGAATGGCTGTCGGCAACGGCGAGCGGATCCTTCTTCAACGATGTCAACGACCCCTGGGATATGGGTGGGTGCGGGAGGGCATGTCAGGCGGGCAGGTCGTACGCGAGCGTGAAGTAGGCGCTCCGCTCCATCGTATGGATGCGCATCACCCCGGCGCGGACGAGGCCGGCAAGAATGCGGGAGGCCCGCCGTTCGGAGATGTTCACAAGCTCGCTGTATTCCTTCGCTGTGATCCTCTCGTGGCCGTCCAGGTAGGCGAACAACCTGCGCTCGTTCTGTCCGAACTCCATGCGGAGCGGAGGGGCGTCGGGGCGCTCGTCCCGCAGCACCTTGACGACCTCTCTGCTCGCCATCACGGTCTTGTCCTTGATCCGGATGTAGACGCGCGTGCCCGGATCGCCCTGACCGTTCAGCCCCGTGTACAGATGAGGCTTGAGGGAGCTCTCCGGCACATACGCCACGATGACGTCCAACCCGTCATAGGCCACGATGTCGATTTCGGGCTGGACGGGGGGAACGCAGAAGCTGGTCCCTGCCGTCACGATCAGGTCCACCTCGCTCTTCTCGCTTTCAACTCCCACCACCGAGCCGTCGTCGTCGACGCCGAAGAGGATGTGCCCTCCCCTGGTATTGGCGAACGCCGCGAGGGCCCGTGCGATCTTTTCGGGACTTGACACTTTGCGTTTGAACTCGACCTCGAACCCTTCACCCTCTTCGATCAGCTGGTCAACATCCCTGTAGTCCATGGTCATTCCGTGCCTGTGTCGGTAGAATCCGTTGCGGTCACATCGACGGTGTCCGGCGAGTCGGAGGAGTCCTCCTCTGTTGATTGGATACTGACGCCGCGGGCGCGCGAGGCCAGCCTGCGCTGGACCATCGCCGTGCGTCGCATGACATAGCGTGAATCGTCGTCCGGCCGGTGCCGGATGGGGCTCGGGATGACCGCGGCAAGCCGGGCGCATTCGTCGGGGTCCAGCTGCACGCAGCTCTTGTGGAAGTATGCCTGCGCTGCAGCCTCCGCACCGAAGATCCCCCGTCCCCACTCGATGACATTCAGGTAGAGCTCGATGATCCTCCTCTTGCTCAGGGACCGCTCGAGGAGCATGGTGATGACGGCTTCCTTGAGCTTCCTCACGGGGTCCCTTGACGTCGAGAGGTAGAGATTTTTCGCCAGCTGCTGGGTGATGGTGCTTGCGCCACGGGCGATGCGCCCCTCCTTCACGTTCCTGTTCATCGACTCCCGCATTTCGTACCAGTCGAACCCGCCATGGCTGTAGAACGTTCCGTCCTCCGCAACCACGACGGCATCCACGAGCTGTCCGGGGATCCTGTCGAGGGGGACCCACTTGCGGACGATCTTCAAGGGTTTTCCCTCGGCCTCCGCTTCCCGGAGGCGCTGCCTCATGAGGGCCGTCTCCGCCGGGTTGGTGAGGGCAAGCTGCGGGACGGAGAGCCAGGGGATCGTGGCGGCTTCCAGGACAACCGCCAGGGCGAGCACCAGACCCAGGGTCCGGAACGGGTGCATGCGGACAAGCCCGCCCAGCAGGCGGAGGCCTCTCGCCGGCTCAGGTGAAGGGGATGCTTCGGGGTGCTCGCTGTCAGTCATTGATCCCAGGATGGGAACCCGGCCTGCCGATGTGCTCCAGGTACTCCTGCAGCAGGAGCCGCGCCGCCATAACATCGACCCGCTCCTTCTGCCGCCGCTGCTTCTTCTTCATGCCGCCGTCCCTGTGGGCGCGGTGCGCTTCAACGGTCGTATAGCTCTCGTCCCATGTCTCCACCGGAACGCCTACGCGGCCGCTCAGGCGCCGGATGAAGGCTTCCACTTCGAGCGCCTTCCGCCCCTTCCCGCCGTCCGCCGCGTACGGCATGCCGACCACGATGCGCGTCACCCCCTGCTCGCGGACGACGGCGCTCAGCTCGTCCAGCAGTGACGCATCGTTCTCCAGAGCCGCGAGGGGCCCGGCGAGGATCCGGAGCGGGTCGCTCAGTGCGACTCCCACGCGCCTGGAGCCATAGTCGATCCCCAGCACTCTCCCGGCGGCGCCGGTCATTCCTCGAACCGGTCCGCCCGCTTGACGCCCTGGACCCTGCGGATCTTTTCGATCAGACGCGACATATGTTCGGTGTCCTTCACATCCACGATGAACGTCCCCTCGAACATCGAGTCCTCCGCGTCGATGCTGACGCTCCGGATGTTGGTGTCGAGGTACGACGAGATCGCGTGGGTGACGTCATTGAGCATCCCTTTCCGGTCGTCTCCCGCAATGCGGATCCCCGACACGAACGTGGAAGAGCTCTCCGTCGGCCAGTGGACGTCCATGATCCTGCTTGGCTCCACCCGCATCATGAGCTCGACATTCCGGCACGAGCGGCGGTGGATCTTGATGCCTTCCCCCGTCGTCACGTACCCGACCACATCATCTCCCGGGATCGGATGGCAGCACTTGGCATACTGGTGCATGAAATTGTCGTGCGTCCCGTTCAGCACGATCCCCGGCGTCACTCCGCGCGCCGAGGTGATGAACCGGTTGAAGAGGCCGTCGATCTTCTCCTCTTCGGTCCCCACCGCCTGAGGATGCTTCTGCTCCTCCTGCAGCATGGCGATCAACTCGTCCGGATTGATCTTCTCCTGCCTCAGGGCAAGGAAGAACGCCGCGAGGTTTTCGATCTTCCGCCGGTGCAGGAAGCCGGCCAGGTCGTCGTCATTGATGGCGAGCTTCGCTTTCCTGACCTTCTTTTCCCAGATCTCTTTCCCCTCTTCGACCGCCTTGCGCTGCTCTTCGCGCACCCACCGTCGGACATGCGCCTTGGCTTTGTGCGTAACGACGAACTTATCCCAGTCGGGGTTGGGGGTCTGGTTCTTCGAGGTGATGATCTCCACCTGGTCTCCGCTCTTCAGCTGGCTGTCCAGCGGAACAATCCGGCCGTTCACCTTGGCGGCCAGGCAGTGGTCGCCGATGTTGGAGTGGATCTCGTAGGCGTAATCGACGGGCGTGGCGGCTGTAGGGAGGATTTTCAGGTCGCCTTTGGGGGTGAACAGGTAAATCTCGTCCTGGTACAGGTTGAGCTTGAAGCTCTCCATCAGCTGCTGCGTCGGCACCTGGCCTTCCGCGGCATTCTCGAAGATGTCCCTCACCCAGTTCGCCCAGTTGGCCAGCTCCTCGTCGATCGCAGAGACGTTCTCCTTGTACATCCAGTGGGCGGCGATCCCCTTCTCGGCGACTTCATGCATGGCGCGGGTCCGGATCTGCACCTCCACCATCTTCCCCTCCGGTCCCATCACCGTGGTATGGATGGATTGGTACCCGTTCTTTTTCGGGACCGAGATGTAGTTCTTGAACCGTTCGGGGTTGGGCAGGTAGATGTCCGCAATGATGCCGTACACGGCGAAACACTGGTTGCTGTCCTCGGTGTCGAGGATGACGCGGATCGCAAAGAGGTCGTAGATCTCTTCCAGCGGTTTGCTGCGTTTGAGCATCTTGTTGTAGATGCTGTAGAGGTGTTTCGGCCTGCCGCTGATCTCGAACTTGAAACCTTCCTCGCGCAGGCGTTTCTCGATCGGGGCGGCGAATTTCCCAATGTAATGCTCTCGCTCGCGCCGGCGGGATTTGAGTTCCCGGGCGATCGCGTCGTATGCATCGCGGTACAGGTATTTGAACGAAAGGTCCTCGAGCTCCCACTTGATGCCCGCCAGGCCGAAGCGGTGCGCGAACGGCGCATAGATATCCAGCGTCTCGCGGGCAAGGCGTTTCTGCTTCTCCGGAGGAAGGTACTCGAGCGTGCGCATGTTGTGCAGCCGGTCCGCGAACTTGACCAGCATGACCCGGACATCGTTCACCATCGAGAGGAGCATCTTCCGGTAGCTCTCTGCCTGGGTGACGTCGTGGCTCTTGAAGATGTCGGAGATCTTCGTGGCCCCGTCCACGATGTCGGCTACCGCGTCGCCGAACTCCTCGCGGATGTCCTTCACCTGGTACTCGGTGTCCTCCGCCACGTCATGCAGCAGGGCGCTGGCGACGGAGATGTCGTCCAGGGGGATTTCCTTGGCGACGATGCGCGCGACCTCGTAGGGGTGGTCGAAGAAGGGTTCGCCGGAGGCCCGGATGTCGTGACGATGGGCGTTGAAGCCGAAATCGAAGGCGCGGCGGATGAGGTTTTCGTCGACCCGGGGGAGGTTCTTCTGGCAGACGACCAGCAGATCTTCGAGTTTCTTCTTGTACTTCGGATTGGTCATGGCTGCCTGACGGTCCCATGGCCGGCGGTTCGGCCGCCGGATTGGCAAAAAAGAACGGAATCTACCCTCTCAGAAAAATATAGGCGGTTCGAGGGGAATTGTCAAGGAGAAGCACTTGGCGGGAGGAACACCGCCCTCCTTCCCGATGACGCCATTCGGTCAACCGCCCGGGGTGCGACAAGGGCAGACAGGGCTGCCGGGACTTCCGTCTCGTTCGGAGCCAGATCTGAGGGTCGGGGAACTCCGGCTCGTCACTCAGGAATCATGACGGACGTGCACGGGAGAGCAGGGCGCGGTGGGAGCGACAGGTGGCGATCACCGGTCGGAAGCCTGGCCAGGGGGCCGGCGGCGTCCGGCGGACTACTGCGGTCCGCCGGGGACCACGGCCCGGGAAAGTCCGCACAGCAACATGTCAATGAAGGCCACTTTGGCTTCCAAGGCCACGGAATTCCGGTCGTTGACGATCACGAAGTCCGCCCTCTGCAGCTTTTCGCGGACCGGCATCTGGGCCCCGATCCGTTTCCGGACCTCCTCTTCCGTAAGATGGTCACGTTCCATGACCCTCCGGATCCGGACTTCCTCCGGCGCATCGACAACCACCACCCGGTGGAGCAGCTCGTCCATGCCGGATTCGAAGATCAACGCAGCCTCGATGATCACATACGGATCCTTCCGTTCCGGGGCCGCGTCTTCGAGGAGAACCCCGATCTCCTCGAAGACGCGCGGGTGAACGATGGCATTGAGCGCGGCCGTGCGCCCAGCATCCGCAAACGCGGATCGTCCGAGGGCAGCGCGGTCCAGCAGTCCGCCGGCGCTGAAGACCCCGTCCCCGAACTCGCTCCTGATCCCCGCGCGCACGGTTCCGTCGTTTTCCGTCAGATCCCGCGCGACGCGGTCAGCGGAGATCACCATCCTCCCCAGCCCGGCGAAGGCCTTGCACACGGTGGATTTGCCGCTGCCGATTCCGCCGGTCACGCCGACCAGCAGGGTTTCATTTCGCATAGGAGACCGCCCGGTACTCACGGATCACCGTCACCTTGATCTGTCCCGGATACTCCATCTCCCGCTCCACCTTGGCCGCGATGTCGTGCGCGAGCTGGTCGGCGCTGGCGTCATCCACTTTGTCCTGCTCCACGACCACGCGCACCTCCCTTCCCGCCTGGATCGCATAGGTCTTCGCGACACCCTGAAACGACTGGGCAAAGGCCTCCAGTTTCTCGAGGCGCTTGATGTACCCCTCCACCGATTCGCGCCGAGCGCCCGGCCGGGCCCCGCTGATGGCGTCGGCCGCCTGGACAAGGGGCGCGATCGGAGATTCCATCGGGATGTCGTCGTGATGGGACGCCACCGCGTTTGCCACGAGAGGGTGTTCCCCGTGTTTCCTCAGGAGCTCCCCGCCGATGAGGGCGTGGGGACCTTCGATTGAACGGTCGACGCATTTGCCGATGTCGTGGAAGAGGCCCGCGCGCTTCGCCAGCTGTGCGTCCAGTCCAAGTTCTGCAGCCATCATGCCCGCCAGATACGCCACTTCGACGCTGTGCTGGAGCATGTTCTGACCATAGCTCGACCTGTACTTCATGCGCCCGACGAGGCTGAGGATCTCCTTGCTGGCGGGGTGCAAGCCGACTTCGATCAGCGTGTTTTCCCCCACCCGGAGAATCTCCTCTTCCAGCTCACCGCGGACCTTTTCGACCACCTCTTCGATCCGCGCCGGGTGGATCCTCCCATCGGCGATCAGCCGCTCGAGCGCGAGCCGCGCCACCTCGCGCCTGAAAGGGTCAAACGCCGAGAGGATCACGGCTTCAGGGGTGTCGTCAACGATCACGTCAACCCCGGTGGCGGCTTCGAAGGCCCTGATGTTTCTCCCCTCCCTGCCGATGATCCGGCCCTTCATCTCGTCACTTTGGATATTCAACACGCTCACCGTCGTTTCCACCGAATGGTCGGCTGCGGTGCGCTGGATGGCCTGAATGATGATCTTCTGCGCTTCCTTGCGCCCATCGTCCCTGGCCTTGTCCCGGATCTCCTTCAGGAGCTGCGCGGCGTCGCTGCGCGCTTCATTCGTGAGATTGTCGATGAGCAGCCGTTTTGCCTCGTCCCGCGAGAGTCCCGAGAGGCGTTCCAGCCGGGCGTTCTCCTCGGCGATCATCCGGTCCAGCTCGGTCTGCCGCGTTTCGGCCGACCTATGGCGTTCCTCGATCTGACGCTTCAGGATCTGCTGTTCCCGCTCCTTCTTCCCGAGCAGCTCCACCTTGCGGTCGATGTTTTCCTCCCGCAGCTCGAGCGCCTTCTCCTGGGCCTGCTGTTTGCCCCGCTTGCTCTGCACATCTGCGTCGAACTCCTTCTTCTTCTGATACCATTCATCCTTGACTTCAAGGAGTTTCTCGCGCTTGAGCGTATCCGCTTCCTTCTCGGCATCCTGCATGATCTTCTTGGCGGCGTCGCGGGACGAAGAGATCCTGCTTTGACCGTTCCTGGTGCTGAGGATCCATCCGGCCACCGTCCCTGCCAGGAGGAGCGCGACGGCGATCAGAATCTCAAAAGACATACAGCCTCCTTACGTGAGGGAGAACCGGATCGGAAGGGCAATAAAAATCCGCACGAGACAACCGTACCAGAAAGGCACTTATAAAGAACCCCTTCCGAACACAGTGGGTGCACGCCTGTGCGTCTTTTACTTCCCCCTCTCGCTCGTCCCGCGGATGCAGGATGTCATCGCAAGAGTGCCGTACTGGCCCGGGGCATGTAATCGACGCCCATGAGTCGAGCTCCCATCTCTAAAGTGTTGGTTCTTTATTTTGTGTTGAGACGGCTGGCGGTGCGGATTTCACTCCGTACACGACAGAGCAGCAGTATGCAAAGAACGCTGAAGGCAACCTCGTGCCCGCGGACCATAACGGTCCGCCTTGCCTTAATCATGCAGGCAGGTGTCAAAAAACTCCGTTAGCTTCTCGATCTCTCCCCTCACCATGGTGGCCATTTCCCTTGACTTCTCCCGTTCTTTGAAGAGGTCCTCGGTGATGTTCAACGCGGTGAGTACCGCGACGGTCAGAGTCGGCTGTTCCGGGATCTTCTCGTGGATGGAGCTGATCATCTCATCCACGTACGTCGCCACGTTCCGTGTAAACTCCTCGCTGTCGCCGCGAAGGGGATACTCGGAGCCGAAGATCTTCACCTTGATGCTTTTCCGGTCGGCGGTCATCCGGTAGAGACCTCTGATGATTCACGTCCCCGAAGGGACTACAGATACGCGTCCAGTTTTGCCAGCAGATCCTTCACCTTGCCGGCCAGCGCTTCGCGTTCGCCGTTGGCGAACACGCGAGCGCGGCCGTCGTCAGGCGGGACCTGCGCGGGAGGTTGTGCCTTCAGCTGTTCCTGTGCATCCTTCAACTCCTGCTCTGTCTTCCGGAGCCGAACTTCCAGGTCATGCACGCGGTGCTCCGACGAGTTCTTCTCGTCGCGCAACCGTGCAATGACCTCAGCCGCCAGCTGCGCCCTTTCCCACAACGCCCGCATACTCCTGTCGAGCGCTCCCGCATCCGCGCCATTGCCGCCGGTGATCTCGGAGAGTTGCTGCTCCACGCTGCCTGCTCGTCAGTCCTGTGCGTGTTGGGTGGAATGGTGATCTGGTGCCGCTTCAGGCTCCCCGCAACACCGCTCCAAACTTCTGCTCGATGTGCCGGACTATGCCTCCGACCACTGCATCGATTTCCGGATCGGTGAGCGTTCTTTCAAGGGACATCAGCTCAAGGGCAAATGCCAGGCTCTTTTTCCCTTCCGGCAAACCCTTGCCCTGATATACATCGAACACGCCGACGCCGACCAGAAGTTCTCCACCGGCCCTGCGGATCTCGTTCTCGACATTTCCAGCAGCAATATTCCGGTCGAACGTAAACGCGACATCGCGGCGCACTTTTGGAAACCTTGGGAGCGGAACATACGGCTTTCGCCCACCCGGACGAAGCGCCGACAGCAGAAACTCCGCTGCGAACACATCCCCCTCCACCCCGTACCTGGATGCCATCCCCGGAGAAACAGGGCCCATCAGGCCGGCGTAACCACCATGTAGTTCAACGCCGAGAGGGGTCTCTATTAAACCATCGCTGGTAGGATAGGGAATAAAGCGGCTATTGTCAAGCCCCAGAGCCTCCAGAAGGCCGTCGACAACCCCCCTGAGGTCATAGAGGTCCACTGTGGGAGAAACCGAATCCCAGTGCCTGGGATGACGCGCGCCTGTCAAGATGACAGCTGCGCGCTCCTCCTCAGCGTAGTCTCCGACCAGGCGGGTCGGCGCATCCGGATCCACCCGGAACACGTGGCCGATCTCAAAGAGACGGAGATCCGGCGTGCCCCTCGACTGGTTGAGCGCAATCACCTGAAGAAGTCCGGGGACAAGGCTGGAGCGCATGACGGCCATCTCCTTGCTGAGCGGATTCAACACCCGCACAGGGGTGATTCCGGGTGCAACGGACCGCGCCTCATCCTGCATGGAGTTGGTGACCGCTTCGCGGAACCCCATCCCGACGAGCTGAGAACGGACCCGCGCTGCAGGATCCTCCTTCTCCAGGGGATGGGAGACATCGATGGCTGCGCTGGTTTTCGAATCGATCCTGTCGTAGCCGTGCACCCGGGCGATTTCCTCGATCAGGTCAATCTCCTCCAGGAGGTCCACCCTGTAGGCCGGGATCCTGAACGCGAGCGTCTTCCCGGTTCGCCGCACGGGACGAACATCCAGCAGGGCAAGCAGCGCAATCATCTCTCTGACGGACAGCGAGGTGCCGAGCACCAGGTTCGCCCTCGACGGCCGCATCCGGATTACCCGCTCGTGGATCTTCTTCGGATAGACGTCGATCACCCCCCTGAGGAGGGTCCCTCCGGCCAGTTCGAGAACGAGCCCCGCCGCGCGGTCAAGAGCGTACCTCACTCCCTGGGGATCGGCCCCGCGCTCGAAGCGTTGTGATGCGTCGCTGACGATGCCGAGTGCTTTCGCCGTCTTGCGGATCGAAGCCGGTTTCCAGTACGCGCTCTCCAGGACGATATCGACCGTTCCTTCGCTGATCTCGGAATTCGCCCCGCCCATCACGCCTGCCACCGAGACCTCCCGTTCAGCGTCGCACACCATCACCGTCCCGGCAGGCAGTGAGTGCTCCCTGCCGTCCAGCGTGGTGAACCTTGTCCCTTCCGTCGCCTGGCGGATGATGATCGTCCCTCCACGCAGCATGGCGTGGTCGAAAGCGTGCATGGGCTGGCCGCACTCGAGCATGACGTAGTTCGTGATATCCACGACGTTGTTGCGGGGGCGGAACCCGGCGTTCCGCAGCCGGGTCTGCAGCCAGGCGGGAGACGGCGCGATCGTGACGCCGCGAATCACGCGCGCGGCGAAGCGCGGACAGTTCACGCGGTCAGCCACACGGACCTTCAGGAAACTCGTCACGGGAGTCTTCCCCTCCCGGAGCCTGACACGCGGAAGTGCGGGCTTCCTGCCGGTGAGGACGGCGATCTCCCGCGCCACCCCCATGTGGCTCAGCCAGTCGGGGCGGTTGGGTGTAACCTCCACATCGTAGGCGACATCGTCGAGGCCGAGGTACACCGCCAGCGGCTGGCCTGCCCTCGCCTTCGGCTCCAGCACCATGATGCCGCCGGATTCGGGCCCAAGGTCCAGCTCGGCCTCAGAGCAGATCATGCCGCGGGAGTCGACGCCGCGGATCGCTATCGGCGAGAGGACCAGGGGAGTCCCCGCCGGATCGTGCATCCTCCTCGGGACCACCGCCCCGATCAGGCCCACGGCCACCTTTTGCCCCGCGGCGACGTTCGGGGCCCCGCACACGATCTGCAGGGTTTCCTTCCCCACGTGCACGGAGCAGACCGAGAGACGATCGGCGTTCGGGTGCCTGGCGCAGTCGAGCACGTGTCCAACCACGAACCCGCGGAATTTCTCTCCAAGCCGGTCCACGCTTTCGAATTCCAGACCGAGCATGGTCAGCCGTTCCACCAGCTCTTCCGGCGGGATGGAGAATTTCAGATACTCTTTCAGCCAGCTTTGCAGGACTCTCATGGCAGCGTTAGAACTGTTCGAGGAAGCGGACGTCGTTTTCGAAGAAGAGCCGGATGTCGTCGATGCCGTACCGGAGGATCGCTATCCGCTCGATGCCCATGCCGAATGCGTAGCCCGTGAAGCGTTCCGGGTCGTAGCCGACGGACCGGAAGACGTTCGGGTGCACCATGCCGCACCCGAGGATCTCCAGCCACCCGCTCTGCTTGCACAGCCGGCATCCTTTGCCGCCGCAGATGAAGCAGGTGATGTAGATGTCGGCGCTCGGCTCCGTGAACGGAAAGAACGTCGGGCGGAACCGGTACTTCAGAGAGCTCCCGTAGAACTGCTTGATGAAGGAGATCAGCGTCCCCTTCAGGTCGCTGAAGGTCACGCCGCGGTCGACACAGAGGCCTTCCACCTGGTGGAACATGCAATAGCTGCGGGCGTTGACGGCTTCATTCCGATAGACCTTGCCGGGCATGATCGCCCGCACGGGAGGCGGGTGATTCTCCATGACGCGGATTTGCACGGGGGATGTGTGCGTGCGCAGCAGTGCGTCCTTACCGACGAAGAAGGTGTCCTGCATGTCGCGCGCGGGGTGGTCCGGCGGGAAATTCAGGGCGCCGAAGTTATGATAGTCGTCCTCGAGCTCGGGTCCGTCGGCGAGGCTGAAGCCCATGCCCACGAAAATCCCCTTGATCTCCTCGAGCGTCTGGATGAGCGGATGACTCGATCCCACGAAGAGCCCCCGCCCCGGAAGCGTCGGGTCGATGGACTCGCGCACGACGGGTCCGGCCGCGAACCGGGCGGCCCGCTCGTCCAGCAGCGACTGCACGCGCGAGCGGAGCTCGTTGAGGGTTTTGCCGAAGGCCGGGCGCTGGTCCGGTGCAACGGACTTGAGCTGATCGAACAGCGCCGCAATCCGGCCTTTGCGGGCGAGGTACGTCACGCGGTACTCCTCAAGCTCCGTCCGGTCCTGGACGGACTGAATGTCCGCCTCGGCCTGCGATCGGAGCCGCTCTATGGTCTCTTGCATGGGAGGTGGGGAAAGGGATGAAAAACGCGTCTTCCCATCCATCCTGCCCGCCGTCTGGCGGGCCGGGACGGATGGGAAGACAGTGGCGGATTATGCGAGTGCGAACTTCACAACCTCGGCAAAGGCCGTCGGGCTGCTTACCGCAAGCTCGGCGAGCACCTTGCGGTTGATGTCCACCTCTTTGGTGCTCAGCGCCGCGATCAAACGCGAATACGTCGTCCCCTGCAGCCTGGCGGCCGCGTTGATGCGGGTGATCCAGAGCTGCCGGAACAGGCGCTTTTTGGTTTTCCGGTCGCGGTAGGCGTACTGCATGCCCTTGTCGACGGTATGCTTCGCGACCGTGTACACTTTGCTTCTAGCACCCCAGTTGCCTTTCGCTTGCGCCATGACGCGCTTGCGACGGCGATGGGAGGCAACGATGTTCTGCGAACGAGGCATTGTTGCTCTTGGTGTTGGTGAATGGAACCCGCCACCCCCGGACTCTCCGCAGGCGGTGCCGCTTCGAGCGTCGCCGGGTCCCGGCGGAAGCGGGACGGGGTGCGGTGGATCTACACGCTGGCGGCCGGTCAGCCCTGCAGCATGATCTTGACGTTCTTCTGGTCGGCCTTGGAGACCAGGTGCGGTCCGCGCAGCTTGCGCTTCCGCTTGGTGGTCTTCGATGTCAGGATGTGGCTCCGGTACGCTGTCGAGCGCTTGACCTTCCCGGATGCAGTCAGCCTAAATCTCTTTTTCGCGGCGCTCCTGGTTTTCATCTTCGGCATGGGAATCGCTTCCTTCGAGTTATGCTTCCTGCGGCTTCGTCACGGGCTTTGGCTCTGCCTGCACACCGGGCGCAACGCCGGGTTTTGCGTCTGTTGTTCCCTCTGCCGCCGCTTCTGCCTTGACGGTCCCCTTCGCATCCGCCTTGCCCTCGCCGTCGGCCTTCGTCTCCACCTTCTTCTTGCGCTCCGGGGTCAGGATCATGATCATGCTCCGCCCTTCCATGTGCGCCGGCTGATCGACCTTCGCGTAGTCTTTCAGCTTCTCGGACAGGCGGGCGAGCATCTCTTCGCCCTTCTGCTTGTACGTGATCTCCCGCCCTTTGAACACGACCGAAGCCTTCACTTTGTGGCCGTCCGCCAGGAACTGGATGGCGTGCCGGGTCTTGAAGTCGAAATCGTGCGTGTCCGTATTCGAATGGAATCGCAGCTCCTTCAGGAGTGACACGTGCTGGTGTTTCTTCTGGATCTTGTCCTTCTTGGCAAGCTCGTACTTGAACTTGCCGAAGTTGATGATCTTGCATACCGGCGGGTTTGCGTTCGGCACGATCTCGACGAGGTCCGCATCGCGTTCCTTCGCCATCTTGATAGCCGCTTGAGGCAGCATGACTCCGAGCTGCCCCCCGTGCTGATCGATAACCCGCACCTCTGTGACTCGGATCTCTTCGTTGATCCGCGGGCGTTTTTCTTTACCGATGGACGTCTCTCCTATATGGTGATTCGCTTTTCTACGATTTGTTCCTGGATGCGGCGAATGATTTCATCAACACCCACAGCGCCCTGGTCCCCCTTGCGGTGCATCCTGAGGGCGGCGTTGCCGGCCTGCCGCTCTTTGTCCCCAAGTACAAGCATATAGGGGACTTTTTTGGTCTCCCATTCACGGATCTTGTAGCCGATTTTCTCGTTCCGGTCATCCAGCTCCGTGCGGATGCCCCCGTTCTTCATATCATCGGAAACTTTCCTCGCATAATCAAGCTGGCCGTCCGTGATGGGGAGAACGACGGCCTGGACAGGGGCGAGCCAGACCGGGAATTCCCCGGCATAGTGCTCGATCAGCACTCCGATAAAGCGCTCCAGCGACCCGAACGGCGCCCGGTGAATGATGACGGGCCGGTGCTTCTTCCCGTCACTCCCCATATATTCGAGGTTGAAGCGCTCGGGCATGACGTAGTCGACCTGTACGGTCCCGAGCTGCCAGGTCCGGCGCAGGGCATCCTGGACCATGAAATCGATCTTGGGCCCGTAGAATGCCGCCTCTCCGATGCCCACATAGTAGTTCAGTTTCATCTGGTCGGCTGCTGCCTTGATATCCTGTTCGGCCTGCACCCACATCTCCTCCGCCCCCCCGAACTTTTCCATGTTTTTCGGGTCCCGGAACGAGAGGCGGGTCCGGAAATCGCTGAATCCGAGCGTTGTGAAGACTCTCTGGATCAGGTCGATGACATCGCAGAGCTCGTCCCGGAGCTGGTCCTGTCTCACGTACATGTGAGAGTCGTCCACCGTGAACGAACGGACCCGGGTGAGGCCGTTCAACTCCCCCGATTGCTCGTACCGGTAGACCGTTCCGAATTCCGCAAGGCGGAGCGGCAGATCGCGGTAGCTGCGCGGCTTCACCAAATAGATCTGATGGTGGTGCGGACAGTTCATCGGCTTGAGGAGATACTCCTCGTCCCCTATCTTGATCGGCGCGAACTGGCTGTCTTTGTAGTACGGGTAATGCCCGCTGGTCCGGTAGAGGTCCAGGTTGCCGATGTGCGGTGTAACGACCGGCTGGTAACCGCGCTTCCGCTGCTCCTCGCGCAGAAAACCCTCGAGCGTCTCCCGGATGATCGTTCCCTTCGGCAGCCAGAGAGGCAGTCCCCCGCCGACCTTGGGCGTGAGGAGGAAGAGCTCGAGCTCCTGGCCGAGCTTCCGGTGATCGCGCCTCTTCGCCTCTTCCAGGCGCAGCAGGTGCTCGTCGAGCTCCTTCTGCGTCGGGAAGGTGACGCCGTAGATGCGGGTGAGCATCTTGTTTTTCTCGCTGCCTCGCCAGTACGCTCCTGCGATGCTCAGCAGCTTGACCGCCTTGATCTTCCCGGCAGACGGGATGTGCGGCCCGGAGCAGAGGTCTGTGAAGTTCCCGGAGTGGTAGAATGAAATGTTCTGCCCCTTCAACCCTTCCAGCAGCTCAAGCTTGTACTGGTCACCCTTCTTCCGGAAATATTCGACGGCATCGTCCCATGATTTTTCCTCCCGCAGGTAGAGGCTGTCCTTGAGGGCGAGGTCGCGCATCTTCCCTTCGATGGCCCGGAGCTCGATCTCGGTCATGGTCCTGTCGCCGGGATCGATGTCGTAATAGAACCCGTTTTCGATCGGCGGTCCGATGCCGAACTTCGTCCCGGGATAGAGCGCCTCGATCGCCTCCGCCATGAGGTGTGCGGAGCTGTGCCAGTACGCGCGCCTGCCTTCGTCGTCCTTCCAGGTGTAGATCCGGACCTCTGCGTCCCCGGAGATCGGCCGGGCCAGGTCCATCGTCTCGCCGTTCACGCCGATAGCGAGCGCGTCGTTTGCGAGGCGCGGCCCGATGCTCTCGGCAATTGTTCTTCCGGTTGCCCCGCGCTCGATTGCGCGCCGGGAGCCGTCGGGTAAGGTGATGGTGATCTGGTCCATAATGCTTCGCTCGTTGTGACACGCCTCTGGGGAGACGTCCTTAAAAAAACCGTCCCGCAGTATGACGCGGGACGTTTCGGCGCAGGCGTGGGCGATACAGGAGTCGAACCTGTGACCTCTACCATGTCAAGGTAGCGCTCTAACCAACTGAGCTAACCGCCCGCATGATGCGGCCCTAAAGATACGCAAAAACTGCACGGGAAGCAAGAGTTTCATCTCCAACCGGCGGCATCCCGGCAGTCGGCCCCGCAAGCATGCCCGGGAAGAGTCCGGACCTCCGGGATGAACTCTGACCCGCAGTCATGCCAGCAGTGGGGATAGAGGGATTCGGACCCTCACGGTGGTCGCCCACCAACGGATTTTCTTCACTACGTCGCTTTCGCATCGTAGTCCGGACTATGTCTTCATCCCGCATGCCGACCGGAACGCCGTTCGCATGCGGGAGGGTGCTGTATAGTCTCTACACGTTTCGGCCACGCCAGGGACCGGGCTTCACCCTCTCCAGCCGCCTCACAACACACCCGGAGCGCAAGAGCTGCGTCCCGCGCACTCCACGACCGGCTTCGCCGGCCGCTCTTTATCGGCCGGGTACGGAGGTCACCCCGAGGGGTTGCCGCTTTCCGGCAGATGGGACCGGCTACCTGAGCGCACCGTTTAGCTCGGCGTTGCCTCGGCTTGATGCCAGGGGGTTCGCCGAATTAGGCACCATTCACTCTGGGGATTACTCCCCAGGTGCTCCTGTCAAAGTCCGTTGCGTCTGCCATTCCGCCNNGCACCCTTCCCCCTCCCAAGCCGGGAACCGGTTCTGCTCATGGTGCTTCAGCGCACATGAGTATCCGGTCGCCCCCCGTCGCAATATGCCCTAACGTTGCTGGAATAGTTGACGGAGCCGAAGTGCAGGACGGTCGGTCCTGCGTAACCCAGAGGGCCTTTTTTCCCATTTTCGGCGATGTCACCAAGATACTCCATCACCTGTCCCCAGTGGGTGCATCATGCTTGAGTCTCCCACATTAGAACGGGAACGTCGGCCCGAGCAGAGTTTCCTGCATGGCGAGACCCCTCTCTTCCACGCGTACGCGGAGGCGCTCTTCGTCCCCATTTTTGTTTTCGACCTGAACTCCATACTCTTCGCCAACCACGCCGCCACGCTACTCACGGGATATTCCGCAGATCAGCTTGGCGCCATGAGTTTCCTTCAGCTTGTCCATCCTGCGTTCCAGCAGTCGGTCTCCGACACCGAGAGCGCCCGGCTAAACCCTCTGTCCCCCCCCCCCCCCCT
>PMBF01000063.1 GCA_003152875.1 Ignavibacteriota bacterium | reverse complement strand
GCCTCGAGGCGCAGTCCCCTTTCCCGCGCCTTGGGGGCGAGGAGGTGGATCGTCTGCTGCACGACGTCCCTGAGGGAGAACCCCCTGCGCTCGAGGCTCAGCTTCCCGGCCTCAATCTTGGAGAAGTCCAGGATGTCGTTGATGACGGTCAGCAGAGCGGTGCAGCTCGTCTGGATGATCGAGAGGAATTTCTGCTGTTCTTCGCTCGGGCCGGTATCGAGCAGGAGATCGACCAATCCCATGATTCCGTTCATGGGTGTTCTGATCTCATGGCTCATGTTGGCCACGAAGTGCCGTTTGGCGACATTTGCCACCTGGGCTTCCTTCAGGGCATGGCGGAGCTCCAGGGTTCGTTTCTCGATCGCTTCCTCGAGGTGCTTGTTGTACTCGTTCACCTTCTTGTACAGCGCGGAGTTTTCCAGGGCATGCGCGCAATTGAAGAGGATGATCGAGACGAGGTTCATCGACAGGTCGCTGACCTCGGCGCCGGAGTCCGACAGGACGCCCACGAACATTCCCACAACGTGCACGCGGGTGGCGAGGGCATGCAGGACGATGGTGCGTCCCAGCCCCTTCGCAGGAACGAGCACGGCCCGGCTCTGGTTCAGGGCCCAGGCGAACGTTCCTTCCTGCACCTGGTACTCGACTTCCCGCCGGAGGAGGTCGCGGTCCTCGTCGGCGTCGCAGTCCTGCATTTCGAAATCGAACGTCTCGTCGTTGACGGTGAGAAAGGCAACCGTGCGAAACGCCACCAAACGCTTCAGGTTTGATCGCGTTGCGGCAAGGATCGCTTCGACATCCTGCTCCGGCCTGATGCTGGTCTGGAAGTCGCCGAGCGAAGCGACGAATTCCAGGGCATCGAGGACCCACCTGTTGACGGTTTCCAGGTGGCGCACGCGGTGTTCCGCCTGCCGTAGTCTGTCATGGAGATCATTGAATTCGCTCATGGCCGAGCCGTATGCTGTTTTCGAAAGGCCGCGTCAGAGAATCGAGTGCACTGCGTCGATGTACTGCCTGTCCACCTGTTCAAGGAGGCTGGAAAGCACGCTCGGGGAGAGCCCGAGCAGGGCCCAGGCATCCTCGTCGAGCGGCGGGACATGGTTTTCCGCGCTGGACCCGAGCTCCATGCAATGCGCAACGATGTCCGCCACATGGATGGTCGCCGTTTCGATGGGGAACTTCGTCGCCGCGCGCGGAGTATGGTGAAACATGACCACTTCCTCCAGCGTCCCGGGGAGTTTCCAGGTCTGGAGCAGCAGGCCTCCGATCACGCTGTGCGTGAACCCGAAGAGGGCGAGCTCGGCGTCGAAGAGGAGCTGATGGTTGCGGCGCGACTGCAGGATGGCTTCGCGCATCTGGTCGGTCGCCTTGGTGAGCATCACCAGCCGCCCGATGTCGTGCAGGATGCCAGCCACGAAGAGGCGTTCGGGGTTTTGTTCCCGCCGGAGCGTGCCCAGGACCCGGGCTGCGAGGCCGCAGGCGACACTGTGGCGCCAGAAGGAATCCATGTTCACGACATCCTCCGGGATCCCCTTGAACATCTGCATGACCGAGGTCGCAAGGGCAAGGGCGCCGAGCTGCTGGGTGCCGATGATCGTCACTGCCTGGGAGATGGTCTCAACGCGTGAAGGAAAATTGTAAAAGGCGCTGTTCACAATGCGCAGAAGCCGCGCCGTGAGCCCAGGATCCTCGCGGATGATCTTGGCGATGTCTGCCATGGATTTCCGCGGGTTGTTGATCGCCTCATCGAGGCGCAGATGAATCATCGGGAGGGATGAAACCTCCACATAGCCGCGCAGCAGATCACGCGGGCTGGCCGACGGGACCATTGGTCTCCTCCTTTTTCCGGGCGATGCGTGCGGTTGAAAGACGAATGAGCTCTCGTACGACCGGATTCTCGCGGTTGCAGTGGGTGAACATCTCCGTGATCTTCTCTTCTGCCGCCTGCAGGAGCTCCGGCCTGATATCCGACGTGCTCATGGCGGCGACCTGCTCCTGATCCACGCCCTGGATTTCCGCCTCGGTCACCCCCCACATCTTGAAGACCCGCAGAGCTTTCTCCGAGATCTCCTGGCCCGATGCCAGCAGGATGCGCCCCATCCGGTCCTTCACGTCGGTACCAAGGATCATGCCGGGCCGAAGGCTTTCGAGATTGAGTATTGCCATAGGAACTCCTCAGATGATGGTCACAATCCAGCTTCTATGCGCGCACAGTCCGGACAGAGCGCGTGCTCGAACGAAGTCTCTGTCCGGTGTTCTACATAATTCTCTACCGGCTGCCAGATGTTCTCCTTGTCCCGAATCTTCTTGCAGTAGGAACAGATCGGGAGGAGCCCTTCGAGCTGATTCACCGCGGACTGGAGGCTCAGGACGCGTTCCGCGACGCGCAGCCGGGCCTTCAGGCCCTCCATGTCGAACGGTTTGGTCACAAAGTCGTCCGCCCCCGCATTCATGCCCTCGATATAGCTCCCCTTGCCTCCCAGGGCGGTCAGCATGATGATGTACGTATACTGCACGCGATTGTCCGCCCGGATCATTCTGCACAGCTCGAGGCCGTCCACAACGGGCATCATCCAGTCCGTGATGACGATCCGGGGGCCTTCCCGCTGATAGGCAAACCAGGCGTCACGGCCGTTCTCGGTGGCGATGACCTCGTAGCCGAGTTTTTTCAGCTTGGAATTCAGGACGAGACTGGAGACGGGGTCGTCTTCAGCAATCATCACTTTCACTTTGAGCCCTCCTGGGCAAGATAGTGAGCCTCAAACTCCGCCTTGGCCTCCTGGAAGCCCGACTCGAGCTGCTCGAGGAGGGCCACGGCGTTCCCGAGGCTCTCTGCTTCTCCGAGTTTCTGGAGTTCGTGTGCGGGACCCACAAGATTGACCACGCCGATGTTATTGCTGCTCCCTTTCAGTGCATGGGCCAGCTCTCCGGCCTGGCGCGCCTTTCCCCCCTCAATAGCCTGGCGGAGCTCGATCAGCCTCTGAGCCGTGTCCTCGATATATTTCTCGATCAGGGAGCGCAGCCAGGTTGTGTCGCCTTCATCGGCGAGTTCGGCAAGCTCCGCCAGTCTGAGAGAATTGAGCACCTCCGTCCGGGGAGGGGGCTGACCGGCATCACCTCCGCGCTGAGGAACGGGTAACGGGGAAATCCGTGTAGTCCAATGATCGATCATCGCTGCAAGCTCCTTCTGATTCACAGGTTTGGCAATATAGTCGTCCATGCCGACCTCAAGCACGCGGTCCCGGTCCCCCTGGAGCGCATTGGCGGTCATGGCGATGATGACGGCGTGTCTCCGGTCTCCCTCGAGCGCGCGTATGGCCCTGGTCGCGGCAAAGCCATCCATTTCCGGCATGTTGCAGTCCATGAACACGATGTCGTAGGGGGCCTGCTTCAACGCTTCCACGGCCTCGCGGCCGTCGCCGACGACGTCGGCGCGGCAGCCGATTTTCGCCAGCATGCGCACGGCCACCTTCTGATTGATGGCATTGTCTTCCGCAATGAGGATCCGCAACGAGCGCTGAACAACGGCAACTCCCTCCGGGACCGGTCCTTCCACCTGGGCATTCTGCGATTCGGTCTTGATCGGACCGAGCACTCGCACGAGCGTATCGTACAGAGCCGTTTCCTTGACAGGCTTGGTCAGGTAGGCAGCAAGACTCGGATCCGAACCCCAGCCATTGCCGTGGCCCAGCGACGTCAGGAGGACGATGACGGTACCGCTGATGCGCGGGTCCGCCTTGACCACCTGAGCCAGGGTTAGTCCGTCCATCTCCGGCATGTGCATGTCGAAGATGCCGATTCTGTAGGGATCCCCCCCCCGAAGAGCCCGCAGCAGCTCTTCGAGCGCATCGGATCCATTGCTGACGGCGGTCGAGCGCATCCCCCACTGTTCTGTCACGTGGGCCAGGATGGTCCGGCTCGTGCTGTTGTCGTCCACGATCAGCGCGCGGACGCCTGACAGCTCATCCCGTCTGGAGGATCCGGCGGGAGCACACCGGGCCTTCTTCAGCGTGACCGTAAACCAGAACTCTGTTCCCAGTCCGGGCTGGCTTTCCACACCGATGGCACCACCCATCAGCTCGACGAGCTGCTTCGAAATGATAAGGCCGAGGCCTGTTCCGCCGTATTTCCGTGTGGTCGAGCCGTCGGCCTGGGAGAATGACTTGAACAGTCTGCTTCTCCGCTCGGGGGGGATGCCGATGCCCGTATCCTTGATCCTGAAACGGACCATGGTCGAGGATTCGGTATCCATTTCCACGGACGTTGTAAGACTGATCTCGCCTTTTTCCGTGAACTTAATGGCGTTGCTGAGCAGGTTGACAAGCACCTGGCGCAGCCGGCCAGGGTCGCCATGGGCGGCGGCGGGGACCTCCTCGGTCATGAAGGTCACAAATTCGAGCTGCTTTTCGTGCGCCTTCTGGGCCAGCAGATCGACGGAGTCTTCCACCACCGTGCGAAGATCGAAGTCGATCAGTTCGAGGGCCAGCTTCCCCGCCTCGATCTTCGAGAAATCGAGGATATCGTTGATGATGGTCAGCAGCGATTCGCCGCTGGTCCGGATGATCTCCGTGTATTCGCGCTGTTCGTTGGTCAGGCCGGTGTCGAGGAGCAGGCCGGTCATGCCGATCACACCGTTCATGGGGGTACGGATTTCGTGGCTCATGTTGGCCACGAACTCGGATTTCAGGCGTGACGCCTCCAGGGCCTGTTCCCGGGCTTGCTCGAGTTCGCGGGCCTGTTGCTCAAGCATCCTGGCCTGCGCTTCGGCTTCCGACTTGGCCTGGAGCAGCCGTTCCGCGTAGACCTCCATTTCCCGCTCTGCCCGTTTGCGGCCGGTGATGTCGCGAAAGGCGCTGAGGAACATCGACCTGTTCTTGTAGCGCACAAGCGAGGTCGAGACCAGGAGGGCCTTTTCCTCACCCGACTTGGTCCTGATCAGGACCTCCACCTCATTGGTCTTGCCGGTCTCCAGTATCCCTTTCAGGCCATCGAGCGCGATCTGGCGGGCCTGCGGATCTGGGTAGAGCAGCGCGGAGAAATCGTCCGCGTCATTGACTTCGGCAAGTGAGTACCCGGTGATCTGCTCCATCTTGGAATTGAAGACCTCGAACCGGCCGACGAGGTCGCTGAGTGTTATTCCCTCATCGACGGTCTCAATGATCGTCTGCAGCCGGCGGGCGCCTTCCTGGAGCTCCTGTTCCGCCTGTTTTCTGTCGGTGATGTCGTGGCTGACTCCGACGAGGCCTATGACGGCTCCGGATTCGTCGCGCAGCGCCACCTTGGTGATCTGCACCCACCGTGTCAGGCCGCTCCGGTCGATGATCTGTTCCTCGGAGTTGATGAGCGGTTTCCCTGTGCGGAGGACGGCCTCCTCCAGGCTCTTCGAGTGGTCGGCAACGCGGCGTGGAAGAAAGTCCGCCTCTGTCTTGCCGGCGACGGCTTCGGACCTGGAGACGCCGAGAAGACGGAGCTGCGCGGCATTTGCCGCCATGAAGCGGAGGCCGGTATCCTTCACATAGATGTAGTCCGGCAGGTTGTCGATGAGCGTACGCAGAAGCGTCCGTTCCCGCGCGAGCGACTCCTCCGCCTTGCGGCGTTCGGTGATATCCTCTTTGACAGCCAGGAAGTGCCTGATTTCACCGTCAAGGGTCTTGATCGGCGAAATGGACGCATGTTCCCAGAACAGCTCTCCGTTCTTCTTCCGGTTGTGGAACACGCCGCTCCACTCTCCCCCCGTGGTGATGGTGTCCCAGAGGCGCTGGTACTCTTCCCGCTGTGTTTCCCCCGTTTTCAGGATGCGCGGGTTCTTGCCGATCGCCTCTTCCCTCGGGAAGCCGGTGACCTGGACAAATGCTTCGTTCACGTACTCGATCGTACCCTGCGTGTCGGTGATGATAATGGAGGCGGAGCTCTGTTCGACGGCACGGGAGAGGGTCAGGAGCCGCTCCTCGGCCCGCTTACGCTCGGAGATGTCTCTATAGATGCCATATGCTCCCACAGCCCGTCCGGCCAGGACGATCGGCGATCCCATGAGGGAGACATGGATCAGGGAGCCGTCCTTCCGCCGCCTGACGGTTTCAGCCTGGACGACCTGGTTCCGGAATACCGCGGAGGAGTACTCGGAGGCTTCCCCGGCGAGCTCNNCTGAGGAAGGTGCCGTTCGCGTCGGTGATCGCATCGTCGTTGTCGATGACCAGCACTCCTTCAGGCGAGCTTTCGAAGAGCTGCTGGAAGAATGCTTTCTGGACCTGGAGCCCCTCTTCCGCCTCCTTGCGTTCTGTGATATCCTGGATCATCAGGATGAAGTACTTCGGGTCCCCATGAGCGTCGCGCACGAGCGTCGTGCTGACCAGCGACCAGACAACCCGTCCGGAGCGGTGGAGATAGCGGCGTTCATGCCACTGTGACTCGAATTCCCCCGACAGCATCTTCGTCGCATCGTCATCATTCGCCCCGGCATCGTCGGGGTGGATCAGCCGCCGGATGCACACGGCCAGGAGCTCTTCCTCGGTGTAGCCGAGCATCCGGCACAGGGTCCGGTTGACCTTGAGGAATTTCCCGTCGACGGCGATGATAGCCATGCCGCTGTTGGCGCTTTCAAAGGCGCCGCGGAACCGCTCTTCACTTTCCCGGAGGCTTTTCGCCGCCTGGCGGCGTTCAGTCATATCGCGCAGCACCAGGACTGCTCCGAGCTCTGAGCCGTCATCATCGCGAATCGGCGCGGCGGTGTGGTCCACCCAGGCCCTCATGCCGCCCCTTGACGTGATGCCGCCGTGACCGCTCTGGACGCTCCCCATGCGGAGGGCGACCAGCGCGGGGTTTTCCTGAAGCACCCCGGTGAGCTCGTCAGCCATCAGGCAGACATCCGTCAGGTTCTTCCCCAGGGCCTCCTCGTGCGCCCAGCCTGACAGGTGTTCCGCGACGGGGTTCATATACGTGATCTTGCCTTCATGATCGGTGGTGATGACCGCGTCGGCAATGCTGCGGAGCGTGGTCGCGAGGCTTCGCTCGTTCTCGCGCATTCGCCGGTCCATGGCATGCTTGTAGAGCGCCATCTCGATTGCGGTATGCAGTTCACGCTCTTCGAAAGGCTTCAGCACATAGCCGAAAGGTCCGGTGACCTTGGCCCTGTCAAGGGTACCACTGTCGGCATGCGCGGTAACATAGATAATGGGGATGTCCTGCCCCTTGCGGATCTCGTCGGCTGCCGCGATCCCATCCATCCCTCCCCGGAGCGTGATGTCCATGAGGATGATATCGGGACGCGTTTTCCTCGCCGCATGAATCGCCTCTTCGCCGGTCGAAGCAATGTCGACGACCGAATACCCGTGACCCTCCAGGCGCAGCTGAAGATCGACCGCAACGATCTTTTCGTCCTCAACAATAAGGATGCGTGACCGCATCATCCTCGCCTGCCTTTCGTTGGCACTGTTTCCGCCTCCAACGCTTGTGCGCTATGAGGCACATTGCTGGTGCAAATTCAATTTGCGAAAGGCGTGCCAAGGCCGGGATACGTGAAAAACATCGATCCGGCGCAATCAGGGCACATTTCCTCCTGAGTGTGCGATGCGCGGCAAAACGAGGTGGCTGTAATTGGCCACGTGGCTGGGTCCAGAGAATGAGATAAAATAGTCCAAAACAGAACAAAAAAAGGAAGTTGGCGCTGATCAGGAAGCCCACCATGGAGAGACAAGGTTTGGAGGGAGTGGAAGGGAGGAAAGATGCGGCGCCAGCCGGGGTCGGCGCCGTGAGGGAGTCTACAACGGACAGGAGGGCACCTGGGCCCGCGCGGGAGTCTTCGCCCGCGCTCCGGCTCCGTCCTACCACAACAGGTTTTCTTCGCACAGTCTACGAAACGCATCAGGGCAGCGGGATACACTGCCGTTCCCCGGCGTTATCCGTGCCTCACCAGTTTGCCGTTGGCACGGACTGCCACTGTACTTTTCTCCTCCTTGGCCGCGACGCCCTGGCCGGCAGCGGAAAGCCTGAAGTGGCCGACGAGCTGCTGGAGGTTGTCGGTGAGACTGTTCAGGTCTTCGGCCGCGCGTGCTATTTGCTGCGTGCTTGAGGCGGTCTGACCGGTCACCGTGCTGATTGCTTCGACGTTCTGCGAGATCTGTTCGCTTGCCGACGACTGTTGTTCGGAAGCCGCCGCGATCTGCATGACCATATCCGTCACCTTCTGGCTCACCTGGACGATCTCCTTCAGGGAATTTCCAGCCTTGTCGGCCATGGCAATGCCTTGATCGACCTGCCGGGTCCCCTCTTGCATCGAGCTGACGGCCCCGGCCGTGTCGGCCTGGATCTTCTTGATCATCCCGGCGATTTCTTTGGTCGCCTTGGTCGTTCGTTCGGCGAGCTTCCTCACCTCGTCGGCCACCACGGCAAACCCCCGTCCCTGCTCCCCGGCCCGGGCGGCCTCGATGGCCGCGTTCAGGGCCAGGAGGTTAGTCTGGTCGGCGATATCGTCGATCACCGTTACAATTTCCCCGATCTGGTCGGAGGATTTGCCGAGCTCCTTGACCGTCTCGGCAGACTTGCCCACCACCACGGCGATCTTCCGCATCCCCGCGACGGTCTCCTCCACCACGGCTCCTCCCGATTCCGCCGCCGCCTTGGCCTGTTTGGCCACTTCCGCAGTCTGGTTGGCGCTCCGGGAGTTCTCGATGATGGTCTTGGCCATCTCTTCCACCGCCGAGGCCACCTCGCCCGTCTGGCTGGTCTGTTCCTGAGCGCCGGCGGCCATCTCCTCCGTTGAGGAGCTGATCTGGCTGGAGGCATTTGCGGTTGCGGAGACCGCTTCGGCGACCTCGGACAGAGTATGCCCCAGGCTCTCCCCCACGCTGTTGATCGAGTCCTTGATGACGCGGTGGTCCCCGTGATAGTCGCCCAGCACTCTCGCGGTCAGGTCGCCTCTGGCCATTTCGGCCAGCACCGCCGCCCCTTCCTGCACCGGCTTGATCGTCGCATCGAGCGTGGCATTGACTCCCTCGATGATCCTGCGGAAGTCCCCATCGTGTTTCGCGGCATCCGCCCTTGTCGAGAGCCGCCCCTGCACGGCGGCCTCCGAGAGGGTGTTCGCGTCGGACACCAGGCGGTTCACGGCCGCGGCGGTCACCTCGAGGGCGGTCATGATCGAGGCAAACGCTTCCCGCGCACTGGCCGTATCGGCATCGGCTACAGCCACCGCGAGCTCAAGGCGCAAGTCGCCGCGGGCCAGTTGCTCCAGCTGCCGTGTCAGTTTCTCGGCTTCCCTGCCCTGGTAGGCGGCCACCTTTTCCGAGACGCGCATGGCCTGTTTGATCTCCGTCTGGTCCTGCACCACCTCGAAGGCGCCGATCGCACGTCCGTCCGCGCTCCTGATCGGGACTGCCGAGTAGGCGATGTCCAGAACGGTGGTCCCGGGCCGAGCCGTGGTCTTCGACGCAACGGCGGCGTTCCGCCTCAGGGCGGTGGCGCACATGCAGCGGTCGGTCTTGCAGTCTTCGCTCCGGAGGTGATCGTAGCATTTCGTGCCGAGAACCTGTGCGGGGGTCTTCCCTGCCAGCGCTGCTCCCGCCTGGTTCATATACAAGATGTTGAAGCCGGTGTCCACGGCCATGGCGGGCGTGGGCATCACATCGAGCATTCCCACCACCGAATCGAGCGTGGCATTGACACCGGCAACGATGCTGCGGAAATCCCCCCGGTGCCGGGAGGCATCGGCCCGCTGGGCGATTCTCCCTTCCTGGGCGGCCTTCGACAGCAGGTCGACATCGGCGATCATGCCCCTGACGGCGTCGATGCAGGTGTTCAGGTTAATCCTGATGGCGTTAAAGTCCCCCTGGTAGTTCTCGGTAATCTTCGGGGGGATGTCGCCTTTGGAGATCCTGTCGACGTACCCCGCGGCGACGTTCAGCGGCCCGATCACTGCATCGAGTGTTGCGTTGACCCCCAGGATGATTTCGCGATACCCTCCCTGGAACTGTTCGGGGTTTCCGCGCACGCCGAGCTGCCCGTTTACCGCTGCCTGCGTCAGGCGGCCGGTTTCTGCGGCAAGACGCTGGAGCGAGGCGGAGACGCGGACGAGGCTGTTCCCCAGCATGTCTTCGTCGGAGCCCCTGGTAATCTGGACATTCAGCTCGCCGTCCGCGATGCGGGCCAGGGCTGCCACCTGCGCCTTCACGTTTTCAGTGAGCGTCCGGAACGCCTGTTCCAACTCTCCGAATTCGTCCTGCGAATGGACTTCCACCGTCACATCGTAGTTCCCCTTGGAGATCAACGCCATGAGCTCTTTCAGATGGTTGATCGGACGCACGATCCGGGGAGCGAGCGTGAAGGTGGAAACGAAGAAGACCAGCGCTCCAAGGCCCATGCCGAAAAACGATATGACCATGACGCGCCCCATGGATTCGCTCAGCTGCACCTGCAGCTCGGTGGCGCGGCTCGAGAGCCTGGCACTCACGCCGTCGAACGTCGCCATCATCTCTGCGCCCAGCCTTTGCCCGTCGGTGGAGGCGATGTCAGCCGCCATCTCGTAGTTCTTCGTGATGGAAGCGCTCAGGACCGGATCGGCCACGAAGCTCTTGTAGCTTTTCCATTTCGCCTTGACGTCCTCAAGCCCCTTCCTGGTCTCCTCCTCATTGACCGTCGCGCCCAGCGAGTCGAGCTCGCCGTCGATGATTTTCCTGGATTCCTGGTAGGCAGCCATGTCGGCTTTGAAGCTGTCGGCAAAAATCTTGACCGACAGCTTGATCATGATGTTCTGGACGGTCAGGAGCCGTCCGTGGATGTTGTCAATCCGCATCTTGGGCTGGATGAACCTCTTGAAGATGGACTCCTCGATGGCCTCGTTGGTCGTCCGCAGATAGTAGAGGTTAACGCAGATGATGGTCGTGGCAATGAAGCCGATGGCGAAATACCCGTACTGGATCTTTCGCACAAACTTTTTGTTATCGAGCCACGTCATGGCCGGGAGTCCTCGTTGTGCCGTGGGGGAATTATTTCAGCTTGAACTGTATGGGAATCGACAGCTGGGACTTTACCGCGACGCCGCCCTGTTTGCCCGCACTGAACTTGGCCTCCTTGACGGCCTTGACCGCCGCTTCCTCGCAGCCGGCCGGAAGTCCCTTGATGATCTTGACGTCGTCCACGCCCCCCTGTTCATTGATGTAGGCAACGAGGTAGACTTTTCCTTCGACGTTGCTCTTTCGTGCAAGGTCGGGATAGACCACGCTCTTGATGATGGCCCCGATTCCCCCAACGGGCTCGGGCATGACCTCGACAACGGGCAGGTATGCCGACTCCTCCCCTCCCTCCACTGCCCCGGCATCGCTGCCTGACCGTGGAGCTCCCTTCGCCTGCAATAGAACAGCCGCAAGCAACGCCAGGAACAGGACAGCGAGTACGCCTGTGAAGGTACGCATCTCCAGTTCTCCTACCTTATGTGATGAGATCGGCGATTCTCATACAGCAAGGGAGCCAAAGAAGTGCCAATTCCACCATGGGGATTCCTGTGCACCTTCCCGGATTTCCGATAGCCGGATTTGGAACTTTCTGCACCAGAAGGTATTTTTTACCTCTCTCCGTTCCTACGCGACTGCTTGCAGCGAGCGCTGCTGGTCCTGCGTCAGAACCTTTTCGAGATCGAGGAGGATCAACAGGCGGTCCTCCAGTTTCCCCACCGCGGTGATGTACTCCGCCTTCAACCCGCCGACCAGTGAGGGCGGGGGCTCGGTGACACTGCGAGGGACCCGGAGAACTTCCTGCACGGCATCAACGACGAATCCCACGACCTTTCCGGACAACTCGACGACGACGATTCTGGTGTTCTTGTCGCGTTCCTTGCGCTCCATCCCGAACCGGCGGCGGAGGTTGATGATCGGAATCACCTTCCCGCGCAGGTTGATCACACCGTCGATGAACTCAGGCGCGTTCGGCACCCTGGTGACATCGAGCATACGGTTGATCTCCTGGACCTGGAGGATGTCCACCCCGAATTCTTCCCCGCCGATCTTGAAGCTCACAAGCTGAAGCAGTTCCCCTGATGTCGCCGAACGAGTGTCGTCCGCTGCTGCCATTGCATTCATGTTGGTCCCTTTCTCCAGCGTCACTGACTGTGGACCGATGAGGAGCAGGAATGAAGAGGCGCAAACGCCGTACCAACTCGGCAGAGGCCGGCAAAGGGGAAACGATTGTCGAATAGCGAGCTGTTTTCGGAATGAAGAGGGACGGGATGGGAGAAGAGAAACCTGGAGATCAGGAAGTGATGGTCAGTATTGTTCAGCTGGCTGGCCCGGCGAGACCATGACTGCCCGGGGGGCAAATGCCAGGGCGACAACGAGCGTGTCGTCGTCCTCGATGTCGGACTCGAGGACAAAGTAACGGCAGTCGGGATGATGGACGGGTCCGTCTTCCTGGGAAGAATGGCACTCCGGGCAGAACGCCAAAACCTGCCGGGAGGAAGTTTGAGTGTTCCGGGTGCGGTTCAGGCAACCTCCCCGAGGAGATTTGGAAGCAGGTCCTGGAGCCGGGGAAGGTCCCAGGGTTTCCGTAGGATATCTGTGACCCGAATCTCCAGGGCGCGCCTGCGATCCTCATCGCTGAGGAACCCCGAGATGAGGATGCATGGAACATCCAAACCTGATTTGCGGAGGGTCAGGATCAGGTCGATGCCGTTCATCGTCAAAAGCCGGTAGTCGGTCAGGACGAGGTCCACATTGCCCGGCCGGCAGAGCAGCAGAGCCTCTTCGGCCGAATCGGCCGCAATCACCTCATAGCCGAGGGCTCCTATATAACCTGAGAGCGATTTCCGGAGCAGATCGTCATCCTCGACCAGGAGAACTCTCTTTGTTGTGGTCTTTTGTGAGAGCACAATTTTTTTTCATCCCTTCTGGCAACGAACTGAAAGTCAAATCGTGTGCCAGCGGCAACGGGAAGGAATAAAACGAAATGAGGGAGAATGGCGTACCGGGGAGCAGAAGAGGTGAAAGATTTCAGCCAGGTGGCCGACATTGGACATCTATTCTCCGACAACTTCGCGGACGGTGTTGAGGAACTGGTCGGGCCGGAAGGGTTTGGAGATCGCCCGAAGCTTCTCTTCTTCGAGGAGATTGGAGATCACCTGGTCCGAGACATAGCCGGTGCAGAAGAACGCTTTGATGGAGGGGTTGATGGCCTTCATGGCGAGATAGACCTGTCCACCGTCCATGCCCGGCATGATGAGATCCAGGATCACGAGGTCAATCTCGGTGTAGCGGTTCCGGTAGATCTCGACGGCCTCGGGGCCATTGGCGGCGATAAGGACGGCATACCCCTCATCTTCGAGCAGCTCCTTGCCGAGTTCCTGCATAGCAGGTTCATCGTCGACCAGGAGGACGCGCCGTGCCCGGCGGGCAGACGCACGCGGGTTTTCGCGCTGAATTGCCAGGAAGTAGATCCGGAACGAGGTGCCTTTCCCCGGCTCGCTGGTAAGGGAAATAGTCCCGTGATGGCTCCGGACGATATTGTAGACGATGGAGAGGCCCAGTCCTGTCCCCTGTCCGCGTTCCTTGGTGGTGAAGAAGGGATCGAAGATCTTTGTGCGGATCTCTTCGGGAATCCCTGTGCCGGTATCAGACACGACGAGTTCGACGCACTCGTTTCCCTGGGGTGCAAAGAGTTGTGCTCCCACATCCCGGCCGATCACGACATTGCGCGCGCTCACCGTGAGGGCACCGGGGCCTCCGCCTTTCATCAGAATGGCGTCGCGTGCGTTGACGCAGAGGTTCAGGAGCACCTGGTACAGCTCTCCGTGATCCCCCAGCACCGGATGGAGGTCCTTGTCGATCCGCTCCTCCATGGTGACGGAGGAGGGGAACGTTTCGCGGCAGGAGGCGAGGACTTCACGGACGATCTGGGTGAGGTCGGTGGGGGACGAGTGACGGCGCGACGTGCGTGCGAAGGAGAGGAGTTGGGAGGCCAGCTCAGCCCCGCGCTGGGCCGACCGCTCGATGGTCTCGATGTACTTCAGGACCTTGGTCTCGTCATGAACATACTTCTTGAGCTGTGCGGCAAATCCCAGCACGTTGTTCAGGACATTGTTGAAGTCGTGGGCAATGCCGCTGGCGAGTGTGCCGATGCTCTCCATCTTCTGCGCCTGGCGCAGCTGGGCTTCCATCCTGTTCCGTTCGCTGATATCCCGCAGGATGACGGTAAAGAACTTCTTCCCTCCCACCTCGATCTGCGAGATGGACGCTTCGATCGGAAATTCTTCGCCGGTCGACCGCAGCCCGAAGATCATGCCGAGGTGACCCATGGAGCGCCGCGTCGTATTGGTCTCGCTGAACCCCCGCATATGCCCGTGGTGGGGCGCGCGGTAGCGTTCTGGAAGCAGGTTGTCGAGGGGCTGGCCCACGGCTTCCTGCGCGGAGCGCTCGAACATCTTCTCGGCTGCGGTGTTGAAGAGCAGGATACGCTGATCTGTGTCCACCGTCACGATGGCATCCATGGCCGATCCGACGATCCCGGCAAGCTGGGACTGGCTCTGCCGCAGAGCTTCTTCGGCGCGCCTGCGGTCGGTGACGTTGCGGAAGACGAGCACGACGCCCGTGATGTCGCCTGCGGCGTTGCGTATCGGGGCGGCGCTGTCATCAATCGGGATCTCACGCCCGTCGCGCGCCAGGAGCAGCGTTCGCATCACCAGGCGATGGGGAACGTCATTGTGGATCGCGTTTTCCACCGGATTTGGAATCGGTTCGCGTGTCTTCTCGTCGACAATGGTGAAGACCTCGCCGAGAGGCCGGCGGGCGGCCTCATCCTGCGTCCAGCCGGTCAGGTGCTCCGCCAGGGGGTTCATGAACCGGATGGTGCCCGGCATGTCGGTCGCGATGACGGCATCGCCAATGCTCCGGAGGACGGCCGACAGCCATCCCTCGCTTTCGCGGACCTTGCGCTCCATCTGGTGTTTGAAAAGCGCCATCTCAATGGTGATGTGCAGCTCCCGCTCCTCGAACGGCTTGAGCAGGTAGCCGAAGGCCTCCGTCCGCTTCGCCCTCTGGAGTGTCTTCTCGTCTGCATAGGCGGTCAGGTAGATCACCGGCGTATCGTACTGGCCCGCAATGATGCCGGCGGCCTCGATGCCGTCCATCCGTCCCTTCAGCATGATGTCCATCAGCACCAGGTCCGGGTGCTCGCGCTTGGTCAGCTCGACGGCGTCTTCGCCAGCGGCGGCGGTGCCGCACACGCGATAGCCGAGATTGCGCAGGCGGTTGACGATGTCTTTGGCAACGATGTTTTCGTCCTCAACAACCAGTATCGATGTCGTCATGAAACGGTTTCTCCTTCCGGGCGGCCGCTGCGGCCGTCACGGTGCTTTGAACACAATGCTGAACTCCGCGCCGCCGGCGTTCTGGATCTCGAGCACCCCGTCGATCTGCTCGGTGAGCGTCTGGACAAGCTGCAGCCCGAGGCTGGTGGTGTTCCGGACTTCGAAACCGGCAGGAAGGCCGACGCCGTTGTCCCGCACGGTCAGACGGTACACCAGCTCGTTCTGGGTCATGGTGATGGTGACCTCTCCCGTGCGGCCGTCCACGAACGCGTGGCGGAAGGCGTTGGTCACGAGCTCATTCACGATCAGCCCACAGGGGATGGCCAGATCCACGCCCAGCAGGATGCTTCCGACATTCACGTGCACCCGCGCCGGTTCTCCCCCGCCCGCGTAGGTTCTTCCCAGATGTGAGGTCAGGTTGCGGACATAGTAGCCGAAGTCAACGCGGGAGAGGTCGCCCGACCTGTAGAGTCTTTCATGGATGAGGGCCATGGAGCGGATACGGTTCTGGCTTTCCCGGAGGATCTCGCCGAGGGCTGCGTCCGCAACGTGGCCGAGCTGAAGGCTGAGGAGGCTCGAAATGATCTGCAGATTGTTCTTGACACGGTGGTGGACCTCCTTGAGCAGCACCTCCTTCTCTTCCAGGGACCTGCGCAGGTTGGCCTGCGACCGCTGCTGCTGCACCAGCAGCCACATCCCCTCCATCAGGAGGGTGAACTGCCGCGCATCGGACGCATCGTAGCCGTCCTCTTTCTGCGCGACTCCGGCCACGGCGACGATGCGCGGGCCGTCGAAGACCGGGACGCTCATCGACCGCCCGGCCTCTGCCCACGCGGTGAACTGTTGCATGGGACCGGAGGGGACGCCGTTGGCAATCACCGGGCGCCGTTCCTCGACCGTCCGCCGGATCATCGAGGCCGCCGGGGCGCCTGCTGTCTCCGGCCCATACAGCTCCCTCATCCGGTGCGACCAGACCTCCGAGGTGATCTTCTCCTGGTCGTCATCCAGGAAAGCCAGGAATCCCAGGGAGCTGCGAGTCAACAGGACAGCCTCTTCCAGGGCAAACTCGATGATGTGATCGGCCGATGCATCGGTCATCTGGTTCAGGGCGACGAGCGTCTCCAATCGCGCTTCGTTCAACCGGAGGGTGTCTTCCGCACGCTTGCGGTGGGTGACGTCGAGGCTCCCCACCACGAACCCGCTCACCTTTCCGGGCGCATCGCACAGCGGGTTGATGATCGATTCCAGCCATACCCACTCCCCCTGCGCGTTTCCGCACCGGTATTCCACCGTGCCCGAGGAGGCCGTGCGCAGGAGCCGTGCGAACACAAGGGTCACCCTCTTCCGGTCTGACCGGTGCACGAGCTCGAGCAGGTTCCGGCCAATGACGTCGTCGATCGCATACCCCATGATGTTCCGTATGGAGGGGCTGGCATACTCGCACACGCCGCGGTTGTCGATCTGCACGATCATGTCGAGCATGGTGTCGGTGATGCGGCGCAGGCGAAGCTCATTCCTCCTGATCACTTCCTCGCTGCGCTTCCGGTCCGAAATGTCGCGGGCCACCGTCACAAAGGCGACGGACTCGCCCCGTTCGTCCTTCACCGGTGAAGTCCAGACCTCCGCCGGGAACTCGGAGCCGTCCGAGCGGCGCCCCGTCAGCTCGCCGTTCCAGGAGCCGGACGACGGCAGGTAGGCCTCCCGAAGCATCTCCTCGGACACGCCTCCGCCCCCCAACGCAAAGGGAGAACGGCCGAGCAGGTCTTCCGAGGCATACCCGTAGGTCGACACAAAGGCGTCGTTCACAAACAGGATGTGGCCTTCGAGATCGGTCAGCATGAAGCAGTCCTGCGCGCACGCCACGGTGTTGGCCAGGAGGCGCAGCTCGTTTTCCGCCTGTTTTCTCGAGGTGATATCCTGCACCGTTTCGATATAGTACAGGGGGTCACCGGAGGAGCTCATGACCCGCCGGATATTCTCGCTGATCCAGAAGACGCTGCCGTCTCTCCTGGTGACTTTCGACTCGATGTCGGAGATCTCCTCGTTCGTCCTGAGCAGCGCATCGATCTCACTATTCCTGCCTTGCTCCTTGTAGAGCTGGCCGCGGCGGCGTGTCATCTCCGCCAGGAGTTCTTCGGCCTCGGTGTAGCCGTACATGCGCATGAGCGCGGGATTGATGCTGCTGAAGCGGCCGTCGAGCGTCCGCCTGGCGATGCCCATGGCCGCATGCTCGAAGATGCCCCTGGTGGTCTCCCGGGCTTCGCGCAGGGATTGTTCCATCCGACGGCGCGAGGTGATGTCGTGCGCCACGTACAGCACGCGGTCCTCTCCCGCCGGGGTGATGGTGCACTCGAACCACCGCTCGATCCCGTTGATCCGCAGGGGGTATTCGATTTCGACCCGGCTGTGGGTCGCGATGGAGGACCGGATGTGGTCCAGGAAGAACTCCGCCTCCTTCCGGGGAAAAACCTCGTGGAGCAGCTTTCCCACCATTTCGGAGGCGGGCCGGACCAGCAGGCCGGGATCTGTGGGAGCGATGCTCAGGTACCGTCCGTCCCCGTCGATCACCATGACCAGGGAATCCATCGAGCTGAAGAGGCCGCGAAGCTCCGCCTCGGATTGCTGCAGCACTTGCTGCTTCCGGATGCGGTCGATCGCCATTGCCACCTGGTGGGAAACGAACGACAGCATCTGCGTGTCGTCGTCGCTGTACCGGGTCCCCTCCGAATACGTCTGCGTCACGAGCACGCCGAAGGTGCGTCCGTCAAGTTGAAGGGGAACGCCGAGCCAGTCCACGCTGGGGTGGCCGACGGACTCGACCTCCCCGGATTCCACGAGCATCTGGAAACGTTCGGGGGAGACGAGAACGGGTTTCCCCGTGCGGAGGACATATTCCGTCAGGCCGTGCCGTCCCGCGGAGGGGGCGGGGGGGGCGTCGAATTCGTCGACGAAGTACGGGTAGCTGATGACCTGCTTCCCGTCTTCCCGGAGGGCGATATAGAAGTTCCCGGCCGGCAGCACTTCGCTGATGCTGCGGTGGATGGAGCGGTAGAGATCATCAAGGCTCTGGACGCCGTGAGCCGCCTCGGATATCGTATAGAGGGCATGCTGCTTGCGCGCAGTGAGCCGCCGTTCCGTGACGTCCTCCCCCGCGACGAGGATGCCCATGCTCGAGCGGGGGAACAACGTGAGAGAGACCCAGCGGACGGAGGCCCGCCCCGGCCTGGTTTGCAGCTCGATTCTGCCGACATCTCCGGACGCGGCCGCAGCGATCTGCCTGCCCAGGCCTCCCGGGGACGGATCGAGAAAGAGCTCATCCAGTGTCGTCCTGCCGACGGAAGTGCCGTCCAGCCCGAGCATGTGGCGTGCGCCGACGCCGAGGTATTGGATGACCCCGCCGGCATCAACCCCCAGGATGCAGAGTGAGTGGAGGCCTTCCAGCACAGGGTCCGGCCAGGCAAAGGAGAGATTCTCGGCCGCCGAAGCGCGCAGGCGGTGGATCTCGTGGCGCGCAAGGGCGAGATCGACCGCAAGCTTGAGCTCCCGGTCATCAAAGGGTTTCACGAGCGTGGCGGCGGAAGGGAGTTGTGCGATCCGGGCCATCGTGGCCTCGTCGGAGCATCCGGTGACAAAGAGGACGGGCAGGTCCAGCTCCTTGATCAGCAGGGCTGCGGTGTCCACCCCGTCGACGGGACCCTGCAGGCGCACATCCATCAGCAGCAGCGCCGGACGGCGTTCCCGTGCGCAGGCGATCGCCTGTTCTGCCGTCACCACCGGCCCGAGAATGCCGTAGCCCAGCTTCTGCAGACGCCGGCGCAGATCTTCGGCAATAATGACCTCGTCATCCACGATGAGGGCGTACCGCGGCAAGGGAGACGGGCCCGTCATGAGGCCACCTGCGGGGCCGAAAGAGCATGCCTGATCGTCATGGGGCATCCAGGACATCGCGCACTGTCGACAGGAACGTCTCGATTTCGAGGGGTTTTTTCAGGGCTTTCAGACCATGCTCGCGCAACAGCGAGGTGATCACCTGGTCGGCGGTGAAGCCGGTGCAGAAAAACGCGCGGACGGATTTGCTGATCCGTTTCATTTCAAGGTATGTCTGTCCACCGTCGAGACGGGGCATGAGAAGGTCAAGGATCACGAGGTCGATTTCCCTGAAGCGGTCACGGTAGATGGCGAGAGCTTCCACCCCGTCGGAGGCGGTCAGCACCCTGTATCCCTGACCCTCAAGGATATCCTGCCCGAAATGTCTCATTGCCTCCTCATCGTCCACAAGAAGGATCGTCTCGCCGCCCCGAGCGGATGGTTTTGCCGCCTGTGCGGCGGGGGCCTCTCTCGCCGCACCCCCGGCTTCCGGCAGCCAGACGCGCAGGGTGGTCCCCTCTGCCGGGCGGGATTCCGCGGTGATCGTGCCGCCGTGATGGCGCACGATGGAGTAGACGACAGCCAGGCCGAGCCCCGCCGCCTGACCTGTGGCTTTGGTGGAGACAAACGGTTCGAACAGCCGGTCACGGATGTTCAGGGGGATACCCCGGCCCGTATCGTGCACGTCGATCTCCACGGTGCTCCGGTCGCGGACGGCCGCGGGCAGCGCGGCATCCCCGGACCGGGTGAGCCGTGTCTCCACGCTCAGCACTGCCTGGCCGGGGGCGCAGAACCCCTCCATGGCCTCGCCTGCGTTGACCAGAAGGTGGGTCAGGGCCTGCACCAGCGCTTCCCGGTCCCCAAGAATGGGTGGCAGACCGACGGGGACGGACCTCCGTACGGTCACACCCGCGGGGAAGCGTTCGGCGAACCGGGCAAGCGCCTCGTCGATAATCTCTGAGGCGAAGACCGGGACATGCTCGGTCGTTTCGGTGACCGCCAGCGAAAGCAGGCGGTCCGCCAGCTCGGTGCCCCGCCGGACGGACCGTTCAATGACATCGCTGTATTTCAGCGAGCGCTCCCTGTCATTCGCGTATTTCTTCAGGAGATAGGCAAATCCCAGCACGTTGTTCAGGATATTGTTGAAGTCGTGCGCAATCCCTCCCACGACGGTCGACACCATTTCCATCCGCTGGGCCTGGATGAGATCGAGTTCGAGCTGTTTGCGTCGTGAGATGTCGCGCACTGTCGCGACGATCATCGTGCGGCCCTGGATGACCGCGCGGTTGAGGCAGAGTTCGACGTCGAAGGCGGCGCCGTCGTGAGGCCGGCGCGCCTTCCATTCAAACACCTGTGTTTCTCCCTGCAGCGCCTTCTGCCAGAACGACTGCAGCGCGGCAGGGGGATTCCCCGGACCGGAAAACTCGTGGGCAAGCGTCCCTTGTGCAGCCTCCCCCTTTGTGACGCCGTACATCTCCAGCGCTCTTGCATTCGCTTCAAGGATGGCCCCGTCGGCATCGAGCAGAACAACGCCGTCATAGACTCCGTCAAGAAGGGTCCTGAGTGTCTCTTCGGAGGCCTCCAGACGGTCAACGATCAGCGAGAGTCCGGCTGCGCGGGCGACGGTCAGTTCGCGCGCAAGCGGCCGGCCCTTGTTCTGAACGCCGGCGGCCGGCTGGAGCGCGGTTCTCGCACGATGACGCGGGGGGCGTTTCATGTCGGTGTCTGAGCGAACACTGGCCTCCATTCCGTGCGCGGCTTTTCCGCACGGCACTTCCTGGTGATCTTCCGTCTACACGCTGCTCCGGTATGTCCGCTGTTCCGGCTGGATCCCCAGTTGTTCCATGCGGTACCGTAGTTTGGACCGGGTGAGTCCCAGGACCTTGGCGGCCTGGACCTGGTTTCCGCCCACGATGTCCAGCGTCCTGAGAATGAGCTCGCGGACCACTTCGTTCATCGGAATGCCGCGCGGGGGGATCTCCAGGATGAATTTTCGTCCGCCGAAGTGGTCCGGGCCGACCGCCGGCGACTCCGAGGAGCGCAGGAAGGCGAAGTGTTCAGGTGTCAGCACGAGGGCGTTGTTCAGCAGCACGACACGCTCGATGGCATTGCGGAGCTCGCGGACATTCCCTTTCCAGGGAAGACGCTCCAGGTACTCCACGGACTCCTGCGACAGCTTGGGGACGGTCCGTGCGAAGCGCCGGCAGAACTCCTGCAGAAACGAGGAGGCGAGCTCCACGATGTCTTCGGGCCTGCTGCGCAGCGGGGGGATGCGTATGGAGGCGACATTGAGCCGGTAGAAGAGGTCTTCGCGGAACCGGCCCGCCTCGACCTCCTTGATCAGTTCACGGTTCGAGGCGGCGATCACGCGCACATCCACCGCGATCTCCTTCGTCCCGCCAAGGCGGTAGAAGCGTTTCTCTTCCAGGACCCGCAGAAGCTTCACTTGCATGTCCAGCGACAGCTCGCGGATCTCATCCAGCAGGATCGTTCCGCCGTGCGCAAGCTCGAACTTCCCCTGCTTCATGCGCTCGGTGGCCCCCGTGAATGCCCCCTTTTCGTAGCCGAAGAACTCGCTTTCGGCCAGCTCCTTCGGGATGGCGCCGCAGTTGATGGTGACAAACGGCTTCTCGGAGCGGGCGCTCTTCTGGTGGACAAACCTCGCGACCAGCTCCTTCCCGGTCCCGCTCTCCCCTTCGAGCAGCACCGTGGTATTGTCTCCCTGGGCCAGCTTCTCGGCAGTTTCCAGGACGCGCTGGAGAGCCATGCTCTTGCCGATGATGGCGTTGCGCGGCCCACCCTCCTCGAGTTCCTCCTGCAGGAGCTTGACCTTGGTCTGGAGCGACGCGTAATTCAGGTTCTTCTCGATGAGCACGCCCAGATGGTTCAGGTCGAACGGCTTGACGACGAAGTCCGCCGCGCCTTCTTTCATCGCCCGAACGGCCAGGGCGACGTCGGAATGCGCCGTCATCATGATCACCGGTATGTCACTCCCCTCGCTGCGCATCCGGTTCAGAAGCTGAATGCCGTTGACTTCGCCCAAGTAGATGTCCAGGAGAACAAGATCCGGCTTGCACTCTGTGAGCTGTTGAAGAAACTCCTCGCCGCGGTTGCACACGATGACCGCGTAACCGAGCTCGCCGAGGATCTTCTTCAGCGTCGCTGTGAGGATGATCTCATCATCGCCGATGAGGATGCGCGCTTTCGTCATACGACTGCGTCCTTCTGGTGTGGGGGGAACCAGTTACCTGCGCACCGGGAACAACAGCCTGACAATCGTGCCGGAGCCCGGTGCGGGCTCGAGCGTGATCTCGCCGTTGTGCCGTAACATGATCTGTTTGGACATCGCGAGCCCGAGACCCGTGCCGCCCGGCTTGTTGGTCCTGAAATGCTCAAACAGGTGCTTGTACTGTTCTTCCGACATGCCCGTTCCGCGGTCCCTGATGGTCATCACGACGCAGGGGCAGCCGATCGTCTGGCCCCGGACGGGCTCCTCCAGGAGCCCCGTGGCGACGGTGACCGTTCCCTCTTCGGAGGAGGCGTCCACCGCGTTCTGCATGACATTCAGCATCACCTGCTGGATCTGCTTGGCGTCGACGGTGATCTGGGGCAGGCCGGGGACAAGCAGCGTCTCGACCTGCACCCGCTTCTGCTGCACCGAGATGTGGAGGAACCCGAGGACCTGGCCGGCGAGGTCGTTGATCTGTTCGGCTTTCAGGACGGGAGGAGTGATGCGGGCAAGACTGAGCGTGTTCTCCATGACGCTCTCAACGCGGCGGGCGCCGTCGAGCGCGTCGTTGATGAGGCCTCTGGCTTTCTCGTCAATTCCCTCACGCGAAAGAAGAAACTGGAGGTTGAGCGTGACGGCCGCAAGCGGATTCCTGATCTCGTGGGCGATTCCGGCGGCCAGCCTCCCCATCAGCGACATCTTCTCCGCCTGCATGAGCTGCTCGCGCATCTTCTTTTCGATGGTGATGTCCCGGACATAGAGCAGGACCCTGTTCTCTTCCGGGGATGTCAGGGGGCCGACCCCGACCTCGACGTCGAGCGTCTCGCCGGTCGCCTTCCGGATCGCGGCTTCACCGGTCAGAAAGATGTTTGCATCGAGCATCCGCTCGCTCAGCTCGCCGCCGTCGACAAAGGGGAGAACGGGAAGGGCGAGCAGCTCCTCCCTGGTGTGGCCAAGCAGCTGGCGTCCCTGCTTATTCGCGTCGAGGACTTTTCCCGAGTTCCGGTCGATGATGTAGATCGCAATGCTCGCATTGTCGAAGAGGCTCCGGTAGCGGTCTTCCGAGGCCTGGATCTCCCTGTTTTTTCCTACCAGTGTCTCCGCATACATCTCGAGCTCGGCCATCTTCTCTTCGAGTTTCTTGATAATGATGGCATGGTGCTTCTCGAGGAAGACCTGGTCGTCGATCCGTGCCTGGGTGGGCACGGGCGCCTTGGTGAAGCCGTACTGGTCCTGGGCGAGATCGTTCACCGCCTGGACCAGCGTGCCGAGGCCTGCATATTTCACGACATAGCGGTCGACGCCGATGCTCCGCGCGAATTCCTGGTCGGCACCATCCACGTAGTTGCCAGTGTAGATGATGAAGGGGATCTTGGCCCAGAGCGCCTGCGCCTTCACTTCCTTGCAGAGCTGGAACCCGTCCATCTTCGGCATCATGGCATCCGCCACGATGAGATGGACGGGCGACATGCGCAGGTACTGCAGGGCCTCCAGGCCGTTGCGGGCAAGGACAGGCTCGTACCCGTTCTCGGAAAGCACGTCCTCCAGGAGCGCAAGGTTCTCGGGAACATCGTCAACGAGGAGTACCTTGAGGGAAAGGGGGGTCTCCCCGCCCGCGGGCGGCGGGGATGCATGCTGCAGGTGATCGTCAGCGGACGGCTTCTGTCCCCCGGGAGATGAAGGTGTCGGCGGTCGCTGATCGGCAGTCGGCATGATGGTGATGGCGGAAGTTGATCAAGTGGAGACAACTGTCGAAAAATGCGCAGGACAAGTAACAATATTAGCCAACTGATCTCAATACGTTCAACTGCGTATTCTTCCCATGCGCAATCGCGTAGCGACACGGGTAATACCAGTCACATCCCGGGAAGTGTGGGCACAAGAGGAAGAAACCCGGCCTATCGGGGCAGGATGACTATGCTGTTCTTGATGGCATAGGTCACCAGACCCGATCGATCATGAATGTCCAGCTTTTTCATGATATTATTGCAGTGTGTATCCACTGTCCGGACGGAGATGTGGAGCAGTTCGGCGATATGTTGGTGGGTCTCCCCTTCGGCCACCAGTTGCAGGACTTCTCGTTCCCTGGACGTCAGGCGGTTGACGTTGCCGTTGGCCTCAGGGGCGCCCGCAGCAGGCGGTGTCGTCTTCAGATACTCTTCAAGAAGAAACTTCGAAACGGAGGGACTGAAATAGGCGTGCCCCCCGTGCACCGACCTGACCGCGCTGTAGAGTTCGTCCGCGGAGCTGTTTTTCAGGAGGTACCCGTTGGCCCCGGACCTGATCACCTGGACGATATACTCCTCGTTGTCGTGGGCGCTCAGCACCAGGACCTTCATCCGGGGCGCCTGTTTCTTGATCTGCCGGGTGGCCTCAAGCCCGTTCAGGACCGGCATGCTGATGTCCATCAGCACCACGTCAGGATCCTTCGCGAGCGCAAGATCGACCGCGGCCCTTCCGTCGGCTGCCTCACCGACCACTTCGAGATCCTGTGCCAGGGAGAGCAGGTTAACGAGGCCCTTCCGCACAAGTGTGTGGTCATCGGCCACGATGATGGTAATTCGTTCCATGAGGTGGGCCTGTCCTGGAGGATCTCGACACGGGCTCTTCAAGGTAGGGGATTCAGACACGAATTTCAAATTGATGATCCCTCCGTGTGACCGTTGTCGCACGAAGGGAAGAGGCCAGGGGGTCCCGGCCGGCGGAGGGGCTATTCCGGGAGGTTTTGGAAGTCTTTCAGGATTCGCTCGGCGATTTTCTCGATCACGTCCTGCCTGTCATAGTAGCCGCTGTCCAACCTGTTGACGATTTCATCCAGCTTCTTGGAGCGGTCAGCCTCGTACAGGGAGCGGGCTTCTCCCGAGACCTGGGCCCGGTCGGACGCCTTCGCCCCCTTTGCGGAGTCCGAGGAGGCGCCTGTCTTGCGCACCGGCTCCTTCGGAACGAGACCCCCTGAAAGGATTTCCTTTATTGCCATGGTGTCCTCATTGCCTGTAAGCTGCAATTGCCCTCTCCCGCCGGACGCCATCGAGTTGGCGGCCGATCGACGAGCGTTTTTCCTGAAGCGTACACATGAGCCTGCTATTCTCTTCCTGGACGGCGTTCAGCAGCGCGCCTTCGGTTCCTTTCACGCCCCTGCGGCTGAGCGACGACGCCTGCAAAAGGACGTTTTCCCGTTCCTTCATCAGCGCCATCGTGCGATCAAAGTCACCCTCCGAGGCGGCCTTCGTCATGGTCCGGGTCAGCTCGAGGACCCTCTGGAGCATCTGCTCCACCCCGCCGTTTTCCTCGGGGGCGGGCACCGGGCCGCAGTTCACGTCGCTCATCGGCTCACCGTGTGTGGTCGTACAGCAGGCCCACAAGCTCGCTGAGATGGGCCGCAATGCGGAGCATATCCTCCTGCGGAATCTGCCGGATGACCTTTCCTGTGGCTGCATCAGACACCTTGATCACGGTCTTCTTGGTGGCACTGTCTATCGAGAAAGAGATCGAGGTGTTGATGCTCTGCATCGATTCGTTCAGATCCGTAACCACCTCGTGAAGAGTCCTCTGGGCTCTCTGATCCGCCTGCGGTCCAGGTTTCTCCGACCCGCCCTTGACGGCGGGAACAGGACCTGCCGGCGTGACCGGAAGATACGGAGCGGCGGCTGGCTGTATGGAGCTGACTGGTGTCATGGTTGCCTCCTTGTCTAGTCCCGAACGTGCTTACCCGCCCGATGAACTGAAGAGCGCCACCATCTGTTGTGTCCGCTGTGCCTGCGCCATCAAGACCTGTACCTGTGCGTATTGATCGCGGAATGCGCTGGCCTTGTTGTCAAGCTGGGTGTTCATCTTCGTGATCCGGTCGGTGATGCTGCTCACCTGATTCCGGAGGCCTGAAGTTGTGCTCGCAATCGAGCCACCCGAACCGATGAGCGCGTTCAACTGGGTCTTCATCTGATTCGCGATGCCTGTCCCTGCGCTGTTGGTGAACAGATCCGAGACCTTCCGGATGTCGCTGGTGATGGCGGCCTCCAGAGTGGAGGTATCGCCCAAGACCATTGTGCCGTCGCGGTTGATGGTGATGCCGAGATCGGCCAGGCACTGCGGGTTCCCCGGCTGGGTGCCGGAGACGACACCGCCGGTAAGGGCGCGCAATGAGCTGCGCATCGACAGGGTGGAGGAATCGGCCGCAAGGACGCCGCGCGTTTTCGTGGTGGCGTCGATCGACGTCTGGCTCTGCACGTACGAGATAACGCTGTTATAGTCGGTGATGTACCCCTGGATGCTCTTGACGACCGAGTCCTTGTCGATCGCGGTCTGAAGGGAGATCGGCGCTGCTGAATCGGCTTGAACCGCCTTCAGGGAGAGTGTCACGCCCGGAATGACATCGTTCACCGCGTTGCTTTCACGGCTGATGTCGATCCCGTCGAAGGTGAATTTGGCGTTCAGACTGTCCGCGGCGATGCCGGACTTCACAAACCCTGCGGCGGTGCTCGTGGAGGCTGTCCGCTGCGTGAAATCCACGCCGGCCAGGCCCAGCAGCGAGGAGAAATCCCCGCCGACGGCGGAAATGGCATTCGACGCGCCGGAGGTCTTCGAGGTGAGGACCAGGCGCGATTCGGTCTCGGTCACTTTCACGACAGAGGCGGTGACCAGGGGGTTCAGGACCGAGTCGTTGTTGACCGCGGCGGCGATGGCGTTCATGACGTCACCGTTGGTGGTGGCCGCCCCCAGCTGGACATTGACCGAGCGGGACTGTCCGCTTCCCACCTTCACCGAAAACGCAAAGGTTGTATTCGCGGTCATCCCCGAAACCGCGGCAAGGCTCAGGCGTCCCGATAGCAGGGCGTCATTGCTTGCCAGCTGGCTGACCTTGAGCGTGTGGGAGCCGGCCGATGCCAGAGACGTCGCTGTCGCGGTGACGATCGTCGGGTCGGAGCTCTGCACCGCATATTTCAGGAACGGGGAATTCGTCCCTGAAAAGCCGAAGTTGGTCGCATCCGTCGAAAGTGTAGAGAGCTTGGTCTGCAGGGTCCCAAGCGCCGAGAGACGGTTGTTCAGATCAGACTGCCTGTTCTGCAGATCCGTCACAGGCTGGCTGATACTGGCCCGGTACTGGCTGACCAGGCTGTCCAGTGTGGTTGCACTAGAAACATCAGACATGAGATCCTCTTTTCGATGATGACGAACCCACCGGAGCCGCGCGCTGACCCGGGGACCGCCGGCGGGGTGCGGCGAGATCCTCCGCCTTCATGCGCCGCAGGCTCAATTCAGCTTGAACGCCTGCGACCATGTCGCTCTAAGATCCTCGAGAACCGTCAGTGCAGGAGGATAGTCGCGCTTCTGGATGCACCCCTTGCAGTAGTCGTACAGACGGAAGAGACCGAAGGCGACTTCCTTCTGCTCAAAGTTCAGGGCAATGATCAATTCGTTGAGCGCCCGCTGTGCAAGGAGGGGATCATTCTTCTTACAGCCGAGAATCGCATAGTCATAGAGCCGCTGGATGACCTGGACCGGCGAGAGGTTTGCGTGCTGTTCTTTGGTGTAAGCAGATACTGCTGCCTGTGCTTGCATCACGTCACTCCATTATTAAGCGAGGGAAGGGCCCGCCACGATGCTCGGTGCGGGCCGCCTCCCAGGCTGTTGCTGGATTACCGGAACAGAGTCAGAAACACCTGCGATGATGCATTGGCTTG
>PMBF01000118.1 GCA_003152875.1 Ignavibacteriota bacterium | reverse complement strand
GCCGTTGTATGGCGGACCTCCCCGCCGGTTTGATAAGCAAGGCCCTGGATGGAATCCCGGTCACCGATCCCCCGGAGCCGCCAGTCAAGGAATTCCCCCACGCACTGTTCTCCCTCTCCGACGACGACCGCCTCGGCACCGTGATTCAGATACTCGGCTGCATGGTCAGTGGCGTCCGACCCGTGGATGAGCACCGCGCATCCCTCACTCCTGGCGAGTGACGACATCAGGAAGGCGGCATCGCGCATCCGTGTCAGACACATTTTTGTGAGGTAGTTGAAGTCGTCGTCGTAGATGACCAGGGCGCGGGGACGTTCCCGGCGCATGACGGCGCGCAGCTCCTGCTCATTCACGGCGAGCATGCTGTCGAAGAGCCCGACACTGTAACCCCTTGACCTGACAGAGGACGCGGCATACAGGGTACCGAGCGGAGGATAGGGCATCATCGCCCTGAACTCCTTCGGATCGAACCGGAGAAAATAGGAATGGGTGAACAGGACGTCCGACATTTTAATCCGCCACGCCGAACTCCCGCAGGCGCTCCTCGTACAGGGTGAGAATTCTGCTTTCGAAGTCTCCGCAGTACGCGCGCGATTCGGACTTCGTCGAGCGGAAAATCCGGTTGCGCGCCGCCTCGTCGTATTGAGGATAGCGTCGCGCCCAGACACGCTGCATCACCCCCATCAGCATGTCGTCAAGACGGTCTGCATCCACGAGCCGGAACGGCGCCTCGAAGAGGCGCTGAAGAACGCTTCTGCGGTTGGAGACCCGCGCTGGACCGTTCAGGGTGAATGTGAATCCCGGGAAGAAGGACCGTATCCATCGATTGGCGGCAATGTAGCGACGGAACAAATCGGCGTTGTACAGAGGCTTGAGATGGGCGATCTCCGTTGCCGCAAAGATGTTCCGGCAATCCAGCTCGCACTCGTCTGCGGACACGAAGTAGTTCAGGCAAAAAAACTTCTTGCTGTTCAGCAGGAAGACCTTCTTGAAGAGGGTCAGCAGGCTTCTGGCAATCCAGAGGCGGCCCGGTTCCGTCAGAATGAGGAAGTCGATGTCGCCGTCCGGGCTGGAAACGTCTTTCGAGAGCTCGCCCGAGACGAAGACGGCACGGATAAAAGGAAAGGTCTTGATGACCGAGGCCGAGAACGTTGCGGCTTTCCACATCACGGCGGCGCGCCGCGCGTTTCTCCTGCGGAGCTCCACCGCCTCCTCCGTACGTCCCCTCACGAAGTAATACCCCTCGGCTTCGCCGATCAATCCCGAGGCCTTGCAGCGGTCGAGGTGACCACTCAGCTCGGACGGCGAAGGGGGCCGGCCCGGGAAAAAACGGAGAATCTCCTGGGCGCTCAGCGGGTAGGCCCAGATGTCATAATAGAGGAGCGTCCGCAGAATATCCCTTTGCCCGGTATCGGCCGGTATTCCGCTCATCGTTGAACCTCCTGAACAGTGACTCGCCGTGTACCAGGAGCCGTGCGCTCCCCGATGCAACCGCCGCAGCAGCTGGAATAGCCTGGGGGCGGGGGCGCAGCCTCGTTTCCACTCAATCAACGGATAGCGGCCCATCGTTGTTCCACTGTTCTTCAGCGCGCAGGAAAACCCGTCCGGCGGCAGACCGTCTGCCGCCCGTGGGCCGGCGCATCGAGTGCAGGCGCCGGGATACTCCGCGTCTCTAAGACATCTCAACGAATGAACAGGCCGGAAGGTTTCTGGTCCGACACCCGGATACGGCGCCTCCGGTCCGTTGGAATTCGGCTGGAGCTTCGGTGCTGCGCAAGCGTCCGTCGCCTTTCTCGCGAGCGCGCCAGCCCTCCCATCGCCCCCCGGCCCCTTGATATTCTCGCGAACCTGAGGTATGTTCCTTGAGGAAGGCCGCTTTCGCACTACCGCCCGCCGGGTTCACCCCTCCCTCGTCGCGGTACGTTCTCCTCTTCAATCCTACTTCATACGGAGTCCACATTGAGAAACCCTGGGTTTACTGTCGCTGTCCTCATGACTGTCGCCGCTTTAGTGCTCGCCGTCTCACTGTGTGCACACGCGCAGAACCCGGTTCCTCCAGGGGCCCATGTCGAAAAGGTTGCAGGAGGCTTCCAGTTCGTCGAAGGCCCCCTCTGGAAGGATGGAGTGGGGCTGCTGTTCAGCGACATCAACGGCAATACGATCTATCGCTGGTCGGCGGACTCGGGAACCAAAGTGTATCTGACGCCGACGGGGAACTCCAATGGTCTGACGTTTGACAGGCAGGGGAGGCTTCTCTTCGCGCAGCAGGGGGGCAGGAAGGTCGTGCGTCAGGAGTTCGACAGTTCATGGACCGTCCTCGCGGCGACATTCCGCGGAAAGAAGCTGAACAGCCCCAACGATCTCGTGGTCAAATCCGACGGGTCGATCTTCTTTACCGATCCCCCCTACGGCATTCAGCCCTCTCAGCAGGAGGTTCCGTTCAATGGTATCTACAGGATCAATACCGCCGGGGACCTCCAGGTCCTGGACTCGACTCTGAGCCGGCCAAACGGCATTGCGTTCTCTCCTGATGAGAGCAAGCTGTATGTGAACGATACCGAAGTGCGCACCATCTATGTCTGGGATGTCGTGGCGGATTCTCTGATCGTCAACAAACGGCAGTTCGCCCTCATGAAATCGAGCAGCGGGGGTGCCGACGGGATGAAGGTGGATTCCGCCGGGAACGTCTTCTCGGCCGGGCCAGGCGGGATCTGGGTCTTTTCCCCTGCGGGAACGGTGCTCGATACAATCCTGGTCCCCGGCCAGACCACAAACTGTGGCTGGGGGGAGAAGGACCGGAAGACTCTGTACATCACAGCGGGAACCTCCGTGTACCGGATTCGCACCGGACTGACCTCGGTTCCGGGAACAGGAGCTCTTCCGGAGAAGGGGTTCTGGCTCGGCGCCAACTACCCGAACCCGTTCAATCCGTCGACGACCATCGTCTACAGTGTCCGTGTGCCCGGCCAGGCCACCCTTGAGGTCTTCGATGTGCTGGGTCGTCGTGCGGCAAGCCTCTTCGATGGAGCGGCCTCGCCGGGAGTCCACAGCACGACGTGGGACGCGGCAGGTTTCGCGTCAGGAGTCTACATCGCCCGCATCAGCTCTGGCGGCTTGCTGGCGACCCGGAAGATGCTTCTCGCACGNNCGCTAGGCGGCCCGCATATGATCAGTGGAGGCATTCATGCGCGGAGGCTCACTTTTTTGTACCTTGGGATTGTTGTTACCCCCCTTTCAGCGCAGGCCTGATGCATCACGCGACCAGGCATTTCGATGGACACTCCAGGAGCGTTTCATGAACGCCGTCGTATACGTCCTTGCGGTCCTGCTTCCGCTTAGCGCAGCAGCACAGACGCAGGTCGACAGAGCTGCCCGCCAACTCGATTCTCTGAGTGGCTTCACGCTTGACGAATGGAAGATGAGTCCTGACCTCCACCTGCTCAGGGGGATGGCCGCGGACCCCGCCGGCGCCGGGTTCGATGATTCCAGGTGGGAAGTCCTGAAGCTCCATCAGAGAGTCTATCCTGATTCCTGCTGGCTCCGGAAGGAGATCGTTCTGCCTGAACGCATTCTCGGCCAGCCGGTCCAGGGCACCGTCCGTTTCCTCGTCAGCGTGGACGACTACGGGTATCTCTGGGTGAACGGGGAGCCGCGCGGGTATTTTCCGTGGGACGGCGAGTTCGTCCTTACCAACGATGCCAGGCCCGGCCAGCGCTTCCTCCTTGCGATCAAGGCGATCAACACCGGCGGACCTCTCGAGCTGCTCAGGGCCGAGATCGGCGCGGATCGCACCGCGGGACTCCGCCAGTCGATCCAGGACCTTGCCCTCAGTCTCCGGACAGGACAGAAGCTGCTCAGCTTCGATACATACCAGACGAATGCGAACCGAAAAGTGGACCCGGGGGTAGACAACTCGAGGGCGGACAGGGGCGAAAAAAGGCGGCTCGGGGAGCTGCTGCAGACTCTCGCGGGCCGGCTTGACATGGCGGCTCTTGGGTCAGGCGCGCTGGACAGGTTCAGCGCATCCATGGACGCGGTGAAGACTGGCCTGCAGCCGGTGGGCCAGTTCGCAAAGCGCTTCACACTCTACTTCGATGCCAACGCTCACATCGACGCTGCCTGGCTCTGGCGTTCGAAGGAGACCGTGCAGGTGTGCAGAAACACGTTTTCCTCGGTGTTCAACATGATGGCCCAGCGCCCCGGCTTCACCTACACGCAGAGCTCCGCGGCCTACTACCGGTGGATGCAGACGATGTATCCCGGGATCTTCCGGAGCATCAGGCAACGCGTCCAGGATGGACGCTGGGAATCGGTTGGGGGGATGTGGGTGGAGCCGGATTGCAACCTGCCGAGCGGCGAATCATGGGCTCACCAACTGTTGCTCGGCAAACAGTATTTCCGCGACTCCGTCGGCACCGACGTGACCATCGGCTGGAACCCCGATTCCTTCGGCTACAATCTGAACATGCCGATGTTCTATGCGAACGCGGGCATCGATGCCTTCATCACACAGAAGATCGGCTGGAACGAGACCAACGTGTTCCCCTACAGGCTCTTCTGGTGGCAGTCGCCGGACGGATCGCGGATCCTGAGCTACTTTCCATTTGACTACGTCAGCACCATCAACGACCCGATGCAATACGTCGACTGGATGCGGCAATTCGATGCCAATACCGGATTCACCAAGATGCTCATCCTGTTCGGCGTCGGCGACCATGGCGGCGGGCCTTCGCTGGAGATGCTTGACAGGATCGACCGGTTGAAAAAGCTCGACGTCTATCCCACGATCGAGTACGGGACCGCCGGTACCTACCTCTCCTGGTTGAAGGCGCAGGACCTTGGCGGTGTCCCGGTCTGGAAGGACGAGCTCTACCTGGAGTACCATCAGGGGACCTACACTACCCAGGCCGCGATGAAGAAATTCAACCGGACGGAAGAGGTCCTCCTGACCAACGCCGAGAAATTCTCAACGCTCGCCGCAGTGACCGCCGGCCGTCCGTATCATGGCGCTGCACTGGCCGAGGCGTGGAAGAATCTCATGTTCACCCAGTTTCACGATATCCTGCCCGGATCGAGCATCCGCGAAGTCTATCTCGACGCCACGGAGACCCACCACGATGTTCAGTCGGCGGCTCACCGCGAGCTCAGGGAGGCCTTCGCCTCGATTGTCGGCAGAATCAACACCTCCCGGTTCGTGCACGGCATCCCCCTGACGGTCTTCAATCCCCTCTCATGGGAAAGGAAGGATATCGCAACCGTGCCCCTGGCTGAAGACGACACTGCCTCGTACCGCGTCCTGGACGCGCTCGGAGGTGAACTCCCTTCGCAGACCGTGAACAACGCGGGGGGGCAGCGCGCGATCATTTTCCTTGCGGGGCCAGTGCCCTCCATGGGGTACGCGACGTACGAGCTCCGGAAGACGGCGGCTGCCCGCGCGCCCGACACCTCTCTCTCCTCACCCTGGACCGTCGGAAACGAAGCCTTCACGGTCACCATCGATGAGACAACCGGCTGGATCGGGAGCATCGTGGACAGGCGATACAACCGTGAGCTGCTCAAGGGGTTCGGGAACCAACTACAGCTCCTGGAGGACACTCCCAGGGACTACGATGCATGGAACATCGGGTGGACCGGCAGGACCTTCTCCTCCTCGTTCAGACGTGCCGAGGTCGTGGAGCGCGGGCCGGTCCGGACGGTAGTCCGGCTCTTCAGGGATTACCTGAAGCCGGGGACGAAAAAATCGTTCCCGACCGAAGACTTTCCCACATCGTTCTTCGAGCAGGATATCATCCTGTATAGGGGGCTGGACCGTATCGAGTTTGTCACCCGTGCGGATTGGTGGGAAGACCACACGATGTTGAAGGTTGCCTTCCCGCTCGCGATCAGCGACACTGTTGCGACCTACGAGATTCCCTTCGGCTCGATCCAGCGGTCTACGCAGATGCGCACAAGCTGGGAAAAGGCCAAAGTCGAAGTGCCGGCGCAGCGTTGGGCAGATGTCTCTTCGGGCGGTTACGGGGTGAGCCTGGTGAACAGCGCGAAGTACGGCTACGATATCAAGGGAAATGTGATGCGTCTCTCCCTCCTCCGCTCACCCACGTCACCGGACCCGACTGCGGACCGTGGGAAAAATACCATGGCATACGCGCTCTATCCTCACGCGGGGCGGTGGGATGAGGCATCAACCGTTCAGCGGGGTTATGAATTTAACGCGCCCCTTATCCCGGTCATGACCACCGCACACCGGGGGGCACTGCCTCCTTCCCATTCATTTGCCGGCATCAGCCCTTCGAATTTTGTGCTGACCACCGTCAAGAAAGCGGAAAAGGACAATGGCTGGATATTCCAGTGGTACGATGCATTGGGCAGGGGGGACGAGGCGGTGCTGACCCTGCCCGCCCCTCCACGGAAGGCGGTCCTGTCCGATTTCCTTGAAGGGAGCGGCATCCCTGTGCCGGTAAGCGGCACGACGCTGCGCGTACCGGGGAAGAAGAACGGGGTGACGACGGTGAAGGTATTCTTCTAATCCTTTATGACAGGGTCCAGGGGGGAGAAGTCTGACAGAACGGTTACACCTCCAAGTCTGACAGAACGTTCAGACTTCAAATCCTTCAAGTCCGTGAACCATGAAAACCCTCCTCTCCGGCCGGAATCGGCGGCGGGGGTAGAGGAGCCTGGCCATAGGGTAAGACCCGAAACGAGATGTGTCTGACAATATCGTCAGAACCCCGGATCCGGGTCAGAGTAGTCTGACACAAGAGTATGATCCCGGGGTCTGACAAGGTGTGAAGCTCGAAACTGGGAGACGCACGTGAACAAGTCAGTCGATCAGTTGAAGAAGTACCTGCTGTCCGGCGTATCCTATGCCATCCCGTTTGTTGCCTGCGGCGGTATCATGATTGCCGTGGCGATAGGGTTTGCTCCGATGACCCCTTCAGGACCCGATTTTTCCCATGCGCCGTTCCTGAAGCTGATTCTGGACATCGGTTCGGCGGCATTCTTCTTCCTTGTGCCCGTGCTGGCCGCGTATATCTCGTTCGGCATCGCGGACCGTCCGGGACTGGTTGCAGGGTTCGTCGGAGGGTATATTGCCAACCAGGTCGGAGCGGGGTTCCTCGGCGGATTGGTTGCCGGCCTTCTTGCCGGTTTTGTCGTCCTCTTTCTCAAGAAAATCAGGCTCCCCGTTTACCTGCGCCCGGTCATGCCCATCCTGGTCATCCCCGTCATTTCATCGTTCGTCGTCGGCCTGATCATGTACGCAGTGATCGGCACCCCCATCAGGGAGATCATGACGTTTCTGTCAGGGTGGCTGGCATCGATGGGGACGGGCAACAGTATCGTTCTTGGGATGATCCTCGGCGCGATGATTGCCTTTGACATGGGAGGGCCGGTGAACAAAGTGGCGTTCTTTTTCGGGGCCGCCATGATCAAGGAGGGAAACTTTGCGGTCATGGGGGCCTGTGCGGCGGCCATCTGCATCCCGCCGATCGGACTCGGGCTCGCAACGGTGCTCGGGCGGGGGCTCTGGTCCGAGGAGGAGCGGGAAGCCGGCTATGCGGGTCTTGCCATGGGGATGATTGGCATTACCGAGGGAGCGATCCCGTTTGCAGCGGCGGATCCCTTTCGGGTCATCCCGGCGATCATGGCCGGATCCATGGTGGGAGCCGTGACCGCGATGCTGGGCGGTGTGGGCGACCATGCGCCGCACGGCGGGCCCATCGTGCTGCCGGTGATCGACAACAAACTGATGTTTGCGGTGGCGATCGTGCTGGGCTCCCTGACCGTCGCTCTCATCATCAACGCTGTCAGGAAATGGTCGTCAAACCGGAGCGTGCACTCATGAAGATCGTTGCAGTCACAGCCTGCCCCACGGGTATCGCCCACACGTACATGGCGGCTGAGCAGCTTGAGAAAACGGCCAGGCGCCTGGGCCACACCATCAAGGTGGAAACGCAGGGATCGATGGGCATCGAGAATGAGCTGACCCCGGAGGACATCGTCGAAGCATCGTGTGCGATCTTCGCTGTGAGTCTTCCGGTCCGCAACGTCGAGCGTTTCGCCGGGATCAGGATCGTGGAGGTGCCGGTCCAGGAAGCGCTCAGGAACCCTGAGGCGATCTTCGCTCAACTCGACCGGTGAAGGAGGAGCGCTGTATCATGGAGCTCCAGTTCGTTTTCCCCCTTGCCGCCGGACTGCATGCGCGTCCCGCAGGGCTGTTGCAGGAACAGGTCTCCAGGTTCAGATCGGCGATCACGCTGGTGAACAATGCCAACGGGGCCGTTGCCGATGCCAGGAGCACGCTGGCGCTCGTCGCCACGATCACCGAGAAGGGGGATCCCTGCACGCTCAGGATCGAGGGGGAGGATGAAGGCCGGGCCTTCGCCGCGCTGAAGCGATTTGTCGAGGACGTCCTCCCGCATGCCGATGACGGGATCCCCTCCGCTCCGGTATTTGCACCCGAAGAGCGCTGTATCCCGCGGGTACTCAGGGGAGCTCCTGCGCTCACCGGGAACCCTGTCAGTTCCGGCCTCGCCCTCGGGCACGCCTGTGTTCTCTCCGCTCTCGATCCTTTCGCCGTGATCCCCGGTGGTCCGGCCGGCCCGCCAGCACAGGAGGAAGCCGTGTTCCAGCGCGCCGTCAACAGTATTGGCGGAGAGATCGAGCAGATGCTGCAGAAACGCCCGGGCGGCACCCGGTCCGCCATCCTCAAGGCTCACCTCTCAATCCTGCGAGACCATGGCTTTGCCGTGAAAGTAGGCGAGCTCCTTGCCGCCGGGAAGATTTCTGCCGGCAGGGCGACAGCCGAGGCGGCGCGGCATTTCGAAGAAATCTTCCGGCATGCCAGAAGCGCATATCTGCAGGAACGGGCGGGGGATATCAGGGATATCGCTGGCCGGCTGGTGACGGCTATGTATGGTGCGGGAACAGCCGGACAGATGCTTGGGGAGGAAGCCGTCTGCGTTGCCGATAATCTTTCCCCCTCCGAATATCTGAGTCTCGACAGGCGCTACCTGATGGGGCTCGTCCTGGCCCGGGGCGGGACAACTTCGCATACGGTCATCCTGGCAAGGGCAGAGGGGATCCCCTGCATCACAGGGGTGCAGGACGCTCACAGGCGCATCGGAGAGGGGGAGGAGATTATTCTTGATGCCCGGAGGGGGTTGGTGTTCCTCCGTCCGGTTCCCGAAGTCCGGCGCTTCTACGAGATTGAGTCGCTAACGATCGTCAGGCGCGAGGCTGCGGTGGCAGGGTTCATCTCCCTGCCCGGTGTCACGGCGGACGGGAAGAAGCTGGAGGTTGCCGCAAACGCCGCATCGCTCGGCGATGTGCAGGCGGCATTCCGCAACGGCGCCGAAGGGATAGGGTTGTTCCGCACCGAAATGCTCTTTGCGGACCGGGCTGAGCCGCCGGGGGAAGATGAGCAGACGGCCGTCTGCGCCGCCGCCGTCCTCGCGGCGAACGGCAAACCCGTCATCTTCCGTACGCTGGATGCCGGAGGGGACAAACCCCTGCGTTATCTTCCGCTGCTTGAAGAGGAGAATCCTTCGCTCGGATACCGCGCAATCCGGATGTATGAAGATTTCCCCGCCGTCATCGACACGCAGATCAGGGCGATCCTGCGCGCTTCCGCTCACGGTCCCGTCAAGATCATCCTTCCCATGATCAGCGGCATCTCGGAACTGCGAGCGCAGAAGATGCGGGTGCAACGATGCACAGCAGAACTGGTGAAACAGGGGATACCGTGCGATACGGCGATCCCCGTCGGCATCATGGTGGAGGTTCCTTCTGTCCTGTTTCAAATGGATCTTCTCAGCGCGGAGGCCGATTTCTTCAGCATCGGGTCGAACGATCTGACGCAATACCTCCTGGCCGTCGATCGCGGCAATGATAAAGTGGAGAAGCTGTACAGCTCATGGCACCCCTCCCTGCTCCGAAGCCTTCAGCTGGCCGTCCAGGGTGCTCACAGGCATGGACGCTGGGTGGGGATCTGCGGGGAGATGGCGGGCTGGGAACGTGCTCTCCCCATCTTCGTGGGGCTCGGCATCGATGAGATCAGCGTCACGCCACGGCGCATCCCGTGGCTGAAGGCCGCTCTTCGCGGGCTGACTTCGTCGGAATGTGTCGAGGTGACAGCCGCAGCGCTTGCCGCGGAGACTCCCGAAGATGTGGAGCGGCTCCTCGGATCCTACCTTCTGAAGCTGGCACGGTTCGGCCTCACGGACGCCGGCCTCGTGAGGCTTGATTCTCCGGCAGGGACGAAGGGGGAGGTCATCCGGGAACTCGTTTCCCTGCTTGAGGCCGCGGGAAGGGTCGATGATGCGGACCTGACGGAGGAGGATGTCTGGCAGCGCGAAGACACTGCCCCGACAGGAGTGGGGTACAGCATTGCTATTCCCCATTGCCGTTCCGGACACGTGCGAGCCGCCTCCATCGCAGTGCTGAGGACGGCGGCGCCCGTCCCATGGAACTCAGGCGGTGAGCCGGTTCTTCTTGCAATACTGATCGCAGTCCCCGAAGGAGGGAGGGACGACGACCATCTGAAGATCATCGCGCGGCTTGCACGAAGACTCGTGCATGAGGAATTCCGGGCCGGCTTGATGAGCGCGCAGGACCCGGAGGCCGTCATCCGCCTCCTCGAGCGCGAAACCGCAGTCTGAAGGAGTGCATCCGGATGTTCGGCATTCAATTCCAGGGCGGCATGTATCCATCGAACCGCCAGGGATCAAACGAGGCGGAATCGATGTTGGAAATGGAGGATATCAGGTATGCCATCCGGCAGGCCTGCTGTCTGGTGGGCGCCCGGCGAAGGGGGGGTGCCCCCGCGACCGGTGCGGGGATACCGTGCGAGACGTACTGGACCGCTATTTCCCGTTCTCTGGAGATGGAGTTTGCAGGTGAACCGTGCACGGTATCGTTGTTCGGTTCTCTGCGCGAGCAAATCCCGGATCTGACGGAAGAATGCTACAAACTGATGCACCGCAATGCCCTGGAATATCTCCCAAAACTGGTGAGAAAAGAGTCAAGGGCCGTGCTGATGAAGGATTTAGAATTGTCTGCACCATGGGTTTCCGCAGGGAAGACGTAATGTCACGACTATAGGAACATGGGCCACATCGATGAACATACACTCGAGCTCTTCTTCCTCGAGGCTTCAGAGGTAGCGGAGCAACACGACGCAATTGCGTCACACCTGCGCCGTTGCCCCTCATGCAGCGCTCTTTCGGCGGAAATCGCTGAATTCTACGAGCTGACGGCAATCCACTACAGCGACCGTCCGGCGCCCGACGAAGCGGGAAAAATCTCCGGACTACCGGACGACCCCTACCTTCAGGCCTTCCTCAAGAAGGTTCTGGTCATTCCCTCCGACACTTCCGATCCGGTCAACCCGCCTTCAGGCTGAGCTGCGCAAGGCCATCCTCTTCTGCAGGACCAGCTCCAACGTTTGCGCGAAACTTCCTGTCTCCTGGCGGTAGAAGTGCACTCCGCTTCCCGCAGCGGACGCGATCCACCTCACTGCGTACNNCTGCTTCCCTTGAAATTGTGTTCGCAAAGAGAGTTATTGATAGGCACAGTAATGGTAAACCGGTTTATGACGTGGTATTTGCGAATGCTTCTCACGATTTGCCTTGTTGCGCTCCCGCTCTACTTGTATGTCGGCCTCCCGCTTGCGCTGGTTCGGTACCACGCCCCTGCCGAAGTTACGACCATTCTCCTGGAACCTGGCGGATGACGGGCGACAACCTGGAAAAAATGATCAGGCTTGCCGATGCATTCTTCGAGGCGAAACGCGACCCTGACCAGATCTCTGTGAACGAAAAGGAGCGGGAGAAACTTTCGCGAATTCATCCTGCAACCCTGACTCAGGAAACCGATGAGAACGGTCCCATTGCCTGGATCCTGGTCATCCCGACCACCGGCCGGGTCATGGAGCAGTTCGTGTGCAGGAGGATCAGCGAGCGCGAACTCCTCGAACAGACTCCTGTGGGGGAGAAATACGACGCGCTCTATCTGTGCTCCGCCCTCGTCCTCCCTGAATACCGGGGAAAAGGCATTGCCAGGCGCCTCACGGCCGACGCCGTCCGCTCCATCCAGCGGGACCATCCCATCAGGGAGCTGTTCTACTGGTCGTTCAGTCCGGAGGGAACGAGGCTGGCCAAATCGGTGGCAGGCACGCTCCTCCTTCCCTTGCGCGAGCGGACTGACTGAGAGCTCCCGGCCTGTTTCGCTGGGTGACGTCCCACGCCCTTCGCCCGGCCCCCTGGAAACAGGATCGGATCCGGGTTGCCCACGGATTGCGGGGGAGGAGGGGGTGGGGGACTGCGAAGCATGTAACCTGTAACTGGAGCGTTGGCATGGCAATCCGGGACATCCTGCTTCTGGGAAACCCGCTCCTCTATGAGGTGTGCGAACCGGTGGTCCGGCGCGAGCTCGAGGAGCTCAGCCCCGTCATCGAGGATCTTCACGACACCATGTTGGATTTCCGGCGAAGGCATGGGACTGGTAGGGCCATCGCCGCGCCCCAGATCGGCGTGATGAAACGGCTGGTCGTGATGGACATTGACCGGCGGATCGTCTTCCTCAACCCTGCGCTTGATATGATGAGCGGAGAAACTTTCGATCTCTGGGACGATTGCATGAGCTTCCCCGGCCTTCTGGTGAAAGTGCGCAGGCACCTGCGGTGCAGGCTCAGGTATAAGGATGAGCAGTGGATTGACCGGGAGCTGACGCTGGAAGGAGCCCTCTCCGAGCTCCTTCAACATGAATGCGACCACTGTGACGGGATTCTTGCCGTCCAGCGTGCCCTCGATGGGAAGGCTCTTGCCCTGGTGAGCGAACGTCGGAGCGCTGGCTGAAGGGGCCTTCTCCGGAGATTCCCGGGACCTTTTCGGTGTCCGTGACCGGGGAAAAGGCATCTTTCCATCAGGTCCGCGCGCCGTCAGGATGATCCGGGGAGTGGAGCATGGTGGGGGTGGATCGCGGGAATGGAACGGGGAGCGCCCGCCACCGCGTTGTAGCGGGACAGACTCTCTCGCATGGAATATCGGACGGACACCCTCGCGGGTTTTTTACGGTCATGGTGGGAATCCTGCGGTTCACGCTCGGAGCGTGTGGCGCTCGTCGTCCTCTCGCTGGTCTGCGTCACAACGATTTTCTCAACGGCTCTCGTCCAGACGCTGGTGGTGACCCTCACCGTTGTCGTCTGCAGCGGTCTTGTCTCCGTCGGGTCGCCTGTCTTCCGGCGGACGCCGCTGGATGCGCCCTTTCTGGTCTTCATCCTGGCCCGTGTGGTCTCCGTCTTCTTCTCCCGTGACCCTGCTCAGAGCCTTCCTGCCCTCCATCTCGAGTTCTTCTTCTATATTGTCTTCTTCCTGGTCACACAGTCCGCCTGGCAGGGCGGAGCCGCGGCGACATGGGCTCTTACCACCCTCCTCCTGTGTGCGGGGATGGCTGCGGGGCTCATCGGAGTCCTGAAGGTTCTACTCTTCGAGGCGCCGCGGGGGTTATCGACCACGGCAGGTCCCTACACGCTCGGCGCATACCTCTGTCCGGTTCTCGCCCTTGCTCTCCTTCTGCCCCCCCGGCGCGGCACAAGAATCACGGAGGTCGTCCGGTCTTTCGGATCCCTGGTACTCTGCCTCGGGATCATCTGCACGCTCGACCGGCTTCACTGGGTGGCGATGACGCTCGTGCTCCTGGGGGCCGGCCTGCTCACGAGGAGACGCATGTCATTCATCCTCCTCTGTGCCGTTGGTGCGGCGTTTGTTTTGCTTCCCCAGGTGCGGTTCCGCGTGGTGCAGGCGTCCGATTCCGGTGCGCTGTTGACCGGGCGCGATGTGCTGTGGCGTGGAGCCTCGATGCTCCTGTCCAGCCATCCGATCGTGGGGTTCGGACCCCGGACGTTCACCGAGATCTTCCCGCTGCCTGACTTGCTGCCGATCCGGGGGGTGGGAAGCTGGCACAACGACTACCTGCAGGTTTACATGGAAAGCGGACTCCTGGCTCTCGTGCCGCTTCTCTGGCTGATTGCCGCGACGTACCGTCAGGGCTGGCGGCTGCTGCACTCGGCGGCAGTGCCGGAAGAGGTGCGCACACTCGCGCTCGCGCTCCTGGCCGCGCTGAGTGTCACCTTCCTCTTCGGAGGAATGCGGGACACCCTCGTGGGAATCGAGTTCCGGGTCCTCCTCGGATTGTTCGCGCTCCTGGCAAGTTCCATCGGCAGCGGCGGCAATCCGGTCCCGGTCGAACTGCATCCCTGATGGCTCTCATTTCCCCGGGATCGATGGGAGGCCCAGCTCGATGCCTTCCGCCCATTGCGGTGGAACTCAACGTGCCGATACCTCTTCCGATTCGATGCCGTTTTCGAATGGCAGGTCGCCCAGGAGTATTGACGGGTTCTTCTCGCTAAAAACGCTCAGGGCCCAATCCCCCGGGAACAGGATCACCGTCTGACCACGGGCATCATCGGCAAGGATGGTGCCGGTGGGAAGAACGACGGAGGCAGCCCATGCCCGGTCGGCCTGGGGATTGACCCAGCGCAGAAACTTCCATTCGGCCTGTTCGAGCCTCGCCTCCGCACCGTATTCATTCTCCAGACGGTACTGGAACACTTCGAACTGAAGAGGACCCACGGCCGCCAGGACCGGCACCTGTTGAGACGCATTGCGGGGCTGCAGGCCCTGCACGACCCCTTCCTGCAGGAGCTGGTCCACCCCCTCCCTGAACCGCTTGAACTTCGAAGGGTTGGGATTGAACAGCAGGGCAAAGCACTCCGGAGGGAAACGGGGGATCTCCCGATACATGATGCCCGGAGTTTCGGTCAGTGTGTCGCCGATGCTCAGGCTCGATTGTCCCACGAAACCGATGATGTCCCCGGCGTACGCTTCGTCAACCGTCTCCCGGTCCCGCCCGAACATCTTTGCCGCATTGGAGAGCCTGATCTCTTTCCCGCTCTGGGCGTGCACCGCTGTCATATCCCGCGTGAATTTTCCCGAACAGACACGAAGAAACGCAATCCGGTCCCTGTGCCGCGGGTCCATGTTGGCCTGGATCTTGAAGATGAACCCTGAGAATCCGCTCTCAACCGGGATGAAGGAGCCGTTGCTCTTCCGGGGCTGCGGGGGCTCTGCATGTGCCAGGAACCCGTCGAGCAGGAGCTGCACCCCGAAATTGTTCCGCGCGCTGCCGAAGAACACCGGCGTGATCTTACCGGTCGCCGCCCCCTCGGGGTCAAACCGGGTCCCGGCGTGGTCCAGGATCTCGATCTCTTCCAGGAGCCGGCGGTGGGTTCCCTCCGAGAGACGTTCGCGCACCAGCGGGTCGGCCAGACTGGCAATTTCAACCGGGGCCCGGTAGGATCCGCTTGACCCGTATTCGAACAGATGCGCCTGCCGGGTCATCCTGTCGAATACGCCCCGGAACTCGAAGCCGTTCCCCAGCGGCCAGTTCATCGGACAGGCCTCGATCTTCAGAACGCTTTCGAGCTCGTCCAGGAGCTCCAGCGGGTCCTTCGTTGGCCGGTCCAGCTTGTTCATGAAGGTGAAGATGGGAATGTGTCGGCGGCGGCAAACCTCGAATAGCTTCCTCGTCTGGGTTTCGATCCCCTTTGCCGCATCGATCACCATCACCACGGCGTCGACGGCGGTCAAGACACGATAGGTGTCTTCTGAGAAGTCCTGGTGCCCCGGTGTATCCAGCAGGTTGATCCGGAAGCCATCATAATCGAACTGCAGCACCGTGGAGCTGATCGAGATGCCCCTTTTTCGCTCCAGCTCCATCCAGTCGGAGGTGGACTGACGCTGGTTCTTCCGGGCCGTGACCGAGCCTGCAAGCTGAACGGCGTGCCCGTAGAGCAGGAATTTCTCCGTCAGTGTGGTTTTTCCCGCGTCGGGGTGGGAAATGATTGCAAAAGTCCTGCGCCGCTGTATTTCTTCCCGGATGCCCATGGGTGCCGTTTGTGTGTGCGTAAAATATCAATATACGAATTCCTCGGATACCATCCGAAGCGTCCCTCCGTGAATCATCTCGAGGTCGCAGCCAGAAACATACAGAGAGGCCCTCAGCTCTCTCTTGAGAGTTGAGGGCCTCGTTCTTCCTGTGAATGAATTGCTGCAGCGCGACGTTCCGACCCCTCAAAGGTCAGCGGTGCCTTCCCCCGGATCGCATCCCGCCCGATCGGCCGCCTCCGGAGAACCCGTACCCTCCATAGTATCCGTGCCCTCCGTAATAGCCGCGCCGCCCAAAGTTCCTGTAGCGTGGAACGAAAAATCCCCGGCCGTAATAGAAGGGAGAATAGTACCCGAGGGAATAGCCGAAATACCACGGAGAGTAAAAGGGGTATCCGGCATACCAGTAGGGTGGATACGCATAGTACCCTCCCGCCTCCTCGCCGGAGGACTCCTGATCGGTGGTTTTGATCATGGTCCGCAGTACCCTGTTGCTCACGCCCGAGTCCGCCAGCTCAACAACGTCCCTGGCCCGCATCTGAAACGCCGAGCCCGACTTCTTGATCATGTCGATGATGACGTCATCTCCGGCTCCCGCCTTCGACATGCTGATGACATCCTGNNTGTGTGTAGCGACCAGACATGCACCCGGCCCATGCCAGACAACACGCCAGAACCACCACGGCGAACGCTATCGGTTTCATTGCCCTTCCCTCCTGTGCACAACATCCGTTGAATGAGATGATTACAAGGCCGATGATGGTGTGTGATGAGGTGTAATCGGTCAGGTGAATACCGGGGGGCTTCCACTTCCCCTCCATTGACTGGAACACTTCCGGATTGGAGCAGGTGCCACCACGGCATGAGACACTCCAGCTCAGTATTTTGACACGAATTTGCCATTCTCGGTTTAATCAATCCCGCGTGTGATTCCATGCAGGGCCGGGGAGGCGGGACGGGTCATTGAACATCACCTCCGATTGGATTACGTTGACCGGGGAGTTGGCGCGCCGGGGAAGGATGGTCCTGCAGTCCGGGAGGGAGGATCGCCCTGGTTCCGGCGCCGTTCCTGCAGCGCTGTCACACACCATGCCGGGAGCTTCATATGATACGTCTTGAATCCTTCGATGACCGGGACTTTCCGAGGCTGATGAGCTGGATAGATTCGCGGGAAATGCTCCTCCAGTGGGCGGGGCCCCGTCTGTTTACCTTTCCACTCGACACGATGCAGCTCACCCGTTACCTCTTCGAAGCATTGACGGAGCCTCAAGGAAGCCGCATCTTCAAGGCTCTGGACGAGGAGGAACGGGTTGTCGGTCATGTTGAACTGGGGGGGATTGACAGAAAGAATCAGAGCGCAACGTTGTGCAGGGTCTTGGTTGCTCCGGAGGCAAGAGGAAGGGGTCTGTGCGTGCCGATGATCAGATCGGTGCTGCGCGTCGGGTTCGAAGAATTGGCCTTCCGGCGGATTGACCTTCGCGTCTACGCGTTTAATAACCCCGCGCTGCATTGCTACGAGAGGGCGGGCTTCGTGCGTGAAGGCCTCCTTCGACAGGCCGTAAAAGCCGGCGATCAATACTGGGATACTGTCCTCATGGCAATACTCAGGGAGGAATGGGCGATTCTGAGCGTGTCTGCCGGGAACGCGCCATGACGATGGGGGGTTGTATAAGAAACGGCCGAAGAATGCCGGCTGGCCCGGAAGGGTCGAACACGCCGGAGCGATACTGCATGCTTACGCCCTGTTCATGGCATCAGTGAACATGCCGTGGTCCAGTGCCGGTGAGAGCCTGGCCGGTCCCGCGAAGCTGGACCGGCCAGGCTCTTCTGGTCCATGATGCGCCGCTCGAAGACGTTTTGGATGACATGAGAAGAACCATCTGCCTGTTCTGCTCCGTGTTGCTCGCATCCCTGCCTGCCCGACCGCAGGAAGACGGTCCGCCCGATTCGTTGCTGCATCAGGCGACGCTGCAGAACTGCGTTCTGTATGCTCTCTCGCACCAACCGGCGGTACGGCAGTCGATTATCGACGAAGACATCGCCGAGCGGTCCATCCGGGCCAGGCTCGCCGACTGGTTCCCGCAGGTGAACTTCGCCTCCACGCTCCAGCGCAACATTCAATTGCCGACGTCCTTCGTCCAGGGGAATCCAGTCCAGGCTGGGGCGGCGTTTACGTCTAACGGGCAGTTCGCCATAACGCAAACGCTTTTCAACCGCGACGTGCTTCTGGCAAGCAGCACCGCGCAAGAAGTGCGGACCGGGAGCAGGCAGCGTACAACTGGCAGCAGGATCGATGTCGTGGTCAATGTCAGCAAGGCGTATTATGCCGCGCTGTTGACGCAGGAGCAGATGATGGTGCTCGATGACGACCTGGTGCGGCTTGAGCAGACCCTGTCAAACGCGCTCCATCAGTACCAGGCAGGGGTCGTCGACAAGACCGACTTCGAGCGCGCTACGATCTCCCTCAATAATGCAAAGGCGGAACGAAGGCAGACTGACGAGCTTTTGAAAGCGCGCGATGCCGCGCTGAAGGAACGGATGGGGTACCCCGCGGGCGCCGACCTGGTCCTCGTCCACGACAGCACACAGATGGAACAGGAGGCAATCCTGGACACGACGCAATCGCTGCACGTCGAAAACCGCATAGAATTCCAGGCGCTGCAGACGCAGCAGAGCCTGCAGGAGGCGAACCTCCGGTACGCAGGCTGGAGCTTCCTGCCTTCCCTCTCGGCGATCGGCAGCTACAGCCTGAACTATCTGAGCAGCGCATTCGCGCAGCTGTACCGGCACAATTATCCGAGCTCCTTCGTGGGGGTGGAGCTGTCGCTTCCAATTTTCCAGGGTGGGAAGCGCCTGCAGGAGCTCAGCGAGGCAAAGCTGCAGGTGGAACGGGCCCGCTATGATATCGTCGCCTTCAGGAATTCGGCCGCTGCGGAGTTCGCGCAGGCGATTGCCGACTACAAGAGCAGCCTGAACAACTACCAGGTGCTCAAGGCGAACCTCGAGCTTGCCAGGGATGTCTACCGGATCATTCAGCTGCAGTACAAGGCGGGGACGAAGACCTATCTGGAGCTCATCACGGCCGAGACCGACCTGCGCACCGCGGAGTTGAACCGCACGAACGCCCTCTACCAGCTGTTGAGCAGCAAGCTGGACGTGCAGAAAGCCCTGGGGACCATTCATGAAGAATAAGCATGGGAAGCATCGCAGCATGAAAACCACACACCACGCACCTGTTGTTGTCCTGTTCCTTGCCGTCCTCCTGTCCGGCTGCAGCGGCAGCCGGTCCAACGATCAGCAGGGCCCTCCGCCGGCGCCGGTCACGGCCTACAACGTCGAGCCGGGAGGCGCCGTGTACGATGAAGAGTATCCCGCGACGGTGATCGCCCTGAACCAGGTGGAGGTGCGGCCGGAAGTCACGGGGTACATCACGAACATCTGGTTCTCCGACGGCCAGCGTGTCCGCAAGGACGCGAAACTCTATTCCATCGACCAGCGCCAGTACAGGGCCGCCTATGACCAGGCCCTCGCGAACCTCAATGTGGCGAAGGCCAATCAGGCGAAGACCCAGCAGGATGTCGATCGCTACACCGCCCTCTCAAAGGACGATGCGGTGGCCAGGCAAACGTTCGAGCACGCGCTGGCTGATCTTCAGGCCGCCAGGATGCAGGTCGCCGCCGCCCAGGCCGCCGTGCAGAGCTGTGAAACCAATCTGCGCTACGCCGTCATCGTGGCCCCCTTCGATTGCACCGTCGGGATCTCGCAGGTGAAGCTGGGCTCTGCGGTCACGGCAGGCCAGACCCTCCTGAATACGGTCTCGTCCGACGATCCGATGGCGGCCGATATCGCTGTGGACGAGAAACAGATTGGCCGGTTCGAACGGCTCCTCCACGACAGCACCGCAAAGGCGGATTCCACCTTCAGACTCGTCCTGCCCGATCGGACGGTATATCCCTTCCCGGGAAGGATCAGCCTCCTGGATCGCGCCGTCGACCCGCAAACCGGAACGCTGCGGGTGCGGCTGGTTTTCCCGAATCCGCAGGGCGCACTGAAGTCCGGGCTGACGTGCGATCTCCGTGTCAGGAGCTTCAGCCCCGGGAACAGCGTCTTGATTCCCTTCCGGGCCGTGGCGGAACAGATGGGAGAGTATTCCGTTTTCCTGGTGAGCGGGGAACGGGTTTCGCAGCGGCGGATCACGCTCGGCGTGAGGATACGGGACAAAGTCGTTGTCACGCAGGGACTTCACCCGGGCGACCGCGTCGTGACGGAAGGCGTTCAGAGATTGAGGGACAATGCCCTTGTTGCCGTAAACCTCGCGGGGGCGGGACAGGCGGCGGATTCGGTGCAGGGAAAATAGGGGGACGAGGGACTCAGCATGATTGCGGACACATTCATCGGGAGGCCGGTCACGGCCATGGTCGTGTCCATCGTGATCGTCCTGGTCGGGGCGATCGCCATCGTGAACCTGCCCGTCAGCCAGTATCCCGACATCACCCCACCCACGGTCCAGATCACCGGAACGTTCAACGGCGCGGATGCCCAGACCGTCGAGCAGACCGTCACAACCCCGATTGAATCCCAGGTCAACGGGACTCCGGGGATGGCCTACATGCAGGGGAACAGCACCAATGACGGCCGCACGACGATCACTGTCTACCTGAACGTCGGGACCGACGCGGATATTGCGGCGCTCGACATCCAGAACCGCGTGGGTATCGCCACGCCGCAGCTCCCTGACGACGTGAAACGGCTGGGCCTGACCACCAGGAAGCGTAATCCGAGCATCCTGCTGCTTGTGGCAATGTACTCGCCTGGAGGATCGCACGGCGTCACGTTCGTGGATAACTACACGAATATCTATATACGCGATGCGCTCCTGCGCGTCCCCGGGGTAGGCGACGTGTTCACCCGTGCGGACGATTTCAGCATGCGCGTCTGGCTGCAGCCCGACAAACTTGCCCAGCTGGGACTCACGGCCAACGATGTGATTAGCGCGCTCTCTGAGCAGAACGTGCAGATAGCCGCGGGCGCCGTGGGTGCACCCCCGCAGGCAGCCCTCCAGGCGTTTGAATACACGGTCTTCACGAACAGCCGGTTGAATTCGGAGGAACAGTTCCGCAACATCATCGTCCGCGCGAACCCGCGGGAAGGCTCAGTCGTTCACCTGAGCGATGTCGCCCGCATCCAGCTGGGAAAGTTCAGCTATGCAAGCAATTCGTTCGTCGACGGCAAGCGGGCCTCGTACCTGCTGGTGTACCAGGCCCCCGGCAGCAATGCCCTGGATGTCGCGAACGGCATCACGGCGCGGATGGAGGACCTCAAGAAGTCCTTCCCCGGCGATATCGACTACGTGATTCCCTTCGAGGCGGTTTCCGTCGTCAGAGTCTCGATAAGCGAGGTGGTGACCACCCTGCTGGAGGCCCTTGGACTGGTTGTGCTGGTCGTGTTCCTGTTCCTGCAGAGCTGGCGCGCCACCCTGATTCCCATCCTGGCGATCCCCGTCTCCATCATCGGCACATTTGCGTTCTTCATCCCCCTCGGCTTCACGATCAACACCCTGACCATGTTCGGATTCGTCCTGGCCATCGGGATCGTGGTGGATGACGCCATTATTGTCGTGGAGGCGGCCCAGCATCACATCGACCGCGAGCACATGACCGCCAGGGAGGCAACATCCCGGGCTATGAAGGATATCTCCGGACCCGTCATCGCGATTGCCCTGATCCTGGCGGCGGTGTTCATCCCCGTCGGGTTCATCCCCGGCATTGTGGGGAGGCTGTACCGGCAATTTGCCATCACGATCGCCGTATCGGTCCTGATCTCCGCGTTCATCGCCCTTTCACTGACTCCCGCTCTCTGTTCTCTGCTGCTCAAACCTTCTTCGCTGCGTGCGGAATCCAGAGGCCTCGACAGGTTCTTCTTCAAGTTTAACCGGTGGTTCCAGAAGACGACCGCATCCTACGGCGCCGGGGTGGGGAAGACCATCCGGTGGAGCCGGTATGTGTTGATCCTCCTCGCTGTCCTCTATGCGGGGACCATCCTGCTGTTCAAGAACAAGCCCACGGGGTTCATTCCCACGGAAGACGAGGGCCGCCTCTACATCGCCTTCGAGCTGCCGGAGGCATCCTCTTCTGCGAGGAGTCTGGAAACGATTCAAAGCATGATGGGAATCCTTGGGGAGACGCCCGGGATCGCCCACTATGCCGCGCTGGGAGGCCTGAACGTCGTCACCTTCGCCACGAAATCGAACAGCGGGACGGTGTTCGTCCAGTTGAAACCCTGGGATGAGCGGAAGGACAAATCCCTGCAGCTGAGCTCGTTGATCGCCACGCTACAACGCAAGTTCTCCGCCATCAAGAGCGCCAATGTCGTGGTGATCTCTCCGCCGGCGATACCAGGTCTGGGGGCGACAGGAGGGTTCTCGTTTGAGCTGGAGCAACGCGAAAGCACCGACGACATCAACCAGTTCGAGAGCGTCGTTCAGCGCTTTGTGAGGACCGCAAACAAGCGCCCCGAACTGAGCCGTGCGTTCTCGTTCTTCACGGCTCGAACCCCCGGCTACCAGGTGGATGTGGACAGGGAGAAGTGCAAGAGACTGGGGATATCGATCGCGGACGTCTATAATACCATGCAGACGTTTCTCGGCAGCCGCTACGTGAACGACTTCACGATCTACAACAGGAACTTCCATGTGGTCGCACAGGCCGACACGGCCTACCGGGCCGATATCCAGGATCTGTCCCAGTACTACGTCAAGAATGCCGCGGGTCAGCTCATTCCCCTGAGCACGCTGACAAGCATCAGAGTCACGGAGAATGCCCCGCTCATCTCCCACTACAACCTCTTCCGCTCCGCCGAAATCAACGGCACCGCGGCCGCAGGGTACAGCAGCGGCCAGGCCATCGATGCGCTGAGGACGATTGCGGGCAGCACGCTGCCGGCGGGCTACGGGTTTGAATTTTCCGGGCTCTCCCGGGAGGAGGTCAATGCAGGGGGGAGCACTGTCCTGATCTTCTCCATGTCGATCGTCTTCGTGTTCCTGTTCCTCACCGCGCTGTATGAAAGCTGGTCCGTTCCCTTCTCCGTCCTTCTGGCCGTCCCCACCGGTGCGTTCGGCGCGATCCTGACCCTCACGCTGCTGCCGAGCATCAGCAACAACGTCTACGCGCAGATCGGCCTGATCACCCTGATCGGCCTGGCGGCCAAGAATGCCATTCTCATCGTGGAATTCGCGAAGGATCGTGTCGATCACGGCATGCCTCTCGTCGATGCGACGCTGGATGCCGTCAAGCTGCGCCTTCGCCCGATTCTCATGACTTCGCTGGCGTTCATCTTCGGCGTTTCCCCGCTGGCGTTTGCCACCGGGGCAGGGGCACAGGCCCGGTCCACCATCGGCTGGTCGGTGCTCGGCGGCATGATGGCCGCGACGGCTCTGGCGATCTTCGTGGTGCCNNCCGCTTTTCCTGACGACCCGCAGACCGGCACTACTGGGCGGACTCATTACCGCACGCCTCGTGGCAGCGACGGGCGGCCAGGTTGCCGCACCCCCCTCGCCGAAACCCAGGAGTCGTGGCAGCCCCGGCACACTCCGGATGCCGGGACAACCGGGCAATGCGGCATAGCTTCCCCATGCGCCGTCTGCTTCCTGCGCCGTAAGGCACTTCTCTCCCAGTTCCGATCCATTCCTCCTCCCATGCATTCTGGCATCACGATTGCAATGTCTCGAGTGAGTTCACAGACACCCCGGGACAATCGTGAAAGGCAGCATATGCGCTTACCGACGGCACTGGTCACTCTTGGCATCTGCTCACTCTTGCTTCTCGCCGGCTGCGATCGCGGAAGCAATCCAATCTCTCCGTCAACCGCCCCCTTGCCTGCTCCCGTGCCGACCCCTCAGCCCGGTTCGAGCGCCCTCTCCTTCAGGCAGGATGTCGTCCCGATCCTCGACCACTATGGCTGTACGAGTTGCCACGGAGGAAGCGGAGGATTGTTCCTCGGAACAGTTGCCCAGATGAAGCAGGGAGGATTCCACGGTCCCGCCATCATCCCGGGCAATGGCGCTGGTAGCAACATCGTGGAGAAGATTTCAGCAGCCTCACCGTTTGGCAGCCGGATGCCCCAGGGGGGGCCGTTCCTTCCCGACAGTCTCCAACTGGTCATCAGGACCTGGATCGATCAGGGAGCCGCTGACAATTGACCGTTCACCCGGTTGATCCCGCGCTCTGGCCATTGCTTTCGTTCCGTGCCTGTGGTACTTTGTTGCATTCATACCGTCATTACCTCCAGGAACAGACCAGGGTGCAACGATGAGACGCTTCGGAATCGCCGCCGCCATGCTGATCCTTTCCCTCTCCGCCTCGGGTCAGGAGGACTCGGTGCTCCACGAAACGGCATCACAGAAAAGCACCAGGCTTCAATGGTGGCGTCAGGGACGGTTCGGCATGTTCATTCACTGGGGTCCGATAAGCCTTAAGGGAACGGAGATCAGCTGGTCGAGGGGAGGAGCACGGCGGGGAATCGAGGGGACAGGGGAGATCCCGGTGGACGTGTATGACAGCCTCTATACGCGGTTTAACCCGGTGAAGTTCGATGCTTCGGAGTGGGTTGCTGTCGCGAGGGCCGCCGGCATGAAATACATGGTGCTCACGGCCAAGCACTGCGANNGGGATGAGGATCGGCTGGTATTATTCCCCTATGGATTGGCGCGACCCGGACTGCCGCACGGAGCGTAACGCCGTCTATGTCGACAGGATGCTGGGCCACCTGCGTGAACTGCTGCAGAACTACGGTCGCATCGACCTCCTCTGGTTCGACCATGACGGCGGACCGGCTCCCTGGGACCAGGAGCGGACGTATACCCTCGTTCGGTCTCTCCAGCCCCGCCTGGTCATCAACAACCGTCTCGACTGCGGAAGCATGAAGGACATTGAGGCCCAGAAGATGGGTCCGAATGCCGACTACTATACCCCCGAGCAGCGTGTGGGTGCGTTCGACACCCGGAGGCCGTGGGAAACCTGCATGACAATCGGAACCCAGTGGGCATGGAAGCCGAAAGACACCATCAAGACGGCCGGAGAATGCATCCGCATTCTGGTCCAGTGCGCCACCGGCGACGGCAATCTGTTGCTCAACGTCGGTCCCATGCCGGACGGCAGGATAGAGCCCCGCCAGGTGAGCGTGCTGAAAAGCATCGGAGCCTGGCTGCGGAAGTACGGAGAGAGCATTTACGGGACCCGCGGCGGCCCCTTCCGCAACGGCGTGTGGGGTGGCTCAACGAGGAATGGAAATGCGGTCTATCTGCACATTGTAAAGTGGGACAACGGGGAAGTCCGCCTGCCCGTCCTGCCCGCAAAGATCAGATCAAGCAGGATCCTCACCAGTGGCAAGGTGAGCATCGAGCAGAACGCCGATGGCCTCACCGTGCGTTTCCGCCCGGACGGATCGCCCGCCCGTCGGCGCAGTCAGCCCGGCACCCGCTACACCCCCGACACCATTGTGCGGCTGGACCTGGACAGGTCCGCGGACGAGATCGAACCCATCGGTGTCCAGCCATGAGCCGGGCCATTCCCGGCTCCCGGGGCACCGGTGCGCAGNNTGGCAGTACCGGGTGACTGCAGTCGACAGGGAGGGGTTTGAGAGTGAAGCGAGCCCGGCGTCGCCTCCGGCCTGATAGCGCTGCAGGAGGCGGAATACTTGGCGCTGCGTGATCTTCAGAAGTTCAGCCGCGTCCCGCGCCTTCCATAACGTCACGGAGGTCATGCAAAGCTATCGGGACAGGTGAGCTGGAAACCGCTTCTCCCGATCTCCTGATTCATCAGCAGGGGCCGGAAGGTGTTGTTGCCTCTGCTCGAATCAGAGACAAATCAATGAGGAGATTTAAGTAAGGGTATCCTCTTGATTGAAACAGACCGGGGACAACCACCGTACATTCTGTTGATGATCGCCTCGAACAGCGGCTTCCCACCTCCGGGATAACAGCCGTTGACTCATATGAGGACACCAGAGGAGCACTCCGAATGAAAAAGATGCTTTGTGTTCTTGTCACGCTCTGCGCAATGCCGCTCTTTGCTCAGGAAGATTATCTCTTCGGATCCACCAGCATCGATCATGGCGGGTATGGTGCACTTGTCACGAAATTCACCTCCATCAACGGCAGGTTCGGGGTGATTATGGGGGCGAGAGGGGGATGGATCATCGACCATACGTTTGCGCTGGGGATCGCAGGGTACGGGTTGGTCAGCAACGTCAGGGCAAACGCCCCGGGACCGAACGGAGAGCCCTATGTCGGGCTTGGCTACGGCGGGCTCGATCTTGAGTACATCTATCGTTCCAATGATCTGGTCCACGCGTCCATCCACACGCTCATCGGGGCCGGAGCGGTCGGATTCCGCAACAGCATCTGGGCTCATGCCGGGGGGCGTCCGGAGGGAATCTGGGACCCGCACTGGACAACCGCCTGGGACCGCAACTGGGCGTATGAGGACGATCCCTGGCCTCACCATTATAATGTCTTCTTTATCGTCGAACCAGGGGCAAACATTGACGTGAATATCACCCGGTGGTTCCGCACAAGTTTCGGTGCCACATTTCGTCTGGTCAGCGGTGTCTCTTCGGCTGCTTCGTCCAATCGCGATCTGAGCGGCCCTTCCGGGTCGGTGACTTTTCGATTCGGCTCCTTCTAAGCAGGACGGCCGCCGGATTCNNAGGCATGTCCCTCTCTATCTCCCTGGTAAGACCCCTCTCAACATCATCTCCCAGTCTCTGATTTCTCTCCAATCTCTGCCGTCCGATCTTCCCAGGTCGTATGTTTGCCCGGCTCTTCCTGAGGTCTGCCTTTCCAGCGGACCCTCGCCGGGCGGGCGGGAGGTTCAGAGCTTGACGGCGCCGGCCAGACACAGGTCACCCGTGGGGGGCGGGCCTGCCGCCTTTGGGCTCCAATGTCACGGCGAACGCTGAGATCGCCCGTGGATTGGTGACTGCCAGCTCTTCAACCTTCCCAGGGTCTACACCGGAATCGGCTCCGGGTTGCCGCTCTCGGACCCCGTGCGGGCAGCCCGGTCTATTTCACGTTCCCCTGAAGACTGGGTTGGAACAGAGGCTTGTAGGACTCCAGGGACTGAACGGCCGCGTTCGTCACCAAGGCTCTCGTCGATTCCCTGACCACAAGCTCTGCATTCAGGACAACATTTTCGATAGGTAGGGTTTCAAGAGATTCAACATTTCTGATCAGAATCTCGGCGGCCTTTCTGCCCAGTTCGAACATCGGTGCCCGGACCGTCGTCAGTTGGACAGGGATGTGCCGCGAGAAGGGGATGTCGTCGTTGCCCACCACGGAGATGTCGTCCGGCACCCTGATGTGCATTTCGGTCAGGGCTGCCATTACACCCAGAGCGACGAGATCATTGTAGCACACAATGGCGGTCGGGAAATCATCACGGCTCCTGTTCTGGAAATACTCTAGACACTTCCGGTGGCCTTCCTCAAGATGGGCGCCAGTCGGGACGATCATATCGCTGCTGTAGGCGAAATGGCTTTCACTATAGGCCCTCCGGAAGCCGTCGATCCTCTCGTAGGCGTGCGATGCGTGATCGGGACCGGCGAAATGCACGATCCTGGAATGTCCGTTGTCGATCAGGTACTTCATTGCGACTTTCATCGCCTTGGTGTTGTCGATGCTCACGACATTTGCCTGAATCCCCCTGACGTTTTCCAGGAGAACAAAGGGGAAGTTGACCGTTCTCAGCCTGAAGAGATGTTCTATTTCGGCAGTCCCTTCGAGCACCGGCGCGATAATGGCTCCCTTCACGTCCTTGCCGGAGAAACTCTGGGTGATCATTTCCTCGCTCTTGTGATTCCCCTCCGAGCTGGCGATAATGACTAGATATCCCTTGCTGCTGGCGTACTCAATGACACCCATCGCAATTGCCGTGTAGAACGGATTATCCAGCTCGCGAATCAGCAGGCTGATGCTGTTGTTTCCTGGCTGGTTGTTTTTCAGAATCCGGGCACTTCCCCGCGGCCGATAATTCAACTCCTTTATCGCGGACAAAACGCCTTTTCTGGTCTCGGGTCCGACGGTGTTCTTCTCATTGATAACGGCGGACACTGTGCCGATCGAGACTCCCGCTCGCTTCGCTACGTCGTCAATTGTCACGCTTTTCACGTTAATCCTCCGGCCAGAAGGCTATTCTCCAGCTGCAGAAAGAGTTGATTCCTCGAAATGATTGTGTGGCCTGTCTGAAGCGGTTCAATGAAGATAAGAACAATTTAAAAGTTCTATTATTAAAGTCAACGAGACGTATCGGAAACGTCTTTCGTAGTCTGCGGGGATCATCCTGGAGGCTTCTTGCTGAACGCCTGGTTGGACTCTCGGGCCCGAGTCCTTCCGTCTCAAAAGGGAAGCAGACCCGTCTTGTTGCAGCAAAGGCGGGGAGACCTCAAAACCCTTTGATCGACCTGAAGTGAGGGCCTGCTTTCCAGGCAGGTGCGAGCGAATTCTCTTAAAGGCCGATTCGGTCAGGAGTTGCCGCCATCAGCTATGACAGAGTGTCACCTCTGTCTCTTCCACACCTTCAGCGCATCATTCGGAGTTCTTGATTTCCTCGTCTTTTTTCGCAACACTAACGAGCCGCCATTCGGTTAGATCTTCTCACAGCCGCGATTGCGTGCATATGGTTCCACAGTCAAAAACCGTAGCTCCTGATACGCTGGGGGCTCCGTGCGGCCCTTCCCTCGACGAAGAAAACGACTGCTGAAGACTGACAGCAGGGCCGGGCGAGTACGCTAATCCCCGGCTCCGCGATGTTCTGCCGCCCGCGGGCAAGGAGGCGGGTGACTTGTTCTGAAACTCGCCCCGCGGAGTCCTGTCCCCGCCCATGCAGACAGGGAGGGTTGCTACGCCTGTTGGGCGTTCGTCCACAGTGTAAAGGTCTCATCATGAAAACGAATCTTGACAGACGGAAGTTCTTCGGAAAAGTCGCCGGTGCGGCAGCAGGGGCGGCGCTCCTGAAGTTTTCGAGCCCCGTGGAGACATTCGCCGGGTCCCTTCTTCCCGCCTCCGCTGAGCCTCCCGGCTCCGCCGGGACCATCGACCCGGTCCCCGTAGGTTCTCCCTCCCCTGAAATCACCGGGACCTACGTGATCCCGCCGGATTGTCCCGAGTGGACCCATCACGCCGTTTTCTATCAGGTCTATCCGCAGAGCTTCTACGATACTGACGGAGACGGCATCGGCGACCTCCAGGGCATCATCCGGAAGCTTGATTACATCAAGAGCCTGGGCGTCGATGCGGTCTGGATCAATCCCTTCTTCGTCTCCCCCTTCTGCGATGGGGGGTATGATACAGCGGACTATTACAGGGTCGCTCCGAGATACGGCACCAATGACGACGCCCGAAAACTCTTTGCGGAGGCCCATAAGAGGGGTCTGAAAATCCTCTTCGACTTTGTCGCCAGCTACACGTCGATGGAGCATCCATGGTTTAAGGCCTCCGCGCAGCAGGAGAAGGGGAAATACTCAAACTGGTACGTCTGGACGGACAATGTCTGGCTGAACCCTCCGAAAGCGTACGAGGGGGCGTTCATCAAGGGACACGGGACCAGGAATGGCCAGTATATGCAGAACTTCTACTACTGTGAGCCCGCACTGAACTACGGCTTTGCCTCTCCGGATCCCGGCCAAAAATGGCAGCTTCCAATCGATCATCCCGATGTGCTGGCCATGAGGGAAGAGATGAAGAATGTCTTCCGTTTCTGGATGGACATGGGGGCCGACGGATTCCGTGCGGATATGGCCGGCGCGCTGGTAAAGACCGCAGGGATAGAAGGCAACCAGCAGTTCTTCAAAACGCACGAAGACGGGACAAAACGGTTCTGGCTTGAGATCCGTGAGATGATCAGGAAACGGTACCCCGAGGCCTTCATCGTCTCGGAATGGTCGTATCCCATAGCGGCGCTGGACGGCTGCTTCCATGCCGATTTCTTCCACTGGTTTGAAGGCTATAACGACCTCTTCCAGAAAGAGAGCTGGAGAATCCTCAACGGTTACTCCGAAGGCCACAGTTACTTTGACGTGGAAGGAAAAGGGGATGTCGCCTTCTTCCTCAACAGGTTCATGGGACAGTACGAACCGACAAAAGGAAAGGGGTACATCTCGCTCCCGCTGGGCAATCACGACAACGCCAGACTCGGGAACAGGCGAAGCGACGACGATCTCGAGATCATCTATGCGTTCGGCCTGACCATGCCAGGGGTGACGTTCATCTACTACGGAAACGAGATCGGCATGCGGCAGATGCCTGAAGACTGGCCTCAGGTGGAAGGCGCATACCGTCCCCGCAATGGGGCGCGGACCCCCATGCAGTGGGCGCGCGGAAAAAATCTGGGGTTTTCCTCCGCGCCTGCCGATCGGCTCTACCTCCCTGTGGATCCCGCCGGGGATGCCCCGACCGTCGAGGCCGCTGAGGCGGACCCGCATTCTCTCCTGCACAGGACACGAGCCCTGATACGGTTGAAGCATACCGAACCCGCGCTTGCGGCCTATGCCGAATTTGTACCGCTGTATGCCAGGGAACATACCTATCCGTTTGTTTATGCAAGAGCGAAGGGGAAGGATGTGGTGCTGGTCATCCTGAACCCGTCGGGGACAGAGTCGAGCGCCGATTTCCCCTGGCGCGTCCCATCGTCGAACCTGAGGCTGCTGGCAGGGAAAGAAGTGCGGGTGAAGAGGAATAGTGATACATTGACTGTTACCGTTCCGGGCCGGTCGTATGCCATCTACAAGGCGACCTAACCCGCTCCCGGCACAGCCCGCTCTCAAAGTCTCAGCGCTCTCAGGGGGGAAGACCGTGCCCCGGTGTCTCGGCTCCGTGCCGGTACTCCTTTTAAGGCTCTTGTTGCGGCAGGACACCGCCGGATTCCATCTCAATGATCTCCCCGATCGGGAATTTCTCTCTCCCACGAATTTCTACAACACGGTGCTCGAGCGGCTGAAGTACATCCTCGAGTGCAACAGACGCAATCAAGAGAGGAGCCACGTGTGCCAAGGCTAGGTGCTGTTGTGTTTCTGGTCGTCCTGACTGCTGCTGCCGCATGCGCCCAGACGACGGTGCAGGGGACAGTGACCGGCGCAAACGGCAGGCCGATGAAGATGGCGAATGTCTTCCTCATTCCGCCCGGCCAGTACAAGCCGGTCAGTGCCGTCGAAGCGGGTCGGGATGGGAGGTTTGTCATCCATATCGATTCGGCAGGCATCTGGATGCTTCAGTTCACCGGGGTCGGCTGCCGCGAGCACCGGCTGGCCCTCTTCCTCGACAGGCCGCAGACCATCCTCCTGGATGTCCGGCTTGAGAGCTACCGCTACCTGCCAGATTTCAGCAAGGCAAAGATCATCGGGGATTTCAATCGCTGGAATATCCTGAAGGCGGTCCCGATGCGGAAACTGACTGATGGCACCTACACCGCCCGGGTGGTGACGAAGGCCGACACCGTCGCGTACCGTTTAAACAGCGTCAGGAATGGAGATGCTGTCGAGGGAACCCAGGCTGACAGGTATGTGTCCAACGGCACGGGGAGCTATATCTCAATCGTTCCGGCGAGGGGAGGGAGCGCTGCGATCACGTTCGATCCTCGCAGGCTCATCAGGGCAAAAGGAACGGCACGGGTCACCTTCGGTCAGGCGGGGCCGGGAGTTGCCAGGTTCGCCGCCGTCTATGACGAATTGCAGCGCTACCAGGAGGAGTACATGATTGCTTTCGAGGATGCCCTCAGGTCGGGAATCCGGAAGGAATTCAACTTCGCATGGTCGGGACCCATGTCATCCATCGAGCAGGAGATCAGGCAGGAGAATCATCCCGCCGTGCGCGAGGAGTTGACTCTGAGCCGCCTCTCGCTTGCGATGCTGGCGAAAAGGACGGACGCGGCGGTCTACCGCTCGTCCGTGGAGGGGATCTCTCCTGCGTCGAGGGTCTGGTCCCTCAATCCCCACAGCATGTCCTTCGCGCTTGGGCATTCCGGATTGAAGGAGGTCGAGCAGGACCGTTACGTCCAGCGTGTCCTCGATGAAAACCCGGTGGACAGAATTAAATCAGCAGTGCTCCTGGATGCGATCATGGCGGCCAGACTCTCCGACAAGCGGGAAAAGGCAGACAGGTACTACAGCATCCTGGTCGGAAAATTCGGCGGCTCGCCCGAGGCTGCCTCGGTCAGAAACACTTACTCCCCGTCCGCGAAGTAGTATGTCAGCCTCCGGGCAGTCAGCGTTGCCTATGCCCGGGCGGGGAGAACCGGGGAGGGCGAGTGAGTAGGAGATCATCGTCCGCGGATTGAAACGGTTCGGGTAATGGAGCTTCGGACATGGAGGTGCTGTCCATCGGCTCTCCGTACGAGATGCCGCGTCCTTCGGCTGACACATAGCACCTTCCGTACACACGGGGATCTCCGGTGATCTGGTGCACCCACCCGTATTGACGGTTGTCGTCGTTGATCCTCGTCCATGATCCGCCGGCATCATCCGAGCGGAAGAAGCCAAGCGCTCCGCCGACAACACCGTACAGATAGAGGGCCGGAGGTCCGCCCGGTTCGAGAGCCCTTCCAAACCCCAGCCTGTATGCCCCCGTGACGGTCCCGGCCTTTGTCGCCCTCGCCCCCGAATTCGTCGAACGGTACAGGCCTCCGGAGCCGCAGCAGAGCCACACATGGCCCTCGCGTCCGGGGACAGCTGTGGCATTGCCATCCTGCGATTGCCAGCTCGGGACGGCGGGGAGTCCCGCCGCACCGGCAGCGAAGGATTTCCCTCCGTCTGACGACACCCAGAGTCGTCCATTCACCCCGTCATAGGCGTAAAACTTGAGCGGGTTCACCCTGTCCGCAACCGGCGAGAGCAGCGGCACTCCGCCGCCGCACTTCGTCCACGTCTTTCCGTCGTCCGTGGAATATGAAAGGGAGGCGCCTGTGGGTCCCCAGACAATGGTGTTTCCGTCGGCAGAAAGTGCCATCGCCCAGGAGCCGCCCTTTGTCGTTCCGGCCGGATACCCGGTGGAGCCCCGGCCGCCGAAGTCACGCCAGCTCGAACCGCCATCAGCCGAAATGGCTCCGTAGGGAGCGCTGTTATATGCCTTCACGATCCTCGAAGGAACCTGTCCCGCGAAGGCGATCGAGAGCGTGGTTCCCTTCGGCGGGCGGTATCTGTTTGACGGCGAGACATCAAGGTTGTCGTGCCGGAATCCGTCATAGTCCCCCATTGCAGAGAGCAGGTTTGTGAATGGCGGACTGATGATCTGCATCGGCACGGTCTCTTCCAGATTCGCATCCTTAAAATACCATGCTGGGACAGGCGAGCTGAGGTTGTCGCATCCCCAGATCCCGTAGCCTGTGCCGAACATGGCCTTGCTTGAGTCGAACGGGTCCATCGCCAGCGCCGCAAGCCAGTGAGGATTCACGCCTGTGGCTGTGTAGGAAGCGTAGCTGTGATCGAGGCTGGCATTTCTGAGCCGGGGCACCCATGTTGCCCCGGCGTCGGTCGATTGGTAGACTTCGTCTCCGGGCGACCAGCGGTCAAGAGTGCTGACGATGAGGATGTTCGGGTTTTTCGGGTAGAGGGCGATGCCGCTGAAACCGTACGAGCCCGAAGAAGGGGAGATGTTCTTCCAGATTCCTGAAGGAGTACTATACTTCCAGACCGATCCCGAGGTCGCGCCATTCGGGCCCTGGTTGTTTGAGAAGGTGACGAAAAGGATCGTGTCGGCAAGGGCTGCCCGTATCGCCATGACCCCCGATGGCTGCCCGGCAGCGGGAGTCCATGTCTGACCTCCGTCATCGCTCCTGAAGAGGCTCTGTCCGCCCGTATTGACGGCCGCCGCGAAGATCCGTTGTGTCGCGTTCCCGGACGATCCACTTCTTGGGTCGAACAGCACAAAGTTGACGTTTGTCGGAGTGAACGTCGTGACGTGGGTCCAGGAGGACCCGTGATCGGTGGACCTCCACAGTCCGTTTACTGTGGTTCCCATGAGGAGAATGGAGCCGAGGTTTGGATCAACCTGAAGCCGCTCACCCGCTCCCCGGCCGTCTTCATTGCCTCCGATTTTCACAGTCAGGGGATTGATGGTCCAGGATTTTCCCCTGTCCGTGGAGGAGAGCACGGCTCCCGTGCCGGCCCAGGACTGCGTGTATTTCCCGCATTCCATGTACACCCGGTTCGTGTCGTTCGGGTCGAGGCCGATGGAAAGGATGCCCATGTAGTCCGAGTTGGTCCTGTCCATCATGTCCGTCAGGGGAACCCAACGGGCGGCGGTGTTGTCCCACCGGTATGCGCCCCCCATGTCCGTGCGCGCGTAGGCGAGTCCGGGCGCGGCCGGATGATAGAGGATCCCCGGAACGAATCCGCCTCCGCCCGCGATAACGCTCTTCCATCTGTAAGGGGCAGGCCCTGCAGGGGCGTTGCTCGACAAGCCTGCCGTTGCGGCAAAGAGGAGGATCAAGAGGTATTTCACAGTAGTGCTCCTGTCCTGCATGTACTCTCCGGGTTCTCAGTAATAGTTCGTGAATATGCACCGGAGGCCGCAACGGGCCCCTCTCAATGATGATCGGTTCCACGGACGGTTTATTTCGCAGTGATGACGATCGATGCCTCCTTCAGGCCGTCGGACTGCGCCTTCAGCGTGATTGCGCCCGCCTGTTCCTTCGACTGGACCACGGCCAGGCAGAGCCCGTTGAATGCCCTGCGCTCGCTGGCCTGGAATGACTCCATGCTGGTCTGCAGGCCATTGTCCACTGCGGCGAGCTTTCCTTTGCCGGCAATGCTGAAGCGCACCAGGTTCCCGGCGTCGGGTACCAGAGTCCCCCGATCATCCAGCACCCTGACCGTGACGAAAGAAAGATCTTTTCCGTCGGCGGCGATTGCCTTCCGGTCGGCTTTAAGGACAATCTGTGCGGGTGCCCCGGCGGTCCTGATCTCCCGGGTCAGAATCTCCTTCCCCGCGGTCCGGCCGACGGCTTTCAGGGTGCCCGGGGCATAGGGTACGNNCCTGCGAGATCCACGATCCCGAAATAGGAGCTCCGGGAAGGCCAGCCGTAGGGCGTTGGCTCTCCGAGGTAGTCGAAACCGGTCCAGATGAACATGCCCGATTGATAGTCGTACTTCTTCACGGATTTCCATCCCTCTTCATTTGTATTCCCCCAGGGGACGCTGCAATTGTCATACGATGAGCAGGTGTTATCCCGGTTTCCATCGGTGAATGTGCTGTCCCAATGGTGCGGCCAGCGGCGGATGCTGTCAGAGGGCATGTCATAATGCCCGCGAGTGGCCAGAGCCGAAGTGGTTTCCGAACCGATGAGCTTTTTCCCTGGGAAGTTCTTTGGGAACTGCGCATACTCGGCCGGCGCGTAGCTGAATCCGATCACGTCGAGGGCGCCTGATTTGATAATGGGATTCAACGGGCTCGGGTCGTTGCAGTTCGACGTGACCGGGCGGGTCGTGTCGAGAGCCCTGATCAGCGAGGCCAGCTCCCTGGCAATCACTGCCCCGCTGCTGTCCTGGTGGTCCCACTGTTCACCGATTTCATTGCCAATGCTCCAGATCACCACGCTGGGATGATTCCGGTCGCGCAGGACCATGTCCTGGAGATCCCTCTGATGCCACTCGTCCCACGAGAGCGAATAGTCGAAATCGGTCTTCTTCTTCTTCCACATGTCGAACGCCTCATCCATGACAACAAATCCCATCCTGTCGCACAGGTCGAGGAGCTCGGGTGCAGGAGGGTTGTGGGAGGTCCGGATGCCGTTGACGCCCATGGATTTCATGATCTCGAGCTGACGCTCAAGCGCCCGCGTGTTGACCGCCGCCCCGAAGCATCCCAGGTCGTGATGGTTGCAGACCCCTTTGATCTTCACCGGCTTCCCGTTCAGGAAGAACCCTTTCTCCGCGTCGAAGCCGATTGTGCGGATGCCGAACGGGGTCTCGTAGACGTCGGAAACTCGGCCGCCGTTTTCAATGGTGGTGACGGCCCGGTAGAGCCGGGGGGTCTCTATTGACCAGAGGATGGGATTGTTCACGGTGAAATTCTGCGCAACCTCCGAAACGGAATTTCCAGGTATGAGACTGCCGGATTTCGCCTGTGCCACGACGGTCCCTGAGGGGTCGAGGAGAACGGTCTTTACTACTGCCTGCTGATCCTGTCCAAGCGCGTTCCGTACTTTGGTCTTCATGGACACCTGTGCCGACCGGGAGGTCACCTCAGGTGTCGTGACGGAGGTCCCCCAGTGATCGACGCAGACGGCGCCGGCGGTGATCAGCCGGACGTTCCTATAGATCCCCGAGCCGGAATACCAGCGGGAATTCGGCTGCTTGGAGTTGTCGACCCTGACCGCAACCACGTTCGTCGCGCNNACGCCGTCGAACTCGATGAAGGCCAGACGGTCCTTTCCCTGCGCAAGCATGGAGAATTCCTTGCGGTACCACCCGATGCCGCCCGGCAGGGCGCCGCCCCCGGGGGTGGCGGGGTTCGTCTCGCTGAATTTTCCTTCGATGCTCCAGTCGTGGGGGAGGTCCAGTACGCGCCAGTGTGAGTCGTCGAATCCCGGTTCCTGACCGCCGGGAACATCACCGGGCTGGAATTTCCAGCTCCTGTCGAAATCCATCGTCCTTCGCACGGATGGAGAAGATATCCCGGATACGCTGAAAGCGAAGACCGCAAAAGCAAGAAGGCGGATACAATGAAATGACCTCGTCCGTGTCGTTGTCGTTCTCATCGGCGTTGCTCCCTGGTAAGTACGTGAAATGCGAACCTGCATCAATTCCCTTATTCCTGAATCCTGATAGACCGCGGGGTTCCGTCGTATGCCACAACGGCGTCCGCCTTCGACGCGAAGTTGAGGCCGGAGGCCCGGCCTGGCCCGATCCAGACGATTTCGAACGTCCGCTTTGAAAGCATTCCCGCGAAATCTCCTTCGCGGCTCCCGATGGTCAACTCGCGCTTCTTCTCGCTGTAGCTGAGCGGAATGACGGAGGAAGCCCCCTGTTCATAGTTTGTGTTGACATCTTCGTCTTCATATAGCGCGAAGGATCCGTCGCTCCCTGTGTAGACGAAGAGGCGTATGGGATTGGCGGGCTTTTCCATGGCGTACTGGATTTGCGGCCCGCAGGGTATGATGGAGCCTTCCCTCACATAGACCGGGATGTCGCTGAAGGGGGCATCCGCCTGGAGTGTCTGGCCCCCGGTGAAATGCCGGCCAGACCGGAGTTCGTACCATCCCGTCCCCGAGGGGAGATAGACAGGTCTCCTCCGGGCCCCGTAGGCGGTCACCGGATTGACCAGCAGGGCGGGTCCGAACATATACTGGTCCCCTATGCCGAGGACGTTCCTGTCGCTGCCGAAGTCCATCACCAGCGCCCGCATGATTGTATAGTCGTTCCGTGTGACCATGCCGGCCAGAGAATAGATGTACGGCATCAACCGGTAGCGAAGCCTGTCGTAGCCCAGCATGGCTTGATAGGCAGGGTGGCTCTCGGGGGCAACGTTGAACATCTCTCGGTACGGAAACTGGCCATGGACCCGGAAGACGGGACAGAAGGCGCCGAACTGGAACCACCGGGTGATGAGCTCGCGCCATTCTTCCTGATCGGCTTCCCGCGGGTGCTCATAGCGCGCTTCCACCGAAAAGCCGCCGATATCCATGGTCCAGTAGGGGATGCCTGAGAGGCAGAAGTTCATGCCGGACGAAATCTGTGCCCTGAGATCATACCAGGTTGAGGCCACGTCGCCGCTCCACGTCGTCGCGGAATAGCGTTGCTGCCCGGCGAAGGCGGAGCGGGTGAGGATGAAGACCCTCTGTCCCGGATTTGCGCTCCGCTGCCCTTCGTACACCCCTTTCGCGTTCATGAGGGAGAAGGCGTTGAGGTAACGCACCGCGCTCCCCAGGGCTGTCGGGCCCTGTCGGAGGATCGTCTCGGGTCTGGAGAGATTGGACTGGATATCGGGCTCCGTGCAGTCCAGCCACCAGGCATCCATCCCCTTGGTGAAGAGCTTTTCGTGGATCTGTTTCCAGTACAGCGCGCGGGCTTCCGGGTTGTAGGCATCGTAGAACGTGGAGATGTAACCGGGGCCAACCCAGTCCCGCTGCCCCTTCTCCACATTGCGCATGTAGAGCCAGCCCCTCTCCTTCATGGCATTGAAATTCTTCGTCCCCACGTAGAATTTGGGCCAGACCGAAATCATCATGTGCGTATTGAGCTTCTCGTGAAGAGTGCGGATCATGCCCTCCGGATCAGGATAGCGTGTGGAGTCGAATTCGTGGTCTCCCCAACGGTCTTCCTTCCAGTAGAACCAATCCTGGACGATATTGTCGAAGGGGATTTGGCGTTTCCGGAACTCTCCGGCCACTGACAGAATCTGGTCCTGGGACGCATAGTGTTCCCTGGACTGCCACAGCCCCATCGCCCACCTGGGCATCATGGGGGCTTTCCCGGTGACGGTCCGGTACCCGTGGATGACCTCGTCCAGGTCCTTCCCGGCAATGAAGTAGTAGTCGATCTGGTCGGCGATTTCTGAGAAGAGTGAAATGGTGCTCTTCTTCTCCGTGCTGTCGGGGCCGAGACATTTCAGGCTGATGTAGCCGCCGGTGTGAATCCACTCGATCCTGATCCGATACTTTTTCCCGGCTTTCATTTCGAGCATGGGCAGGTTGGTCCAGGGGAGCCAGTTCTGCCGCCATGAGTCGACGACGAGCTTGTCGTCCAGCCACATCTTCGTGTAGCCGCAGCTGCAGAGCCGGAATTTGTGAACTCCTGATTGGCCGGATTCGATTTCACCGCTCCAGCGGACAGCCGCGACGTTGTGTGCGAACCCTTCGGGGAAATCGTCGTGTATGTCGATGAATTCGTGTTCGATTCTCGGTTCGGTGCGCGTCGCATAGAGCTGCGTGAACGTGGAATCCCTGAAGTACTCCGCGGTAAGCCCCCCCGCTGTGCCGTCCCTGGCGTACAGCTCGAGGATGGAGAGGGGTTGGTAGTCGCGGGTGTCACCGAATTTCGTGCGGGAGTTGTTGTCCCAGAGGAGACCGTAGTGCCTGCTTGAAACGAGGAATGGGACCACCGCGACCATGTTGTGCTGCCAGAGATCCACATCATGCCCCTTGTAGTTCATCATCGCGTTCTGGTGGCCTCCCAATCCGTAGAACCCTTCGTCTTCAGGTGAATCGAAGAGCTGCTGGATCTTGTAGGCGGGCTCTCCCATCGCTTCCGTGGCCGTGATGATTTTTCCCCCTCCCGTATCTTCCTTCAGGAGCAGCAGCCCCGTGGAGTCGTAGAAGGCGACGGCCCCGGTGGAGGGTTGAACGCGCACGGTGACTCTTGATGTGGAGATCTCAATTGTTGTTCCGCGCTCGTTCACGGACCAGCGGACAGGCGCCCAGGAGCTCTTCTCCACCATCAGGCTCGGACGGCGGGAAAAAACACTCTCCGGAGAGGCAATGACCCGGATGATGTTCTCGGTGCAAATCTGGACCTTCACCCGCAGGGGGTCTCCGTTTTTGACCTTCCGGATCTCGAAGACGACTCCGTCAGCCTGTTTTTCGAAGCAGGGAGCGCGTTGCACACCAAAGAAGATGGAGAAGGCAAGGATTGCAGTCTGGCATCGTGTGGGTTTCATGGAATGCCCTTCGATGGACGGGGTCGTTGTGGTGCTCTGTGTTCCGTCGCCGGACAGTGCAGGTGGCGAGGGGCCCTTTATGCGGGAATGATCTGCCGGATTCACCCGGATGAGCGTGAGCGAAGTGTGCCAGGGACTGTGCAGGAGGCAGTCAGGGAGGAGAATGAGACGTCCAAGAGCTTCCTGAAAAACGACGGGGTCGCTTCCTTCCGTAAGGAGATGCGGGATGCGTTCGCATTGGAGGATCGGTGATGATGACGGCAATAGCCCTCCGGCGGAAAGCCTTCGAATGGGGCCGCCGGTGCCTTGGCCCTCCTCTGTAATAAGATACTGAGGGGATTCTGTTTTGTCAAGGAAACACCGGGTCCCGCGGTCGATCTGGCTGCCTCAGGCGGAGGGGTCGGGGAGGGGTGTGACAAGGCCCGAGGGGAAGTCTCCGTCAGCTATTTGCGGAAGTCAAAGGACTTGAATATGTACTGAAGAGGCTCGAAGGTGGGTCTGGCAATGAAATGAAAGAAGAGGGGGCGGAGGGCCACCAGACCCGCCTTCGGCGGGTCTGGTTCAGCTCGCTCCAGGAATGCTTGCGGAGCCTGCTCGCGGCTGTGAGTCAGCCGTCTTGCAGGAGAGGGCAGGGGTCTCCGTGCTTCAGTAGCTCCTCATCTGTTGCTGGGATTGCGTTGTGTCTTTCATCTCCATCTTGTCTTTATCCATTATCTTTGCGCCACCCTGCATCGTCTTCTCATCGTGCTGCATCATCTTACCGGCTTTCATCATTTTCCCGGTCATGTCCATCTTCATGCCGTCCTTCATCTGCATTTTCTTCCCTTCCTTCATCAGTACTTCGCCGTTCGGCATGACCTTCCACCCGTTTGCCAGGGTCATCTCTTTCTCCAACTGCATCGATTGCCCCCCCTTCATCATCCACATTTTTCCTTCTTTCATCATGAACCCGTCTTTCATCATCCCCTTGTTACTCATTATAGTCTGCTTCGTTTGATCCATCCCTTGTTTCATTCCAGACATCTCTTCTTTCATCGGTTTTTCCTCCTGTCCCAACGCCAGGAAGCAACAACACATTGCCATGCCGAGCAACAGACCAAGCATCCGTTTCATAGCAGTTCTCCCGAAAAATGGTTTTGAAGAATGATTGAACAATGCATTGCGGAACCGGGCCTGTAAACGTGCCGAGTGAGGTGCCGGCTGGCCTCTTGACCTCGAAACGACCTATGACTCGTCGATCCTGCAGTTCCCCTGCGAATCGTTCAGTCTCGGACGTCTCGTCCTGATTTGAAGGAGTCCCCCTCCCCTGGCCGGGCACCACAGTCTTGCTGGAGCGTGGATAAGGCGGTACCTTGAGAAATCGAGGAACTACGTTATTCGCAACAAAAGACGACCCTCCTGGGTTCCGGATCCCCCTGGGTTCCCGGATTCAAAGGATTCTGATTGCCTGACCAGAGGGGCCAGGTTTGAATCCCTTTTAAGGATGCAGTACCTTCAGGCCAGGCCATCCAAAACATCGGGATGTTGTCAGCATTACTTATGGGGACCTGGTCTGAAATGTTCGTTCGCGATTGAATGAACCGCAGGGAAATCCGCTCAGAACATCCCCAGGTCTCATTGCACACCGAGTCCGGGAGACACGCCCGTTCCGGAGAGGGAGCATACATCAGGGTCTCCTTCGCACTGAAAAGCGGTGGAAATATCTGCTCTTTACATCAGAAATGCGAACGCGACAGCACCACCCGTTGTTAAGCCAGATAAGGTAAGTCTTCATGGTATGCGGTGAGAAAACGCACTCCTGGCTCAAGCCTTTGCTTCCCGCTTATCCCGCTTCGCTCTCGATCCGGTCGTTGTCGCGGCACCATGGCCTGTAACGGGTGGGAGGCCTTTGGTTCGTTTGTTGACGCACAGGTTCCATGCGGATTGACCGATTTGCCGCGTTCAATGACATCCTGTTTCTCACTATCTTCCGGAGGCATCCATGAAACGAGTTGTCCTGTCGTTGGCAGTTGCTGCGGCTCTGCTGGTCACTGTTGTGCACGCCCAGGAGACGAAATCATCGACACGCGTTAGTGGTCAGCACAAGATATCGAAGACAATGACTGACCAGCTGCCGAAAATCGAGCAGCATTTTTTTGAAACTCTCAAGGGCGCGAGTCCGGCTTCCCAGGCTCAAATGCTGCAAGATCTCCGGGAGCTGGAGCAAATATTTCCTGGGTACCCATTCGCCAAATTGCTCGTGCCCCTGGAAGACATCGTAAAGGATGAACAGGCGGACGGTGTTTCGCGCACACTCGCGACGCTGGCACTGGACGAGCTTCACTCAGATGCGGGAGATGCAGTCATCAAGCAAGTTGCGAATTCGTCGAATGACAAGGGGCTGCAGACCCTGTGCATCGCGCTATTGGTCAGGGGCGCAACAGAATAAGCCGACTTCCACTCGGCGGCTTCCTCAACTGACGCTCCGGGGCCAGGACGGCATTCACCTGGAGCGTGAAGTCGGGGAGCGAGGGGAAATTGCGAAGTGATGCCAGGCGGCCAACAAGAGCGCCTGTCAGGATGTGCTGCAAGACTACGAGGACCGACATTTGCCTGGCGCAGATGCCGGTCCTTTGCGTTTAACCCGCATGTGACGGTCATTTCTGTTGCGTTTCTTGATTGCTGAGGCTAGATTTCAGCCGTCCTCATGATGTACGGTGCCAGGACGATCCAAGCTTCGCCGGACCCCCCCATCGAGCGCAGGCTTCCGTCTCTCAAGCCATGTATCAGCCCGGACAGCCAGGCAGGGTCCTTCCCGGGGTAACCCCCCGATCGATTCCCGAGTCTGACGACATACAGGAGTCATGCATATGAAATCCCTGAAACGCTTGCTTATCGCCCTGATCTTCCCGATAACTTCCCTGGCCTCCGACCCAGGGGTTGTCCATGTGTGGGAGAAACAGGAGATCACCTTCACCGCCGCACACACCTACAGGAATGCGTATACAGAAGTCATCGTCTGGGTGGATCTTTCAGGTCCCGGCTTCCAGAAGCGGATCTACGGTTTCTGGGATGGCGGGCAGACGTTTCACGTGCGTCTGGTGGCTACCGTGCCGGGTGTCTGGTCATGGAAAAGCGGTTCGAGTCCGGGTGATCCGGGACTGGCCGGCAAAGCCGGCGAGTTTGCCGCGGTTGCGTGGACCGAGGCGGAGAAGCGGGAGAATCCGTTGCGCCGCGGATTCGTGCGGTCCACCCCCAACCACCATGCGCTGGAATATGCCGACAGCACGCCGTTCCTCGCCATCGGCGACACCTGGTATTCGCTCGGGTCTAACCGGTTCAAGTGGTACGATGACGCCAAGGAACGCCCGATCGGGCCTGAAGCGGGATTTAAAGACTACGTCCGTTACCGGAAGGCGCAGGGCTACAACTGGTTGAACGTGATTGCGGCGTTCCCGAACTGGATGACGGACGGGAAGCCCTGGCATCTGCTGATGGATGATTCGGCGAAGACGACCGTCCGGTCCGCATGGGTCGAATTCGGTACGGGCAGCGCCAAGAACATGGATAACGAAGGGGGGCGCCCGTTCCTGTTCCCGGGCAAGGTGCCGGGCTTTGAGAACCAGTTCCCGGATATGGACCGAATCAACCCAGAGTACTTTAAGTACGTGGACCGGAAGATCGATTACCTGAATGCGAATGGCTTCATCCCGTTCATCGAGGTTTCCAGGCGCGATGCCGGACTCTGCTGGTACAAATATTACGGGTGGCCCGAGTCCTATGCGCGCTTCATCCAGTACATCTTCTCTCGCTACCAGGCCAATAACACTGTCCTGAGCCCGATCCACCTGGATATCATCGACGAGACCGTGAGCCCCGATGACTATACGGCGGCGGTCCGAATGGTGAAAAAGAAATTTGGTCCACCGCCGTTCGGCACGCTGCTTTCCGCCAATGCAAACCCGTCGACCCTCGAAAACTGGGGGGACGACTCCTGGGTCACGCTCCACCAGATAGGCAACATGCGGGAGCACGACAACTACTGGTACCTCACTGAGATCTACAACCTGAAGGAGCCGCTGCCGGCACTCAACGGCGAGCCCTACTACGCGGGGTACCGCGACGCGCGAGGTCCCGGCTCCGCCAACTACACACGTGGTGCTGCCGGAGGCACGGAGCGGGACGACGCCTTCGTCCGTTCAGGGATCTACGGCAGCTTTCTCTCAGGCGGCCTGGCAGGCCACGTCTACGGTGCCGAGGGAATTTGGGGCGCGGACATCGAGCCGAGCGCTCCGGTGCACATGTGGGAGGCGTTCCAGTGGCCTTCGGGGGCTCAGATGCAGTACCTGCGGACATTTGCCTCATCCATCGGCCGGCGCTACCAGGATCTCGTGCCGCTGGCCGACCTCGTGTCGCCGAACAAAACGCCTGTGACGCTGGGATACGAAGGCTGGGCCTACTGCGCCCGCACCGATGACAGGAAAATCTTCCTCGCCTACTTTGAAAAGGGGTGTCCACAATCCCAGATCCGCGGCGCCAAGCTCAACAGTACCTATCGTGCCCAGTGGTTCAATCCGCGCGACGGCTCATGGACAGATGCGGGAAGCGGTAGGCTGGTGGCAAACAAGATTGGCATCATTTCTCTGCCCGGTTTTCCTTCGGAAACGGACTGGGGACTCCGTCTCATGAATGAGGGCCCCGCAGCGGCCTCAAAAAAAGAATAGACCCACGCCGCTTTCGACCGTGCTCGACGCTCCGGGATAGGATCACATTTAACTTTGTAGGTAGAATATGTGTAATTCTCCCTTTATGGTTGATTAAGTGCCTCCTGTCATGGGGAATGTTCTTCCATATAGGTTGATTATGGCAGAATCAACCGTTATAGTTGAATGTGGTAGGAGTATTCATTGCAATTCAGCGGGAAACCGAGGTACTCCAGCAAATGAACAGAATTGCCGTTATTGCAGATATCGTTGCATCCAGAGCAATAGAAGACCGGCCCCTGATCCAAAAACAACTGTGCGAGGTCCTAGCGGCGTTAAATGCCAGAAGTGACTCGGGAATCCTCTCTCCGTACACTATCACTCTTGGCGATGAATTCCAGGCTGTCTTCAGCACTGCCGATTCCCTCTTCCGTGATGCGTTCACAATTCTGGCTGCGCTGTACCCGGTACGTGTCCGCTTCTCTTTCGGCGTCGGAACGATCGATACCCCGATCAATTTCTGGCAGGCAATCGGCATGGACGGACCTGCATTCCATCACGCGCGGGAGGGAATCGAAGAGCTCAAACGCATCCGAGGTTCCTTCGATGTCAACGGTGTCGAGACACCGGATCAGGGCCTGCTGAAGCAAAGTCTTGCGCTGGCCTCCCATGTGACGCGGAAATGGAACAGGAAACGCCTCGCCGTGTTCCTCCAGCTCCATGACCGGGTTCCTGTGAAGACAATCGCCGACACGGTGCGCCTCTCCGACAAGGCCGTTTACAAGTCGATCGATCATGGGGCATTGAGGATTATCCTCCGGCTGCTCGAAGAGATCACCACACTCCTGAACACACAGCTG
>PMBF01000027.1 GCA_003152875.1 Ignavibacteriota bacterium | reverse complement strand
TGCTCTCGGTGTCCATCGCCATGATGCTGATCGGGCTGTTTATCATGATTACACGGAAGAAGGCCATCACCCAGATCATCGGCCTGCTCACGATCGAGAACGGCGTATTCCTTTCGGGTCTTTCGATCACCTATGGCATGCCCCTCATCGTCGAGGTCGGGATATTCTTTGACATCCTTGTGGCCGTCCTGATCCTCGGCCTGTTCGTTTTCCGCATCAACCGAACGTTCGAGTCCATCAGCGTCGACACGCTCAGGAGCCTGCGCCATTGAGCACCATGATCCTCCTTCTCGGGCTGCCAGCGGCCGGAAGCCTCCTCTGCGGGTTGGTTCACCGCCGATGGCTTCTGGAAACCGCCACCCTCGCGAGTTCGGGCTCGACCTTTTTCGCCGCCTTGTGGCTTGCGTCCCAAACGGCGGAGGGCAGGACACTCGTCGCCCTCGGAGACTGGCTCTTCGCCGACGGACTCTCGTCCTATGTCGCGGCCATCGTGTCCGGGAGCGCCTTCGTGGTTTCCCTCTACTCCCTGGGTTACCTGCGGAAACAGATCCGGCGCCGGAAGGTTGACGCCCGGCAACTGTGGCTGTACTATCTACTGCTGAACATCTTCCTCTTCACCATGATGCTCGTGCTGCTTTCAAACAATCTGGGATTCCTCTGGATCGGCACCGAGGCGACGACACTCGCCACCGCCTTCCTCGTGGCCTTCTATGAGCGGGAGAGCTCGATCGAGGCCGCATGGAAGTACGTCATCATCTGTTCGGTCGGGATCGCCCTGGCCCTCTTCGGCGTCATCCTGACTTATTTTTCGGCGCTCCACGTGGTTCCTCCCACCGCAAACGCGTTGAACTGGTCCACGCTCATGCTGTCGGCAAAGGACCTAGACCCCGCGGTCCTCAAGCTTGCCTTCATCTTCATCCTGGTCGGGTTCGGCACGAAGGCCGGCCTGGCCCCGATGCACACATGGAAACCTGATGCCTACAGCCAGGCACCGGCCCCGATCAGCGCCCTGATGGCCGCCGGGCTCGTCAATGTGGCGCTCTATTCGCTGATGCGCTTCTACATCCTCACCAACAAAGCCGTCGGGGGAAGCTTCGCCCCCTCCCTGTTCATCATCTTCGGCCTGCTTTCCATGGGGATCGCCGTCCCCTTTATCTGGATCCAGAGCGATTTCAAGAGACTGCTGGCATATTCAAGCGTCGAACATGTGGGGATCATCGTCTTCGCGCTCGGCCTGGGGACCCCACTGGCCCTGTTCGGAGCGCTGCTTCACCTCCTGAATAACTCCATTGCCAAAACGCTCCTGTTCCTGACGGTCGGCAATGTCCGGATGGCGTACAATTCGCGGCTCGTCAGAAAAGTGACGGGGGCGGTCAAAGTCATCCCGGTTTCAGCGACCTTTCTCATCGTGGGGGTGTTCGCGCTGACCGGCTGGCCACCGTTCGGCGTTTTCGTCAGCGAGTTCGCCATCGTGAGCGCGAGTTTCTCGAGCAACAACGTCGCAGCGGGTTTCCTGTTCCTGGGATTTCTTGCAGCGGTCTTCGTCGGCTTCATCTATTACACGGCGAGAATGGTGCTGGGCGAGCCCCGGACCCCGGTGGCAGGCGGAGACGCGAATGTCATGTCGCTTCTCCTTCTCGGACTGCTTGCCACAGGCCTTCTCCTTCTGGGGATCTACATTCCCCACGCGCTGCAGCAGGGAATCCAGAACGCTGTGAGCATCCTTGAGGGCTGACGGAATGAACGACAGACCGGACTATTTCACCCTGATCGGACAGGCCCTCGGTGACCGCCTGGAGTTGCGCGACGGCGCGGCGCCGAATGAGCTCTACCTTTCCCTGAAGCCCGAAGCGCTGAGCAGCCTTCCAGATATCGTCGCGCTGCTCACCCGCTCGCTCGGAGCGCGTTTCACCACACTGGTGGCGAACGATGAGCGGGCGTTGAACGGGGGGTTCTTCCTCTACTATGTGTTCTCCGCACCGGCCGGCGACCTCTTCCTCATTCTCCAGGTGCCCGTCGACCCGCGCCATATGGAAGTCCCCTCCGTCACCCCCGTCCTGGAGGCGGCCAACTGGTTCGAACGGGAATTGAAGGATTGGTTCGGGATCATCGCCTTTCCGAATATCTACAGACTTGCCGTCCATCCCGATTGGCCCGAGGATGTACACCATATGCTCAAGGATTTCCGCTCCGATTCGGCCGTGCCGAGGGTCCCGGGAACGTTCGATTTCAAACGGGTTGAAGGAGAGGGGGTCTTCGAAATCCCCGTCGGCCCCGTGCACGCCGGCATCATCGAGCCGGGCCATTTCCGGTTCAGCGTGGCAGGTGAACCCATCATCAACCTCGACGTCCAGCTCTTCTACACCCATAAGGGGACGGAGAAGCTCGCCGAGGGGATGGATCCGCGCCGCGCGGTGTTCCTCGCCGAGAGGATCTCGGGCGACTCTTCCTTCGCACACGCTCTTGCCTTCTGCCGCTGCATCGAACGGTTGAGCGGGCTGGAGATCCCGAAACGGGCGGAAGTCGTGCGCACGATCGTGCTCGAACTGGAGCGTCTCTACAATCACATCGGCGACATGGGCGCCATACTTCTGGACGTGGGGTATTCCGTCGGCGCCGCGTCGGCATTCGAGCTGAAGGAACGGTTTCTCTCGCTCAACGAGACGCTGACCGGGAGCAGGCTTCTGCGGTCGGTGGCTGCCGTCGGAGGCGTCCGGAGAGATCCGGAAGACGCCGTTCCGAAACGCCAAGCCCTCCGCGAGGCCGTTGTCACCGGCCGGGAGGGGCTGGAGAGACTGTACGATCTGATCATGTCCACATCCTCGGTTCTCGACCGCCTGGAGACGACCGGCCGGCTGAGCCGCACCGATGCCTTCAGGCTGGGGATCACCGGCATGGCTGCCAGGGCCTCGGGAATCGACCGGGATTTCCGGCGCGACCATCCCCACTGTGCGTACTCCAGGGTCCGCTTTCAGGTGGCGCAACAGAAGGAGGGGGATGTCCTGGCGCGGCTGAAGGTACGGGTGGATGAGGCCCGCGAATCCTTCTCGATTCTCGAGCAGCTGTTGCAGCAACACCTCGGCGAGGCTCTGATTGCTCCGGTTTCGCCGGTTCCTCCCGGACGCTGCGCCCTTGGGTACGTGGAAGGCTGGAGAGGAGAAATCGTGCACTGGGCCATGACCGGTCCCGGCGGAGAATTGTTCCGCTGGAAAATCACCGACCCGTCATTCCACAACTGGCGGGCACTCCCGGTTGCGGTGAGAAACAATATCGTCCCCGACTTCCCGGTGATCAACAAAAGCTTCAATCTCTCGTACTCCGGCAATGACCGTTGAGACACATTTCGTGAGGGGCGCCAGTGAGGCCCTGCCCGCTGAGTGCGGTCGTATCGTTCGAGGAGAATCATGCTGAAGAATTTCCGACAGTGGGGAAAGGTTGTTACAGGCTCCTTCCCGGACAAGCCGGGGGAGCGGCCTGAGGGCTTCCGAGGCAAACCGGTCATCGATTTCCCTCGATGCACCGCATGTGACCGGTGTGCCGAGGCGTGTCCGACTCATGCGATCACGGTCACCTCGGAAACGGCGGAGAACCGGAAGGATGCGGAAGGCCGTCCGCAAGAGAGCGGCGGAAGGATTGTCTCGATCGATTATGGAAGCTGCATTTTCTGCGGGGAGTGCGAGGCGGCATGCCCGGATACCATCCATCTGACCCGGGAGCTTCAGCCAGCCGTGTCGGACAGGAAAAGCCTTATCACCCGCGCACGCTACAGGAGCACGGGGTCAGGCAGCTGGGAATTCGTGGAGATCGTTGCGGATGCAGCATCGGACCGGCAGTCGATCGAAGAAATCGGTGCAAGGGTCAAGGCGCGCGCCCTGGAGCTCTTCGGCCGGTCCCTCCACATTCGGGAAGTCGACGCCGGTTCGTGCAACGGTTGTGAAATTGAAATCACCGCACTGAACAATCCGGTCTACGATATCGAGCGGTTCGGCATACACTTCGTTGCTTCTCCCCGCCATGCCGACATGCTGCTCGTCACCGGCCCCGTTACCCGGAACATGGAGATCGCACTCCGGCAGTCACTTGAGGCGACCCCGACACCCAGGATGGTCGTCGCTGCCGGAGCCTGCGCCATCGGTGGCGGTATTTTCGGGAAGAGCTACGCCTCCTGCGGCGGCGTCGACAAGGTCATCCCCGTCGATGTCTATATCCCCGGCTGCCCCCCGCACCCGGAAGCCTTGCTGCAGGGCATCCTGACTGCCATGGACCGGTTCCCTTCCAGGAGGTAACGCCAGCCAGGTCATTCACGTCCGGCAGAGAGGACCTCGCGGTCAACGCGACGAAGGCGGCGTGTCTGTCCCCGTCACATTTTCTTTCCAACCTCAGCACAAAGCCACCCAGCCAGCTCCACAGACTTCGGCTGAACGCTAGTTCCCTCTTACCGTTTTCTTCAGCCACTCGACAAGTTGAATAGCGCCTGGCGACTGGTTATGGAACGACCAGTCCCCTTCCTCGCGGAGCGTGACGCGCTGATACATGCCCACTCCGGGATCGAACACGTACACATTGTAGGAGACTGAACCCCTGTCGGCTCCGGCCTTGATCGTATCGGTGGTGGTTCCGGTCATCGCCTCCTTCACGAGGTCATAGCTCCAGAGGACCGAATCCCTGTCGGCCATTACCAGAAGCGAATCGTGATGGGAGAACTTCTTCATCAAAGTCTGCTCGGAAAAGCTCCTGCTGGCGCTGTCCCGCCACATCTCGCCGGTGCCTGCGAAGCTGTAGGAGTGCACTCCGCCACGCTGGTCGATATAGTATCCGTGGTGCTGATATCCATAGGCGTAGTTCACGGATTCAACTTCATAGTAGATCTGCTGTTGAGCCTGGGGTGGAGCGGTCTTGTCGCTGCAGGAGTGCACGAGGAGAACAAACAGGCAAACGAAGCTTCTCACCACCATGGCATACCTCCGCCCTTTTTATGAGTGTATCACTGGCCCGGTATCAAGCGCCCCCGCCCCCCGCGCCCACGTCGGGCGTCCGGCAGGGGATGAAACCGGTCTGAGGTCCAGCCGCCGAGACCTGAGCTACATGGAGAACACCCCAGAGCCTTCATCGATTCCGCAAACGGGTGCCAAATCGCCCGGGAGTACCCGATAGGCCCCTCAGGAGAGGACCCATCGGGAACGAGTGTAACGTTTCTTGCCTGTGGCGCACTGCTTGCGCGCTGTAAAACCCATCAGCTGCCGCCCCGGACCGGGTGACCCATCCCAGGTCTATGGCGCGCGGCCTGGGAGAAAACCAGGGCCCATCAGCTCCGGGCGGAACAGCACTTCACTTTCGCTCTCATGCGTGCCGCCCGTCCGGTCGGCCACGGGCCGGGTCATCCAACGGACTGCATCACCACCGCGCCTCAAGGACGAGCACAAAATTGCGGGGCGGCATGATATTCCCAATGAGTTCAACGTATCGATGCTGGAAAACGTTGTTGACGCTGAGGGTCGCCGTCAGGGGAAGGCCGGAGACCCGTATGTCGGCGGCGATCCTGAAATCCGTCACATAGATCGGGACGCGCTCGTCGCCGTCAGGGACCACTCCGCTATTCACGAGCTCGTCGTCGATTCTGTCGATGCGGCTGACAAACCGGAAGTCCACGGACGCGCTGAACGGTCCGGCCCTGGCATTCGCGTTTGCATACAGCACGTGGCGGGGACGGTACTTCAGGATGTCATGCTGCGTGAGGTTTTCGGGATAGACATAGGTGTACCCGAGGCTGGACACCACACTGTTGTCGAGCAGTCCCATCTTCATCGACGTTTCGAAGCCTTGCACCCGGGCCTTGATCACGTTCCTCCATTGAACCTGGATCTCCTGTCCGGTGACGATCAACCCCGGCTCGATCAGATTGTCGATGTCCGACCTGAAGAACGCAAGGTCGAACGATCCGGCATCACCGATTCTCTGGGAAACACCGGCTTCATAGGAGTTGCTCTTTTCGGGCTTCAGGTCCTTGTTTGGCACCGCCAGCAACCCCGTCGACCCTGCGGAGATGAATGCCTCAGGGAGCGAAGGCACCCTGAATCCCCGTCCATAGGAAGCCCGAAGCGTCGTCCCTGCCGCGGGGTTGTAGGCCACTGCGATCTTGGGATTGAGCTGTCCCCCTTCCCCCGTGAGCCCGACGGTCTGGAAATCGAACCGCGCACCCAGTGTCAGTGTCAGGTTCTCGATGAGCCTCGCCTCATCCTGGCCGAAGAGGGCCAGTCCTCCGATGCTCCGTGATTCGAAGGCNNGTCGCTCACGAGGAGCGTGGAAAGGGCCTCAAGCCTGAACCCGTCATCGAGTGACTGCGTTCTGGCGGCGTCGCCGGTTGCCTCGAATCCCCACATGTTGTGGTACCAGAGGAGCTTTGCCGTGAACAGCACGTGGTCCGAGAGCGCATCGTTGTACAGCCCGTTGAAGTAGTAACGGGTGGACAGCAGGTCATCGTTGAAGTGCCTCGCAGGCGGGAGAAGTGCTGAGTCCAGATTGCGCCAATACAGGAACTGCCCGCTGTACTGGGACGCCAGCCCGAAGCTCAGGGTAAGGGAATTCGAGTTGGAGAGATCCTCTTTCAGTTTCATGAGAAGGTTGTAGCGCCGCCGGTAGTCGTTCTGACGGTAGCCGTCGTCAATCTGATGAGACAGGAACAGAGAGATCCCCAGGTCCCCTGCTTTGTGCGAATGGCTTATTGACTGTCCGTCGAAAAACCGGGTCTTTGAGGACCACTGCCACTGGGCATCCGGGAAGTCGGTGTAGAAACCGCCGTAGGTGCGTACGGTTGTTTCCGATCCATCGGGGATGGATTTCGTGATGACGTTAATGACGCCTCCCAGCGCATTCGACCCGTAGAGTGCTGAGCTTGCGCCCTTCACAACTTCGATGCGGTCCACCTGTCCCATGGGAATCGACTCGAAGTTCAGCTCCCCCGTGTCCCCCGCTATGAAGGGAACCCCGTCGAGCAGCAAGAGCACGCGGCTGCCGGCCCCCAGGCTGTATCCGCTCGAGCCGCGGATGTTCACCTGCGTTCCCGTGATGTTCACACCCGGGATATACCGAAGTGCTTCGTCGATGGTCTGGGAGTTGCGCCGGTTGATGTCACCCGCATCGAGGACGGAGATGCTGATGGGAACCTCCTCAAGCGACTGCTCCCGCTTGCTCGCCGTGACGACAATCTGCTCGGTCTGAATGGGAGTCTGCGTCATGGAGACGTTGAGAATCGTCTCCTTCCCTTCTTCGACCGCTACGCCGGCGCGCGTGATCCGCTGGTATCCCACGATCGAGAAGACCAGCGTGATCCTCCCGGGCGAAACATCGGCAAGGCGGTATTCACCGCGAGAATTCGTGGTCGTGCCGCGGAACGTCCCCTGCACGAGGACATTCACCCCGACCAGCGCGCCGCCGTCTTCGCCGGAGGTTACGCGTCCTGTGACGGATCCCGGGAAGGCACCGGCAGGGAGGCAGAACAGGGCCAGGAGGAAGAAGCCTCTCATCGCCATGGCACTGGCGGCAGGTTGTGGAAGTCCACCTGGATGTCGACGTTCTCTGTGGTGCGGTGGAGGAGCACGCGCAGGGGAGCCGGCTCGAATCTTCCCGGAGTCACGGAGTACACCCCGGCGGGCCTCCAGTCAGTGAGCACGTTTGAGCCAAACTGGTAGACGACGGCAACATAGTCGTAGTTGGTCACCTGAAGGTTCGTCCCCGTTTTCGTCGTGAACACGTACGGCAGGCTGTCGACGGGGCGCGGGAAGTCCCGTTCAAGGGCCGGCCATGCCGCGGCGCGGCGGGCAAGCAGCGTGGGGATGATCAAGGAACTGTCCGTGGGAACGGACTCGAAGACGATGAGCCGCATCTCCCGAACGCTGTCGGCGGGGGGCCAGTTCTTGAAGCGGATGACACCGCTGAAGCCGGAATCCTCATTCAACGGACCCAGTTCCTCATTGCATCCCGCATTGAGTGCGCCGAGGGCGGCAAGAATTGCGGCAGAAAGCAGAAATCGACGGAGGGATTCGGGCCTATGAGGAGAAGAAGGAGTCACGCCCTGCCCCGTAAGTGGAGAGGATGCAGATGCAAGCATAACACAGTGGCCCTGCCCGAGGTTCCGGATATGACCTCGGGGAGCTCAGCGCCAGTACTTGGAGATGAATTCTTCGACTTCGGGGATCCCACCCTGGAATATCAGATAGCCGTTGCTCGGTTCCCGGTCAGTGATCTCTCCCGCAATCGGAGTCAGCATGATCTCACGGACTTTCTGCATGTCGTCTGTTTGCCCGAGCGCCCACCCCAGCTTCACATAGCCGACCTCCGGGAGCAAGTTTGCACCGGGAACGACGCCCAGCTCCATCATATCCCGGCCCGTGTCGTACACGTACATCTGGACGTATCCCCAGAGGGTCTGGACCGTCATGTAGACCGCGATGTTCTTGTCGTGTGCCCTCTTCAGCGCCGGGTAAAGCGGTTTGTTCACGTGGCCGAGGCCCGTGCCGGCGATGACGATGCCGCGGTAGCCGTTATCGATCAGGGCATCGATGATGTCGGGTTTCATGTTCGGGTAATAGTACACGATGCTCACCTTCTCCTCGAAGGCGGTATTGACCGTTACATGCCTGTCCCTCCGGCGCTGCTTGTAATCAGCGCGGAGCGGAGTGATCTTTTCCCGGCTCACCATCGCCAGCGGAACGTCACCGATGGTCCGGAACGTCGACCGGTAGCTCGAGTGCATCTTGCGGACCCTCGTCCCCCTGTGCAGCAGGCCGTAATCGTCGGACGTGGGGCCGAACATGCACACCATCACCTCGGCAATGCTGCTCTCGGCTGCGGTCTTCACGCTGTACATCAGATTGAGCGCGGCGTCCGACGAGGGACGGTCGCTTGACCGCTGTGAGCCCACCATGACGATCGGGACGGGCGAGTCCTGCACCATAAACGAGAGAATAGCCGCCGTGTGGTGCATCGTGTCGGTGCCGTGCCCGATCACGATCCCCTGCACTCCCCGTTCGATTTCCCGTCCGATTGCCTCGGCGGTGCCTTTCCATTGCTCAGGACCCATGTTCTCGCTGAACACGCCGTAGAGCTTCTCGGTCTCCAGGTTGCAGATGTCGGCAAGCTCCGGCACCGAGCCGTACAGCTCTCCGGGAGAGAACGCCGGGATCACCGCGCCGGTGCGATAGTCCAGACGGCTGGCGATGGTCCCCCCCGTGCCGAAGAGCTTCACCCGGGGCTTCGCGGGATCGTACGGGAACTCTTTCTCGGGAATCTTGTAATGCGCTTCCTTGCGTCCCTGGACTGTGATACCTTCCACGCCGGCAGCCGCCACCCCCACGTTGTATCCGCTCCTCAGCTTGAGGACGATATGTTGCGGATCGGCCGTCTCGGACCTCGGGAGGACGATTCCGGTAAACTTCCCCTTTGCGGTCCGGACCTCGACGTCGCTCCAGACCATCGCATCGTACGCCTTGAGGACTGCAAGCGCCTCACCGCGATAGCCCCGGTAGTCATCGCTCATGGCTGGGCCTCCGGCACTCTCGTCCCTGCCCGCCGGGCGACAAGCCGCCCCTCGCACCGCCCGCGGACCCTATTCATGATCATGCCCATCAGCACCTGAAGCGCCTTCTCCGGATGCCTCAGGAGCACTCCGGAAAGCGTGCCGGAGCACTCTTCGATCACCGCGGACAGCTCCTGCCCGGAACAGGGCGCAGGAAGCATCTCCTGGGAGAAGCCTCCTTCTTCCGCAGATCGTTCGAGGACGGCCTGGATGCCTTCCCGGGCCAGCACTCCATCCCTCACTGCGCGGAGCACCTCGCGCATCGCGGCGCCGGGCACTTGCCGTCCGGTCTTCTTGGCAATGCGTTTGGGAAGCTGAACAAGGGTCACTGCCGCAAGCACGGGGGGCACGCCCCAATCCTTCACGGCGGCCGCGAAGAAGTTTGCGTGCTGGGAAATGCTGAGCGGAACCACGACGTCCTCAGGAATGCCGAGCTCCCTGTACCAGGCCTCAAGCTCCCAGACCGGCTTCGGGAGCTTCTTGCCCAGCGTGATGAGCCGCTCCCGCTGGATGCGGAGAGGGGGAAGGTCCGTGTCCGGATACATTCTGTTCGGCCCCGGAAGGATGCGCTCGAAGCCGTTCGTGCAGTCCCGAAGGGCCTGCCTCGTTTCCGAGGGCACCCCCACGGCCGCCTCCCGGGCCCGGATGACGACCTCGGAAGCGCCGGTCACGGCATCCTGCCTGGGCCCCCAGACAACCACCAGCGTGTCGTCGTCGATGGCGCCCATGGCCTTTTTCAGGGTCCGCCACTCGGAGGACGCAAGCGTCTCGCCCGGGCTGTCTGAGTGGATGATGTTGGGAAGGGTGGTGAGACAGGCCACGACACGCACGCGGTCTGAGACCTCATGCGAGAAGTAGGTGTCGGTCTGTGTCTGCCAGCGCAGCAAGTCCCTGAATCCGTGCAGGAGAACACACTGGACCGCCAANNTGGCGCATCGCCTCGTTGTAGGTCAGGAGAGGAATGTTGGGGATGCGATGGACCCCCTTGATCTCGATGCGCGTCCCTCCCGTGATGCTCACGTTCACATCCTGGCGTGCCGCCCCGGCCCCCGTGCGCACGTTTCCTGTGCTCCGCACGAGCCGCCGGAGGATCTCGGCGACCTCCGCGGCTTCAGCGGGCGTCTTCATCTCGGGGGCGGTGACGGTCTCGATCAAGGGCATCCCCAGCCTGTCGGTGAGGTAGACCCGCCGATGTCCCAGATCGCTTACCTCCCTGCAGGCATCCTCCTCCAGACCGAGCTGTACGATTCCGATCCGGCGCCCCCTGTAGGGAATGGACCCGTCCACTCCGACGATGGTGGTCCGCTGAAACCCCGTAGGGATGCTCCCGTCCAGGTACTGCTTTCGGGCGATATGGATCTCGTCGACCATCGAGCAGCCGTACAGCAGACCTATTCCCAGGGCGATGTCGAGCGCTTCGGGATTGAGTTCGAAGGGAGGAGTATCGTCCATTTCATACGTGCAGATGGTGTCGCGGTGGATCTGGTATATGATCTCCTTCCTGGTCTTGAACTCCATCAGCGCGGTCCCGTCGTACTCGCCCAGCTCGGAAAGCGTCGGCCTCATGTGGCGGAGGATCTCGGCGTTGAATTCGTCACTGTAGCG
>PMBF01000119.1:85202-133058 GCA_003152875.1 Ignavibacteriota bacterium | reverse complement strand
GTGAGCTGGCTGGAATGCAAGAACTCCTGCGTCCCCGGCAAGGCCTCCCTTTCTCTCACGCTCCCGGCTGCAGCCGCGCAGCCGGCCCCGGACAACGTCTCCCTGTTCGCGCGGTTCCGGGCCCTGGTTCCGGCGCGCTATGCAGGTCCGATACGCGTCACACTGGATGCCGGATCTGGAGTGGTGGGGCTCCGGTTGAGAATTCCGCAGGACATGATTCCTCCATCCGCCACCGTCGATTTCTTTCCCATGGAGTTTCCCGGCGCCCCCTCAGGCCGCGCGTCTGCCGCGCTGCAGGGAGACGTCGTCACTGTAACCATCCCTCTCACCGTCCAGCCTCCAATCGACAGCGCCCGGTCCCTTCACGGAGTACTCGTCGTAAAGGCTCCCAGGGACAAATCTGCTACAGGGTCTCCGGTGCGATCGTCCTCTGACATCCGGATTACACTTTCTCCCGGGACCATGGCCTCTCTGAGTGCTCCGCGGGCTGCGGAACAGAAAGGGGGCCTGCTCGATAGGCAGTTCACCATTGCGACGGAAGGCAACCGGCAGCCTCTCATTCTCTATCTGGCATTTGCCTTCATCGGCGGTCTGCTTCTCAACATCATGCCGTGCGTCCTTCCGGTCGTCGCGCTGAAAATCTTCGGCCTCGTCAAAATGGCGGGCGATACGCCCGCCAGGATCAAGAAGCTTGGATGGTCGTTCTCGGCCGGCATCCTCTCATCCTTTCTTCTTCTGGCCCTCATCGTTATTCTCCTGCAAGCCGCGGGTCAGCAGGTGGGATGGGGGTTCCAGTTCCAGGAACCTCTCTTCGTCATAGCGATGTGCGCGGTGGTCTTCGCCTTCGGTCTCAGTCTTTTCGGCGTCTTCGAGATCCGCCTTCCGGCAAAGGCCATGGAAGGCGTGGGCACTGTGCTCCAGAAGCAGGAAGGAGGGAGCGGCTACGCCGCATCGTTCTCAGAAGGGGTCTTTGCCACCATCCTTGCGACGCCCTGTACCGCCCCGTTCCTGGGCACCGCGCTCGGTTTTGCCTTCTCCCAGCCCCCCTGGGCAATCCTGGTCATCTTCGCCGTCGTGGCCGCGGGCATGGCCATCCCCTACGTCCTCCTCACGGCAAATCCGGCATGGGTACGATTCCTCCCGAAACCGGGTGCGTGGATGGAAACCGCCAAGCAGATCATGGGCTTCTTGATGATGGCCACCCTGCTCTGGCTCCTCTATGTTCTTGGTAAGGAAATCGGCGTCGAGGGAATTGTCTGGACCGGGGCCTTCCTGCTCACAATCGGACTGGCCTGCTGGATGATCGGCCGCTTCCTGACCCTCAGCGCCACACGGATTCGCGCACTCGTGATCTGGGCGATCGCGCTCGTTCTCAACGCGGGGGCCTACATGCTGTTCATCTCCCCGCTGCTCCAGGCGAGCGATTCGGTGAACGCCTCGGCCCCCGGGTCTGCAACAGAAGCCGGCGGACTCGTCTGGGAATCCTTCAGCCCGGAGAAGCTCGAAGCGCACTTCCGCGACAACCGCACCGTGCTTCTGGATTTCACTGCCGAGTGGTGTCTCACCTGCAAGGTGAACGAGAAAACCGTATTGTCCGACCCCGATGTTGTGAACAAGATCAAAGCCTCGGGCATCGTCACGGTGCGCGCCGACTGGACCAGCCGCAACCCCGACATCACCAGGCTGCTCTCAAAGTTCGGGCGGTCCGGTGTCCCTCTCTATGTCCTCTTTCCCGCCGGCAGGCCTTCCGAGCCGATCGTCCTTCCGGAGGTCATNNTAGGAGGCGAAGGTGGATACCAGAGCATTCCCTCAGTCGGACCTAACAGGGCCCCCCGCTCCGGGAGAGGCTTTTCAGGGGCTCGATGCATTCATCCGGTCCCTCGCGAAACGGTCGCTTGCTCTCCAGTGCCATCCTCAGCCAACTCCTCTCTCCCTTCTCTCACGCAGGTATTCCGGAGTGGAACAATGCGGCGCAATCTCCTTCTTCTGGCGGGCGTAACAATCCTCGTCCCCCTCCTCTCGCAGACAGCCATCAATACCCCGTCAGCTCAATCAGCTGGTGGCGACCGGCCGGGCAGTCATGCCGGCCCGCACACCGGCGGAAAGGCCTTTCACCAATCCGGTGCGACCGTGTCAGCCGGCAATGCCCGCATCCAGGTTCTCACCCCCACACTCGTGCGGATGGAATATTCCCCCGAGGGCAGATTCACAGATGCGGCGACCTCTGTAGTCCTCAAACGGGACTGGAAGCCGGTTCCCTTCACGGCCCGTGAAGAAAATGGCTGGCTCGCTGTCCGGTCCGGGAAGACAGTCGTGCGCTACCGCCTGGACTCCGGACCCTTCGGGAAAGAGAACCTGCTCATCGAATGGAAAGACGGCCGCGGCGGCCAGACCTGGGCCCCCGGGGACTCGGACAGGAACAACCTTGGCGGTTTGGTCCGCTCACTCGACGGTATTCAGAAGGACCGGCTGCCTCCCCCTGTTCCCGGCATCCTCAGCCGGAGCGGCCGCTTCCTCCTGGATGACAGCCGTTCGCCCGTGTGGGACAGCGCTGCTGCCTGGATCGCCCCCCGCAAGGAACAGGAAAGTCAGGACTGGTACTTCTTCGCCTACGGATCGGACTACCACCTGGCCCTGAAAGAGTTCGCCGCGCTCTGCGGGCGAATCCCCATGATTCCCCGCTACACGCTCGGTGCATGGGTGACCGATCTGAACTACGAGTACCTCCCCGGCACCGACATGGTCGAGAAGTATCGCTCGACCGACAACAATCTCAAACAGATGGTCAACCGATTCCGCTCCGAGAGTATTCCCCTCGATGTCCTGGTCCTCGATTTTGCGTGGCATAAATTCGGCTGGGAAGGAGGGTACGATTGGAGCCCCATCTTCAGCGATCCCGCCGGTTTCCTCTCATGGGCGCACTCGAGCGGCCTCAAGGTCACGCTCAATGACCACCCCGGTTATGGCAAGGAAAGTGTCCTGGCAAACCGCGACACGCATGCGCCGGAGGTCATCCGGCTTCTGAACATCACTCCTCCCCCGGTGCCGAAGCTTTCCATCGATCTCGCCAAGCTTTGGAAGTTCAGAACCGACACGGCCGATGCCGGCATCCGGCAGCAATGGTTCTCCGCCGACCTGAATGATTCCGCGTGGAATTCGATCAAGGCGGGGGCCCTCTGGGAAGGCCAGGGGTACCCGAACTACGATGGCGTCGCCTGGTACCGGAAGTGGGTCGCACTCCCGGCCTCCCTTGGTGTGGATTCTCTCTTTCTGGTATTCGGAGGGGTCGACGATGAGTATGACCTCTTCATCAATGGCACCAAGATCGTCCACCGCGGCACCTATCCCGATCACAGCATGTACGGCACCCAGACTGAGAGCGAAGTTTCCCGCTTTCTCCTTCCCGGCCGGCAGAACCTCATTGCGATGCGTGTGAACGATTGGGGGGGAGGGGGCGGCATCGGCAGGGAGCCGGTCGTCCTGTCTGATGTGGTGCCCGGAGGAGGAATCCGCTTCAACCTGGCGGATAAACGGCAGGCGGAGGTCTTCATGGATGTCCTCCACAATCCGCTCGTCGACCAGGGTGTCGACTTCTGGTGGATCGACGGCGGCACCGGCTCGGCCGGCATGCCGGGTCTCGATGCGCAGATGTGGACGAACAGGGTCTTCTACGATTTCACGGAGAAGCATACCCGCCGGCGGGCATTCATCTTCAGCCGCTACGGCGGCTGGGGAAGCCACCGCTACCCCGGTAACTTCACCGGCGACACCCATTCACAGTGGGACGTGCTTGCCTATGAGGTTCCTTTCACCTCCCGCGGGGGCAATGTCCTGATGCCGTTCATCACTCACGACATCGGAGGATTCCTCGGCGACTCGATCAGTTTCGATCTCTATGCCCGCTGGCTTCAGTTCGGTGCGTTCAGCCCCATCCTCAGGCTCCACTCTGCGTTTGAGAATCCGAAGAACGGCAACCTCCGGCTTCCCTGGACCTACGGCCCCCGGGGGATCGATCTGGCACGGCGGTTCTTCCAGCTCCGCTGCCGCCTCATCCCCTATATCTATACCTACAGCCGTATCGCCAGCGACGAAGCCCTCCCCCTTGTCCGCCCTCTCTACCTCGAGTACCCGGCTCTAGAAGAGGCATACAATCACCCTGATGAATATCTCTTCGGCCGGGAAATTCTCGTGGCTCCCATTGTGGATTCGACCGGTGAACGGGATGTCTATCTTCCTCCAGGCCAATGGAATGAGTATCCCGGAGGCATGCCTTTCAAGGGGGGGCAGTCCATCCACGTCCGGCATCCTCTTGAGTCAATGCCCCTGTTCGTCAGAGCAGGATCATTGATCCCGATGCAGCCCGACATGCCCTTCTCAGCAGCGAGGCCGCTCGATACGCTGATCGTGGAAGTGTTTCCCGGACCTTCCGGCCGGTTCCGCCTGTATGAGGACGACGGCCTCTCGCTCGACTACCTCTCCGGCAAGCATGCCTGGACGCCGCTCACCTGCACCGAACAGGGAAGTGCCCTGCTCGTTGGCCTGGGTCCGACCGAAGGAGCATATGACGGACAGGGGAAGGGACGCGCATACGAGCTGCGCATCCACCGTTCAGCACAGCCGCGCTCCGTAACCTTGAATGGCCACGCACTCCCGGCCGGCCGCTGGTCGTGGGACGGCCCTTCGTCCCTTCTCACGGTTCACATCGATGCACAGAGCATCCGGACCAGACTCAGCGTGGAAGTCCGGTGAGTCATCGCCTTCCGGTCTGCTCATGCGCTCGGGCGCTGGAGGGTGCGGTCATCCTTCTTCCATCCTCACGTTTCCTGTCCGTTTCTGAGCGCCCCACTGCGCCAGCTCGCCGCGCAGGGCCCGGATCAGCGACTTGAGAAGGACCCAGTACATCAGCTGCCTGTAAAGAAAACGCTGCGGCAGGAGCAGCCAGAGACGGCTCGTGCGTTCTCCTTCGAAGCGGAAGGCTATCCATCCTCCGGCNNTCCGAAGACCATCATCAGATCCGCAAGGGGGGACAGGAGCGGAAGGAGGATCTGGAAAAGCAGGACGTTCGGGAGGGCCACGAAGCCCAGGTTGGGCCTCTCTCGCGAAAACAGCATCTTCCGGTGCTTCCAGACACTCTGCATGATGCCGAATGACCAGCGGAACCGCTGCCGGAGAAATCCGCGAAATGTCTCGGGTGCTTCGGTGAATGCAACGGCATCGGGGCAGTACCGGACGATCCAGCCGGCCTCAAGAAGCCTCAGCGTGATGTCGCAGTCCTCGGCAAGCGTGTCCGGCGAGAATCCGCCGGCCTGGAGCACGGCTTCCTTCCGGAACGCTCCGACGGCGCCGGGGACGACCGTGATGGCGTTCAAAAGGTCGAAGGCGCGCCGGTCGAAGTTCTGGCTCGTGATGTATTCGATGGCTTGCCACTTCGTCAGCATGTTCCGCTCGTTTCCCACCTTCGTGTTGCCGGCAACCGCAGCGATCTCCTCATCCTCTTCAAAACTCCGGAGAAGTTTTTTCACGGCATCGGGCATGAGCTGCGTGTCGGCGTCGATGCAGACCACGATGGAACTCTCCGCCCGGGCAATGCCGTAATTCAGGGCCGAAGCCTTCCCTCCGTTCGGCTTCGTGAAAACGCGGACCCGCCCTTCGCCGCTGAACGCTTCGCGCACGACGGAGAGCGTCCTGTCTACCGAGCCGTCATCCACGAAGATCACCTGAAGGTCCTTCACCGTGCCGGCGAGGAGCGATCGTATGGTCGCTACCGCGTTGACCTCCTCATTGTGCGCGGGGATGATCACGCTCACCGGGGGTAGAGGGCCTGACCCTGCCGGCTTTCGGTTCTGCATCCGCTTCTGCAGCGCGGCCAGGATGCCGGTCATCAGGATGCGCCCGATGGAGAGGACGATGCCGAGCAGGAAGAGCCAGAAAAGGATCCGTCCGCACCAGAAGACCGTCTGGACGACGGTCCAGTTGAAGCGGGTCAGGAACAGCTGATTGTCCCCAAAGACGGGAGGCATGACCTCGTCCCGGGTCTTCCCCATGAGCTCGGACACGGCCACAAACCTTCGCCCCCGCTCCCTGAAGTACGTGATGATACCCGGGAGCGCCCTGACCGTCTGCTCGCGGTCCCCTCCGGCGTCATGCAGGAGGATGATATTCCCCAGCGCATCCTGCTGGATCACCCTCGCCACGATGGTGTCCGCCGTGACTCCCTCGGACCAGTCCTGGGGGTCGATCGATTCGGCCACCGTGTAGTAGTTCTCCTCCTTTCCCACCTCCACCGGCAGCAGCTCCTCCATGCTCTCCGGCTCCGAGTCGGCGTTGTATGGCGGCCGGAAGAGAATCGTGGAGTGGCCGGTAATGCTTTCGATGATGCGCCTCGTTGCCTGAAGCTCCACCCGCGTCCGCTCCGGGTTTACCAGAGCGAGGTTCGGATGTGTGAAGGTATGATTGCCGATCTCGTGCCCCTCGTCATAGATCCGCTTCAACAGCCCGACATTGTTCTCCACGTTGATTCCCACGACGAAAAAGATCGCCGGCACGTTCGCAGCCTTGAGGATGTCCAGGATCTCGGGTGTGTACCGTTCATCCGGTCCGTCATCGAAGCTCAGCGCCACGACGCTGTCCCTCTTCCCGTACTTCTTCACCACGTACGAGGAGGGGAGGGTCAGATACCTCTCGCCGCTGATCAGCAGGTGGAGCGTGTCCAAGTCAAGCTCAACGCTCCCCGGCTCAGGCGTCGATACCATGTTGAGGATTTCACCCTCCCCCACGAAGTCGATGTCGGTTTTCGCCGGCGCGACGCGGAACAGGCTCTCGTCCAGGATGCCCTGCGCGGCGGCGGTGTCGCTCAGATCGTTGGCGAAAAACCTCCAGGTGCGGGGGTCCTCCCCGCCGAGCCGCCAGAGGGCGACCCCCGCCATCCCGTACCCGGCGGCGCTCCGCATCTGGTCGAACGTGGTCGCCGCGTCGACGAAGTACACCTCGTGGGATGTGTCGGCATCGTCGTCATACGTGTAATGAAGGTTGTACGTGTCTTCGTCGAACGTAACCTTTCCCTCGGATTCCTTTGCGGTGACGAGCGCCTCGTAGTAGCTCACGTCGCTCCCGTGGCTGTTCTTCGGCCAGTCATACCCGTAGGTCGCAAGGCCGACGATCAGTTTTTCCGGGGCCACCCGCTCCGCGGCATTGTCGAGCACACCCTCAAACCATCGCTGTCCGGCCACGGGACCTGGGATGCTCTCGCTGTAGTGCTGGTCGTATGCCATGACCACCAGATAGTCGCACCATTGCTGGAGCTGCGGGAGATTGAAGTCGGCGTTTTCCGGCGGGACGTCCATCGTGATCAGGTAGCCGGCCGGGTGGAGCGCGGCGAACAACTCCCGGAAGAACTCCACCAGCGGCTCGTCGCGAGTCTCCTGGAGCGCTTCAAAGTCGATGTTGACCCCGGCGAACCCGTATCGGTGGAGCGCGCCCAGGAGGCTTGCGATGAATGTCCTCCGCCGGGCGCGGGAGGTGAGGAGCCTGTGCACGTTGCCGCCGTTCCACTGCTCCTTGTAGTAGTTGGAGACCATGGGAAGGACGGGGACCCGGCTGGTCCGGAGCAGGTCCAGGGCCCGGTTATCCACGTCCGTCACCACGGAGTCCGTGCCGTCGGCAACGAAGAACCATTCGGGGAACACCATCGTGAGACGGCCGATGTTGTCGCGCAGAGAGAAGAAGGACTGGGGGTCCCAGTTGACATAGAAGCCGGCGCGGATGTTTGCGCGTTTCGCAGGCGCGAGGACGGGGCGGGTGTGGGAACGGCCGGAGTAATTGAACGTCGCCGTGTTTGGGACGCTCTTCCGGCTCTGCCTGAACGCCGCGTTGGCGTTTGTGCGCACCAGGGGAGAATGGTCGGGGTCCAGCAGCTTCTGGTATGTCTCGTTCTGTCCGAGCAGTTTCGGCAGCCCGATTTGCTCCGGCCGGACAACGGCGACGGTCACCACGGCGGTGGCAATGGCCATGACGGCAAAGGCAAGGCGGGTCACCCAGAGGAAACGCCTCCAGCGCCTCGGGTTTTCCGCAAAGAAGACTGGATGATGCTCGCGTTCTGCCATTCCGGTGCCCGGTTATTGTCTTCCTGCCTGCTGGCCCGGAAACATGACGGTCATGTCCGATACTCCGGGGCTATCGCCCGCCGCGTATGATAGCAAAAAGTGGGGTGGAATGCCCTCGTCCGCCCCCGCCTTCCGGCGCCTCCGGTTGATCCCTGGCAAGACGGAAATTGCGAAAGAAGTCGTTGAATTCCGTATCTTTACGGTTCATCCACTCATGTCCAATTCCTTCTGCCTGAACGCCATGTCCAAGTTGACTGATTCCCCGGCGTGGAAAGCTCTCCTCGACCACCATGCGTGCATCCGTGATCTCCACATGCGGACGCTCTTCGCCGGAAACCCCGGCCGATTCGGGATGTATTCCCTTGAAGCCTGCGGAATTTTCCTGGATTATTCCAAGAACCGCATCACGGCCGAGACCATGCCGCTCCTCACGGCGCTGGCGCGCCAGGCCGGCCTGGAAGAGTGGCGCGGCCGCATGTTTGCAGGAGAGAGGATCAACTCCACCGAGCACCGGGCCGTCCTGCATGTGGCTCTGCGCAACCGGGCCAACCGCCCTATCATTGTCGACGGCGCTGACGTGATGCCGAAGGTGAACGCCGTGCTCGGCCATATGCGCGAGTTCAGCGATGCGGTGCGCAGCGGAGCATGGAAGGGGTTCGACGGCCGGTCGATCACCGATGTTGTCAACATCGGCATAGGCGGGTCGGACCTCGGCCCCGTCATGGTCACCGAAGCCCTGAAGCCGTTCGCTCAGCCGGGCCTGGGGGTCCACTTTGTCTCGAATGTCGACGGTACGCATATCGCTGAGACGCTCAAACCTCTCGACCCGGCGCGGACGCTCTTCATTGTGGCCTCGAAAACCTTCACCACGCAGGAGACCGTGGCAAACGCCGGCACCGCCCGCCAATGGTTTCTCGATCGCGTTCACGATGAGGCGGCCATTGCAAGGCACTTTGTGGCCCTCTCCACGAACGCCCCGGAAGTGGCGAAGTTCGGCATCGACACCCGCAACATGTTCGAGTTCTGGGACTGGGTGGGCGGTCGCTACTCGCTCTGGTCCGCCATCGGACTCTCGATTGCCGTCGCCGTGGGCATGGACCGGTTCGAGGAACTGCTGGAGGGCGCCTTCGCGATGGACGAGCATTTCCGCACGGCACCGCTGGAGCGCAATATGCCGGTGATCCTCGCCTTGCTCGGCGTCTGGTACAATAACTTCTTCGGCGCCGAAACCAGCGCGATCCTTCCGTACGACCAGTACCTTCATCGCTTCCCGGCCTATTTCCAGCAGGGTGACATGGAGAGCAATGGGAAAAGTGTCGATCGCGCAGGGCTCGGCGTGGACTACACCACGGGTCCCGTCATCTGGGGAGAACCCGGGACAAACGGCCAGCATGCGTTCTATCAGCTGATCCATCAGGGGACAAAGCTGATCCCGGCCGATTTTATCGCACCCGCCGAATCGCACAACCCGCTGCCCGGGCACCACGCACTGCTCCTTTCGAATTTCTTCGCCCAGACTGAAGCGCTCATGAAGGGCAAGACGGAAGATGAGGCCCGAAGCGAGCTGGAGCAGGCAGGTCTGTCCGGCCGGGAGCTCACCGACCTGGTCCCCCACAAGGTGTTCGCCGGCAACCGGCCCACGAATTCTCTTATGGTCCGGAAAGTGACGCCGCACTCACTCGGTGCACTGATCGCGCTGTACGAGCACAAGATCTTCACCCAGGGAATCATCTGGAACATCAACTCGTTCGATCAGTGGGGTGTGGAGCTCGGGAAGCAGCTCGCCAGAAAGATCCTCCCTGAGCTGGCGTCTCCGGATCCCGCCGCCTCGCACGATGCATCGACAAACGGCATGATCAACCGGTGGAGGGCGTACGCCAGAGGTTGAATTTTCCCCGTATTTGCGTATCTTGATCATTCACCCCCTGACATGTTACCCTTACATACCACCATGGAATCGGCTCTCCAGACTCCCTCTTCCAGAATTCAGCGCCACCCGGGCCTTTCACCCGTCGACGAGCTGTGCGTCAACACCATCCGGTGCCTGGCGATGGATGCTGTCCAGAAGGCCAAATCGGGCCACCCGGGCATGCCGATGGGCATGGCCCCCGCGGGTTATGTGCTCTGGACCCGGCACATGCGGTACAACCCCCGGAATCCGCGCTGGGTGAACCGTGACCGGTTTGTCCTCTCGGCAGGTCATGGATGCATGCTGCTCTACTCGTTGCTGCATCTCACCGGCTTTGATCTTTCGCTCGATGCTATCAAGAGCTTCAGGCAGTGGGGGAGCAAGACCCCCGGCCACCCCGAGTACGGCCATACTCCCGGAGTGGAGGTGACCACGGGGCCGCTCGGCCAGGGCATCTCCAATGCCGTCGGAATGGCGCTCGCGCAGAAATACCTGGCGGCATATTTCAACCGGGATGGCTTTCCCGTCGTGGATTACCATGTCTATGTCTTCGCAGGAGACGGCGACATGCAGGAAGGGGTGTCGTCTGAAGCCTGTTCCCTCGGCGGCCACCTGGGCCTGAACAATCTGATCGTGGTCTATGACGACAACAGCATCAGCATCGACGGGCCGACTTCGCTTTCTTTCGGCGAGGATGTCGGGAAACGGTTCGAGGCCTACGGCTGGTTCGTGCAGACGGTGGGAGGAGACGGGAACGACATGGCCGCGTTCGAGCTGGCCCTGAATGCTGCGCAGCGCGAGCAGGATCGGCCGTCACTGATCAAACTCCGGACCCACATCGGCTTTGGGAGCCCGAACAAGCAGGATACCTCAGAGGCGCACGGCTCCCCCCTGGGTGACGAGGAAGTCGCCCTGACGAAGAAAAACTACGGATGGGACCCCTCAAAAACCTTCTTCATCCCGGAGGAAGCTCTGGCGCTCTTCCGGCGGCAGGTGGATCTCGGAGCGGAACGAGAGGGCGAGTGGGAAGCGCTCTTCAAGCTGTACGCGGCTGCCCACCCCGGGCTCGCAAAAGAATTCCTGCAGGCTGCCCTCCGGCAGCTGCCTGCGGACTGGGACGAGATATGGAAGTCGTCGAAGCTGTCGTTCGATACGGGAACCCAGGCGGCCACCCGTGAGTCGCAGGGCAAGGTGCTCGATGCGCTCATGCCCAAGCTTCCGCTGGTCCTCGGGGGCTCCGCGGATCTGACACCCTCAAACAACACGCGTTTCAAGGGGGCCTCGGACTTCAGCCGCGAGAACCGGCTGGGACGGTACGTGCGCTACGGCGTGCGCGAGCATGCCATGGGTGCAATAATGAACGGGATTGCGGTCAGCGGTATGCTTGTTCCCTACGGCGGAACGTTTTTCGCCTTCAGCGACTATATGCGGCCNNCCTGCAGACGCCAACGAGACCCAGCAGGCATGGAAATTCGCCCTCGAGCACCGCTCAGGGCCGGTCCTCCTTGCTCTCACCCGCCAGAAACTCCCGGTGCTTGACCAGGCGACATATGCCCGGGCGGAGAACCTGGCAAAGGGGGGCTATGTGCTGGTCCCCGACGCGAACCCGAGGATCCTGCTCATCGGGACCGGCTCGGAGGTCCAGCTTGCCCTTGGAGCCCGCGAGGAACTGTCTAAGGAAGGCATCCGTTCATGCGTGGTGAGCATGCCGTCGTGGGAACTGTTCGAGCAGCAGCCGCAGGAGTACAGGGACAGTGTCCTGCCGCCTGAGGTGAAAGCGCGCGTCGCGGTGGAAGCCGGGGTAAAACTCGGGTGGGAGAAATATCTCGGAGAGAAGGGGGGATTTGTCGGCATGTCTTCCTTCGGTATGTCGGCGCCGGTTGGAGTGGTGTTTAGGAATTTCGGTATCACCGTCGATCACGTCGTGGAAGCCGCGAAGAGGAGCATCGCATGAAAGTTGCCATCGCCGGCGACCATGCCGGCTTCGCACTCAAGCAATGGCTGCTCGGCAAGATGCAAAAGGACGGGTACTCGCCGATCGACCTCGGAGCATATGACACGACACCTTCCGACTATCCCGATTTCGCCCGGGCGATCGGAGATGCATTCTCCTCGGGGACGGCGGAGCGGGGAATTCTGGTATGCGGAAGCGGCATCGGGGCCTCGGTGGCCGCTAACAAGATCCGCGGCTTGCGCGCGGGAATCGCTCACGACACCTATTCGGCCCACCAGGGCGTTGAGCATGATGACATGAATGTCCTCTGCCTGGGGGCCCGTGTCATCGGTCCCGAGGCGGCCCTGGAGGCCGTCCGGGCTTTCCTCCGGGCCCGCTTCACAGGCGAAGAGCGTCACGCCAGACGGGTGAAGAAGATCCTGGAGCTCGAGCGGCAATCACATGCCTGAAACGCGCGGACAGCGTGGTGCGGGTGTTGCCGCCCTGCAGAGGTGCGGCGCCTCACAGGGACACAGCAACGAGAGATGAGGAGAAACAGCGATGAGCATTCTGCGCGAATTGCTTGACCTCGGCCAGAGCATCTGGCTGGACAATATCAGCCGGGGTGTGATCCGGTCCGGGGACTTGCATGCAAAAGTGCAGGAGGGCCTGACAGGCGTCACTTCAAATCCCACGATCTTCGAGAAGGCAATCTCGGGGGGGGAAGACTATGACCCGCAGGTCCGGGAGCTCATCTCCTCGGCCCCGGAGATCAGCAATGCACGGTTGATCCAGGAGCTGATGATCAGGGATATTCAGATGGCGGCAGACATCCTCCGGCCTGTCTTTGACCGCGCGCAGGGGCACGATGGGTTCGTGAGCATCGAGGTAACCCCGTCGAAAGCCCGCGACACACTCGGCACCGGGGAGGAAGTCCGCTACCTCTGGTCGCGCATCAACCGCCCGAACCTGATGGTGAAAATCCCTTCCACCATCGAAGGGCTTCCGGCCGTCGAAGAGATGCTCTATGAGGGGATCAATATCAACATCACACTGATTTTCTCGGTCGAACGGTACCGGAAGGTCGCCGCAGCCTTCCTGAAGGGTCTCGAACGGCGCGTCGCAGAGGGAAAACCCATCGACCGGCTGGCCTCCGTGGCAAGCGTGTTCGTGAGCCGCGTCGATACCCTTGTGGACCCCATGCTTGCCGGGCGAATCGCCTCGGGAGAGAAAGACCTTGCCGGCCTGCTGGGAACCGCCGCCGTGGCCAATGCCAAAATGGTGTACCAGGCGTTCAAGGAGATCTTCACCTCCCCGCGTTTCGCATCTCTTGCAACGCGCGGAGCCGCCGTCCAGCGCCCCCTCTGGGGAAGCACGGGGACCAAGAACCCGGCATATGGCGATCTGAAGTATGTCGAGACGCTGGTCGGCCCGAACACGGTCAACACCGTGCCGCCGCAAACCTATGCCGCCATACTCCATCATGGAAAAGCCGCCCTCACCGTCGAACGGGACCTTGAGGCAGCCCGCCTGTCCCTCTCGCGGCTGAAGGAGGCCGGCATCAGCATGAAGCAAGTGACCGCGAAACTCGAGGAGGAAGGCGTCTCCGCATTCGAGAAATCCTTCGACGGGCTCTTGGCACTCCTCGATAGGAAACGCGTCTCTGTGCAGTCCTCCTCAGCGGTCCGGTAAACGATTCCGGGTCAAGACTTCCGGCTCATCATGTCAACGACTGCGACAGCCCCCGCCCCCCAGACCGTCCGCCTCGACCGCATGCCCGATCCCTGCCTGATGGTCATCTTCGGGGCATCGGGCGACCTCACGCAGCGAAAACTCGTTCCCGCCCTCTTTGATCTCTCCCGCTCGGGCGCCCTCCCNNCTTCTGGAAGGCATGCGGAGGTTCGGAAAACTCGACGGCCTGAAGAACGATGAGTGGGAGAGGTTCACTTCCTGCCTTCACTACCTGACGGCTGACTCCTCAGATGCCGGAGAATACTCGCGGGTGAAGGAGTCTCTCGCCTCCCTCAATGCCGGGAGAGGGATCGGCGGCAACATCCTCTTCTATCTCGCAACCCCCCCCAGCATGTATGAACCCATCGTGCGCAACCTCGGCACTGCCGACCTTCATGCCCCGCGCGGTTCCGGCGCATGGGTGCGCATCATCATCGAGAAACCCTTCGGTATCGATCTCGCCTCCGCGCGCAGGCTGAACGCCGCCGTCCTGTCGGTGTTCACCGAAGACCAGGTCTACCGTATCGACCACTACCTGGGCAAGGAGACCGTACAGAATCTCCTGGTGTTCCGCTTTGCCAATGGCGTGTTCGAACCTGTCTGGAACCGGAACTACATCGACAACATCCAGATCACCGCCGCGGAGTCAGTGGGGATCGAGAACCGGGGATCGTATTACGAAGAAGCCGGGACGCTGCGCGACATGGTGCAGAATCACCTGCTCCAGGTCCTGGCGCTGACCGCGATGGAACCCCCGGTTCTCTTTGACGCCCGGCAGGTCCGCGACGAAAAGCAAAAGGTGTTCCAGGCGCTCAGGCCCATCCCTCCTGAACAGGTCCGGGAGTATACCGTGCGCGGCCAGTATGAAGCCGGCATCGTCGACGGCAAACAGGTCCTCCCCTACCGCGGCGAAAAGGACGTGTCGCCCGAAAGCCGGACGGAGACTTTCGTTGCGCTGAAGCTCTTCATCGATAACTGGCGGTGGGCCGATGTGCCCTGGTTCATCCGTTCCGGAAAACGCCTTCCGGAACGGGCAACGAATATCGTCGTCCAGTTCAAGCGAACCCCCCATCTCCTGTTCGCGGGACTGGACCCCGGAATCGCCTACAACAGTATCGTGATCCGCATCCAGCCCGATGAAGGCTTCTCTCTGCGCTTTGGCACGAAGGTCCCCGGCTCTTCTCTCCACGTTCAGCCGGTCTCGATGGATTTCCGCTACGACACCGCATTCCGCGGGGCGCTCGTGGAGGCGTATACCCGCCTGCTGCTCGATTGCATGCTCGGCGACCAGACGCTCTATGCCCGAGGCGACAGCGTCGACACCGCGTGGACACTGATCACTCCTATCCTCGAAGCATGGAAAACAGACCCGGCATCGAACGTCTTTCCGTACCCGGCGGGGACGTGGGGTCCTCCCCAGGCGGACCTCCTGCTGGAGACCGACGGCCGCCGCTGGCGGTCCGGCTGACGGGCAAGGACTTCCGCACCCTTGCCGGTGCAGGGCTCCTCCTCGAGCTCTGCTTCCTCAGCCTCTACAGCGTCCCTGCAGGCCCGGCCTCGGTGGCGGCGTTCATCGTCATCCATGTCCTCTGCTTTGCGCTCCTCGCCTTCCTGGCCCTGAAATACCGCCGCGCGATCTTGGGCGACAACGCCGCTGGCGGCAACGCCGCAGCCGGCACCCGCCTTGCCTGGGCGATCGTCGCCTTCGGCCTCCTCTTCAGGCTCAGCCTGGTCCCGCATAGTGTCGTGTGCTCCGACGATATCTACCGCTACTTCTGGGACGGGAAAGTCCTCGACCATGGCATCAACCCCTATGCCTGGGCGCCCGCTGATCCACAGCTGGCTCCTCTCGCTTCAACGGATCTTCCGGCCCGGGTGAACCATCCCACCATCGGCTCGATCTATCCTCCCTTCGCCCAGGCCTTCTTCTGGCTTTCCTTCCGGCTCTTTGGAGAGTCAGCCTCCGGGCTCAAGCTCCTGCTGACTGGGGCGGACCTTCTCACCATGGTGCTCCTCATGGCGCTCCTCCGGGCACTGAAGAAGCCTGCGGTGCTGGTGATCCTCTATGCATGGTCTCCTCTTCCGGTTCTCTACGGGAGCCTGGACGGACACGTCGACCTCGCCGGCATCCCCTTTCTGCTTCTTGCTCTTCTGTGGGGGGAGCGCAAACGTCCCTTCGCCGCCGCCCTGGGCGTGGCGTGCGCGGCGCTCATCAAGCTCCACCCTCTCGTGATCGCCCCGTTCCTCTGGCGGGTCCGCAGGGGATGGCAGGGCGCGGTGGCGATCCTCTTGGCTGCCGGGCTGTTCGCCGCGGCGTATCTTCCCTTCCGGGACGCCGCCCGGAGTGCGATGAGCTGGCTTTCCATCTACGGCAGCCGGTGGGAATTCAACGGCGGTCTGTTCTATGTCGCCTACCTCGTCCTGGGCTCGAACCAGTCCGCCCACACGGCAATGAATATCATGCTCGGGCTCTGGCTGGCCTTGATCATGATCAGAAAGGCCGGATGGATTGAATCTGTCTTCCTCGTCTTCCTCGGACTCGTCATTTTCGGCCCGGTGGTCCATCCCTGGTACCTCCTCTGGCTGTCGGCGCTTCTTGTGGTGCGCTGGTCGCGTGCGGTGTTCTTCTTCATGGGTCTATCGGTCGTGAGCAACGTTGTTGTGTGGCGGTACATTGCGACGGGTGCCTGGGTCGACGATCCCCTGCTGCTGGCCGTTCAGTACATCCCGTTCTTCGCCGTGCTGGCACTCGACGCATGGACGGCGAGGAGGGCTTCTCTCACCCGATTCTCGTGAACTCTATGGCACACTCTCTCACACCGGCCCAGCGGGAATTCTATGTTGAAGGATTCCTCGCTGTGCTGCGGCGCCACCGCCGGGCGACCATCACGGGCTGGATCTGTGTGGCAGCCGGCGCGCTCTCCATACCCCTGGGCTGGTCGGCCGGCACCACCCGCGAAATCCTTGATCTCCTGGTCTCCTGCGTTACCGTTGCAGCGGGCATCGTTCTCGTCGAACAGAGCGTGGGGATGCTCGAGTCCTATGTGAGGGTGCCGTTTCATGCGGCATCCGCGGCGGAGATCCAAGGGGAGGGTCCGCCGGAATCTCCGGAACCGGTACTCGTTGCAGGCTTGCGCAGGATTATGGAGGATGTCGACCGCGGGGGATGGCAGGAGGCTTTCGGGGCGATTGCGGCGATAGAAAAGCTGTCAGCAGATTCCGAAGCGGAAATCACTCACCAATAAGGAAGAATGGAATGGCAGGACGTGTGAAGGAGTTCAATGAATTCCGCGCAAAGATGAACGAGCGGATCCTGGGAACCGATCACCGGGCCATCAAGCGGTTCTTCGGAGTGGATACCCTGACGTATGAGCCCGGGGCTCTGGACGTGAGAACCAAGGAGATGCTGGGGCTTGCAACGTCGATGGTCCTCAGGTGCGATGATTGCGTGTCGTATCACATCATCCAGTGCAAGAAGGAGGGGGTCACAGACGCCGAGCTCATGGACCTGTTCAGTGTTGCACTGACGGTCGGAGGGTCTATTGTCATCCCTCACCTGCGGCGCGCCGTGGCCTTTCTCGATGAACTGAACGGCCAGGTCCCGTCCCAATGACAGCCGGCACGAGTGCGCGGAGCCGCCTGGTCTTGATCATACTCTTCGCGGCAGCGTTCGGATACGTCGAGGCCGCCGTGGTGGTCTATCTCCGCGCGCTCTACTATCCCGGAGGATTTCAATTCCCCTTGCGCATCTTCGAACCCGGTCTGCTCTTCGTCGAACTCTTCCGGGAGGCTGCCACGCTGGTCATGCTGGGTGCTGTGGCTGTGTTGTCGGGTAGGACCCACTGGGATCGTTTCGGCGCCTTCCTGGTTGCCTTCGGCGTCTGGGACATCACGTTCTACCTCTGGCTGAGGGTCGCGACCGGCTGGCCTGCCACGCTTCTGGAGTGGGATATTCTCTTCCTCCTGCCGCTCCCGTGGATCGGCCCGGTCCTGGCTCCGTCGCTTATCGCGGCGATCATGGTGGCAGGTGGTGCGTGGATGATGCTGCTGGCAGGCAGGGGGATAATCCTGAAGGTGACACTGCCGTCGACGGTGCTTGCGGCGGCAGGAACCGTGTCTCTTCTCTATTCGTTCATGCGCGACACCGGAGCCACTCTGCACGGAGAAATGCCCGCACCGTATTCCTATCTGCTGCTCGGTGCCGGAGCGGGCTGCTACGTGGCGGCCATCCTGATGCTGAGGCGCGGGTATTCCGGAGCGGAAGAACAAGGCAACGGAGGCGGCTCGCCACCTGTGTCCCCGAGAACCTGATCGGCCGGCCTTTCCGGAAACAGGAAGAGCCTCCCTGCCTCAGCGCGACTCTAAGGAATGAGCACTCCTCGCCCGAAGCGCAACCGGGATTCCAATCAGGACCGGCAACGGACGTGTACGCCGTGAGCTCGTCCCACCCCCCTGTCCCCCGTAAAGGTCAAGGAGTCTCGTCAACGCTCCGGGCTTGGGGATACAACGGTTCTTCTCCCATCGCTCCAAACCTACCCACGTGTATCCTATTGCCTCGGCCGCCTGCTTCAACGTCATGCCCGCCGCGATGCGAGCCGCCCTGAGCCTGTCTCCGAACGTCCTCACATGACGTCCCTGCCGGATAATGGCGTCGACGATCCCTTCGATCTCCAGGGCCCTCTCCCTCGATAACGACGTCCTGTAGTGTTTGATCTGCCAGGCATACTGCCTCGACACCTTCAGCTGGGACGACAGGAACGTCACTGTAATGCCCCACCGCTTCATCTTGTCCGATATACGGCCCACAATCTCCCCGACCTCCCGATCGCGCTTCAGCACCATTCCTTACCTCACTGAGATGGTTCAACGATATCTTGGAGATGGTTCAACGATATCTTAGATACGGATCGCGGCGGGAAAAGTTGTAGGAAGAAATTGATAATTCCGGCATATTGCTGGATTTCCACTTCGAACCGCATCCATTCTGCGTTGTGTGGCAATCCGTGGAACACATCCGGCCGCCGTGTGGGCCGGAGAACTCCTCTCCGGTCTCGGGATCCCCGGGGCGGCCGTCAACCCGCTCGTCCTCCGCTCTCTGGCTGCTCATATGGAGGCAGGAGTTCTCGAAGCTATCGTGTAAAAGGCCACCCCGCCTGCAGCAGCCCGTTAGAACTCGCCGTTCATTATTCGGTGGAGACCCTTGGACCGATTCGGCATATTGTCGAATGGAGCCGGCCGGGGACGGAAAACAGGCGGCTTCCCAACGAGACCCTCTCCTGGCATGTTTCCGGCAGAGAAGGTCGAGTGTCTCATCCGGATTTGGCATAGAAACTCGCGTGAGGCAGGCAACGAATCGATTTCGAATGGAAATTCGGTGGGGCAATTCGGTCGATTGACATTCGATGCCCGGGGTACTATCTTTACCCCGCTCTTGTGCCGCGGCAAAGACCTTCCGGCTTGACCAGGTCTGTGAAAGATCCCCGGCCACTTCTCCTCCTCACGGTAAGACCATGGATGACGCAACAACCGACCGGCCCGGCTTCTTGCGGAGCGACACAGCCATTCTCATCTCTCTGGCTCTGTTTGAATTCGTGATCCACGTTGTGGCCAACGCTGCGGGGAGCTACGGGTACTTCAGGGATGAGCTCTATTACATCGCGTGCAGCGATCACCTCGATTGGGGATACGTCGACCAGCCTCCGTTTTCCATCGGCGTCCTGTGGGCGACCCGCCATCTGCTTGGCGATTCGCTCGTCGCCCTCCGCATCCTTCCCGCACTTGCCGGGTCCTGTGTCGTCTACCTTGCCGGAGTGACGGCGAAAGAACTGGGCGGAAACCGGTTTGCCATTGTTCTTGCGGCCTGTGCAGTGATCACCGCTCCGATCCTGCTCGCGATGAGTTCGTTCTACTCGATGAATGTGTTCGATGAAGTCTTCTGGTCGGCGGCGGCCTTTCTGATGGTGATCATTGTGAAAAGAGGACGACTAGGACACTGGCTCCTCCTGGGTGCCATCCTCGGTCTGGGTCTGATGAACAAGATCGGCGTCCTCTGGCTTGGCGCCGGCCTCGGCCTGGGCCTCCTGCTCACGGAGCATCGCAGGTGGCTCCTCGGCCGCGGGGTGTGGCTCGCCGCCGCCGTTGCGTTGGTTCTCTTCCTTCCTCATATTGTCTGGCAGATCAGCCATGCCTTTCCCACCCTGGAGTTCATCCGGAACGCCACCGGGCAGAAATATGTGCCCGTCTCCCCGCTGAATCTGTTCCTTCAGCAGATCGATGCCATGAATGTGTTCGCCCTTCCCATCTGGATCACCGGCCTTCTCTCCCTCGGGTTCTGGAAAGGCTTGAAACCGTTCCGCCTCCTGGCGATCCTCTACGTGGCGGTCTTTCTCATTCTCGTTGCCAACAGGGCTGGCAAGGTGGAGTATCTCTCGCCGCTCTTCCCGGTCCTCTTTGCGGCGGGAGCGGTTGCGATAGAACGGTTCAGCCAGGTCGTCCGGTGGCACTGGCTCCGCCCCGCCCTGCTGATTTTGGTGATTGCGGGCGGCTGCATCAGCGCGCCGTTCGCGATTACGGTGCTGCCGGTGGAGACCTTTATCGCCTACGCCCGCACGCTGGGCGTCGCGCCTTCGACTCCCGAGAAGAAAGAAATCGCCCTTCTGCCTCAGTTCTATGCGGACATGTTCGGCTGGGAAGGCCTGGTGGAGACGGTGGCTCATGCGTACAACACGTTGAGTCCCCTGGAGCGGGAGAAGTGTGTTGTTTTTGCCAACAATTACGGGGAAGCCGGGGCAATTGATTTCTTCGGACCGAAATACCATCTCCCCAAAGCGATCAGCGGACACAACAACTACTGGATCTGGGGACCGCGTTCCGCCAGCGGTGAGGTGGTGATCCGCCTGGGAGGGTCCGTCGAAGCGATGCGGGAATCGTACAGGGAGGTCACGCAGGCAGGTTTCTTTTACGATAAGTATTGCATGCCGTACGAGAACAATATGCCTATCTATGTCTGCCGGGACCGGCGCGCTCCGCTGACAGATGTCTGGCTGGAACTCAAACACTTCGAATGAGGTCGTGACATGTCCGGAGAATGGTGCATATACAGAATCCCGAATACCGGCGGCTCCGGAGTGCACCAACCGCGCGGAACCCGTGTCCCGCCCGAGGTGTTCCTCGTGCAGAAAGAGCTTTCATACAGAAAAGCGCTCATAGGTCATCGAGGGGAGGATGCATCATGAACCGGATCCTGTCTGTCATCATTCTCATCGTTTTTGTCGCGCTGGGCGGCAGTCTTGCCCATGCCCAGAACCAGCCGTACCGGGTCGTCTTCGATCTGACCAGCAGGGATAGTCTGGATCAAAGGGCTGTCATGCGCTGGATCAGGGAAATCACGGCCTCAAATCCCGGGGCGGAGCTGGAAGTCGTGATGTACGGCAAGGGGTATGAGCTCGTGATGCCGGAAAAATCCACGTTCATTGGCGATGTGAAGGATGCGATCAAGAACCCGCACGTGTCATTCAAGGTTTGCCAGGCGGCCTTGAAGAACAACAAGGTCGAACGGAGTGCGGTGCTCGCCGACGCGCAGACGGTCCCCGACGGCATCTTTGAAATCATCACGAAACAGCACCAGGGGTGGGGGTATATCAAGGTATCGCATTAGTCTTGGCGAAGGCCGGCCTGTTGATGGTCTGATCGCCCGGATGGGCTCCTCCCGGGACTGGCTTCAGTATGTCGCGACGATGCCGAGCGCGAGTGTTCTCGGCTGTCCGAAATGACTCCCCCCGAACGAGGATTCGAATTTATACAGGTAGGAGGTATCGAGGACGTTCAGCACACTGAGCGTGAGCCTCAACGTCAAGGGCGGACACGTGAGAATCGGTGAGGCAATGGTGTTGGTTGCCCTCTGCGCGGCATTGGTCAACGCCGGCGGCAACGATCTGAAACTGTATTCCGTCGAGACGAAAGGATATCTGATGGCCGACAGAATTGCGAAGACCGACGAAGAGTGGAGAAAACAGCTCACACCGCTGCAGTTCGACGTGACCCGGAAGAAGGGGACCGAGCGCGCCTTCACGGGGCAGTACTGGAACAACCACGAGAAGGGCGTCTACAAGTGTATCTGTTGCGGGACGGATCTCTTCACCTCCGACACCAAGTTTGAATCCGGCACAGGGTGGCCAAGCTTCTGGCGGCCCGTTGCCGGGGAAAATGTGAGTGTGGAAACAGACAACAGCCTCCTCATGACCCGCTCGGAGGTGGTCTGCGCGCGCTGTGGAGCGCACCTCGGTCACGTCTTCGATGACGGACCGAAACCCACGGGGCTGCGGTATTGCATGAATTCTGCGTCGCTGAAGTTTGTGAAGGCCGGCGACTGACCCTGCCGTGAGCGGCACGGGGCACTAAGCGCTCTGCATGAGCTTCGCCAGCGGTCACCAGCAGCGACGCCAGAGCTTCCCGCCAAGGAATGGGTAGAGGTCACCGGAAGTATTCCCACGAGCCACACGTCCGCGAACAGCCGGTACGCCGGAGGCCGAGATCTGCCGGAAGTATAAGCCGGCGGGAGATCGAAAAGTTCCGGAATAACACCCCGGTACAGGCTTGAGCCTCAGGCGGGAAATTCCAATACTTGGTCAGTGCTCGGCGTACCCGCACGGCCTGCCCGTCCGGTCACTATCTTCGATTTTGATGCCGAAACCCTGCTCTCCCGCGAGATTGAGTTCGGCTCCCACTGTTTCGGCTGTGCCGCCGGCGCCAGGAGGCAGCTGCACGGGGGCGATGTCGTAAACCATCGGCCAGGCTGAAAAAGGGCCATAGCGAGGAAGAATCAGGAAAGGAACAATCATGAATAGTCTGCCAGCCGCTTCTGTCCTGCTCTGCTTTTCCGCGGCCGTTGTCGCCTTCTCGCGGTCGGGTCAGGAGAACGACGACCTCTCCCCGTCGCAGGCCGAAAAGGCAATCCATGGTGATTCCACCATGGTCATCCTTGATGTCCGCACTTCAGAAGAGTACTCGAGCGAGACCGGTCATCTCCGGGGAGCCATTCTCATCCCGGTCCAGGAGCTCGAGCGGCGCGTGAACGAACTGAAGCCCTTCAGGGAGAGGACCATTCTTGTCTACTGCAGGTTGGGCCGCCGCAGCAAACGCGCACAGGAAATCCTTCAGGCGCATGGCTACAAAGGAATGAACATGACGGGGGGGATTGCACAGTGGAACGACGAGCACCGTCCTGTCGTCCATGAGCCGGGCCGGGAATAGCTCCACGGCTCCTTCGCCACGCCCTTCCATTCTTCGGTCCGCACCACCGTCTCCCGGTCCGGAAGGCTGGGTCCTCTATGACGGGTCGTGCGGGATCTGCCGGCACTGGATCCAATCCCGGGAAAACCTCCTGCGGCGGCACGGCTTCGCGATCGCCCCGCTGCAGGCCGGGTGGGTGGCGGAAAGACTGCATCTGCAGGAGGACAACCTCCTGCAGGATGTGAGGCTGCTCCTGGCGGATGGGAGACAGATTCAGGGTCCAGACGTCTACCGGTATCTGATGAAACGCGTCCTGTGGACATATCCCCTCTACCTGCTCTCCGTGGCCCCCATCGTTCGCACCGCATTCGATCGGGCCTACCGGAGTTTTGCTGCCCATCGCCATCAGGTGTCCCGCGCATGCGGTGTCGGCGCCAGGTACTGAGACAGCGCTCCTGACCCCGGGCTGCCTCATGCGTTTTTTTTTGGTCGAGAGCTCTCCGTTGGCTCAGCGCAGTTTCTTCTCCAAATGGTGGTGGTTGCCTCACACAGGTTCCTGCTCGCATGCTCCCTTGGTGTGATCCTTGACAATCCTTCTATTCCGGTGTACCTTGTGACGGGTGGCAACCCGGTTCATTCTCATCAAACGCCTCTGGTGCATATTCAGGGGCGTTCTGCATTTTCTGCGCAGCCCGGCCGGAGTCAATCGCGCTCCCCGGCGCTCCAGGAGGTTTGCCGTGCGAAAACTCAGTATCCTGCTTCTCGCCTTCCTTCTTTGCGGGTGCGGTAAGAAACTCGTAAGCTATCACGATCAGGTTCAGCCTATCCTGGACAACCACTGTACCAGGTGCCACAGCTCCGAGAAGCACCGTGGCAAGGTCGTGCTGGCATCGTATGAAGCCCTCATGAACTCCCACCCTGCAATCGCCGGGAAGCAATCCCTGGTCGTACCCGGAAGCTCAAAAGAAAGCAGGCTGTTCGTCCTTTGCGCCACGAACCAGCCTCACTTCCGCATGCCCCCCGATACGTCGGGCATGACCCCGCTGCCACAGCCGGAACTGGAGGTGGTCATGAAATGGATTAACCAGGGAGCCATGAATAACTAGCCCCCGGCAACCTGTATTGCGTTTCAGAGGGACTTGCGGTGGTGGTCCGTGGAATGGTGGATCGACCGGCGCTGACTGAGGCGCTCAAGCTCCGCCCCGATCAGAAGATCATTCTCGCTCAAACTGCCGGCTACCCGAAGAAGTCGGATTGAAGGATCTGCCCGCTCTGTTTCTCAGTCCCCGCCTGCTCGCCGCCGGCCGGCCCTCCCGGTGTCCGGGAGTGACGTGCCATCGCTGAATGAACGGTACGGCGCGCTGCTAGGCGGGCTCGCGCAGGTTTTTGAAATGACGGTCCTGATGGGCCATCGTCAAGCCATGAGCGGAGTTCATTTCAGCCGAGGGCGGACGGTTCAGATCTTTCTCGCATTCTCCGCAGAGGCGTCTCGTGGGATCAGCATCCAGGAGATCCTGGCCGATCTCCTGTGCGCAACGGATGCAAATGCCGAAGCTCTTGCTTTCGAGCCGGATGAGGGCTGCATGCAGCCCATCGAGCTGCGGATCGCTCTTGAAAGCCACAAGGGCTTCCACATCGTGTTCTGAAATCTCGCCGGTCCCGAAAACTTTGCGCGGCCAGTCAATGTGATAGATGGCCTTGAGGTGCTTGAAGAGATAGGAGAGGATCCTGAGCCGCATAGCACGTCTGCTCCGCGTCATACTTCCTCCAGCTCAATGAGTGCCTGCGCCTTCGCGGTGGATCAGTGGCGGGGTGTGAAGGGGCTTGAGCGCAAGGTATGAACCGACAGGGATAAAGTCAACAACATCTCCCATGGGTGTGTATCGCCGGGACGCGGAGCGCTCTCTCATGGTCTCATCCGCGATATGCTGCCTCTTGCCCCTCATGCTCCCTGCCTTCCCGGCCCGGCTGAACTTCCATCAGGTCTTCATCCTTCTTCGGATCACCTGCGGCCTTTCCAATAATATCTGACTGGCGCACTTAGCCGGGTCCGATAAGGAATTCGTTGAACTCCCCGGCCCTGCTCCGAACCCTCTCTCAACCCGCACTACTTCAGACCGCTCCGCCGGGCCGGACCTCCTGGGCGCCTTCAGGCTTCGCCTCACATGAGTGGGCGGCAACCGCCGCTGCCACAAGAGACGGGATGATGACCACCGAGAATCTGGCGAGCGCGTAAACCGGCAGATGCGGGATCATGTATGCCAGAGACAACCAGACAACCACCATGATGGCATGCGTCCTCGTTCCCCGGCGCACAAGCGGGAAAACCCCGGAGACAACAGCAATGAGGAGAGCACCCTGAAGAAGACCCATGATCAGACTTGCCTTCCACGAACTGGCCAGAGTCCAGAACCAGACGGCATTGAGGCCGGCCTTCTTCAGGAGGAATATGGGATCATCACAGTATCGACGGATGCTTCGCCGTGACAGCAGAAGGTCCCGCTGCGACTCCAGCCATGCCGGAGAATGGAGCGAGTCGGAAGCGCTGAGACCCTCGTCCATTCCCCCGTAGTCCAGGCGGGCAATCAGCCCTGCATATCCAAACGGAGAAACGGCCGCATGATCGACGAATGAGTCGGAGACATACAGATTGTATCCCACGAGTGCCTGGAAGAGGGGCCAGCGGCCCGTCAGGGCGTAGTTGCGGAGGAGCCATGGAGAAATGATGAGCAGGGCTGTGGCGAGCATCACGAGCCCCTCCCTCCGCCTCTGCAGTCCGCGGACGGCGATCATGACGGGAAGTGCGATCAGGAGGGGAAGAAAGACGGCCTTGCACCAGAGTCCGAGGCCTATCCCCGCTCCGGTGAGCATGGCGCGTTTCACCGAGGGCGCCTGCCAGTACAGCACTGCGGCCAGCGCGATCAGCGTGAAGAGGAATGTCGATTGCGTCTCGATGACGAGCCTTGCCGAATACCACAGCAGCGCGGGGTGGAGGGCGCAGAGAATGCCGGCAACCAGAGCTGCCCTTCTTCCCCGGAGGCGGAAGGCAAGAAGGGCCGCGAGAACGGAAGTGCCTCCATGCATCAGGGCCTGAAGAGCAAGCGCCATCGCCGTATAACGGCCCCCCGTCAGCTCCATGCACAGGGCAAGCTGAAGCGGATAGAGCGGTGTGCGAGAAACCGTCGGGGAGACATCCGGAAAGTATGCAAGCGTGCCCGTCTCGACAATCCCTCGCGCCAGATCGTCATACCGGTCGGTGACCAGGGAGTTGCCGAGATTCTCGGCTATGCCGCCGTAGCCGAAGAGGGAGAAGAGCAATGAGCTGACCACCCCGAGGAGGGCAATCCCGGCAAGAAGAGGCCTCATTTCGCTTTTTTGCCTGTTGAATGCGCTGACCAGCGACTGCACCTCCTTTCAGACCGCCTGTCAATCAGAGATCCGTCCACGCGGCACACCCTTGCTGAAATCCACCCCCCGCCTAGGGGCATCGCAGAGAACCCTGTGTGGGTGCCGGACAAGCGGGAGATTTCAGAACAGGAGGATACTTGCCAGGACGGTGATGAAGAAGCACCCGCCGATGAAGATCAGGTGCAGCATTCCGATCGTTCCAACCGGTTGTCGTGAATGAGAGTGGCCCGGATGCAGCGGATGACGTCTTCAATGACCCCCCCCCGGGGGGAATTCTGAAGTGTCCGATGTGACGGGGGCAAATCCCGCCGTCTTAGGAATCGTACATGATTTGGATGTCTTTGTCAATGACGCCGCCCCTTGCAAATATCTCATGCCTGCGTTACCTTGATATGAGTCAGGGGGCGACAGCCCCGGTCAAGCCCGCGCCGTGACGGGCATTACCTGTTCATTGAAAGCCTTCTCCGTCCCCAGGGATGGAGGAGGTTTTGTGCTTCAGGGGCGGCCGGCAGCTATGACCATTCGCGAAGCGACGACAGCGGAAGACATCGAAATTGTGCGCCTCCTCTTTGGCGAATATGCCGGCTCCCTGAATCTGGATCTCTCTTTTCAGGGCTTCGCCGATGAGCTGGTTCACCTCCCGGGCCAGTATGCGGGACCCGCGGGAGCTCTCCTGGTCGCCTGGGAGAACCTTCAGGCACTCGGGTGCGTCGCGATCCGGCCGTTCGAACCCCCTCAAATCGGCGAGCTCAAGAGGCTGTATGTGCGCCCGGTCCACAGGGCCCGGGGTATCGGGGCTCTGCTCTGCAGGACGGCAATCGACCGGGCACGTGCAGCCGGCTACCGGTCCCTGCGCCTTGACACGCTGCCGGACATGGATGATGCCCGCCGTCTCTACAGGTCTCTTGGTTTTGTGGAGATCCCCGGATACCGGTACAACCCTCTGCCAGGGGCAATATTCATGGAGCTCCATATTCAGGAAGAAAGGTGTGAAGACCGATGATTCTCCGCGCGTTCCTCATCTGGCTTCTTCTGGTCGTGCTGGCAATCGTCAACGGAACGGTCAGGACGTTCTGGCTTGTGCCTCACCTCGGGGATCAGACTGGGCACATCATCAGCTGCGTTTCACTCTCCTGCCTCGTGTTCCTTGCCGCCTGGCTCTTCATCGGCTGGATACACCCCTCGTCGTCCGGAGAGGCAATGGGTCTCGGTGCGTTCTGGCTTGCGATGACCGTGATGTTTGAGTTCGGCGCCGGGCATTTCCTTTTCGGGAACTCATGGGAGAAGCTGCTCGCGGACTACAACGTCCTGCGGGGAAGGCTCTGGTTTGTGGTACTCATCGTAACATTCCTGGCTCCTGTCTGGGCCTCTCGCCTGCGCGGCTTGACTGCATCTGATGCCCGGTGATTGTTGCCCGAAAACCCGCATCGCGGAACCATACCGCAGGAGCCGCTCATCCGCAAGTCCTGAAGGGAGCACAATGACCTGTCATGTCATGAACATTACCCACGAAGAAGATATACGCGAATCAACCGTTCGTTCGGTTGCGGAGCGGATGCTTGTCGCTGCCCGCACGGCGCCGAAGGCTCGGGGCATCGACAACCTGGCCCTTGCCCTGGTGGACAGGGAAGGGATCAGAGAGATTTCAGACAAGATGAAGGAGATGGCGGCCCGGGATCTGGCCATGTCGTCCTTTGTGCGCGATGCCTCCAATATCCTGGCAGCCGATGCGCTTGTGCTGATCGGGACACGGTTGAAGAGCATGGGACTCAGGTCCTGCTCTCTCTGCGGGTTCGTCAATTGCGGTGAAAAGGACGGGCATCCGGAAATCCCCTGCGTGTTCAATGCGGGAGATCTGGGCATTGCCATCGGGTCGGCGACCAGTCTGGCCATGGATCACCGCGTGGACAACAGGGTCATGTACAGCGTGGGCCAGGCGGCCCTGGAGATGAATCTGCTCGGCGAGGATGTCCGTATTGCCTTCGGAATCCCGCTAAGCGTCAGCGCCAAGAATCCTTTCTTTGATAGGAAATAGGGCCGGCGTGGATCCAGCCCCCGCAACGGAACACCTCACGCGATGAGTCATGACAGATCCCCCTCTGACACTTTTGGTCGAGAGCGCTGACTCCGGGGTTGCGCGGCAGCTCATCCGGGAACTCGATGCGGACCTGCTCCAGCGTTATCCGAACCAGTGGATTCACGGGCTGCATCCGGATGATGTTCTCGATCCCGGTCTGATCTTTGTCGTGGCCCGTGCCGGAACCCGTGCAGTCGGGTGCGGCGCACTCCGCAAGCTCGGCCCCGGCATGGCGGAAGTGAAGCGGATGTTCATCGCCCCCGGCTTTCGGGGGAGGGGGTATTCCCGCATGATCCTCACATTTCTAGAATCGAAAGCACGGAGCTCCGGATACCTGACGCTGAGGCTGGAAACCGGGAAGAAACAACCTGAAGCAATCGGACTCTATGTATCGGCAGGATACCGGGAGATCCCCTCCTACGGAGAATATGTCGGCAATCCCTTCAGCGTCTGCTTTGAGAAAGTGCTGCAGGAAGGTACGCCGGCATCGCACGACGGCCATCCGGCCTGAACTTCTGGTGCGCCCACGATACAAATTCCTCTGATGTTCTTCAAGATGCCGCGGGCCGTGACGCACTCTTCCTGCAGTTCACTCTTCGATGCTCCCGCCATCCGGCCCTCAGGAGCGGCGCAGCTTCGCGGGAAACTTGAGCAGAATGGCGTATGCCGATGACAGGCATGGCGATATGCCTGATGAGTGCGCCGAAAGATTTTCTTCTCCCGGGAGCCGTCCGGAGCCTTCCCCTCTTGCACAAGTCTAAACTCCTGTTATATTGGGAACGCTCTCCACCCGGCTTTACAATTCTACGTTGACAGCACTATCATCTGGTCCAGGTGCCCGCGCTCACAAAGCGGCCAATCCTTGACGTGCGCCTCTGCATCTCCCGTCCGCAGTCGTGTCGAGAGAGACCGAAATCAGGAGGAGTCCATGAGAGACCCTTACGGTTATTCTACATGGTCATCGGTGCACGTCGACCACGAGAAGAAGGATCAGGTGGTCAACCGGGTCGTACGGGACCTGAATCTCGAATTGAGCCGAATCAACACGTCGGCCCATGGTGTCATCCTGTATGAAGTTGACGGCCATCCTGAGGACGGCTGCCGCCTGTTCCTCTCTCCTCAGCTCTATTCCTCATTGAAACCCTTCAGAGTCAAGTGGGGCTTCAGGAACAGCGCCCCCCCGCTGGGATTGAACCCTGTCCCCCTTGTCGAGACCAGAGAGCTCTCTGCCGTTGCCGAATACTGAGACTCTGTCGACTGACCGGCTGCTTCTCATTGCTGCAACTCTTGACCACCTGTGTGCCGAGATTGAGGCGCCCGCGAAGCTGGCTTCGATGCTGGGTATCGATGTGCCTGCCGGCTGGCCCCCCGGCGAATACGATCGTGCCGCACAGGAGTTCTTCCGCGATCGCATGGAAGAGCTCGGCCCGGCCGGCGCAGGCTGGTACAGCTGGTATGTGCTTCTCCGCAAGGAAGTATCTCCGACAGCCATGCTCATCGGTGCCGCAGGATATGCCGGACCGCCGGACAGCGCGGGGGAGATTGAGATCGGCTACTCGGTCCTTCCTGCCTGGCGCGGACAGGGGTTTGCCACGGAGGCGGTCCGTGCTCTGGTTGAACGGGCATTCCGTGACACCAATGTCCTGAGAATAGTAGCCCGGACGACCGCCCGGAACCCTGCGTCGTGCAATGTTCTCCTTCGTGCGGGCTTTCACCCCGCTGCATCCCCCGGTGAAGCCGGCACTCTCCGGTTTGAAACACTCCGGCCCTGATACTCCCTCCGTCCTTCCCCGCAACTTCACTTCTTCCGGCCCGTACATTCTAGTGTGGTGCGGCGTCGCCTCTCACTGGATGCCTCAACCAGATGTTTCTCCACAGGGCACCGAACGATGCTCCTTCACGCGCTCCTCATGCTCCCGCTCTTGGCTCCTGGCGACACGATTCCCCCGGTCCCACTCAATGTCCGGGCTGTGCGCCTGACAGGTCCGGTGATCGTCGACGGTTTCCTGAACGATCCTGCCTGGAGGGAAATCCCGGCGTTCTCGCAATTCACCCAGCGTGATCCGATCGAACGGGCCATGCCTAGCATGCGCACCGAGGTTCGTGTGGCATACGACGATGCCGCCCTGTATGTAGCGGCAAGGATGTTCGATCCTTCCCCGGACTCCATCACCGTGCGCCTCGGACGCCGCGACCTTTTGCAGAACACCGACGTCTTCGGCATCTTCCTCGACCCGTACCATGACCGGCGATCGGGTTTCTACTTCGGCCTCGACCCGGCGGGAACGCTGCTCGACGGCATTCTCTATAATGACGACTGGTCCGATGACTCCTGGGACGGCGTCTGGGAAGGAAAGGTGGAGCGGGACTCCGAGGGATGGTCGGCGGAAATGCGCATTCCCTTCTCCCAGCTCCGGTTCCAGGAGAACGACGTGTATCTCTGGGGAATCAACCTGCGGCGCGACATCGCCAGACGCAGCGAAAGCGACCTGGTGGTGTTCACGCCCAAGAACGGGAGCGGATTCGTTTCACGCTTCGTCGACCTCGTGGGACTCCGGGATATCGCCCCTCCAGGTCGATTCGAGCTCCTTCCATATGTCACCATGCGAGCCTCCTATCTCCAGCACGCTGCGGGTGACCCCTTCAAAAATGGCTCGGAGTACCGGCCGCGCGCCGGCGCCGACATGAAGATCGGCCTTGGGAGCAATCTGACGCTCTCTGCCACCGTGAATCCGGACTTCGGACAGGTGGAAGTCGATCCCGCGGTCGTCAACCTGAGCGACGTGGAGACCTATTTCAGTGAGAAGAGGCCGTTCTTCATCGAAGGGGCCTCCATATTCAATTTTGGCAGGGGGGGAGTGGTCAACTACTGGGGATTCAGCTGGAGCTCTCCGGAGTTCTTCTATACCCGGAGAATCGGCCGTGCCCCGCAGGGGTCCGTACCCGATGCGGATTTCTCCAGCGTCCCTTCCGGAACGGATATCCTCGGAGCGGCAAAACTCACGGGGAAACTCGGCGACAACTGGAATGTGGGTACAGTCCAGGCACTGACGGGACGGGAGTTTGCAGATCTCCAGACTTCGGGAACCAGATCGAGCGCCGAAGTCGAGCCCTTGACCTACTACGGGGTTCTCCGCGCCCAGCGGGAATTCAATGAAGGCAGGCAGGGTCTGGGAATCCTCTCCACCACAACATCGCGCCTCTTCAGGGACAATCGCCTGAGAGACGAACTCAACAGCGGATCGGAGGTTGCCGGTCTCGACGGGTGGTCATTCCTCGATGGCGACAAGTCGTGGGTGATCAGCGGTTGGGGAGCCGCTTCGCTCGTCAAAGGAGACCAGGCGCGGCTCACCGCTCTTCAAAGCAATGCCCAGCACTATCTCCAGAGACCCGATGCCGTCAGCTACAGGATCGACAGCTCCGCGACTTCGATGTCAGGCTATGCCGCGCGTCTCACGCTGGCCAAACAGCGCGGGGATTTCTTCCTCAACGCCGCCTTCGGGATCATCAACCCGCTCTTCGACAACAACGATCTGGGGTTCCTGGGCCGGTCCGACATGATCAACTTCCATCTGGTGGGAGGATATCAATGGGTCAACCCCACCGACTGGTACCGGCGTCTGGAATTTGGCGGGGCGATCTTCCGGACGCTGGATTTCGACCGCAATATCGTCTGGGAGGGTGTCTATGGCTACGGTACGCTCCAGCTGCTGAACAACTATACGTTCAGGCTGGACGGCGCATACAACCCGCAAACGGTGAACAGCCGGAGAACACGGGGAGGACCTCTGACCCTCAATATGCCCGGATATCAGATCGATTGGGGTATCCAGTCCGATACACGGAAGGACGTCGTGTTGGACATGGGATCGTACTTCTACAGGGACAGGGAGACAAGCTGGAACCTGTACGCCTCGGTTGAGCTGCATCCCTCCTCGAATGTCACCATTAGCTTTGGTCCGGCGTTCGAACGCTCGGTCGATTTTGCGCAGTGGGTCGACGCATACGACGACCCGTCAGCAACGTCGACCTATGGGAAACGGTACGTCTTCGCCCTGCTCAACCAGACAACCCTTTCGGCGAACCTCCGGCTGAACTGGACGTTCACACCTCAACTGAGCCTGCAACTGTTCATCCAGCCGTTGATCTCCGCCGGCAACTATCGTGATTTTCGCGGGTTGAACAGGCCGGGGTCGTTTGACTTCACCACTTATGGAACTCAGGGCTCATCCGTCGCCTTCGCAACCGGAACCTACACGGTCGACGCCGACGGGACCGGCCCCGCCTTGCCGTTCTCGTTCAACAACCCGGACTTCAATTTCAGATCTCTCCGCGGTAATGCGGTCCTCCGCTGGGAATATCTCCCCGGCTCGACCCTCTTTATCGTCTGGACACAGACCCGGTCGGCATCCGAAGTCATGGGCGATTTTCAGTTCAATCACTCAGTGAACCAGCTTGTGAGTATCAGACCCGACAACATCTTCATGGTCAAGCTGAGCTACTGGTGGAACAAGTGAACGGTGCAATGCTGCCAATGCCGTGAGGGGAGGGGGGGGGAGATCTGACCGGGTCCTCCCCCTCTGTTTCAAACATACCTGCAACCGCTGACTCCTCCTCGATTCCCTGACTGTCCGGCAGTTCTGACCCGCGCGATCTGGGGTGCAGGCCTTCGTGCAGACCAGATCCGCGATCCTTGTTCGCTGAGCTCCCCGGCTGACGACACCATCAACCCGTCGTCCGGCTTCTCTCTCACCGATGCTGCTCTACTCTCCCACGATCTGGAATACGACCTCTCTCCGGCGCGGCCGGTTGTCAAAGTCCACGAGAATGATCTGCTGCCAGGTGCCCAGCTGGAGCTCTCCCCTGGCAATAGGGACTGCAAGCGACGGGCCCAACAGTGCCGCCCTCACATGGGAAAAACCGTTCCCGTCTCCCCAGCGTGCATCGTGCTCGTAATGGATAGTCTGTGGAACCATGCGCTCGATTGCCGCCGTGAGATCTCGGACCGCCCCCGGTTCGTATTCAATCGTGGTTATTCCCGCCGTCGATCCGGGAACAAAGGCACAGAAGAGTCCCCGTTGAATGCCGGTTGATCCCACAAACTCGGTCGCCCGGGGTGTAATGTCCTGACAGTCGGCAAGCCCCTTTGTGTGAATCGTGATGGTGGTCGATTCCGTAATCATGGTGGCTCCGCTTGATATTGGCTTCGGCGAGAAGTAAGTTCTTGGTCGTACGCGTTCTACACGACAATCACTCCGGAGGTTGCATGAACGTCTTCCTGACGGGTGGTACGGGATTCATCGGCTCGCATGTCGCCATGGAGCTGGTACGGCACGGCCACACAGTCACCATTCTCGCGAGGAACCCCGGCAAGGTGCCCGGACTCATGAAGATCGATCGCATCTCGCTTGCCGAGGGGGATATCACCGATTTGCCCCTTCTCGAACGGTTGATCGGAGGGAAGGATGCCTGTATCCTCGTAGCGTTGAACTACACCAGAGACACGGGATGGGAGGTGCTCAAGGATGATACGCTCCCGACGGTGTTCATGTCCGATATCGCCGCCGGAGCGAACGTGAAACACTTCATTTACACGTCATCCACGGCGGCCAACGATAGTCTCTACATGGCGAAGGAGAGCGAGAAGGACACGACCATCAAGAGCGTTACGGCGCAGACGAAGCAGCATCCCGCGACATTCTACGGAGCCACAAAGGCGGCCAGTGAAAACTATCTGATGGCCCGGTCCTATCGTTCCCCCATGCGTGTGAACATCATTCGCCCGGGCTACGTCTTCGGAAACCCCGTCGTGGAAGGAGCATCCACCGAGGGGGATACACGGTTTCAAACGATCGTCCGTAACGCGCTTTCAGGCAGTCCCATCGCCGTCGTCAAAAACGATGGCACACAGTTCATCTGGGCCGGACACCTGGCCAAACTGTACACCAGCGTGCTGCAGAGCACGGTCAATAGAAAGACCTACTTCGGACTCTCAAAAAAGTTCGTCTCGTGGGAAGCCGTTGCGCAGGAAGCAGTCAGAAAGTGCGCCTCAAGAAGTTCGATTGAGGTGGAGGATAGAGGGTGGAGCGATGATCCGCTCTACTGGGATGTCTCCGGGATGAAGAACGATTTTGGCCTTGAGTTTGACCCGTGGGAGAAAATCGGAGAACATCTGGATTATTATGCGCACCTCAAAGAGAAACATCCTTGAGATCGGGAGCCGCAATGGTTCCCCTNNCCCGGCGTTCCGGCCCCGGGTGTTGTTCCCCTCGGTCTCATAACCGAGTCGCAATGCTTCCCGTAGTCCCTGGGGCGTCTACTTGAGCGCGCTCCGGAGCCTGTTCTTAAGATGATGTATCTCGCGGAGGATTTTCCGGAACTCTTCGGGGTAATCCTTCGGCACCAGGGCGTCTCTCTTCTTCTTCAGCGCGCGGATCTGTAGTTTGACCTCCGCCTTATTGATCCCTTTTGGCGGGGCATGATGCTTGTGAGCCTCAATGCCAAGGGCAACGCAGAGGGCAGGGAGGAGCTTTTCCTTGTGCATGGTGCTGAACCCGTGCACCGCGTCATGCTGGACATCCTGCGCGATCTCGCGCAGCTTCGTCACGTTCATCTTGCTCAACTGGTCATAGGTGTACGCCATGAGCAATCTCCCTGATATGGAGTGACAGCGCCGGAGGAATATAGTGTCCGGCCCCCCGCCGCTCCGGGGCCGGTGAAAGACAAGGTATGGGAAGAACCGAACACTGTCAACCATGAGGCGCGTGCACCAGGCCGCCTCCGGCTGCTTTACCTTAAACCCCGAGAGCATAGGGATTGTCTAACACCATTGACCGCAGCCATTCCTCCCCTGACCACTAATGACAGGAAATTCTCATGGTCGGTGAAACCACGCACTCACATTTCGCATCCCTTCGACCATGGTCACTTCTCCTTACTGCCTTTGTCCTCTGCTTTTCGGTAGCAGGCTCCCAGACGACCTTTCCCGCTGATTCAACAGTTTCCGATTCCGCGTCGGCACATGGATTCTGGTCGCGCTACAATCTCTCGAGAATGGGCGCGGCCGGCATCGTGGGTGGTTCGCTCCTCTATTCCGCCGGCGTCTGGTGGGTGAACGACTTTCATTCCTTTCACCTCGATCCTTCGAAATGGTGGGAGACCGACATGGGGGTCGACAAAGAGGGACACGTGTACACCTGCTACTATATGTTCCGCGCAATCAACGAACTCCTCCTCTGGGGCGGGCATGATTCCAGCTCCGCGTTCTGGTGGAGCCTTGCTGCCTCCGGCCTCTATGGTCCGCTGATCGAGGTGGGGGACGGGTTCAGCCAGTACGGCTTCGATTTCAATGACGTTGCCGCCGATCTCGCGGGCGTCGGCTTTGCCGCCCTGCAGGTAAAGGTCCCGTACATGCAGAACTTCGAGCTGAAATGGAGCCTGTATTACCCGCTGAACCGCCATTCGTTCAAGATCAACGACCTGTATGATTACCATATCTACTGGATCTCGGCCCGGGTTCACAATCTGCTTCCCTCGGGGGCAAGACCATACTGGCCGGAATGGCTCCAGATGGCTTTCGGGGTCGGGACCTGGAACCATGAGCGGCGCACCTATGTGCTTTCGCTGGACTACAACCTCGAGAAGATTCTCCCGGATGGACAGGATCTCAACGTGGTCACGAAGCTGCTGAACATGTTCCACCTGCCCGCGCCCGGCGTCAAATTCAGGAAGGGCGCAGCGCCGGAATGGCAGTTGCTTCTTCTGCATTGACCTCGGGCTGCCGCCGCACAGCACTTCCCGGCCCGCAGCAAGGAGAGTGAAAGGAAGTGACTGTTCGGAGGCTATCGCCGGAAGGCGGCGCCGGCACACGCCACAACGGATACAGGAGGAGAATCGGGTTGAAGACGAGACAGGATATCAAGAGGGAATACAAGGAACGGAAGAAACAGGCCGGTGTCTTTCAGGTGAAGAACACCGCGAACGGCAAGGTGTTCCTCGGAAGCAGCCTCAACCTGGAGGGACCCTTGAATTCCCACAGGTTCACGCTCTCCAACGGCAGCAACCGGAATGAGGCACTCCAGAAAGACTGGAATGAATTCGGAAAGGAGAACTTCGTCTTCGAGATTCTGGAAACGGTAAAGCCCAGCGACGATCCGAACTTCAACCTGGAGGACGAACTGACGCTCCTCGAGATGATCTGGCTTGAAAAACTCCAGCCATTCGGCGAGCGCGGCTACAATACCGACTCGCACATCCGCAAGGCATGACCCGGATGGCGGCATCCGCCCTTCCTCCGCACTCCTCACACGAAGGAAATCCCCGGCTCCTCACCGCACATACACGAGCCTCTGAACTTGCCTGGTCCCCCCGATCTCCAGCGACGCAAGATAGAGTCCGCTTGCAATCTTCCCTGGATTCCATGTGTACCGGTGCTCGCCGGCTTCGAATGTTCCGCTCTTCAGGAGGGCGACCTCTCTCCCCAGCATATCACATATGCGCAACACACCCTGCGCCGGGCCTGTGCAGGATACCGTAAGCACGGTCCCCCCGTTGAAGGGATTTGGATAGCCGGGCGCGAGTGAATACCCCGGAGGGACTGCCGGCGAGTGTGTTCCGACTGCGGAGATGAGCCGGTACACATCTGCTGTGTCGAGAATTCCCCGGAACCCCCCTGGCTCATCATAGATTCTGACCTCTGCTCGCGCCGCGCCCCCGGGGATGGCAACCGTGTCCTCAAGCCGGAACACCGACAGCGGGGAGACTGCGTGAGGTTGACCTTCTGCCAGCAGCTGGCCTCCCGCATCAAGGAACGCTACTCGCGCCGTCCCCTTGTAGAATACCCCGTAGAGGGCCGAGAGACTCCGGGATGCCGCATTGTAGGAAAGCCTTCCTGTCACAGCGCCGACCGAATCCACATCCAGGATCGGTCCGGATGCTCTTGCCGCCCACCAGTTTTCCGTAAAGGAATACGTGCCGCCGTTTGCCGCAAGTTGAACGGTCGGACTCTTGATCTCGACCTCAAGGTAGATCGGGGCGACGGACCCGCTCACATACACGGCGACCCGGCTTCCGCCGTCCGGGTATTGCGCACCGTGGACAATGTCGAAAGTCTTCGCGAAAACCACCGTGTCTGACTGGTTTACGTAGGCGATCCACCCCTTGTGGGGATCGCCGTAGATCTTGCGGCCGTCCGGCGAGAACTGGACACCGTACACGCCTGGCGCGACCTCTCCCTTCCAGGCCTTCGACTGGCCGTCAGGACTTACTCCTCCCGGTCCGAACACACTGTTGGGGTTGATCGGAAAATACACCCAGAAATTCTCGTAGTCCCTCTGCCCCGGGTGATTCACGATTGCCTGTGTTACACCCCACACGCTCCAGCTCTGTGCAGCATTGCTGTCGTTGATGATCGTCTGGTCCATCTTTATCCGGCTTGTCCCCCCAAATACGGCTGCTCTGCGCTGGAACCGGATCCGCGGGGCGATCCATTTTTCCGCCTGACTCGAAACGGTTACTGCTGATGTATCGGCCGGAGGAGAAAGGGAATCGATCTCGAACGCATAACTTCCGTAGTCAAGAACCGGAGGCGGGGGCCAGCTGTTGGGCCACCGGCTCTGGGGAGCCGGCCAGGTCTTGAAGCCTCCGAAGTTGTGCCACTGCCCGTTCGGCGCGGGGGTATAGGTCTTCCCGAGCTCTGCCGGGTAGGTGTACACCGAGGAAAGAGTTCCCAGGTCATACTGCATCACTCTGCCCCCGATTGCCGGCACAGCTGCAAATGTGATGAAGCCGTTCTGCATGACGACGGCACTCCATCCCCAGCCATTGTAATTGGGAATAGTCCGGACGGAAACGTTCGGGGTCTGCGCATGAAGCATCATGGAACCGAAGCAGGCAGCAAGGAGAAGGGCTATTCGCATTGGATCCTTTCAAGCCACTGCAGGATGGGTGTGATTCCTCCAGGGTTGGATCCTCCCGAAACCACGCTCGCCGGGGACTGACTGGACATTCCGGAGGCTCGAAAGATACACGATGGTTCGTGCAGAAACAACTCTGACCGTGCAAATGGCCGGGGAGATGCCATCGAGAGTGATAACTCGCCCACTCCACCAACTCACTTCCCTCCGGACCACCTCGCCGTCCTGGACTCCTTTCCGAGCCAATTTCGCGTCTCAGGCCCTGCCTGAGGTCCGGCCCCGCTCACTCCGGTTCTCACGGGGTCTTGATTCCCCCGAGGCTCGATCCCCCTGCTGCAGCTCGGTAGAGTTGTCAGGGCCCAACCTCCCAGGGCCCAACCTCCCTTTTCTCCACTTTCTTTTGTCCTTCCTCCGGAGTATCTTCACGACGAACAGGCGCAAGCAATGAACCCGATGGACGGGCGCGTCCCTCTATTCCCTTCACCATGAATCACCAGATCGGGAGGACTCCATGGAATGGACCATCATCGGCATGAATTACCTGTACGCTTCGCTCGGGCTCGTCCTGATGTACATCGCCTACCGGGTCTTCGACAAGCTCACCCCGAAAGTTGATTTTGATGTCGAGCTGCAGCGCGGCAACGTTGCCGTGGCGATATTTGTTGCGGCGATATTCATCTCAATCGCCCTGATCATCGGGAAATCCCTCCAATGAGAGCGCGGCACGCTGTGCTTCTCCTCTGTGCCTGCCTCGTGTCGTTCCTGCCGGCGCACGCGCAGAGACACCAGTTTCCCACGAAGTACGACGACTATTTTCGCAAGTACTCCAAGCGCTTCTTCGGCATCGGCTTCGACTGGCGATTCTTCAAGGCCCAGGCCCTGGCAGAAAGCAACCTGGTGCCCGATGTGCAGAGCCGGGTGGGTGCCATCGGTCTCATGCAGCTCATGCCCTCAACATTCCAGGAGATCCAGACTGAGAATCCGGAATTCCAGGCGATTGATGATGCCGAGTGGAACATCGCCTCCGGCATCTACTACAACCGGCGCCTCTGGAGGACCTGGAAGGAGCACCCCGAAGGAGTGGAACGTCTCCACTTCACATTCGGGAGCTATAACGCCGGCCCTCTGTATATTCTCCAGGCAAGGACCTTAGCCGAGGCTGACACGCTCGACCCCATGATCTGGCAGAGCATTGCCAAGGTCGCGCCTAAGGTCCGGCGCTGGCGGTACCGCGAAACTCTCAACTATATCCAACGGATTGATTCGTTGCATCAAATTCTCGACGCAACGGCGAAAGGCAGAGCACTCCGGTAGTCTCTCCCCCTCGCTTCAGCACACCCGGTACCCCACCCTTTATTCGGCCCTGGTATAAGACAGAGACGAAATACGGCGGCATCGTCGCTGAGCAGGACGGTGGATGGGATAGCCCGTACGATCCGGGCTGGTTCGCCGATCAGGAGGGATGGTACAGGTCCTTTGTGCAGCCCATGGGGAGAGAAAACACAGAGATACCCAAACCAGCATGTGATGTCGATGATGACACTCAACGAGTTACAGATGTGACACAACTCCTGTGAAGGTTGGCACTTCGGACGGCGGGTATCGGCTTTCGGTGGAGACGGTACCGGCCGTTACCACGATTTCACGATCTCCGAAAAGCACTCCAGCCCGCTCTGGATGACCGCGCCGTAGCCGTGACCGGGACGCGACCAGGCGCCGGCGATATAGAGGTTCTTGATCGGTGTCGGGTGACCGGCACGCGTGTTGCCCGAGTTGTTCACCGTCTGGTCCCACCCGTAGATTGCCCCCCGGTGGTGCCCCGTATACCGGATGTTTGTCAGCGGTGTCCCGATCTCCTTCACCTCGATCGCGCTGGAAAGGCCGGGAAGCAATACTTTCTCCGCCCTCCTGATCAGGACTTCAGCCATCCTCTCCTTTTCTTTCCGGTATTCCGCCTTGTTCCCGCTCATGTAGTCACTCTCAAACTTCTCCCACGGGGCGTACCCCTGAAGCGTCAGGATGTTCACCGTGTTCTTGCCGGCGGGGGAGTAGCCGCCTTTGATGTTGTCGTAGAGCGTTATGCAGAAACCCGTGTTCTCGATGTCTCCTGCAAGCATGCGGGCGTAGCCTGCCTCAGGATCGTATGACGGCTCGACGAAGATCTCCGAGTCGGGAATCGCCAGCTTGCCGACGAGGTCTTCTTTCAATCCGAGGAAGACCTGGAAACACGAAAGGCTGACGCTGTACTGTTGCCACTTCGCCATGTATTCGCCGAGGCCCTGCTGGCCTGGGATCATGCGCTGGAACGTCTCAAAGGGACTCGCGTTCGAAACCACTACCCTGCTGCTGAATTCCCTGCCGCCCGCAATTGCCACTCCGGTTGCTTCATTGTGGTTCAGGAGGATCCTGTCGACTCTAGTATTGAGAAGAATCTTCCCGCCGTGTGCTTCGATGAAGCCAGCGAGAGCATGGCTGATAGCCTGAGAACGCCCTTTCGGATAGAACCCGCCTTCATGGAGATAACCCGTGAAGGGCAGGGCATAATAATAGCACGACAGCTTGGAGGGGGGAAGTCCGTAGTAAACCCACTGTCCCGAGATGATCGCCTTGAGCCTCGCGTTCTTGATCCTGGTGTCGGCCATCTGGCCCCAGGTTTTTCCGTTCAGGGCGTAGAGGTGAGGGAATTCCACCGGGAAACGGCTCATGTCGACCTGCCCCTTCGCGTTTGACAACCGGCCAATTTCGCCGGACAGTCCTCCCATGTCATCAAAGAGTCCGAGAATACCCTCCTTCTCTTCGGGGAAGAGGTCGCAGAGATTCTTGATGTAGGCCTGAGGATCCCGCTGCGGAACCCGGATATCGTGCTCCGGAAGAATCATCCGGATGAGTGTCGGATGAAGAAGGAACTCCACATCGGTAATTTCAGGAAAGCCGCCGATGAGGTTGTAGATGCCATTCCGCTCCTGGACGGTTGTCGAATGAAGTGAAACGTCGAACACGTATCCGCCTGGCCGCGAAAAGGCCGTCGCAAATCCTCCGGGTTTGTCATGTTGTTCGATCACAAGCGGCCTGAAGCCCTGCCTGGCGAAGGCGGCCGCGCAAGAGAGTCCACCCAGCCCGGATCCAATCACGATGACATCGTAGTCATTCGTTGCGCCCGGGTGCGGTCGGGCAGATGGAAATGAATCCCAATCAATAGCGGCGGCGGAGAACGCCGATGCCAGCATTGTGAGAAACTCACGCCTCGGAAGCTGGTCCGTATTCATGGTGATCATCCTCTTGCTTGTTGATCGGAAGGAACTGGCGTGGGGCCGGATGCGACAGGGCCAGCCACAGGGAGGGGCCGCCGCTCAACGGTTGTTCTGCAAGCAGTGGTCCGGCTGGTGTCAACGATAGGAGACAATCCCATGGAAACAGGGGATCGTGAGGAAAGTTGGAAAACGCGGTGAGAAAATCAAGCCCCGAGACGGATGGCGCTACGAGGGTGGTGCTCCGATGTGGTAGTTCTCCGAGGCCCGCTTGGGCTCCTCAGGTGGTTCAAGCAGACGTGGAGGCCCCGTAGCGGCTGTCCCCTGCCAGAGGCTACGAGGCACCTCACCTTGTTGACCATCCCGGTCTGCCCCGGTCGCCAGCTACTGGGGGCCGGCCTGCGCGATCAAAGAACGGACGTACGGGGTGCGACGATCACTATTTTCGCGATTCCGCCATGCGTTCGCTCATGTCGTCCCATCCCCAGTGTTCCGCCGCTTTCCCGTTCTCCAGGCGCACCACGTCTGCAACCGTCCAGGACATTGGCTTGTTGGAGCCGGGCTTTCCCATGAATTTACCCTTGTTCGTCCCCTCCCATGTGGCGCTTATGAGCACATAGTCTCCATCCGCAAGAATGAGAGAGGGCGTGCCGTGCAGATCCGGGAATGCCGCACGAATCATCTTGAAGTACGCTTTGACCCCTTCGCGTCCTTTGGGAAATCCGGGAGGGACAGGAGCATGCTCGATGATATCCTCGGTGATGTACTTGTCGATGGCGTCAATGTTTCCTCCATTCACGACGTCGGCATAGAACTGCACGAAGATCATTTTCCCGGTTGTTTCCCGATCGAGCGCCGCATGGAAGTATTGAAGCTTCTCGCCGGTAAAGACCGCCATTGTGTTCGTCTTGATCGGATTGACTCCCATCCTGGCAAACACGTCGGAACGTACGGTTGACATCCAGATCACGGTGTCGCCGGATTGCTGCCAGCCCCGGGAATCGACGTGGAATCCCGGCAACATGGTCGTCATCCAGGCCCCCACGGAATCCTTGCCGTTGTGCATGGTTCCGTCGGGTCCTTTTGCGGCCACATCATTGGCGAGCATCGCCGTGAACCCGGCTGCGTCGTGAGCGTTCACCGACGCATCCATCTGCTTTGCCACTTGCACCAGGTTGCGTTCCTCCACTCTGCAGCCGGTCAGCACACAACCTGCCACGATCAGGCCGATACCGATCTTGTTCATGGTCCCTCCTCTGCGATGTGAGTACGGTACTTCCGGGATGTGAATGGCTCCGAAGAGTCTCCAAGGATGACTTGCGGGTGCACAAGACCTCGAGGATCATTTGCGCCGGGAGAACGAACCCCCAGTAGAGATCCCGGGGTCTCCGGCGGTGAGGACGCTCAGAAGAATTCGACAGACCCCCCCCGGCTGGGGAAGGAGCCCTCAGATGACATCGAGGGTCTCCGGCTTCGGGGGAACCGCATCCTCAGTTCGGCAAACAACCCAACAGCCAGCCCGCACCCTGAGTTCCCCCGGTTCACTCCCCCGCGGGGACCGTCATCGAACCTTCATACGGTTGATAGAGTGCCTGCTTGGAAGCACCCTGCGTCTGATTGGCGAGGTAGTTCTCCAGCCCCATCTGCTCGATCTGGGAGTGCTGGATCTCCGCCCAATCAATGTGACCCTCTTCCATTTTCAGGAAGCCGGTGAGCATGTCTGCCGCGGCCGACCTTGCATCCGGAATTGACATTCTCTGGCCTCCGGGGTATCTTTCCGTTGCCTCTCCGCTTCCTTTTTCCCCGATCATGGGTTGTGCTCCCTGGTTCGGTAAAAAGGCTGCGGGATTGCCGGTGCGGCTCCTCTCGTTTGCGCCCCAGCCGGATCTGGCAACATCCTGAACTATTAACCTTCCTCTACGGCACCCCGATGCATAGACTGCCTTTCACGTTCGTCCTATGCCTTATTGGAGCCAGGCTCTGCGCCCAGGAGCCTGTTGTCAATACATCACACGGCCATTCCACCAGCCTCGATGGTGCATGGAATTTCATCATCGATCCGTATGAAAACGGCTACTACGACTACCGCCGGCAGCCTCTCCCCGACGGTTTCTTCAAGAACGAGAAGCCGAGGACAAAATCGGACAGGGTGGAGTACGATTTCGATACGTCCCCGACGCTGTCCGTTCCCGGCGACTGGAACTCCCAGCTCAAGGAGCTTTTCCTGTATGAGGGGACGATCTGGTACAAAAAGTCTTTCGACTATCCCGTGAAGAACGGAACCAGGCTCTTTCTCCGCTTCGGGGCCGTCAACTATTCGGCCGTCGTCTGGCTCAATGGTGAAAAGCTGGGCGAACACACGGGCGGGTTCACGCCGTTCTCGTTCGAGATTACCCGGCAGGTCAAAGAACGGGGAAATTTCGTGGTGGTGAAGGCCGACAACAAGCGCTGTCTGGAATGTGTCCCGACCTTGATTACGGATTGGTGGAACTATGGGGGTTTGACGAGAAGCGTGGCGATCATTGAAACTCCCGGGACGTTCCTCGAAGACTACGCGGTGCATCTGAAGAAGGCGGGAGAGATTTCGGGATGGGTGAAGCTGAACGGGCCCCGGCTGCAGGAACGCGTCAGCGTCGAGATTCCTGAAGTCAATGCCAGGATCTCGGTCCAGACTGATGACTCCGGCTCCGCCCGCTTCGCGTTCAGGGCGGAGGTGTCTCCCTGGTCTCCGGATCATCCGAGGCTGTACAGGGTGAGGATCTCTGCCGGCGGCGACACAGTGTCCGAGAAAATCGGGTTTCGCACCATCGAAACCGAAGGAACGAAGATCCTCCTGAACGGACGTCCGGTCTTCCTGAAAGGAATCTGCATCCACGAAGAGGCGCCGTTCCGCTCCGGAAGGGCGAACAGCCGGGAGGATGCTCTCACACTCCTGGGGTGGGCGAAAGAGCTCGGATGTAACTTTGTGCGTCTGGCGCACTACCCGCACAACGAACAAATGACCCTCATGGCCGACAGTCTGGGACTCATGGTCTGGTCCGAGATCCCGGTCTACTGGACCATTCAGTGGGAGAACCCGTCAACCTACGCGAACGCCCTCAACCAGCTCCGGGAGATGATCGCGCGCGACAGAAACCGTGCCTCGGTGGTCCTCTGGTCCATGGCGAACGAGACCCCCCTGGGTGATGCGCGACTCCAGTTCCTGAAAGGGCTGCTGAGAGAGGCCCGGCACTCCGACTCGACACGCCTCCTGACGGCGGCAATGGAGCGCCGGTATCTGGACCGCACAACGGAGATGATCGATGATCCCCTGGGGGAATTTGTCGACGTTCTGGGATGCAATGAATATATCGGTTGGTACGATGGGACGCCGGAGAAGGCGGATTCAGTGCAATGGAAGGTAGCCTTCAACAAGCCGCTGATCATGAGCGAGCTTGGAGGGGAAGCGCCGTACGGAAACCACGGCGATTCTCTCACCATCTGGACCGAGGAATTCCAGGAGCGCGTCTACCGCCACCAGATACCGATGCTGAGCCGCATCCCCTCCCTCAGCGGCATGAGTCCCTGGATCCTGATGGATTTCCGGTCTCCGCGCCGTCAGCTTCCCGGGATCCAGGATTTCCATAACCGCAAGGGACTGATCTCGGATCGAGGTCAGAAGAAGAAGGCCTTCTACGTTCTGCAGGAATTCTACAAGTCATTCAACAAAGATCACTAGGACTCTGACCATGAAACTCATCCTGGAGGCGAAGGACGACCTCGAGAAAGCGCTGGCCGCCTATCAGGAGAAGTACCACCTGTAACGCTTCCGGCCTTTGAGCCGCTGGCCCCTGGCCGCCTCTCCCCGATTCATGAGCCGGCCAGTCGGCCTTCGAGACGGCGCTTCACCTCGGGCCACTCGGAGGCGATGATGCTGAAGTAGACCGTGTCGCGTACCCGCCCGCTGTCGGTCACCATATGGCTGCGAAGCGTTCCCTCCTCCTTCGCGCCCAGTCGCATAAGAGCGGTCCGCGACTGGCTGTTCAGGGCATCGGTCTTGAACTCCACTCTGAGGCAGTCCCATTCCTCGAAGGCATGATGGAGCATAAGGTACTTCGCCTCGGTGTTCACAGCCGTTCGCTGCCAAGGGCGGCCCACCCACGTCCAGCCTATCTCCACCCTGCGGTGCTTCCCGTCAATGTTCGCGAACCGTGTTGAACCCACCACAGTTTCCTCCGGCAGCAGCACGGTGGCAAAGGGAACCGCCGTGCCGGCCTCGACGGCTTCCAGGGCCGTGGCAATGTATGTGCGCATCTCCTCCCTGGAGCGAACCCGCGACGTGGTGACCTTCCAGAGTTCGGGATCGAGCCCCACTGCGCAGAGGGCGTCCAGATGGTCGGCGGTGAGCGGCTCGAGCCTCACGTGGGCCCCCTGGAGGATGCCGAAGTTCGGGAGATATACGTCAATCCGGCCGGGATGAGTCATTGCTTTTCACCCTTCATCAAGCTGATGCTGTCCGCGGTTTGGAATATTCTTGCCTGAAACCGGTCGACTTCAGGCCCCGAACCCCATTGCAATTTGCGGGTCCCACCCGCTGGGTCCGGTGGTCCAACTTCGTTCATTGCATTACCTCCGGATTCAGCGTATTTTGGAGCTGCTGCATTGCCGCCGCTTCCAGAGGGCACGAATGGGCGCTTCTCTTCATGAAGCCATTTCCAGCACTTTGAAGTGTTTTCCAGAACCGGGGAGCATTGTGATGATCAAAAACACTCTGAGCAGCATTGAAAACAAGATCCGCAGGACGAAGGTTCTGACCGAAGTCGACCGGGGTGAGCTACTTCGTCTCCTTGGCTCGCTCAAATCGGAGATCAGCAATCTTGCTGAGACCAAGGCCGAACATGCGGAGAGCATTTCCGGGTTCATGGAGCGGTCAACCCACGAGGCAACACGGCAGGAGAAGAACCCGACACTCCTGAAGCTCGCGATCGACGGATTGTCCGCTTCAGTCCGCGGTTTTGAGGCTTCCTACCCGAAGCTTGTCGAGGACGTCAACTACATCTGCACAGTCCTCGCCAGGATGGGTATCTAGTCCCGGACCTTACACATCTCACATCCATAATCGAAAACCTGATTGTGCCGGTCCCTTCTGAACAGGAATATACTTGCGCACGCTGCGGAGCGGCAGTTCACGAAGATGATGATTTTTGTCCATCGTGTGGCAATCTCCTTCGGGAGGAGATGTTTTGCAGTAACCACCCGGACCAGTCGGCCGATGGCGTTTGCCTGATTTGCCGCCAACCCTTTTGTGACAAATGCGGTGTCACTTTGGGCGTGTTATTCTTTTGCGTCCGACACAGCGCCTACGATATTCATGAAGGTCATGCAGGCGTGTTCAAGTCGACGGATAAGCGACTGGCGGGTATTGCATGTACAGCGCTCGAGGAGAAGGGATTTCGTCCTTTCTATGTCGCACGGGCGGGCGTTCCTGTCACGCTTATCGGTCGACTCACGCCGAATCCGTTGGTAGGATCCGATCTCGTTCTTGTCCCGTTTGAAGAAGTCCTGGGTGCCGAAAAACTTCTGAGCGACCTGAAGATTTATCGGTAAGACTGCTCTCACTTGCACCTCTGCATCACCGTCAAAAGCCGCCGCTGGTGAGCCGGGATGACTATGCGTACGGTGCCTTCGTCTATGATGTGGGTCGTTTCGTTCTCTTTCCGGGGTTCTCGATTTTTTGAATCCGCGCCTTGATCACCTTCTTGATGAGAGAAACGGGAAGTGGCTTGCCTATTGGAANNCGTCCGTGGTAGTGATAATAGGGCATACTGTAGCTGATGCGCTCTTCAGCCTCGGGCGCGGTGTCCTTGATGACCTTTCGGAGGGCGACAAGCTGGGCTCGTGCGTCTTTTGGAGCACCAGCAATATAGGCGTCGACATCTTTTGGTGCTTTTCTCATGATTGTCCCTTCCCGGTAAATTCCTGCGGACGTGTGTCGTTGAATGAACTGGAATCGAAGCTCGATCCGTCGAACTTCATCCGCATTCATCGGTCTCACATTGTGAAAGTCGCTTACATCCGCGACTTCGTGAAATGGTTCGCCGGTAGATACTAAAGTACGGCTCAAGGATAAGAACGCCACGGAACTCACCGTGAGNNAACGGGAAGTGGCTTGCCTATTGGAAACCGAACCGTTCCCTTCGAGGTCTCGTAGTCTGCAAGCTCATCTTCATGCTCTTCGATGATGGGCGATGGGATATACAAGCCGATGTGGTTCTTGAAGGCCGCGAAATAGACGAGCCGTCCGTGGTAGTGATAATAGGGCAT